>NZ_CP151968.1:731666-1463333 GCF_038593155.1 Ureibacillus sp. FSL K6-8385
TTTCAGTGCATTCGTTAGCGGCCTCGTGTCATCGGTTCTTTATCAATCATTTGCCGGAGCTGTTCTAAGTTTTGTTCTTTTAATTGGACTCGCATTCTCCTTTCGGGTTCAAACATTGTTGAAACAAGGAACAGTGCTTTTGATTGCCACCTTTTTTATTGGCGGGTTGCTCACCAGTTTATTGCCCTTTTTGCTCCGCCAATCCGATCTCATTTTTTTTATCTTTTGTTTAAGCATTGCGGTTCTCAGTTTGACTTTCATTCATTCAAAATGGAGAAATATGGTGAAGGAAAAGCTCCAACAATCTTTTCTTGTGGACTGTGAATTGGAGCTCTTTCAACAAACCTTCTCGTTGAAAGGATTCATTGACACTGGAAATGAATGTGTGGAACCGATCAGCGGCAAGCCGGTGCATTTTTTATCGTACCGGGCAGTGGAGGAAAAGCTGCCGGAAGAACTCAAAAAAGGATTGCTTACCTGGGACGACAACAATCCTTATCAACTCACAATGTTTCCTTCCTTTATGTACCCTAGGATCAGAGTATTGACATTGTCAACGGTACAAAAAGAAACGTCCAATGCGTTAGCCTTTCGATTTGACCGTCTGGTTCTTTACGGAAACATAAAGAAGGAAATATTGGATGAATACGTGGTGTTTACAAGGCACGATGCCCGCTTTCCGCAGAATGCACAGATGATACTCCACATTTTAGCGTTGAACTAATTCAAAAAAGGGGGAGAATGGTTGTTTGAAAGATTAAAAGAACTGCTTTTAAAAATATTTAGTAAGTTTCGCACCAAAAAAACATACTATATAGGAGGTCATGATTCCTTGCCGGTACCATTGTCTAGAGAAGAAGAAATGTCAGTAATTGAAGCTTTTATGAACGGTGATATGAAAGCACGGGACACATTAATTGAGAGAAACTTGCGCCTTGTTGTATACATTGCAAGACGTTTCGATAATACAGGGACACCGATTGAAGATTTGATCAGTATTGGATCTATCGGACTGATCAAAGCAATTGAAACCTACAATAAAGAAAAGAATATTAAGCTCGCCACATACGCCTCCCGTTGCATCGAAAATGAAATTTTAATGTATTTGAGAAAGACAAGTCGTATGAAGAGCGAAGTTTCATTGGATGAGCCGCTGAATTCCGATCCGGATGGCAACGAACTGCTATTATCCGATATTTTGGGCACAGATGAAGAAATTATTATGAATGATGTAGAGAAAAAAATTGAGCGTGCGTCGATGTTTGAAGCGATCAACGGATTAAGCGAGAGAGAAAGATATATCATGGAATGCCGTTTCGGTTTAAACGGCAAAAAAGAAATGACGCAAAAAGAAGTGGCGGACCATTTGGGAATTTCGCAATCATACATTTCAAGATTGGAAAAGAAAATTATTTCCGAGTTGAGAGAATCCTTGAACCAGCCGATTTCTTAGCGAATTGGATGAAATTGGACGCCAAACGCACGCATATTCTTTTCCTTTTCGGACAAACTTAAAAAACAATCCAAGAGATAAAATGTCTGGAGGAAAAGAAGATGGTGCGTACAAAAGTCGAGCTTTGCGGCGTTGATACGGCATCCTTGCCGGTATTGTCACATGAAGAAATGAGAGAACTGTTTGTACGGCTAAAAAACGGAGAAACATCGGTAAGAGAGCAACTGGTCATTTGCAATTTAAGATTGGTGTTGAGCATCGTGGGCAGATTCGCTCATCGGGGGGAACAAGCGGACGACTTATTCCAGGTCGGATGCATCGGTTTATTAAAAGCCATCGACCATTTTGATTTGAAGCATAATGTCAGATTCTCAACCTATGCGGTACCGATGATTATCGGTGAAATCCGCCGACACTTGAGAGACCATCATGCCCTTCGTGTCTCAAGATCTTTGAGGGATATTGCCTATAAAGCAATGCAGGCAAAAGAAAAATTCATATCGGAAAATCTGCATGAGCCGACCATTGAACAAATAGCAGAAATGATCGACATGAAAAAAGAAGACGTACTTTATGCGCTGGATGCGATTCAAGATCCGCTTTCCCTTCAAGAACCAATTTATTCCGATGGCGGAGATGCCGTATATATAATGGATCAATTGAGAGATGAAGCTGTTTCGGAAGAGCAATGGGTTGCGTATGTGAGTGTAAAGGAGAGCATTCAAAAGCTGGATGAACGGCAACAGCTGATTCTTGCCAAGCGGTTTTACTACGGCGAAACCCAAACAGAAATTGCGAAATCTCTCGGCATATCCCAAGCCCAAATTTCCAGACTCGAGAAAAATGCAATCGAGACGATGCAGAAAGATTATAAATTCGGTTAATGTCAGCCCTTTTGCAATTCGACGCACTTTTTATAAGTGCGTTTTTATTTTTTCGAAATATACGAAATCATATTATATTTGATTTGCGGTCAAACATCGCATTGAAACATAAAATAAAATGAGATAGGTCTTCAACCGATATAATGAATGGGAGCATCTCTTCCAAAAAAAGCGTTTCGTTCCTTCCACCAATTGAATTTCTGCAAGTAAAGTCATTTTCGAAAGGAGATTCAATGAAATTTTCAGAAGTGCAGCAAAAGGAAATTATTGAGGCGGGAAGCGGCCGTTTTATCGGATACATCATCGATGCGGAAGTATGCGAACAAACCGGCATGATTACAGCTTTTCTTGTAGCGCAACCGAAAAAATTTCTGAATATTTTTCACGGGGATGAACCTGTACAGAAAGTGCTGATCAGCGACATTTTGGTGATCGGGAAAGATGTAATTTTGGTGAAAGGGGTCTGTTAGTTTCTCTATTTCATTGAAAAATAAAGAGTTGATTGTTAAAATGAATTAAAATGAAAGAAACTATTGTTGTAAAGTTGGGATCAGGAATGGCAAGTATTCGTGAAAATCTGGAAGTAATACAGCAAAAAATAGATGAAGCGAAAGCTAGAGCGAACAGAGAAGATGATCATATACAAATTGTTGCAGTCACCAAACAAGTTTCGGTTGAACGGGCGATGGAAGCGATAGATGCGGGCATTCACCATCTCGGCGAAAACCGCCCGGAAGGCTTGCTTGAGAAAAAAGCGGCAATTGGCGACAAAGCGGTTTGGCATTTTATCGGAACATTGCAATCAAGAAAAGTAAAAAAAGTGATTAATGAGATTGATTATTTGCATTCGCTGGATCGCATGAGCTTGGCGGAAGAAATCGAAAAACGGGCATTAAAACCGGTAAAATGCTTTGTTGAGGTAAATATTTCAGGAGAAGAATCAAAACATGGCCTAAGCAAAGAAGAAGCCATCCCTTTCATTCAATCTTTGGAAAAGTTCACGAAAATCCAGGTGGTCGGTTTGATGACGATGGCACCTTATACCGATGACAAAGAACTGATCAGAAAAGTATTCCGGGGTTTAAAAGAATTGCAGCAAGAAGTGATAAAGTTGAATTTGCCGTATGCACCTTGTACAGAACTTTCGATGGGTATGTCCAACGATTATGAAATTGCGATTGAAGAAGGCGCCACATTTATCCGAATCGGAACAGCTCTTGTTGGATAGGAGGGATAAAGATGGGCATGTTCAGCAAATTCAAAAACTTCTTTTATTTAGATGACGAAGAAGATCAAGAAATTCATCCATCCCAGAGTGAGCAACCGGTCGCATTACCGCAAGAGACTGTCACAAAGAAAACGAAAAAAATTGTCAATAGCCATGGCGAAGAAAAGACGTTAAGCGTCATCAATATCCAGTCGGCCAATTCATTGAAAAATACAAAAGTGATGATTGTCGAACCAAGAGTGTATGCAGAAGCGCAAGATATTTCCGAGCACTTAAAAAATAAACGGGCCGTCATCGTTAACCTCCAGCGGATTGACCGTGAGGCAGGATTGCGCATCATTGATTTTTTAAGCGGCACTGTATATGCTTTAGGTGGAGATATTCAACGCATCGGGGATAATATTTTCTTATGCACACCGGATAATGTAGAAGTGCAAGGTGAAATTTCCAATTATTTTTACGACGATATTTAAACGAAAGAGGTAATAGGGATTCAATATGATTACAGAAATTATTTCCTTCGGATTTCGAATTTACACACTAATGATTATTATTTACATCTTAATGTCCTGGGTGCCAGCAACCAGAGAAACGGCATTTGGACAATTTTTAGAAAAACTTTGCGAACCTTATTTAGGCTTTTTCAGAAGATTCATCCCGCCTATCGGAATGATTGATTTTTCGCCGATTATCGCATTGATTGCATTATCGTTTATCGAGCGGGGAGTTTATTATTTACTGAGCTTTCTTTTTTAGCGATGGGTGCGGCTCAAAATCGAGTCACATCCATTTTATATGATGTTCCAATTTTTCTTAATTATTTATTGTTTTGACTGTGAGAGTGACAACATGCAGAATATTTTGCAGCATTTTCATAAAGATGAGCGCCCTTTTGTTGAAAGGGTCATCGAATGGAGAAAAGAAGTGGAAGACCGTTACGCTCCTAAATTGACCGCTTTTTTAGACCCAAGAGAGCAATTTATTGTCCAATCCATCATTGGAAGCAGAGATGAGATTTGCGCATTCAGCGAAGGGATTTTTGAGGAAGCGGAGAGGAAAAGAGTATTCATTACGCCATCCTATTTTATTCCTTCTATTAGTGATTACGATATTTCCGTTTTACAATTAACATACCCCTCAAAATTTGTTGCATTGAAGCATCCCGATGTATTGGGGGCTTTGCTTTCCCTGGGAATCGACCGGAAACATTTTGGAGATATTAGAATACAAGAAGATATCATCCAATTTGCATGCACGAAAGAAATCGCCCGTTATGTGAAAGTGAATTTAGAAAAAGTGGGGAAGGTGTCTGTCCGCATAGATGAAGTGGAGAACCTTGATCATCTGCTCCCTCCGCAAGAGGAGTGGTCCGAGAAATATTTAACCGTTTCTTCCATGCGATTGGATGCGGTATTATCAAGCGGTTTGAATATTTCCAGGCAAAAGGCCCAAAGCCTTATTCGCGGAAGCAAAGTGAAAGTCAATTTTGCCCTTTGTGAAGAACCTTCCTCCGATTTGAAAATGGGGGATATGATTTCCTGCCGGGGATTTGGACGCTTCAAAATTACAGGCATCGAAGGCCGAACGAAGAAAGGCAAGATCCGTCTGGCAATCAGCCAGATCAAGAGAAAGTAAATTGTTTAAAAATTTACTGTCAAGGGATAAATTGAACGGTATAATAAAAATATGTCCACATTTTCGTAAAAGGAGTGCAAAATATGCCACTATCACCTCTCGACATACATAATAAGGAGTTTACCAAAGTATTCCGCGGTTATGCGGAAGACGAGGTCAATGAATTTTTGGATCAGATTATTAAAGACTACGAGCTTCTGCTTCGCGAGAAAAAAGAACTAGAGGAAAAAGTAAAACAGATGACGGAACAAATGGAGCATTATAATACGTTGGAAGACACGCTTCAAAAATCGATCGTTGTCGCTCAGGAAGCCGCGGAAGAAGTGCGCCGGAATGCACAGCAAGAAGCCAAGCTCATCATTAAGGAAGCGGAAAAAAATGCGGACCGGATTGTCAATGAAGCTTTGGCCAAAGCACGTAAAATAACGATTGAGATTGATGCATTAAAAAAACAATCCAAAGTTTTCCGCAATCGTTTCAAAATGTTGGTAGAAGCCCAGTTGGACTTGCTGAATTCCGATGACTGGGATCACTTAATGGAATATGATATTGGTTTGACGGAAATCCAGGAACAATTTAATAGAGATGATGACGAGGATTTCCTAAAAAAGAGCGCCACTGAGGAAGAAAAATTTTAACAATTTTCTAACTACTTGACTCTCTGCCATGATTTTCATATACTGATACACAGAAATTTAAACAAGGTGACAGGTGTTGACGGAGAAAGTATTTTTTGCTTGCGGCAATATAGCGATTCGGGGAAGGTGGAAGCCCGGACAAGCAGCAAAAAAGAAAATCACTCCTGAGCCAAATCACTGAAATGCAAGTAAGTGATTTCGTTCACACGACGTTACAGTGTCTAGAGGCAGCGTCATTTCCGGCGCTGTGAATTAGGGTGGTACCACGGGCAAATGTTTCTCGTCCCTTCAGGGATTGAGAAACTTTTTTTATTTTACCGCCGGTACAAAGGTTTTCTTTTTTGCTGAATAAGTGTGGATATAAGGCCTAATCAATGATGATAGCTGCAAAAATTTTTTGAAGGAGGAAATGCAATGGTAGAGTATAAGGATACGTTATTAATGCCGAAAACCGATTTTCCGATGCGCGGAAATCTTCCGGTGAACGAACCAAAAATCCAAGCGAAATGGGAAGAAATGGATATTGATAAATTGGTCAATGAACGTACAAAAGGCCGTCCGGAATTTGTTTTGCATGACGGACCTCCGTATGCGAACGGAGATATTCATATCGGACATGCATTAAATAAAATTTTGAAAGATATCATCAACCGTCATCGTTCGATGACCGGCTACCATGTTCCTTACGTTCCGGGCTGGGATACCCATGGACTTCCAATCGAACATGCATTGACGAAAAAAGGGGTCAACCGCAAAGAAATGTCGGTTGCGGAATTCCGGAAACTTTGTGAAGAGTATGCTTATGAACAAATTGAAAGACAAAAAGCCCAATTTAAGCGTTTAGGGGTCCGTGGAGATTGGAAAAACCCTTACATTACATTAACTCCAGAATTTGAGGCGCGGCAAATCGAAGTGTTTGGCCGCATGGCGGAAAAAGGATATATTTACAAAGGATTAAAACCTGTTTATTGGTCTCCGTCATCCGAGTCCGCATTGGCAGAAGCGGAAATCGAATATAAAGATGTAAAGTCGCCGTCCATTTATGTAAGCTTTGAAATCAAAGATGCAAAAGGTGTAGTACCTGAAAATGCAAAATTCATCATTTGGACGACTACTCCTTGGACGATTCCGGCGAACTTGGGGATTTCCGTCAACCCTGAATTTACGTATGCGGTTGTAAAAGTGGATGACAATTTGTATATCATCGCAAAAGAATTGATCGATAATGTTTCAAAAGAAATTGGCTGGGAAAATGTTGAAATTGTGCAAGAAGTGAAAGGACAACAGTTGGAATACATTGTGGCGAAACATCCGTTCTATGACCGCGATTCTTTGGTAATGGTCGGGGAACACGTAACATTGGATGCTGGTACCGGATGCGTTCACACGGCACCTGGCCATGGGGAAGACGACTATATCGTCGGAAAAAAATACGGTTTGGATGTATTGAGCCCAATCGATGACCGCGGCTGCTATACGAGCGAAGCGCCTGGATTCGAAGGCATGTTCTATGATGATGCCAACAAAGTGGTGACTGAAAAATTGAAAGAAGTGGGGGCTTTATTAAAATTAGGATTCATCACTCACTCCTATCCGCATGACTGGCGTACGAAAAAACCTGTCATTTTCCGCGCAACGCCGCAATGGTTCTGTTCGATTGAACCGTTCCGCGCCCAATTGCTGGAAGCGATTGAAAATACGGAATTTACGCCAAGCTGGGGTAAAATCCGCCTTTATAACATGATCCGCGACCGCGGCGACTGGTGTATTTCCCGCCAACGCGCCTGGGGCGTGCCGATTCCGGTATTCTACGCGGAAAATGGAGAAGAAATCATTACACCGGAAACGATCCGCCATGTGGCAAAATTATTCCGCGAACACGGCTCAAACATCTGGTTCGAAAAAGAAGCGAAAGATTTATTGCCTGAAGGCTTTACTCATCCGGGAAGTCCAAATGGCAAATTCACAAAAGAAAAAGACATCATGGATGTCTGGTTCGACTCCGGATCCACTCACCAAGGCGTGCTTGTTGAACGCGGCATGAAATATCCTGCCGACCTTTATTTGGAAGGTTCCGACCAATACCGCGGATGGTTTAACTCATCATTGATCACTTCCGTTGCAATCAACGGATTTGCTCCATATAAGGGCATCTTGTCCCACGGCTTCGTTCTTGATGGGGAAGGCCGTAAAATGAGTAAGTCCCTTGGAAACGTCATCGCTCCGGAACAAGTCATGAAACAATACGGCGCGGACATTCTCCGTTTGTGGGTTGCATCCGTTGACTACACAGGCGATGTTCGCATTTCGATGGATTTATTGAAGCAAATTTCGGAAGTATATCGTAAAATCCGAAATACGCTTCGTTATTTGCACGGAAATTTATTTGATTTTGATCCGAAAAAAGACCGCGTGCCTTATGACGAGTTGCGTGAAGTGGATCAATACATGTACATGCGTTTGCAGGAAGTATTGAAACAAGTGCGTGCCGCATATGACCGATATGATTTCTCTGCCGTATATCACGCCATCAACAATTTTGTATCGGTTGAATTGTCCGCATTCTATCTGGATGTGGCGAAAGATGTGGTATATATCGAGGCGCCAAATGATCCTGCCCGCCGTGCGATGCAGACGGTCATGTACGATTGCCTGCTCACTCTGCTCAAAATCTTGACGCCGATTCTTCCGCATACGACAGATGAATTGTGGTCTTACTTGAACGAAGAAGAACCTTCTGTTCAATTGACAGACTTCCCGGAAGTGGATGAGCGGAGCAATTTCAAAGAATTGAAAGAAAAATGGGGCAAAGTGATGGCCATTCGCGATGAAGTATTGAAAGCCCTTGAAGAAGCGCGGAATGAAAAAGTCATCGGAAAACCATTGGACGCAAAAGTTGTTGTTTATGCGGATGATGAAGAAGTGCTTTCATTGTTGAACGATGACAAAGTGGACTTTAAACAAATCTCCCTCGTGTCTCAATTTGAGGTGCACGGAAGCCGGAAAGATGCTCCGGAAAATGCGATCGCTCTTGAAAAAACATCCATCGTTGTTGCAAAAGCCGATGGGGAAAAATGTGAACGCTGCTGGTCTTATTCTGAAACGGTCGGCCAAAATGAAAAACATCCGACATTGTGCGCCCGTTGCGCCGATATTGTCATCCATCATTACGAATAATCTGTCCCGCCCTTGGATTCGCCAGTGTTCAAGGGCGGTTTTTCGTTTAGAAACGGAAGGGCGAATGCCAAAAAAGATGTTGTATGCATCGCGCAAGATTATTTGAGCTGTATTGATGGATGGGATATGCTAGAATAATGAGGATATATAGGCAAAACGGGGGAAAGATTGTGGTTAATATTATAAAATACTATAGTGTATCACTTTTCATTATCATTCTCGATCAATTGACGAAATGGTTTGTTGTACACAATATGGAAGTAGGAGACCGGATTTCCGTATGGGATCCGTGGTTTGGCATTTTAAGCCACCGCAACCGTGGAGCGGCATGGGGCATGCTTCAAGGGCAAATGTGGGTTTTCTATATTGTGACTATCATCGTGGTTGGTGCGGTGATCTATTATTTTCATAAAGAAGGAAAAAACAGGCCTTTCCTTGGAATCAGTCTGATGGTTTTGTTGGGAGGGGCGATCGGCAATTTCATCGATCGGGTTTTCCGCGGAGAAGTGGTCGATTTTATCGATGTGTTGATTCCGATCATCAACTATGATTTCCCTATTTTCAATGTTGCGGACGCGGCATTGACCATTTCAGTGGTCATGTTGATTTTTGCGTTTCTTAGGGAAGAACAAAAAGAACAGGAAAAGGTGAAACAATGACAGTTGTATCCATCACAATTGACGCAGAACATGCGGGGGAGCGGCTGGACAAAGCTTTGTCAAGCATACAAAAAGATTGGTCCCGGACGCAAATCGCCAATTGGATAGATGAAGGTCTTGTCACGGTGAACGGCAAGGAAGTGAAGGCAAAATATAAAGTAAAAGAAGGGGATACCGTCGAAGTGGATGTTCCTGAACCGGAAGAACTTGAAGTTTTGCCGGAAAAACTTGATCTGGATATCGTATATGAAGATACGGATGTCCTTGTCGTGAACAAGCCAAGAGGAATGGTGGTGCACCCTGCTCCGGGGCATACGACCGGAACATTGGTGAATGGATTATTGTATCATTGCAAAGATTTATCCGGCATTAACGGAGTCCTTCGCCCCGGGATTGTCCACCGCATTGATAAAGATACTTCCGGTTTGCTGGTAGTGGCCAAAAACGACCAGGCCCATAAGGCTCTCGCGGAACAATTATCAACTAAAACGGTTAAAAGAAAATATATTGCGCTAGTGCATGGACATATCCCGCATAATAAGGGCACGATTGACGCCCCGATCGGCCGGGATCCGAAAGACCGTCAAAAGCAGGCGATAGTGGACAATGGAAAAGAGGCGATCACCCATTTCCGGGTGCTGGAACGGATTGGCGGGAAATATACTTTGGTGGAGTGCCAATTGGAAACGGGGCGCACCCATCAGATCCGGGTCCATATGAAATATATCGGCTATCCATTGGTAGGGGATCCGAAATATGGCCCCAAAAAAACGATAGATTTTGGCGGACAGGCTCTCCATGCAGGTGTCTTAGGTTTCAAACATCCACGGACAAAGGAATATATGGAATTCGAAGTGCCTTTGCCGGCAGATTTTGTGAACTTACTTGAACAATTAAGAAAAGAAGGTTGACTTGAAAGGTAATTAGTTCTATACTTTAGGACAGTGAAAATTGAATAGGGAATACCTTTAATGGCAGTCCAGAGAGGCTGAAAAGGTAAAAAGATGTTGGTATTTTGGCGATGGGCGATCGCCCTAAATGAGTATGACCTTTGTCGGATTGTACGGCCAAACAATAGGGGAAATTGTCTCTTTCACAGATTAAGGGGCGGTTTATGCGAAATTGTTATACCAACATACTATTTTACTGTAATTTCAACCTCTTAAGCTGACGCTTAGGAGGTTTTTTTGTGCGGTCGAAAAAATATAAAGGAGGAATGAGCGGATGAGCCAAGCGAGGGAATTGTTGGATGCCCAGGCAATGAACCGTGCGCTGACAAGAATTGCCCACGAAATTATCGAACGCAATAAAGGCATCGATCAAGTGATTCTGGTGGGCATCAAAACACGCGGCGCTTACCTTGCCAGAAGGCTGGCCGAAAAAATCGAAAAAATCGAAGGCAAAAAAGTCCGTACTGGCGAGCTGGATATTACATTGTACCGCGACGATTTATCCACGAAGTTCGAAGAGGACGAGCCGAAAGTGCAGCAAGTGGATATTGATTACGTCGTAAAAGATCAAAAAATTGTCCTTGTGGACGATGTGCTGTACACAGGAAGAACGGTGCGGGCAGCTTTGGACGCGGTAATGGATTTGGGAAGACCTGCCCAAATTCAATTGGCCGTATTAATCGATCGGGGACATAGAGAATTGCCGATTCGCGCAGATTATGTAGGAAAGAACATTCCGACGTCCAGTTCCGAAAGAATCGTCGTTCACGTAACAGAAGTCGACGGAGAGGACCGGGTCACTTTGCACAAAATGAACTAATACAGATTGAGAGGTTAACATCATGTCAAAGCAAGTCATCGATATACATGAAAAGCCGACTGGCGGACAGCTGGTCACATTAAGTTTTCAGCACATGTTTGCCATGTTCGGTTCCACCATTTTAGTACCGCAGCTTGTGGGATTGAGCCCCGCGATTGCGCTTTTGACGAGCGGAATTGCGACAATCATCTTTTTGCTTGTAACGCAATTTAAAGTGCCCGCTTACCTGGGTTCATCCTTTGCATTTATTACACCGATGCTGCTGGTATCCGGCGGGCTGGATCCGGAAGGCGCCGCCATCCATCCGGGAAACGCAATGATTGGTGCAATGGCGGTCGGTTTGGTTTATGCCATTGTTTCTTTGTTGATTTATAAAAGCGGCTACAAGTGGATCATGAGATTATTGCCGGCCGTTGTGGTAGGGCCTGTCATCATGGTCATCGGACTTGGACTTGCAGGTACGGCGGTCGACATGGCTATGAATATATCCGTTGAGCAAGTGAATCCTGATTCAGGTGAAACTGAACTGGTAAAACAATATAGCGGCAAGCATTTTTCGGCTGCTTTGGTCACTTTGTTTGCTGCAATCATTTTCAACGTATACTTCAAAAATATTTTAAGCGCGATGCCGATCCTTCTGGGACTGGTGGTTGGATACATATATTCCGCAATCATTGGTATCGTCGATTTTACAAAAGTGAAAGAAGCTTCATGGTTCGCTCTGCCGGACTTTTTAATCCCCGGCGTGGATTATGAGTTTCAAGTGACCTCCAATATTTTGCTTGCGATGGTGCCGGTCGTCATCGTAACGATTTCGGAACATATCGGTCATCAGCTGGTATTGGGGAAAATCGTTGAACGGAATTATATCAAAGATCCGGGATTGCACCGCTCCATCCTCGGTGACGGATTAGGAACATTTGTCAGCGCATTGATCGGCGGACCGCCAAAAACGACTTACGGCGAAAACATCGGGGTATTGGGAATTACGAAAGTATATTCCGTTTACGTCATCATGGGTGCGGCCGTTATCGCCATCCTGCTTTCATTCTTCGGAAAAGCAATGGCGCTTGTGCAAACAATCCCGACGTCCGTCTTGGGCGGCATCTCCATTCTGCTGTTCGGAATCATCGCTTCCAGCGGTCTGCGGATGATTGTTGAAAAAAAGGTGGATTTTAGCAAAAACCGCAACATGGTCATCGCCTCTGTCATTCTGGTTGTTGGAATCGGCGGTGCGGCAATCCGGTTCTCCGAAGCTTTTTCGATCGAAGGAATGGCACTTGCCGCGATTATCGGCGTATTCCTAAACTTGATCCTTCCGGGCAGAGAGAAAAATGCAGAAGAGTTTGAAGAAGAATAGAGCAATCCATCAATCCTTTAAGATTTGTCCAGTGAGGCAAAAAAGGGGTCGAATGGCAAGGGCATGCTTGCCATCCCTCCTAAGCCTTTAAACCATATTAGGAGGAAACAAAAATGAAAAATTTACTTTCAATGGAATATTTAACAAATGATGATGTAATGGCAATTTTAGAAAGGGCAAGAGAATTTGAAAACGGCGCGGAACCGAAGTTGAACCGCTCCTATTATGTTGCAAATCTGTTCTTTGAACCGAGTACCCGGACAAAAACAAGTTTCGAAATGGCGGAACGGAAAGTGGGATGCACAGTCATTCCGTTCGAAGCCGGTTTTTCCAGCATCCTGAAAGGGGAAACATTGTACGATACGGTAAAAACTTTGGAAATGATTGGCCTTGACGCGGTCGTAATCCGGGCGAAAGAAGAAGAGTATTATAATGAATTGCTTGAGGGGATCAATCTCTCCATCATCAACGCCGGCGACGGGACAGGGCAGCATCCTTCCCAAAGTTTATTGGACTTGTATACGATTTATAAAGAATTTGGACGGTTTGAAGGGTTGACAGTAACAATAGTTGGAGATATTGCCCATAGCCGTGTGGCGAAATCGAATGCCATTGCATTGCGACGATTGGGGGTAAATGTGAAATTCCTCTGTCCTCCGGAATGGGCTGGCGATTTTGAAGCACAGCATTCATGGAACGGCCTTTTAGAAGAAAGCGACGTCATCATGCTCTTGCGCATTCAACATGAACGGCACGATGTACATTTTTCAAAAGAAAATTATCATCAACAATACGGATTGACAATTGAACGCGAAAAACAAATGAAAGATCATGCCATCATCATGCATCCTGCTCCGGTCAACCGGGATGTGGAAATTGCTTCGGAATTAGTGGAATGTAAACGTTCAAGGATTTTCCATCAAATTCGCAACGGGGTATTTATCCGGATGGCAATTCTCGAAACCATTTTGAAGGGGAGATAAATGTGGCAACATTCATTGAAAATATCAAAATGTTAAATGAGCAAGGGGAACTGGTTGAAACAACCATCACGATCGATGAGGGAAAAATTATTGCCATTGGCGGGCAGAAGCCGGATGGAGCCCAAGTAATCGATGGCAATGGAAATTTTGTGGCTCCGGGATTTGTCGATGTGCATGTCCATTTGCGTGAACCCGGATTCGAGCATAAAGAAACGATTGCAACAGGCACCCGTTCTGCCGCAAGAGGCGGATTTACGACGATTTGTGCCATGCCAAATACAAAGCCTGTTCCTGATTCCGTGGAAAATCTCGAATATGTAAAGGATTTGATCAAAAAGAGCGCGGTTGTCCGAGTTCTTCCTTATGGCTCCCTTACAATGAATGAAGCCGGCGAAAAGCGCACCAATATCGCCGAATTAAAATCCCATGGCGCTGTCGCTTTTTCGGATGACGGGGTCGGCGTCCAACAGGCTTCGACGATGTATGAACAAATGAAAGATGCGGCAAAAGTCGGCGCAATCGTCGTTGCGCACTGTGAGGACAACTCATTGATTTATGGCGGTGTCATGCACGAAGGAAAACGCAATAAGGAGCTGGGGCTGCCTGGTATTCCAAGCGTTTGCGAATCGGTGCAAATCGCGCGGGATGTTTTGCTTGCAGAGGCTGCAGGCGCAAGATACCACGTTTGCCACGTTTCCACAAAAGAATCCGTCCGTACGGTAAGGGATGCGAAAAAAGCAGGCATCCGCGTGACGGCGGAAGTTTGTCCACATCACTTGCTTTTGGAAGAAATGGATATTCCGAGCGATGATGCAAACTGGAAAATGAATCCTCCATTGCGTTCTTCAGAGGACAAAAAAGCGCTTATCGAAGGATTGCTTGATGGCACAATCGATTGCATCGCAACGGATCACGCACCCCATACCCAGGAAGAAAAGTGCTGCGGCATGGTGGGGGCTCCGTTCGGAATTGTAGGGTTTGAGACAGCTTTTCCGCTTCTATATACAAATTTTGTCGAAACAGGCATTTTTACCTTGAAGCAATTAGTGGACTGGATGACGATCAAGCCGGCCGAAATCTTCGATCTGCCTTATGGAAAAATTGAGGTAGGAGCTTCCGCGGATTTGACGATCATTGATTTAAATAAAGAAAAAACCGTCGATGCAAATGAATTTTACTCAAAAGGCCGCAATACGCCTTTTAATGGATGGAAAGCAAAAGGCTGGCCGGTGATGACAATCTTCGAAGGAAATGTCGTATATAAGGAGGAAGAATAATGAAAAAGCGTCTCTTAATTTTGGAAGATGGGACAGTATTTCAAGGGGAAGCATTCGGCAGCGACCGGGCAAGCCAAGGAGAAGTTGTATTCACAACGGGGATGACCGGTTACCAGGAATCCATTACCGATCCTTCCTTCTATGGTCAAATTGTTACGTTCACTTATCCGTTAATCGGAAACTATGGAATCAACAGCGACGATTTTGAAGCAATCTCCCCTGTAATCCGCGGGGTTGTTGTAAGAGAATTGACGAAAATTCCTTCCAATTTCCGATCTGAAACAACATTGGATGAGTACCTGAAAGAACATGATATTCCTGGAATCGAAGGGATCGATACGCGGAAATTGACACGCATCATCCGTTCAAAAGGTGCGGTTCGCGCGATGTTGACTGCGGCGGGCGAGGAAGTGAATGTTGAAGAAATCGTGAATCAGTTGAAAGAAACTCCTTATCTGAGAGACCATGTAAAACATGTATCTACAAAAGTGCCGTTCCCTAGCCCAGGAAGAGGAAAACGGGTAGTGCTGATGGACTTTGGAATGAAAAACGGAATTTTGCGGGAATTGAATAAACGGGATTGTGATGTTCTAGTTGTTCCTTATAATACACCTGCCGAGAAAATCTTGAATTTCCATCCGGAAGGAATTTTATTATCCAATGGACCGGGGAATCCGTCGGATGTAACAGAAGCCATTGAAACATTGAAACAATTA
This sequence comes from Ureibacillus sp. FSL K6-8385, assembly GCF_038593155.1. Classification (GTDB taxonomy): domain Bacteria; phylum Bacillota; class Bacilli; order Bacillales_A; family Planococcaceae; genus Ureibacillus; species Ureibacillus terrenus. The sequence goes on from NZ_CP151968.1 coordinate 747,447, forward strand.
ATCGGAAAAGTTCCGATGTTCGGCATCTGTTTAGGACATCAATTGTTGGCGCTTGCTTGCGGAGCGAAAAGCCGCAAATTGCCATTTGGACACCGAGGCGCAAACCATCCGGTAAAAAATCTTCAAACCGGCATTGTGGAAATCACTTCACAAAACCATGGTTATGTCATCGACGAAAATTCATTGGAAGGTACGGATTTGGAAATTACGCATGTTTCATTGAATGATGGAACAATCGAGGGATTGCGACATAAAAAATACCCGGTCTTTTCTGTACAATTCCATCCGGAGGCTTCTCCTGGACCGGAAGATTCGAACTACTTATTCGACGAGTTTATCAAATTAATGGAACAAGCAGGGGAGGTAAAACAACATGCCTAAACGCACAGACATTGAGAGCATTCTAGTTATTGGTTCAGGTCCGATCGTCATTGGACAGGCTGCAGAATTCGATTATTCCGGAACGCAAGCTTGTCTTTCATTAAAAGAAGAAGGATATCGGGTGATTCTTATAAACTCAAACCCTGCAACGATTATGACAGATACCCAAATTGCGGACAAAGTATATATCGAACCGATTACGTTGGAGTTTGTTTCCCGGATCCTGCGCAAAGAAAGACCTGACGCCATTCTTCCTACACTAGGAGGGCAAACAGGTTTAAATATGGCGGTGGCTCTGCAAAAATCAGGCATTTTGGATGAATTGGGCATCGAAATTTTGGGTACAAAATTGGATGCGATCCATAAAGCGGAAGACCGTGAAATGTTCCGTCAATTGATGTTTGAATTGGGAGCCCCTGTTCCTGAATCTGATATTGTGCACAACCTGGATGAAGCGAAAGCGTTTGTTGAAAAAATCGGTTATCCGGTAATTGTCCGCCCTGCATTCACTCTTGGAGGTACAGGCGGCGGTATTTGCCATAACGAACAAGAGTTAGAAGAAATTGTAACAAGCGGCTTGAAGTACAGCCCGGTAAACCAATGTCTTCTTGAGAAGTCCATTGCGGGCTACAAAGAAATTGAATTTGAGGTAATGCGCGACTCAAAAGACAATGCCATCGTTGTCTGCAGCATGGAAAACGTTGACCCGGTCGGCATCCATACGGGGGATTCCATCGTCGTAGCGCCTGTCCAAACGCTGACTGACCGCGAATATCAAATGTTGAGAAACATCGCGCTGGATATTATCCGCGCATTAAAAATCGAAGGCGGATGCAACGTTCAGTTGGCCCTTGATCCGAACAGCTTCAATTATTATGTGATTGAAGTGAATCCTCGGGTATCCCGTTCATCTGCATTGGCATCAAAAGCAACCGGATATCCGATTGCGAAAATTGCCGCGAAAATCGCTGTCGGCTTGACATTGGATGAAATCAAAAACCCGGTAACCGGCACTACATATGCCGACTTTGAACCTTCCGTAGACTATGTGGTTGCCAAAATACCGCGTTGGCCGTTCGATAAATTCGAATCTGCAAAACGCAATTTGGGTACGCAAATGAAAGCTACAGGAGAAGTGATGGCTCTTGGACGCACGTTTGAAGAAGCGATTTTAAAAGCGGTGCGTTCCCTTGAAACTGGCCAATTCCACCTAGATTTGAAACATGCGGAGCAATATGATGATCACTGGGTGGAAAAACGCATCAGAAAAGCCGGCGACGAACGCCTCTTCTTCATTGCCGAAGCAATGCGCCGGGGCGTAAGTGTGGAACAAATCCATGAATGGTCCCAAATCGATTTATTCTTCTTATATAAATTGAAAAACATCATCGATATGGAAACGGTTTTGAAAGAAAACAAAGGAGATTTGGAAGTTCTAAGACAGGCAAAACGCATGGGCTTTTCCGATCCGAAAATCGCAGAGCTTTGGGATATGGATGCGGCGGAGGTTTATGAATTGCGCAAAGCGAACGGCATTGTGCCCGTATATAAAATGGTCGACACTTGCGCGGCAGAATTCGAATCCGCGACACCTTACTACTACGGAACGTATGAGGAAGAAAATGAATCCATCGTTTCCGATAAACCGTCCGTCATCGTTATTGGTTCAGGGCCAATCCGGATCGGGCAAGGTATCGAGTTCGACTATGCCACTGTGCATTCCGTTTGGGCGATCCAAGAGGCCGGCTATGAAGCGATTATTATCAACTCCAACCCTGAAACAGTTTCAACAGACTTCTCTATTTCCGATAAACTTTACTTTGAGCCTCTGACAATCGAAGATGTGATGCATATCATCGATTTGGAAAAACCGGTTGGGGTTGTCGTGCAATTCGGCGGGCAAACAGCCATCAATCTGGCAGACAAACTTGCAGCCCATGGAGTGAAAATTTTAGGCACATCCCTTGAAAATATCGACCGAGCTGAAAGCCGCGACTTGTTTGAACAAGCATTAAAAGAATTGGAAATTCCGCAACCTGAAGGGGATACGGCGGTTTCATTGGATGAAGCGCTGGAAATCGCAAAACGGATCGGCTTCCCGGTATTGGTACGCCCTTCATACGTACTTGGCGGCCGTGCAATGGAAATCGTTTATAACGAAGAAGAATTGAAGCATTATATGGAAAATGCGGTGGAAGCTTCTCCGGATCATCCGGTATTGATTGACCGCTACTTAACAGGAAAAGAAGTGGAAGTCGATGCCATTTCCGATGGCGAAAATGTGTTGATTCCTGGAATTATGGAACATATTGAACGCGCAGGGGTACACTCCGGCGACTCCATTTCCGTATATCCTCCTCAAAGCTTGACAAAAGAGCAAATCGATACGATTGTGGATTACACAACACGTTTGGCAAGAGGATTGAACATCGTTGGACTTATGAACATCCAATACGTCATTTCTGACGGAAATGTCTATGTAATTGAAGTAAACCCTCGCGCATCAAGAACGGTGCCATTCTTGAGCAAGATTACAAACATTCCGATGGCGAATGTCGCAACAAAAGTGATTTTGGGCCAATCCATTGTGGATCAAGGCTACCAAACAGGCCTTGTCGAAGAGAAAAAAGGCGTATATGTGAAAGTGCCGGTATTCAGCTTCGCAAAACTTCGCCGCGTCGATATCACCCTTGGCCCTGAAATGAAATCCACAGGGGAAGTCATGGGTAAAGATGTGACTTTGGAAAAAGCGTTATATAAAGGTCTGGTTGCATCCGGCATTGAAATCAAACCATTCGGAACCGTTTTGTTCACTGTAGCGGATAAAGATAAAGAAGAAGCGGTAGGCATTGCCAAACGCTTCCAGGCTGTCGGATACCGCATCATGGCAACGGAAGGAACAGCGAAAAAATTTGCAGAGGCCGGCATCCGGGCAGAAGTTGTAGAAAAAATCGGCGGCAAAGGAAAAACATTGGTGGATGTCATCCAAAATGGAGAAGTGCAAGTGGTGATCAATACATTGACGAAAGGAAAACAGCCTGCGCGCGACGGTTTCCGCATCCGCCGGGAAACAGTGGAAAATGGAATTCCTTGCTTGACATCCCTCGATACAGCAAATGCTTTGATTACAGTCATTGAATCAATGACATTCGCCATTGAAGAAATGCCAAAATCGGAGGTATACTCATGATCCAGCAAGAACGCATGACTGTCGTTCGTCAGAGGGAGATTGCGAAAAATATTTTCGAAATGACTTTGCAAGGACAAATTGTTCAGGAGATGACTCCTGGACAATTTGTTCATATACGGGTTTCGAATTTATTGGATCCGCTTCTTCGGCGCCCTATCAGCATTGCCAGCATACAAAAGGATTCGAATGAATTTACGGTTATTTATCGTGTCCAAGGCAGAGGAACGAATGTTTTATCCCAAAAGCAAATTGGAGATGAAGTCGATGTATTAGGTCCTCTGGGCAATGGGTTCCCGGTTGATGCTGTTCAGGAGGGACAAACGGCCCTGCTTGTCGGCGGCGGCATCGGTGTTCCCCCCCTTTACGAACTTTCAAAGCAGTTAAATGACCGCGGCGTCCGCACCATCCACGTATTCGGTTTTCAAACGGAAGAGGCGTGCTTTTATGAGGAGGAGTTTACAAAGTTAGGCGAAACGTATTACGTCACGAATGACGGTTCCAAAGGATTCAAAGGGTTCGTGACGGATTTGTTGAATGAATTGAAGCCGGATTTTGATGTCTTTTATTCTTGCGGGCCCCTTCCAATGTTAAGAGCCCTCTCGTCCATGTATGAAAATAAAAAGGGATATTTGTCACTTGAAGAACGGATGGGCTGCGGCATCGGCGCATGTTTTGCATGCATTTGCAGAACCGAGGAAGGACAAGAGAAAGACTATGTAAAAATTTGTTCAGATGGCCCTGTATTCGAGAAAGGGGTTGTGAAAATATGAATCGGCTGGATATCCAACTCCCAGGTTTAGATTTGAAAAATCCCATCATGCCTGCTTCCGGATGCTTCGGATTTGGCCGCGAATTTGCCCAATTGTACGATTTATCGAAGTTGGGCGCCATCATGATCAAGGCGACGACCGTGAAACCGCGCCTCGGCAATCCGACTCCGCGGGTAGCGGAAACTCCCGCAGGGATGTTGAATGCCATCGGTCTTCAAAATCCGGGGCTAGAGAAAGTCATGGCAGAGGAATTGCCATGGTTGGAGCGGTATGATGTGCCGATTATTGCCAATGTTGCAGGTTCAACGACAGAGGATTATGTGGAAGTTGCCCGCCGCATATCAACAGCCCCAAATGTAAAAGCATTGGAATTAAATATTTCCTGTCCAAACGTCAAGCAGGGGGGCATTACCTTTGGAACGGATCCGGTGGTTGCCCGGGAGCTTGTTGAGCAGGTGAAGGCGGTTTCGAAAGTCCCTGTATATGTGAAACTGTCGCCGAACGTGACAAATATTGTGGAAATGGCACAGGCAGTCGAAATTGGCGGAGCCGACGGAATTACCATGATCAATACATTAATCGGCATGCGATTGGACGAAAAAACCGGCAAACCATTAATTGCCAATGTGACGGGAGGATTATCCGGTCCGGCCGTTAAACCGATTGCCATCCGAATGGTTTATGAAGTGTATAAAGAAGTGGATATTCCGATTATCGGAATGGGGGGCGTATCTTGCGTCCAAGATGTCATCGATTTCATGTCCGCCGGTGCATCCGCGGTGGCAGTGGGAACGATGAACTTTGTCGATCCGTTCATCTGCCCGAAACTGATTGATGAATTGCCGGCAAAATTGGACGAACTTGGAGTGAAACATATTAAAGAAATTATCGGAAGGAGCCACCGCCCATGACAAAACCGATTATCGCCTTAGATTTTCCGGGTGAACAAGAGGTTTTTCGATTCTTGAACCATTTTGATGAGAAACTGTTTGTAAAAGTGGGAATGGAGCTTTTTTATCAGGAAGGTCCCGATATTGTGCGAAAAATAAAAGCGATGGGGCATGACATTTTCCTGGATTTAAAACTCCATGATATTCCCAATACGGTGAAATCCGCAATGAAAGGGCTCGCCCGTCTGGGGGTGGATTTGGTCAATGTCCATGCGGCAGGAGGCAAGCGCATGATGGAAGCGGCCCTCGAAGGTCTGGAAGAGGGAAGTACCGGGAAAAGGCCGATGCTGATTGCGGTGACCCAATTGACATCGACGACCGAAGAACAAATGCAAAAGGAACAACGGATTCCTTTAACCTTGCTGGAGTCGGTATTGCATTATGCAGAACTGACAAAAGAAGCGGGACTGGATGGCGTTGTGTGCTCGGTCCATGAAGCGAAACAGATTGCAGAACGCTGCGGGGACTCCTTCATCCGGGTGACCCCGGGAATCCGTTTGCCAGGAGGGGACGTCCATGATCAAAAACGGGTGGCGACTCCGGATTTTGCCCGGAAGAACGGTTCCACTTACATTGTGGTCGGACGCGCGGTGACAAAAGCGGAAAATGTTGTGGAAGCCTATAAAGAAGTATGTCGACTTTGGGAGGGACAATAATGGCGATTGAAAAAGAAATTGCTCAAATTATGCTGAAAGTCGGTGCGGTTGAATTAAATCCGAACGAATTATTTACTTGGGCAAGCGGAATCAAATCACCGATCTATTGCGATACTCGATTGACGATCTCCTATCCGGAAGCAAGAAAACAAATTGCGAAAGGTTTGGCGGAGAAAATCAAGGAACATTTTCCTGAGACTGAGGTGGTTGCCGGTACGGCGACGGCAGGAATCCCCCATGCCGCCTGGGTGAGCGACCTGCTGCAACTTCCTATGGTGTATGTGCGCTCTAAGCCTAAAGATCATGGTCGGGGCAATCAAATCGAAGGAAAAATTGAGCCGGGCCAAAAAGTGGTCGTGGTGGAAGACATCATTTCCACAGGAGGTTCGTCCCTCACGGCAGTGAATGCGTTGAGAGAAGCCGGATGTGAAGTGGTCGGAGTTGTATGTGTATATACATACAATTTGCCAAAAGCGGAAGAAGCTTTTGAAAATGCGGGCGTGAAATATGTCAGCTTGACAAACTTCGATTATTTAATTGAAGCGGCTGAAGAATCAGGCGCCATCAAAGCCGAAGATATCCCGTTCTTGAAAAATTGGCACGAAGATTTGAAAGCGGGAAGATTGCAATAAAAAAATCTCCTGAATCCTGAATGATTCAGGAGATTTTTTTTTGCAAAAATCCCGGTAACCTTTCCGGAAGTGACGCTTTCATATAGAGGAAATCGGCAAAGCGGCATTTCCATCTGCAAACCGGGATTTCCGTTCCATTTAATCATTCTTTTTTCTTTAATTTCAAGACAACTTCTTCATCCGGCGTGACGTAGAGAGTTTTTTGTTCAAAATAAATGACGAAGCCCGGTTTTGCGCCATTCGGTTTTTTGACATGGCGGATTTGGGTATAGTCTACAGGGACGGAAGAAGAATTTCTTGCTTTACTGAAATAGGCGCTTAAGATGGCCGCTTCTTTCAAGGTCGTGTCGTCCGGATTGCCGGAATGAATGACGACATGGGAACCGGGAATGTTTTTTGTATGAAGCCAAATATCACTCTTTTTTGCCAGTTTAAATGTTAAGTAGTCGTTCTGTTTGTTGTTTTTGCCGACGGAAATCGGGATGCCTGTGGATGAAATGAATGTTTCCGGCGATGGTTTTGTTTGCTTGTGATTTTTTTGTTTTTTGTTCCGTTTTTTCAAATACCCTTGTTCGGCAAGTTCTTCCCTGATTTCTTCGATATCGGCCGGACTTGCCTGCTGAACCTGGTTTAACAGCATTTCGAAATATTCAATTTCTTCATTGGTTTTCTCGATTTGTTCGTTCACCCGGATCAGTGCGTTTTTCGCCTTGTTATATTTTGTATAGTAGCTTTGGGCGTTTTCGATCGGGGTTTTCCTTTCATCGAGCGGTATTGTCATTTCTTCATTATTGTAGTAATTTGTTACGGTCACTTCTTTCATTCCCTTGCGCAATTGATATAAATTGGCCATCAGTAGTTCGCCATATAATTGGTATTGGTCCCGTTTCGAAGCTTCATCCAAATCTTTATGTAATTTCTTCAATTTCGTTTTCAGTTTGTTGATTTCGTTATGCAGGAAGCGTTCCAAATCTCCCGCCTGCTGTTTTACCCGGTCCCGTTCCGCCCGGGCGTAAAACACCCGGTCGAGAAGGGAGCTCAGGTCCTCAAAATGTACCGTTTTTCCCGTCAAATGCGTAATGGCAGCCGATGAAAAATAAGGCTTGCCTTCCGCTTCCAAATATGTAGGGTTTGCGCCTGTTGTCACTTCTTTGATGAAAGAGCGGTATGCCTCCAACTTTTGGCCTTCCTTCATCCTATGCAATAATTCTTTTGCATGGAAAGGAGAAAATCCGGCAAAATGGGCCACCACCTCCCGCGGTGTTTTTTCGGACGAGAAGAATGCTTCAACTACTTCATCCGGCACGGTTTCCGGATTTACTTTATTCTGCACGGGCGGATGAATATATTCAACCCCGGGAAGCACCGTCCGGTAACTATTTACAGAAGGCGGCAAGTGTTTTAAACCATCGATGATTTTATTGGTTTCACCGTCAACCAAAATCAAATTGCTGTGTTTTCCCATTATTTCAATGATCAATTTTCGTCCGACCAAATCGCCGATTTCATTTTTGCTTTCAATATGAAAAGTGATGACCCGCTCGAAACTGTCATTTTCAATGCGGGTAATAATGCCGCCTTCAATGTGCTTTCTCAAAAGCATACAGAACATCGGCGGTTCCTGCGGATTTTCAATCGCTTCTTTTGTTATGTGAACCCGGGCATAAGATGGGTGAATGGAGAATAACAGTTTTTCCGTTTTCCCCTTTGCGCGGATTTGCAGCACCACTTCCATCGCGTTTGGCTGATGAACTTTCGAAATACGGCCGGTTTCAAGTTTTTTCAGTTCATTGATGATCGCAACTGTAAATAATCCATCAAATGCCATACTGCTTCCTCTTTTCTAATACATTGATGTACACTATTTTATCATTTTTCTGCCAAAGTGCATTGATTCTATACAAATAATGATTCAAGCGTTATAATTTTCTAATCATGTGTTATAATTGGAGCATAGCATAGAAAGGTGTGACGAACCTTGGTGCGTAGCATGACTGGTTTTGGCAGAGGTGTCACAACCACGAATGATTATCAACTGACTGTTGAAATCCGCTCGGTAAACCACCGATTTTTAGAAATCTATACGAAGTTTCCAAAAGAGTGGCTGGAGTTGGAACTCGTTGCCAAAAAAATTATTTCCCAGTATGTAAAGCGCGGGAAATTTGATTGTTTAATAAATTTAAAGTTAACCGGCGAAGAAGTAAAAGATTTTAAAATTAACTGGCCTCTGATCGAAGCCTACAAAAATGCGAAAAATGAACTTCGCCAAGTTCTTCCGATGGATGAACAATATTCGATGCAGGAAGTCCTTTCATTGGAAGGGGCCCTGATTTATGAAAAGAAGGAACTGACTCCCGAAGAACTCGCTTCAAGCATGGAACAAGCCGTCCGTGAAGCGATGGAAAAATTGGTGGAAATGAGGAAGCGGGAAGGGCAGGAATTGAAGCAAGTGTTGTTGCAATATAACGAGGAGCTAAAACAACAGGTGAAGTTTATCCGGGATCATTCACAGGATGCCGTAAAAAAATATAGGGAAAAACTGAAGGAACGTTTGGCGGAAATTGTGAATGCGGAAGAATTGGATGACCGGATTCTTGCTGAAGTTGCCCTTTTCGCTGAACGGATTGATATATCGGAGGAACTGGACCGGTTGGAAAGTCACTTTCAGCAATTAAAAGAAACGTTGGAGGAAGAAAATTCCATCGGCCGGAAATTGGATTTCCTCATGCAGGAAATGTTAAGAGAGATTAATACGATCGGATCAAAAAATCAATCAGTCATCATTTCACCGGTCGTTGTACAATCAAAAACGATATTAGAAAAAATGAGAGAACAAGTTCAAAATATTGAATAATCGTGGAAAAGTAGCATTAAGGAGAGTAGTATGGGAACAATGGAAAAAGAGCGCGGATTATTAATTGTTCTTTCCGGCCCTTCCGGTGTCGGCAAAGGGACGGTAAGAAAAGAGCTTTTTAAACAGCCGAATACAAATTATGAATATTCCATTTCAGTGACAACCCGAAAACCCCGGGAAGGCGAAGTGGATGGGGTCGATTATTTTTTTGTGAGCAGGGAAGAATTTGAGAAAATGATCAAAGAGGGAAAGCTGCTTGAATATGCCGAATTTGTCGGAAACTATTATGGCACTCCCCTCGATTATGTAAATTCCACATTGGATGCCGGACGCGATGTATTTTTGGAAATCGAAGTTCAAGGCGCGGCCCAAATCCGCGAAAAAGTTCCTGAAGCTCTTTTCATTTTTCTAGCTCCACCCAGCCTGTCGGAGTTGGAAAGACGATTAATAGAACGCGGTACAGAGTCGGAAGATGTGATCAAACAGCGAATCGAAACAGCCAAAGAAGAGCTGGAAATGATGAAATTGTATGATTATGTTGTAGAAAACGACGAAATTCAAAAAGCGTGCGAAAAAATAAATGCCATTATTATGGCGGAACATTGCCGACGTGAGCGGGTTGAAAAAAGATATCTATCCATGTTGAAAGGAGAATGAATATGCTCTATCCTTCTATTGATGTATTAAAGGAAAAAGTGGATTCCAAATATACTTTGGTTACGATAGCGGCAAAACGTGCCCGTGAAATTCAGGAATTTGGAAACTTGAAATTAAGCGAGTATAAATCTTTGAAACCGGTTGGAAAAGCATTGGAAGAAATTGCTGCAGGTGTCATCCAGATTGAAAATGAAGAAAAATAGCAGACAAGTTGATTAAAGTAACTACGAACAGCTCCCGGAGAACTTTCTTTGGGAGCTTATCCTTTGAAAGGGTGAAAATGATGAAACGAAACATTTTACTTGGCGTCAGCGGCGGCATAGCAGTTTATAAAGCGGTTGCATTAGTCAGCAAATTAACCCAGGCGGGATTTAATGTGAAAGTCATCATGACCGAATCCGCGATGAAATTTGTAACCCCTCTATCTTTTCAAGTGATGTCCAAAAACGATGTGTATATTGATACATTTGACGAAAAAGATCCAAGCACCATCGCCCATATCGAATTGGCGGACTGGGCGGATCTGATCATTGTTGCTCCGGCGACAGCCAATATTATTGGGAAACTGGCAAACGGCATCGCGGATGATATGCTCACAACCACTCTGCTTGCCGCGACATGTCCCGTATGGATTGCACCGGCCATGAATGTTCATATGTATGACCATCCTGCTGTAAAACGCAATATCGCCCGGCTCTATGAAGACGGCTATGGTTTTATTGAACCGTCCGAGGGGTACCTGGCATGTGGATACGTTGGGAAAGGCCGCTTGGAAGAACCTGAAAAAATTACGGAATTAGTCATTCACTTTTTTGAAAGCGAAGGGAAACAATGAAAATTGCAGAAGTGATCGTGGACGTATCCGCATACCCTGTCGATCGGCCTTTTGACTATCTAATTCCTGATGAGATGGAAGAATTGATTGAATGCGGATGCCGGGTAAAAGTTCCATTTGGTGCGCGAAATATTCTTGGCTTTGTCGTGGGGATCAAAAATGATACGGATGTGCCGCCGGATAAATTGAAACCCGTTTCCTCATTGCTTGATATTGAACCGGTATTAACGAAAGAAATGATGGAATTGGCAAAATGGATGAAAAATGAAACGATTTCCTACGAAATTGATTGTCTGCAAGTGATGATTCCATCGGCGTTAAGGGCAAAATATGAAAAAATGGTCGTTCTGGAGACCGATGCCGAAAATTTGGAAGAACCGCTGCGCACAGTCTTTCGGCGGACGACAAAAGCGAATTATAAAGAGCTTGAAAAACAAAATTTATTGATTCCTTTGAAGAAAGCGTTAAAGGAGAAATGGGTTTCCATTGAAACTGTTGTCAAACAAAAAGGAACGATCAAGGAGATCCGCAAAGTAAAAATTTCCGAAGACAAAGATTTTCTTCAAAAGGTTTATGAAAACCTGTCAAACCGTGCGAAAAAACAAAAACAGCTGCTTTTATGGATGCAGCAGCATGCGGGGGAAATCATCGAACCGGAAGTGATTTATCGCAAAACCGATAGTTCCCCGCAAGTGCTGCAAGCGGTCATCGGGCACGGTGCGGCCGAATTTGTTATGGAAGAAGTCTATCGCAATCCATTTAAAAAGGATGTCGGGAAAACAGACTTTTTTACGCTGACAGAGGAGCAGGAAAAAGCCCTGCAGCCCATTGTGGATGCGATGGACAACCATTCCCCCGAAACCTTTTTGTTGCATGGCGTGACGGGAAGCGGGAAAACGGAAGTGTACTTGCAGGCCATCCAGCATTGCATCCAGCAAGGGAAAGAAGCTATTGTCCTTGTGCCGGAAATTTCCCTGACCCCACAAATGACAAACCGTTTCCGTTCAAGATTTGGCGAGCTTGTCGCGGTAATGCACAGCGGGCTTTCCATCGGAGAAAAGTTCGATGAATGGCGGAAAGTCCACCATCGGAAAGTGAAGGTGGTCGTTGGTGCCCGTTCGGCCGTTTTTGCCCCTTTTGAGAATGTCGGGCTGATCATCATTGATGAGGAGCATGAAACTTCTTATAAGCAGGAGGATTCCCCTAGATACCATGCAAGGGATGTGGCCATCTGGAGAAGCAAATATCATCGTTGCCCGGTGATTTTGGGCAGCGCCACTCCAAGTTTGGAATCCTATGCCAGGGCCAGAAAGAACGTTTATAAATTATTGACGCTGAAGGAAAGGGCGTTGAAACAATCCCTTCCTTCGGTGGAAATTGTGGATATGCGGAAAGAATTGAAAAAGGGAAACCGTACCATGTTTTCCGAAAAATTGGCCGAGGCGATCCGCGGGCGGTTGGAAAAGAATGAACAAATTGTTCTGTTCCTCAACCGGAGAGGCTACTCCTCCTTTGTGCTGTGCCGGGACTGCGGAACGGTGATGCAGTGTGAAAATTGCGATATTTCCTTGACCTATCATCGGTATAACGAGAAGCTGAAATGCCATTATTGCGGTTATGAGCAGCCGGTTCCCGCAATTTGTCCACTATGCGGAAGCGACCATATACGGTATTTTGGCACCGGCACTCAGAAAGTGGAAGAGGAATTGACAAAACTTTTTCCGGGTGCGAGGGTACTCCGGATGGATGTTGATACGACCAAACGGAAAGGCGCCCATGAACGGATTTTGGAGGATTTTGGAGCAGGCAAGGCGGATATTTTGCTTGGAACCCAAATGATCGCAAAAGGATTGGATTTTCCGAACATCACCCTTGTCGGCGTGTTAAGCGCGGATACTTCTTTGCATTTGCCCGATTTCCGCGCGGCGGAACGCACCTTTCAGCTGTTGACCCAAGTCAGCGGCCGGGCGGGGAGGGCGGAAAAACCCGGGGAAGTCATTATTCAGACATACTCACCGGAACATTATGCCATCCAATTTGCAAAAGCTCAGCAATATGAACCTTTTTATGAGAGGGAAATGCTGATGCGCCATGAAGCGGATTATCCGCCATATTATTATATTGCCCTCGTTCAAGTTTCCCATGAAGATTTGCTCGTGTCTGCGGAATACGCAAAAAAGTGCGCCGATTATCTTCGTTCCCGGCTGTCATTCAATGCCTCCATTATCGGGCCGACGACGGCAGGCATTGTCCGTCTGCAAAATAGATATCGCTATCAATGTCTGATAAAATACAAAATAGAACCAAATTTAATTCCAACTTTTTTACAATTAATGAAAATTTATCGAACTGACTGGATGAAAAAGGGAATTACTTTAACAATCGATTTGAATCCAACAATGATATAGATATATAGAAAGAGGTTAACCATGATCAGAGAAATTGTGAAACACCCCGCGAAGATATTGTCGCAGCCCTGCGAAAAAGTGACGGAAATCAATGAGGAAATCATTGCCTTATTGGATGATATGTATGAAACGATGACGGAATATGACGGAATGGGCCTTGCCGCCCCTCAAGTGAATGTTCCGCTCCGCATTGCCATCGCTGAGCTGGGGGAAGAACGCACATTAATTGAAATGATTAATCCGACGGTGATTGAAACAGAGGGGTCTTCCGTAGATATTGAAGGCTGTTTGAGTTTTCCTGGTCTTTACGGAGAAGTGGAAAGGCCTTCCTATGTCAAAATTGAAGCCTATGATCGATACGGACGAATTTACCAGTTGGAAGCGGAGGATTATGACGCCCGCTGCATTTTGCATGAAATCGATCACTTAGATGGAATCTTATTCAATTCTAAAATTATCCGTGCTTATACAGAAGAAGAATTGGAAGAGATGCTTGAGGAGGAGGAAGAATAAATATGACCAAAATCGTATTTATGGGAACACCGGATTTTTCTGTACCGATTTTGCGCATGCTACATGAAGAAGGATATGACATTGCCGCAGTTGTAACCCAACCGGACCGTCCTGTTGGAAGAAAGCGCGTCCTTACTCCTCCTCCCGTAAAGGAAGAAGCGCTCCGACTGGGGTTGAAGGTGCTTCAGCCGGAGAAATTGAAAGGTTCGGAAGAATTAAAAGAAATTATCAATTTACAGCCGGATTTAATCGTAACTGCCGCATTCGGCCAGATTTTGCCGAAAGAATTGCTGGAAGCGCCCAGATTGGGCTGCATTAATGTACATGCATCGCTATTGCCAAAATACCGGGGAGGAGCCCCGATTCACCAGGCGATTATGGATGGGGAAGAGAAAACGGGCGTAACCATTATGTATATGGCGGAAAAATTGGATGCAGGGGATATCATCTCCCAAAGGGAAATCCCAATTGAAGAGACGGACCACACCGGCATTTTATTTGAAAAGCTCAGCCTGTTGGGAAGAGATTTATTGAAAGATACGCTTCCAAGCATCATTGCCGGCACAAATGACCGCATCCCCCAAGATGAAAGCAAAGCGACTTATGCTCACAATATCACAAGGGAACAGGAACGGATCGATTGGTCAAAAAGCGCCCGGGAAATCTACAATCAAGTGCGAGGCCTTCATCCATGGCCTGTTGCCTATACAACCTATAAAGGGGATATTGTAAAAATTTGGTGGGCCCAAGTTGGCGGTTCAAAAACGGAAGGCCGCCCCGGGGAAGTTGTCAAAATTGAAAAGGATTATTTTGAAGTAGCCGCCGGAGAAGGAACCCTTAAAATCCTGGAATTGCAGCCTGCAGGGAAAAAACGCATGTCAGCGGAAGACTATTTGCGCGGTGTAGGTTCAAAATTGCAGATTGGGGATTTCTTTGAATGAGAAACAGGAAGAAGAAAAATCCAGTTTGGAACGGCAATGTCAGGGATGCAGCGCTCAGCATCCTGTTGGCGGTGGATCAAAATCAGGCCTATTCCAACCTGTTGTTAAATCAAACCATCAATAAATATCAAATTGGAGCGAAAGACCGTGCTTTGCTGACGGAGTTGACCTATGGAACGCTGCAATATAAATATGCCCTGGATTATTATTTGGAGCCGTTCATCCGCGGAAAAGTCGATCCTTGGGTCCGATGGCTGCTTCGATTATCGGTTTATCAAATTGCCTATTTAACAAAAATTCCTGAACATGCCATTGTCAATGAAGCGGTGGAAATCGCCAAAAGACGCGGACATAAAGGCATTGCTTCGATGGTGAACGGCATTTTGAGATCCATCTTAAGGATGGGGATTCCTTCCCTTGAAAAGATCAAAGATCCGATTGACCGGATTGCCATTGAAACAAGCCATCCCCGTTGGATTGTGGAATTATGGGTTGAATCATATGGATTGGATACCGCAGCGGCTATGCTAAAAGCGAACAATCTTCCCCCGAAGCAAACCGTCCGCGTGAATACATTGAAAGCTACAGCTGAAGAAGTAATTGCGCTGTTGGCAAAAGAAGGGGTCCGGGCAGAGCGGAGCCAAGTGATTCCGGAATGTCTCGTTCTTTTAAACGGCCAAGCTGCGAGAACCGAGGCATTTCGAAATGGCCTCATTACCATTCAGGATGAAAGTTCGATGGTTCCTGCCATCGTACTGAATCCAAAACCGGGTGAGAGAGTGTTTG
Source organism: Ureibacillus sp. FSL K6-8385 (assembly GCF_038593155.1). Taxonomy (GTDB): domain Bacteria; phylum Bacillota; class Bacilli; order Bacillales_A; family Planococcaceae; genus Ureibacillus; species Ureibacillus terrenus. The sequence goes on from NZ_CP151968.1 coordinate 763,020, forward strand.
ATATGTGCGCAGCTCCCGGAGGAAAAACGACCCAATTGGCGGAAATCATGAAAAATAATGGGTCGATTCTCGCGGCAGATCTTCATCCCCATAAATTGGCTTTAATTGAAGAAAGCTGTGCCCGGCTTGGCATCCATATTGTTGAAACGGTGCCATTGGACGGAAGAAAAGCAGGGGAACAGCTTCAGCCGGAATCATTCGATGCGATACTGGTAGATGCTCCATGCTCGGGGCTCGGGGTAATCCGTCGAAAACCGGATATTAAATATACAAAAAGGGAAGAAGATTTTGAACGTTTGCATGAATTGCAATTGGATTTGCTAAAGAATGCGTTCAAACTATTAAAGCCCGGAGGAAGATTGGTCTATAGTACATGTACCGTAAACAAAATAGAAAATGAGGGAACAGTTCAGGCATTTTTATCGTCCCACCCGGAGATGAAACTTGAACCGATTCGGCATCTGCCGGAAATGCTAAAGGAAAAACAGCAAGAAGGCATGCTGCAAATCTTTCCTCAGGATTTTGGCAGTGACGGTTTCTTCATTGCCGCATTTACAAAAGTTCAATAATAAAGGAGAATCCCAATCAAGAATGAACAGCGATATTTTGAATAAACGGATTAATGAATTGGTCGAGCATATCAATACACCCGAGAAGCGCAAGAAAAAAGAAAATTCAAACTTAAAAGAATCCATCTATACCTTTACCTTGGATGAATTGAAAGAGTGGTTGCAGGAACAGGGGGAGAAGCCTTTCCGGGCAGCGCAAATTTATGACTGGCTATACAATAAGAGGGTAAAAACCTTTGATGAAATGACCAATTTGCCGAAGCAATTGCGTGAGAAGTTAAAAGAACGCTTTGCGCTGTCAACGCTTTCCACCATCGTAAAACAGGAGTCAAAAGATGGCACAATAAAATTTTTATTTGAACTGCAGGACAACTACTCCATTGAAACGGTTTTAATGCGCCATGATTATGGAAATTCCGTCTGTGTCACATCGCAGGTGGGGTGCCGAATCGGCTGCACCTTCTGCGCATCCACGCTTGGCGGTCTGAAAAGACATCTGCTTGCCGGAGAAATTGTGGAGCAGGTGGTCAAAGTGCAACAGGCATTGGATGAAGCGGGTGAAAGGGTATCCCATGTAGTGGTGATGGGAATCGGCGAACCTTTCGATAACTTTGATGCGCTGATGAAATTTTTACGGGTGATTAATCATGAAAAGGGACTGAACATTGGCGCCCGTCATATTACCGTATCCACTTCAGGTATCATCCCTAAAATTTACCAGTTTGCCGATGAAAAACTCCAAATCAATTTTGCTTTATCACTGCACGCTCCAAATCAGGAACTGCGGGAGCGGTTGATGCCAATCGCCCGTGCTTACAAGCTGGATCAATTGATGGAAGCGATTCGCTACTATACGGAAAAAACGGGCCGCCGAGTCACTTTTGAATATGGATTGTTTGGAGGAGTGAACGATTCCATCGAGCATGCGGAAGAATTGGCAAATCTCATAAAAGGAATCAAATGCCATGTCAATCTGATACCGGTAAACTATGTGCCGGAACGGAATTATGTGCGTACACCGAGAAACCAAATTTTTGCTTTTGAAAGAGCGTTAAAAAAGAAGGGCATCAATGTAACTATCCGCAGGGAACATGGTTCCGACATTGATGCGGCGTGTGGACAATTACGGGCGAAAGAGAGAGTTCACGAGACGAGGTGACAAATGTGAAGTTTACTGTGGAAAGTGATGTCGGGAGAAAAAGAGTCATCAATGAAGATCGGGCAGCATTTTTGGAGCGCCCCGATTCATTGAAACTGGCGTTGCTCGCCGATGGCATGGGCGGTCATAACGCCGGTGATGTCGCCAGCGAAATGGCTATCCAGGAGATGACAAATTATTTTCTGCAAAAGGAATTTCAAAATCCCAGCATAGAAGAAAAGCGCCAATGGATGGAAGAGTCCATCGCCAACATCAATGAAAAAATCTATAACTATTCATTGGAAAATGAACATTGCAAAGGCATGGGAACGACTTTCATAGCGGTGCTGATCGACAAAAATCATTGCCTGATCGGCCATATTGGCGACAGCCGGGTATATCATTTTACCTCCAACAGTGTTGATTTGATAACAAGGGATCATTCGTACGTCAACATATTGGTCGATAGCGGAGAAATCAGCGAAGAAGAGGCGCAAAATCATCCGCAAAAGAATTTAATCGTCAAAGCATTGGGAACGGAGCCGACCATCGAGCCGGATTTCTATGAATTGACATTAAAAGAATATTCTTATCTTCTAATTTGCTCGGACGGCTTAAGCAATAAAATTTCAACGGATGAAATGGCCGCCATTATCACCTATCCGATGCCGATTGCCGAAAAGGGAAGAAAACTTGTACAGCTTGCGAATGATAGCGGAGGGGAAGACAATATATCCTTGATTTTGCTGATGATGACGGAAGAGGAGGTGTAACCTATGCTGGAAGGGAAACGCATTAACGACCGCTATAAAATCATCAAACATATTGGCGGCGGGGGCATGAGCAATGTCTATCTGGCACATGACCTGATCTTGAACAGGGATGTGGCAATTAAAGTTTTGCGATATGATTCATCGAATGAAGAAGAAAGCATGCGCCGGTTTCAAAGGGAAGCGTTGTCTGCAACAAGTTTGACCCATCCGAACATCGTCAGTATTTATGATGTCGGCGAAGACGGAGACATGCATTATATCGTAATGGAGTATGTAAAAGGAAAAACGCTGAAGCAGTACATAAAAGAAAATGCTCCCCTTTCCCCTGCTCGAAGCGTCCAAATCATGAAGCAATTGACGAGCGCCATCAGCCATGCCCATGAAAATCATATCATCCATCGGGATATCAAGCCGCAAAATATTTTAATGGATGAAGAGGGCAATGTGAAAATAACGGATTTCGGAATTGCCACTTCCCTGGCTGCTACCAGTTATACAAAGACGAATTCCGTCATCGGCACAGTCCATTATTTATCTCCGGAACAGGCACGCGGAGGAGTGGCGACGAAAAAATCCGATATTTATGCATTAGGAATCGTATTGTATGAACTCCTTACAGGTGAAGTGCCTTTTTCCGGCGAATCTCCCGTTTCCATCGCCTTGAAACATTTGCAGGCAGAAATTCCGTCTGTCCGTGATTTCGATGCATCCATCCCGCAAAGTTTGGAAAATGTCATTTTAAAAGCGACAGCGAAAAATCCGGATCACCGGTATGCTTCGGTAGATGAAATGGCGGAGGATCTAGAAACCGTTTTGTCACCTTCAAGGCAAAATGAACCGAAATTCCGCCCTCCTATAGACAACGAAGAAACAAAAGCTTTTCCAATCATAAAGGGGCCAATGCCGATTGATGAAATGGCAAACACAAAAGAAATAAAACCGTCCATTTCAAAAAATCGCGATTCAGATAGTAAAATAATAAAAAACGGCAGCGAAGAGAAAAAAACAAATAAACAAAAGAAAAAAAGAAAAAAATTATGGTCAATTATAGGAGCTGCAGCACTACTTTTCATCATCGGTTTCATCGTGCTCATCAATCTGATTTTGCCGGATAAAGCGGAAATTCCGGATGTATCGAATATGGAAGTCGAAGAAGCGACTGAAACCCTTGAAAAGGCCGGATTTGTTGTCGGTGAGATACGGGAAAAGAATTCCGATGAAATTGAAGAAGGATTGGTCATTGAAACGGATCCGAAAGCCGGTTTGACAAGGGTGAAAGGGACGAAAATCGATTTAATCGTATCCATCGGTTCCGAAAAGCTGGAAATGAAAGATTATATAGGAAAACAATTAACTCAGGCGCTTTCCATCCTTGAGGATCAATTTAAAGACGTCAAAGTGATAGAAGAATATTCCAGTCAGCCGGAAGGAACCATCATCGGCCAGGATCCTGAACCGGGCGAAGAGGTGGTGCCGGAAGAGACGGTTGTCACTTTGACGGTAAGCAAAGGCAAACAAATTGGCACGGTGGCCGATTTAACCGGCTTTAATCAATCAGCGATGCGGGAATATGAAAAGAATACCGGTTTTAAAATTAAAATCGTTGAAGAGGTGTACTCGGATGATATTCCGGCAGGAAGCGTCGTTTCTCAAGATCCGAAACCAAATACGAAATTGGAAATTGGCGGAACAATTAATGTAACCATTTCAAAGGGGCCTAAACAAAAACTGGAAAAATTATATGTAACTAATGTTACCATCCCTTATGATCATGCGCTGATGGGAAAAGAGCAAAAGGTACGAATCTTCATTCAGGACAAAAACAATACAATGGCGAAGCCTTATGATGAATTTACAATCACGGAAGATAAGACTTACCAAATTCAATTGGTGATCCAGGAAGGTTCAACTGCGGCATACCGAATTGAAAAAGATTCCATTGTCATTGAAGAAAAAACAATACCGTACGACAGAGTAGAATAGGGAGGAATGGGATGCCAAATGGTCAAATTCGGAAAGCATTAAGCGGATACTACTATGTATACGACGAGGGAAAAGTCTATAGATGCCGCGGACGAGGGGTTTTCCGGAAACGGGGGGAACAACCTCTCGTCGGCGATTTTGTAGAATATGCAATTGAAAAAGAAGGATCCGATGGGGTCATCAAAAAAATTTTTCCCAGAAAAAACGCGCTGGTCCGTCCGCCAATTGCAAATGTTGACCAAGCATTGCTCGTTTTCTCAGTCAAAGAGCCGGATTTTAATCTTATATTATTGGACCGGTTTTTAGTAGTATTGGAATCTCACCGGATCAATCCGATTATTTGTTTATCCAAAATGGATTTGCTTTCGGAAGATGAAACAGCGGAAATCAAAGAATATATGAAAATATATCGGGAAATAGGATATGAAGTGATCGGTACTTACAAAAACGATCCGGAACTATATGGAAAACTGGAACCTTTGCTGAAAGGAAAAACGACGGTTTTAGCTGGACAATCCGGTGTCGGAAAGTCCACTTTATTAAACACTTTAATTCCTGAGCTTAATTTAAAAACGGGGGAAATTTCCTACAGCCTCGGGAGGGGCAAACATACAACGCGCCATGTGGAATTGATCGAAGTGGCCGGAGGACTTGTCGCGGATACGCCGGGATTCAGTTCCCTCGATTTTGATCATATCGAAAAAGAAGAGCTGACCGCATGTTTTCCTGAATTTGAAAGAAGAAAAGATGAATGCAAATTCCGCGGATGCCTTCATTTGAAAGAACCGAAATGCGCAGTAAAATTGGCGGTGGAATATGGAGACATCCAAAAGTTCCGTTATGAACATTACCTTGAATTTTTACAAGAAATCATTGATCGAAAGCCGAGGTATTAATCATGATTAAAATTGCTCCATCAATACTATCAGCAAATTTTTCAAAGTTGGTAGAAGAAGTAAAAGAAGTGGAAGAAGCGGGGGCAGATCTCATTCATATCGATGTGATGGACGGGCATTTCGTTCCGAACATCACAATGGGGCCGATTGTTGTCGAAGCCCTGCGACCGGTGACTGCATTGCCGCTGGATGTGCATTTAATGATCGAGAATCCCGATCAATACATCGAAGTTTTTGCAAAAGCGGGTGCGGATTGGATATCCGTACATGTGGAAGCTTGTCCACATTTGCATCGCACCATTCAATTGATCCGCTCCTTTGGAGTAAAGCCTGGGGTGGTATTAAATCCCCATACTCCAATCGAAATGATCCAACACGTGCTGGGAGATGTGGATTTTGTATTGTTAATGACCGTAAATCCCGGTTTTGGCGGACAAAAGTTCATTGACAGCGTCGTTCCAAAAATAGAAGCCCTCTCCAACCTCATTAAAGAAAAGGGATATGATGTAGAAATTGAAGTGGACGGGGGAATTACGGAAGAAACGGTTGTTCCGTGCGCAAAGGCGGGAGCGACGATTTTTGTTGCAGGTTCCGCCATTTACAATAAAAAAGACCGGAAAGCTGCATTACAAGCAATTAAAATGAGTGGTGAGAGTGCGGTTTGACAAAAAATAAAATTTTGATTTGCGCCGGCGGTCCCAAATATGAATTGTGTTCCTTTGAAGGATTTAAAAAAGAAAAAGGAATGTATTTTATCGGAGCGGACCGGGGCGCCCTTTATCTCCTTGAAGAAGGCATCGTTCCCCATGAGATCATCGGAGATTTTGATTCGCTGTCTGAAGAAGAGTGGGAATTGATTCGCAGGAAAGTAAAAAAAATTGAAAAGCACCGGGCGGAAAAAGATGAAACCGATACCGATCTGGCACTGCTGAAAGCCATAACTTATAATCCGAAAGAAATATTGGTTACCGGGGTAACGGGGGGACGCCTCGACCATTTTGAAGCGGCCGTACGTTCCCTCTATCATATGAAATCACATTATCCCCACATTGAACATAAAATTATTAATAGACATAACGAAATTAGCATGTTGCTTCCCGGCAAGCATAAGATTGTAAAGAATGACCAATATCGATATTTATCATTCTTTTCCTTTGAACAAGCGGTGGAAAACGTAACATTGCGCGGAGTGAAATATGAGACGACCGCAGAAAGAATCGAAGTGGGGTCAAGCAGGTTTACCAGCAACGAGCTGGTAGGCGAGGAAGGTTATATCTCTTTTTCATCAGGCATATGTTTAATGATAAGAAGCAGTGACTTATAAGGAGGGTTCACAGGTGCGAGTTTATACTTTCCAATTGCCAAAGTTTTTAAGCAATCTCACCCGCTCTTGCATTAATTTATTTTCAGGCAGCAATAGAAAGAAAAAGAAAAAAGAGTAATTTTCTTTTTGTCTTTATTTTGGCATCATCGATTTTATACTTTGCAGACGGCCACCCAATCAGCAGGGTGGTATTTTTTTGAATAAAAAAGTGTAAATAAAGCGGGAAAAGCCGGCTTTACTTACACTTTTCAACCAACCATTCAATTATACACGCTCTACTTTACCTGATTTTAAAGCACGAGCTGATACCCAGACACGTTTCGGTTTGCCGTCAACCAAAATGCGTACTTTTTGAAGATTTGGTTTCCAAGTACGTTTGTTGGCGTTCATTGCGTGAGAACGTTTATTGCCTGTACGAGTTTTACGGCCAGTAACGTAACATCTTTTTGGCATCGAAAGAACCTCCTTATAAAATCAATCTGAAATATTCCTCAGTTCGAGTATTCACATACCATAATAATTTAACATAGACAATAAATCTATGCAACTCTTTTCGGAAAAGGATTCAAGAAAAAATCCTTTACAGAGATAAATTAAGGGAAGAAAAAGGAAATTCCATAAAAAAACATAATTTCTCCCAAAACATTGACAAAAGTGTTGGAAAGTTGTAATCAGCTGGACGGGTTTCAACGTTTTCTTTTATAATCAAATTTTGTGTAGTACAATTAATTTAGTTAAAATGAGCCAAGGGGGCAGTACCATGTCAATCGAAATCAGAAACGATTATGGCCAAATCGACATTTCCAATGACGTGATCGCCCAAATTGCAGGTGGAGCGGCGACAGAATGCTACGGCGTTGTTGGGATGGCGAGCAAACATCAAATTCGCGACGGTTTGACGGAAATACTGAGAAAAGAAAATTATGCAAAAGGTGTAATCGTTCGTCAAGAAGGAGAAGATCTTCACATCGATATGTATATTATTGTCAGCTATGGCACGAAAATCTCTGAAGTAGCTTATCAAGTTCAATCAAAAGTAAAATACACGATCAATAAAACATTAGGATTGAACGTAAAGTCAGTCAATATTTTTGTTCAAGGCGTCCGCGTAATGAACGGTGAATAGAGGAGGAACTTAAACGAAATGAAGTTGTTAGACGGAGCAAAATTTGCAGAGATGGTCCAAATGGGATCGCACCATCTGACTCAAAATGCAGATTTTGTAGATTCTTTAAACGTATTTCCAGTGCCGGACGGAGATACCGGGACGAACATGAACCTGTCCATGATATCCGGTGCGAAAGAAACACAGGCAAACGCCCAGCAGCATATCGGGAAAACTGCCCAAAGTTTAGCAAAAGGGTTATTGATGGGAGCACGCGGCAACTCCGGAGTCATTTTATCCCAACTGTTCCGTGGGTTTGGGAAATATTTGGAAAAAGAAAGCGAAATCGATGCGAAACAATTTGCCCAAGCCTTTCAAGCGGGAGTTGACACTGCATATAAAGCGGTGATGAAACCGGTGGAAGGCACGATTTTAACGGTTGCCCGGGAAGCGGCAGCAAAAGGGGTCGAAGTGGCAACGCATGAAGACGATATCGTGAAAGTGATGGAAGCGATTGTAGAAGAAGCAAGAAAATCCTTGGAGCGCACTCCAGAATTGCTCCCTGTACTGAAGGAAGTCGGGGTGGTAGACAGCGGAGGCCAAGGATTAGTCATTATTTATGAAGGATTTTTGGCGGCATTAAAAGGAGAATCACTGCCGGAAAAATCGAAGAAAGTCGATAATTTGGAAGAGCTGGTAAAAGCGGAACATCATCGGGCCCAGGATGTAAACTAGCACATTATTTCAGAATCCCTTTTTCAAATTATTTCAGGCGGATTCGGAAATAATGTGCAAAATTTTTGCGGATTGTTCCGGATTTTGCACATTCTTTCGGAACGTTTGCACGCTCTTTCAGATGAAGATTTCCAGCGCGCCTGATGGATCGATGGAAAAGAGAAAGCACAAAAGAGGCCGATTCGGCCCCTTTCGTGCTAATACCCCATTTCCTCTGCGGCCATGCGCACCATTTCTTCGTCAATGGCGTCCTTTTTCAGCTGGTACCCGTATAACAGGCACGTCGTGGCCAACGTGTTGATCACCCGAGGCCATCCCCGCGACTGCAGGGCAATCGACTCTAACGCCGATGGGGTGAAGATCGGATGCTTCGCCCCGGCCTGTTTCATCCGATGTTCGATGTAGCCCGCCACCTCTTCCTTCTCCAGCGGCCCCATCCGGTATCGCATGATGATCCGCTGGTCGAGAGGGCGGTGCTGATTGAGCCGCAGCTTCCCCTGTAAATGGGGCAGCCCGGCCAAAATCAAGACAAATGGGTTGGTCGAATCCATCTCAAAGTTGAACAAGATCGCGATGTCCTGTAAAAATGCATCCTTCGCTAAATGCATCTCGTCCAAAATGAACACCGGCGTGATCCGCCGTTCATGATACAATCGCTCGATCGCCTGCTGGATTTGGCGGAAGAGGTCTACCTTGCGGTACTTCGGTTCCTCTCCTAATCCCAAGGCCAAACCACGGTAAAAATCCATCACGCCTCCGGTGGATAACGGAAAGTAGACGACATGATACAATGATGGATTCAATGACTCTTTCAGCGCCCGAAGGGCGAACGTCTTGCCCGCCCCTGGCTCTCCGATTAACAGCCCGATCCCCCGGGTTCGTTTCACGTACTCCAGCGCCCGCAACGCTTCCTGAAACGGCGCCCCTTGATACGCCTCGGACGGGTCTGTTTCTTTCGCAAACGGCTCCCGCGAAAGGGAGTAAAACGATTTATACACCGTGTTCTCCCTCCTTCGCCGGAATCGCCGCAAACGGGGACCGATGGCGTTTTACATAGGCGTTGTCCTCCAAACGAACCCGAACGGCCTCCGCCACCTTCCTTCCATCTTCGTACACATAGACGCCCCGTTCGTCATAGCGGAGTTCAATCGATTGCCCAATGAACCGGGGCGGCACTTCATACAGCTGCTTGTTCAAGGTGATCGTTCCATCGGCTTTGACCTTGCGGTGCTCCCGCTTCAGAAAAATCGCATCCAGCCAATCGCCATCTTCGATGAACGACACGAGATGCACTTGCGATTGAAACACCTCATGCGGCGTTTTTCCGTCCAGCGAGGCGTGCGGTTTTCGATGATACTCCTCTTCAAGCCACCTCCAAAAGCGCTCGTTCAGCTCTTCGAGCGACTTCGGGGGATCCAACTCCAGCAGCGGATAAAACCGCGTCTGTACGGTGCGGAAGAACCGTTCGATTTTCCCTTTGCTTTGCGGGTCATACGGCTGGGTGTGGATGAGCGTAATTCCCATCTCGGCGCACGCATACTGCAGCACCTCGGATCGATAAATTTTCCCGTTGTCCGAGTAAATGCGCTTCGGCTTCCCGCAACGAAGCACCGCTTCCTTCGTGACGATCCGCAGCCCGTCAAACTTCTCCGAAGGGAAAAACTGCGCGTACGGCACAAACCGCGAGCAGTCATCGATATAGGCGATCAAAAACGTTTTCTGGGCTTTCCCATTGACTCGAATCGTTGGTCCATGGGATAAGTCCCCTTGCCAAAGCTCATTGATCTGGTCATACGCAAAGCGCTTTCGCTCCGGCATGGGCAAGATTTCTTTCCCGACAAGGTTGTGTTTTTTCAACAATCGGTATATAGTAAAGTAAGAGGTATGATTTTCTGGGATTTCCCCCTGCTCGATCAGGTGTTCGTAGAACACCGTCACGGGCATGGTGGGATGTTCTTTTCTTAGGGCTAAAATATGATCCTCATCATCGGGCGACAGACGCCTTGAGTGGCCGCGGTCCGAACGGCGCTTCGGCTTTAAGGCGTCAAAGCCCCCTTTTTTGTATCGGGTGCACCAATCGAGGATCGTCTTGGCTGCGATTCGTTTGTCGCCCTGGTGGGGAACATGGTGCACTCGCTCGCTCACCTCTTTCAGATACGTCTTCGGTTCCACCTGCCCATTCACCAACGGAGCGATTAGCCCGTACCGAAACAGGGCAATGTCGTGTCTCATCGACTCATCCATTCGAATCTCCTCCTTGTCTCACTTGGAATCAGGACCGTTCCGGTCCGTCTGCCCTTATCGTACCGGATCGCTTTTTCTCCGTCGATAGGAAAGGTTTGTGGGAACCTCAACTATTTCCAATTTAGGATATGTATGTAAAATCAGGATCCCATTTGATTCGCAAAAGGGTGTCGGAATCCGTCCTCCCACATGTCTCTGATGACCGAATAGAGACCGTGTTTCTCCAACGTCCGGATCCACCAGGAAGCCCGTTCCTTTTCTTTTTTCACGATAGGGCCTATGATCCTCCACCGCCTCGCAAAAAAGCTGTGAAGGTTTGATAGGTTTCGGCAGAACCGCCGGACATAAAAGATGATGCCGTCCTTTGTCGGGAGAAACGGAGCCCGGTTCGTCCCCTCGGTCAATCCCAACTGCTCTTTCACGACTTGCCATATGGCGGACAACGTATACTGAAAATACGGGAGGAGAAAGGAAGGCAGCACACTCACCGTCTTCAAGCATTCCCGACAGCGATACCGGACAATCCAAATGCGATAATCACCATGTGGGGTCAATGCGTTTCGCTCATAGTAACCGTGGCGGTGCAACGGGCGCTTGGCCCGGCAATGCGGACACTTTTTCAGAAGAGGGAAGTCGTTTTCTTTTCCACGCTCTGCATACGTTTGGACGTCAATGCCAAAGTCATGAAATTGAATCACGTCCTCCTCCCCCTCCTATGAACCGATGGATTTTCTCTTCCGAAATAATTCACAAAAAATTTAGCACATTCTTTCAGAAAAGGGGAGAGGGCTTTCTGAAGGAATGTGCAAAAAAATGGCTCTTTTGTTCCGAAATAAAGTGATAATTTACACCAGGAGTTTATGAGCACGGAGGATATCAAATACGGCTATTGCACAGAAATCATGGTCCGCTTTGAATCGGGAAAAGAGCCTTTTTATGAAGCGAGATTCCGGGAAGAATTGAGCAAGCTCGGGGATTCATTGCTCGTTGTTTCAGATGACGAAATTGTAAAAGTACATATTCATACTGAAACACCTGGAGTCGTTTTAAACGAAGGCCAAAAATACGGCAGCTTAATTAAAATCAAAGTGGATAATATGCGCGAACAACATTCCGCCATTGTCAATGCCCCTGAAAAAACAAAAGCGGAAAACAAAGCGGGCGAGAAGCATCCTTATGCGGTTGTGGCCGTAGCGATGGGCGAGGGGATCAGCAACATGCTGAAAAGCATCGGAGCGTCTTATGTCATCGAAGGCGGCCAAACGATGAACCCTTCTACGGAAGATATTGTAAAAGCGGTAAAAGAAATCGGAGCGGAAAAAGTAATCATATTGCCGAACAATAAAAATATTATCATGGCAGCAGAACAGGCGGCAGAGCTGTTGGATATTGAAGCTGCGGTTGTACCTTCAAAAACAATACCGCAAGGAATGGCAGCGATTCTTGCATTCAATCCAGAGGCTTCCGTGGAAGAGAATAAAGAAGCTATGACAGAAGCGATGGCCGGAGTGAAAACTGGCCAAATTACATTTGCTGTCAGAGATACGACCATTGACGGCATCGAAATACACAAAGATGATTATATGGCAATTGCCGACGGAAAAATTATTGCATCGATGAAAGATAAATCGGAGGCTGCCCGGAACTTATTATCCGAACTGATGGATGATGAAACTGAAATTGTGACAATGATTTATGGCGAAGGGGTAACGGAAGAAGAGGTCGATGCCATTAGCGGATGGATCGAGGAACAATATCCGGATGTCGAATTGGACATCGTCGATGGAAAACAGACCCTTTATCCGTTCATCTTCTCCGTAGAATAAAAAGCGTCTCTAGCAGGGACGTTTTTTTATTTTATGTAAATGTTTTTAGGTTCGTACTGTTTTGATAGGAAATGTCGGCATATGGTACACTGGATTAAAATTAATAGCGAAGCTGCTGCAATAAAACTTTGGAGCGTGAAGTTGCTTGGAAACAATCGCATTAGAACCCGTTACGCATCTTAAAGGAGTGGGGAAAGAAACCGCCGCAATATTGAACGAATTGGGCATTTACAATATTCAGGACTTATTGATGTATTTTCCTTACCGATATGAAGATTTTCGTTTAAAAGATTTAGTGGAAACTCCCCATAATGAACAAATAACGATAGAAGCAAGGGTGGAGAGCCATCCGGCCGTCTTTTTCATGGGACGCAATAAATCAAGGCTTCAAGTGAGCGCGCGGTCCGGCCGGCATATTGTAAAAGTCGTTTTCTTCAATCAACATTATTTAAAAAACCGGTTGCTTCCCGGAACCTTTATTACCGTTACCGGGAAATGGGATCGGGGCAGGCAAACCGTCACAGCATCCAATGTAAAGTTCGGACCGAAAGAACAGAACCAGGATTTTGAACCGGTTTACCGGTTAAAAGGCAATCTTCATCAAAACCGGTTCCGCAAGTTTATGCGGCAGGCCCTCGATCAATCGAAAGGGCAACTAGTCGACAACTTGCCGAAAGATTTAAGGGAACGGTATCGCTTATTGCCAATTGATGATGCCCTTGAAGGCATCCATTTTCCAAAAGATGCAAATCATATGAAGCAGGCGCGCAGACGCTTTGTCTATGAGGAGCTTCTTATGTTTCAATTGCGCATCCAAGCGCTGCGCAAAGCAAGGAGAGAGCATGAAAAAGGAATCGCCATTCAATATGACTTGAAAAAATTAAGGGAATTTATCAGCCGGATTCCATTCGAATTGACGAATGCCCAAAAAAGGGTCGTGAATGAAATATGCAGGGATTTGAAATCTCCTTTCCGCATGAACCGGCTTTTGCAGGGGGATGTCGGTTCGGGGAAAACCATCGTTGCGGCCATTGCCCTCTATGCCTGTGTGACGGCCGGTTACCAGGGAGCTTTAATGGCCCCGACGGAAATTTTGGCAGAACAGCATTTTGCTTCCCTCGAAGACTTCTTTGAGCCGATGGGAGTGAATATTGCCCTTTTGACCGGATCAACGAAGACGAAGGAAAGAAGACAAATTTTAGAACAGTTGGAAAAAGGGGAAATACAAGTCATCATCGGAACCCATGCCTTGATTCAGCCGGATGTCATGTTCCATCGTTTAGGATTTGTCATTACGGATGAACAGCACCGTTTTGGGGTGGAACAAAGAAGAATTTTGCGCGAAAAAGGCATGCATCCGGATGTGCTCTTTATGACGGCAACTCCCATTCCCCGGACGCTGGCGATTACCGCCTTTGGCGAAATGGATGTCTCCATCATTGATGAAATGCCTTCTGGGCGCAAACAAGTCGAAACCCACTGGTTGAAAAAAGAACAGTTGCACGCATGCTTGGCAAAGATGGAGATGGAGTTGAAAAAAGGGCGCCAGGCTTATGTAATTTGTCCATTGATCGAAGAATCCGAGAAGATCGATGTGCAGAATGCGGTCGAGGTCTATGAACAGCTGAAATCCATTTTTCATGGGCGCTACGAAGTAGGACTCATGCATGGCCGGCTTCATCCGGACGAAAAAGATCGGGTGATGAGGGCCTTTAAGGATGGAAAAATACATGTTCTTGTATCTACGACCGTAGTGGAAGTGGGAGTCAATGTGCCAAACGCCAGTTTTATGATGATTTACGATGCTGACCGTTTTGGCCTTGCGCAGCTGCATCAGCTCAGGGGCCGGGTAGGACGGGGCAATTATCAGTCCTATTGTGTGCTTTTGGCGAATCCGAAGTCCGATGAAGGGATTGAACGGATGAAAAGCATGACCGAAATCACGGACGGCTTCCGCCTGGCAGAGAGGGATCTGGAATTGCGGGGACCGGGAGATTTCTTCGGCAAAAGACAAAGCGGTTTGCCTGATTTTAAACTGGCTGACCTGGTGCATGATTACCGCGTTCTGGAAGCGGCCCGGAATGATGCAGCGAAACTTGTGAATACCGAACAATTTTGGAAAGATGATGAGTATAAAGGTTTGCGGAAAATGCTGGAAAAATCAGGTGTGTTAAGCGGAGAAAGAATGGATTAATCAAATGCTCTTAAATGCAGGCAAGGAATCTGCAAAGAGTTTCGCAAAATTCAGTTCAGGAACGCAGCAATTCCATGTTGCGTTCTTTTTTCTGGAAATGTATACTGGTGTTAGTACCAAGTGCTAAAATGATGGGAAGTAGGTGGCGAATGTTGAGAAAATCGAAAAAAGAGCGGCAACAGTTATTGTTGGAAACGATTGAGGAAAATCCATTCGTCACGGATGAACAACTTGCTGCAAAATTTGGTGTAAGCGTACAAACAATTCGCCTCGATCGGATGGAACTTTCAATACCGGAACTAAGAGAACGGATTAAAGATGTTGCTGAAAGAAATCTGGAAAATGAAGTCAAATCATTGCCGCTTGATGAAGTAATCGGCGAAATTATCGATATCGAATTGGATAAAAGGGCGATATCGATTTTTGATGTAAAAAAAGAACATGTCTTTCAAAGAAACGGCATTTGCAGAGGACACCATTTGTTTGCCCAGGCCAACTCCCTTTGCGTTGCAGTCATTGATGATGAACTGGCTTTAACGGTAAGGGCGAATGTTGTCTTCATACAACCTGTCCGTGCAGGAGACCGCGTGATAACGAAAGCCATTGTTCGGGAAACGAATAAGGAAAAGAACCGGACATATATCGATGTGATTTCTACAGTAAATAATGAACCTGTGTTTAAAGGTGAGTTCGAAATGTATCGCACGAAAGGTGAAGGTGAACAGCAATGAAAATCGCAATTGACGGCATGGGCGGGGATCATGCCCCTAAAGCCATTGTGGAAGGCGTCAATGAAGCATTAAAAGATTTTCAGGACATCGAAATACAACTTTATGGAAAGAAACAGGAGCTGGAAAAATATATTGTACAAAACGAACGGCTGGAAGTCATCCATTGCGAAGATGTTATAACCGGAGAGGATGAGCCGGTCCGTTCCGTCCGCAGGAAAAAAGATTCATCCATGACGCGCATGCTGGAAGCCGTTCATGAAGGAAGGGCGGATGCATGCGTTTCCGCCGGCAATACGGGGGCATACATGTCCGGAGGGTTATTTAAAGTCGGCCGGATTGAAGGGGTATTAAGACCGGCCCTTGCGACAACCTTGCCGACAATTGACGGCAAAGGATTTCTCATGTTGGATTTGGGGGCCAATGCGGAAGCCAAACCCGAAAATCTTGTGCAGTATGCCATCATGGGAAATATTTATGCCCAAAAAGTGAGGGGCATTGAAAAACCCCGGGTCGGTTTGTTGAATATTGGTACGGAAGAACATAAAGGAAATGAATTGACAAAAGCGGTATACGAAAAATTGCAACAGGCGGATCTGCATTTTATCGGAAACGTGGAAGCACGGGATTTGCTCGAAGGGGTAGCCGATGTCGTTGTGACCGACGGGTTTACGGGCAATATGGTGCTGAAATCCATTGAAGGCACTGCCGGGGCATTGATGAAAATGCTGAAAGAGGTTTTCATGTCCTCTGCGAAGGGGAAACTTGCGGCCCTCTTCGTGAAAAGCGAATTGTCACAACTGAAAAATAAACTGGATTACTCCGAACACGGCGGGGCGCTTCTTTTAGGGCTGCAGGCCCCTGTCATCAAGGCCCACGGGTCATCCGATTCGAGAGCGATTTACAATACAATTCGCCAGGCGGCTGCGATGGTTGAAAAGGATATTGTCAACATCATGAAGAATGCAATACAAGAAAGCCAAAAAGAACAAGAGTAAAGGAGTCGACCAATGACAAAAATAGCATTCATTTTTCCTGGACAAGGCTCCCAAAAGGTTGGAATGGGGGCTGAACTTGTAGCAAATAACGAAGCTTGCAAGGCATTTTATGATCGTGCCGATCAGGCGCTGAATTTTAAGCTTTCAAAATATATGCTTGAAGGTCCCCAAGAGGAATTGACTTTGACTTATCATGCCCAACCTGCGCTTTTAACGACAGGTGTCATGATTGCATCTAAGTTGATGGAAGCGGGTATTAACCCTGACTATACTGCAGGCCACTCTTTAGGTGAATATGGTTCATTTGTCATCGCGGAATCTTTGTCCTTTGAAGATGCTGTGAAAATCGTTCATAAACGCGGGCTTTATATGAATGAAGCGGTTCCGGCAGGGCAAGGAGCGATGGCAGCCATTTTAGGAATGGAGGAAGAGCCTTTAAAAGAGGTCTGCGCTGAAATCACGGAAGGCGGCGATTTGGTTCAGCTGGCAAACTTGAATTGTCCGGGCCAAATTGTTATTTCCGGTACAAAAGCGGGAGTGGAAAAAGCATCCCAATTGGCGAAGCAAAGAGGGGCGAAAAGAGCGATTTCTCTGGAAGTGAGCGGACCTTTCCATTGCGAATTGATGAAACCTGCTGCACTGCAATTGGAAAAAGAAATCGAACAGTTGGACATTTCGGAACCAAAAATTCCGGTCATCAGCAATGTCCATGCGGAATTGTTGAAAGATGCGGAATCCATCAAAAAGGAAATGGTGGAACAAGTCTTCAGCCCTGTGCAATGGGAAAGAGATGTCCGCAAGATGTTGGAGCTGGGCGTAACGACATTCATTGAATGCGGGCCTGGCAAGGTGTTGACGGGGCTTGTCCGCAAAATCGACCGCTCTGCAAAAACATATTGTGTTTATGATGAAGCGACTTTTGAAGAAGTTGTGAAGGAATTAAAGGGGTGAAAATATGGGGAAATTGGAAGGTAAAACGGCTGTTGTGACAGGAGCTTCCAGAGGAATCGGAAGAGCGATTGCTTTGGAGTTGGCGAAGGAAGGGGCCAATGTAGTCGTAAACTACAGCGGCAGCAAAGAAAAAGCGGAACAAGTCGTAAATGAAATATTGGAAATGGGCAGAAAAGCCATAGCCGTTCAGGCGAATGTGGCGGACAACGATTCCGTGCAAAACTTAATGAAAAAAGCGTTGGAAGAGTTTGGTTCCATCGATATTCTTGTCAATAATGCCGGCATCACCCGGGACAATTTATTGATGCGCATGAAGGAAGAAGAATGGGATGAGGTCATCCAAACAAACTTGAAAGGCGTATTCCTCTGCACAAAAGCCGTGACCCGGCAAATGATGAAACAACGTTCCGGCCGCATCATCAACATCGCATCGGTCGTGGGCGTAACCGGCAATGCGGGACAAGCCAATTATACAGCGGCAAAAGCCGGCGTGATCGGTTTGACGAAAACGGCGGCAAGAGAATTGGCGTCAAGAAATATTTTAGTCAATGCCGTAGCGCCTGGATTCATTACGACAGAAATGACGGATGCCCTCCCGGAAGATGTGAAAACTTCGATGCTTTCACAAATTCCGTTGGGGAAATTCGGAAAACCGGAACAGGTGGCGAAAGCGGTCGTATTTTTGGCTTCCGATGATGCAGAATATATCACCGGACAAGTGCTTCATGTGGACGGCGGCATCGCCATGTAATATTTATAAAAGTAATTGTCTTGCTTCAAATCGAATATTTTCAATATCGTATTTCGAAAGACCCTTTGAACAGCTTGTACTTTCAGGTATACTATTGAAGGGAGGTGACCGAAGTGAGCACAGTTTTAGAGCGTGTAACAAAAGTAATCGTTGACCGCCTTGGCGTTGACGAAAGCGAAGTAACTGAAAATGCATCTTTCCGTGAAGATTTAGGCGCTGATTCATTGGATGTAGTTGAATTGGTAATGGAATTAGAAGATGAATTCGATATGGAAATTTCTGATGAAGATGCAGAAAAAATCGTCACTGTAGGCGATGCGGTTAAGTATATCGAAAGTAAATTAAACTAATGATAAAGAGGCACATCCCGCACTTTGTTGCAGATGGGTGCCTCTTTTCATTGCCTATATGGATAAAATGTACGGGAATTTCGGTTATAATAAAATTACTGCATTTCATATGCGCAAATAATCATTGCTATTATGTTATTTATTCGATGTGAAGATATGAGGATAAAGATTTTGTCCTCATATCTTCTGCTTCGAATAAAAAATTTTACGACATCAATGAATAGGAAGGCAGATTATTCATGACAAACAAAAGAAAAGAAGGCCAAGTAAAAAATGGGTCATACCCTGAGCAAGTAAAACAGCAATTTGAAGAGTTGCAGGAGCAATTAAATATCACGTTCAAAAACAAGAATTTGCTATATCAGGCTTTTACCCATTCATCGTATGTGAATGAGCATCGCAAAAAACATTTTGCCGATAACGAACGGTTGGAATTTTTGGGAGACGCAGTCCTTGAACTGTCGATTTCGAAATTTTTATTTGACCGTTATCCGCATATGAGTGAAGGGGAATTGACAAAACTTCGGGCAGCCATTGTTTGCGAACCTTCCCTTGTGATTTTCGCGAACGAGTTGAATTTCGGAAAGTACGTCCTTCTGGGAAAAGGGGAGGAATTGACAGGCGGAAGAGAAAGGCCTGCACTGCTTGCCGATGTATTTGAATCCTTCATTGGCGCCCTATATCTGGATCAAGGATTAGGCTCGGTTTTTCAATTTTTGGAAAGGGTAGTATTTCCGAAAGTGGAAGTCGGTGCTTTTTCGCATGTGATGGATTTTAAAAGCCAGCTGCAAGAATTGGTGCAACAATCCAACACGGGCGTTTTGCATTATGAAATCATCGATGAAAGAGGCCCCGCTCATAACCGTACATTTGTCTCCCGTGTATTGTTAAACGATCAGGAGCTCGGCATCGGTCGCGGCAAATCGAAAAAAGAGGCCGAACAACAGGCGGCGCAAAATGCGATGATTGCGTTAAACCAGTCCTTGCACAAGGAGGAATAACATGTTCCTTAAACGGTTGGAAGTTGTTGGATTTAAATCTTTCGCAGACCGGATCGGCATCGATTTTGTGCCGGGCGTGACCGCAGTTGTGGGCCCGAACGGAAGCGGAAAAAGCAATGTGACCGATGCGATCCGCTGGGTGCTGGGGGAACAGTCGGCGAAAAGTTTGCGCGGCTCAAAAATGGAGGACGTGATTTTTGCCGGGAGCGCTTCTAGGAAACCATTGAACTTTGCGGAAGTCACATTGATTTTAAACAATGAGGATCAGGAAGTCGGAATCCCATACTCTGAAATCAGCGTAACAAGACGGGTTTACCGTTCCGGGGAAAGCGAATACTTGCTGAATAATCAGCAATGCCGTCTGAAAGATATTACGGATTTGTTTATGGATTCCGGCCTGGGAAAAGAAGCTTTTTCCATTATCTCTCAAGGACGGGTGGATGAAATTTTAAACAGCAAACCGGACGACCGCCGGACAATCTTTGAAGAAGCTGCCGGCATCTTAAAATATAAACTCCGCAAAAAAAAGGCGGAGCAAAAACTTCTCGAAACCGATGATAATTTAAAGCGTGTCCTGGATATATTGCATGAATTGGATTCCCGCTTGGAACCATTAAAAATCCAAAGTTCTGCGGCAAAAGATTATCTTCGGATGACGGAAGAGCTGAGGGAATTGGATATTTCCCTCATTGTCCATGATTTAAAACGGCATCATGAAGAGCTTATTGCCGTCAAAGAAGAGCATGACCAACTTGAACGACAGGAGCAGGAAAAAGCTTCGGAAATTGCAAGGCTGCAAACCAAAGCGGAGGCTTTGCGAACGAAAATCCGGCACATCGATTCGGCCATCGACGAAATTCAGGAGCGTTTAGTGGAAGCGAGTGCGGAAGTGGAGCGTTGGGAAGGGCGGAAAGCGCTCGTGAAAGAAAAGCGCTCCAATGCGGAAAAGCAATTGCAGCAATTGCAGCTTTCTTTGAAAGAAACAAAAGAAGAAGAAGCGGAACTGGCGAACAATGAAGAACAAAACAAGAAATTGTTCGCGGTGAAAAAGAATGAAATCCAGCAATTGAAAGCTGAAATCAAACAGCTGGATATGTCCCTCAATACATCCGTTTCCCAACTCGAAGAGCAAATAGAGGAGCAGAAAAATCTTTATATCGATTTGCTGAACGAGGAAGCCACGGCAAAGAATGAACTGAAACATATCGAGCAGCAATTAGCGCAATATGAAGAGACGGAAGAGCGGATCAATGACCGTTCTGAAGAGATGCTAAGAAAATTAAACCAAGTTACCGGCGAAAAAAATGAGCTTGCCCGCAAACTTGAAGAAACGAAAAAGAAATTAAGCGAAGTGCTTGAACAATATGAACAGCTCCAGCGCCAGCTGAAGTCCGCATCCGCTTCCCACGACGAAAAGCGGCAAATGCTTTATAAGGCCTATCAACACCAACAGCAATTGAAATCCAGAAAAGAAGCGCTCGAGGAGTTGGAAGCGGACTATTCCGGCTTTAATCATGGCGTAAAAGAAATTTTAATGGCCAGAGAGCGGGGAGAATTGAAAGGGATTGAGGGAGCTGTCGCAGAACTATTGAAAGTGGAAGGGAAATATTCCCGGGCGATCGAAACGGCATTGGGGGCTGCAACCCAACATATCGTGACCGAAACGGAACAAGATGCACAAAAAGCGATTGGCTGGCTAAAAGCGAAAAAAGCCGGCCGCGCCACATTTTTACCGAAAAATGTAATGAAATCTAGGAAACTATCTTTTTCGCAAATTGGACAAGCGGCCGGTCATCCGTCCTTCATACGGCTGGCGCATGAACTGGTGGAATTTGATGAACAAAACCGCAACATTGTGGAATATTTGCTTGGAAATGTCCTGGTAGCGGAAAATCTTGAAGGAGCCAGCCAAATTGCGAGATTAGTCGGCTATAAATACCGGGTTGTGACATTGGACGGAGATATCGTCAATGCCGGCGGTTCATTAACGGGCGGTTCAGTAAAACAACAAAATTCTTTATTTAGCAGAAAAGCGGATCTGGAGCAACTAAAGGTTCAATTGGCCCAAATGGAACAATCCATCGCCCAGGCGGAAAAAACCCTTGCAAAAGAAAAAGAAAGATTGACCGGATTGCAGGAACAGGCGGATTTGCTAAAATCCCGAAGCGAACAACTCCGCCAGGAAGAATTGGCGTTTCATTCCAAATATGTCGAGCTGGAAATGGAAGAGAAAAATTTAAAGAATACGGTTCATCTTGCTTCTTCCGAAAAAAACGACGCTTCTTCGAGAAAGGAAGCCTTATTGAAACAGAAGGAGCAAATCGAAGGGCGGCTGGCACAACTGCGGCATGAACTGCATCGTGTGAACGAAAAAGTGGATCAGCTGTCAAAAGCGAAAGTAAAAAGTGAAACGGAAAAAGATTTGCTTCGTGAACAGCTGGCGAAAAAACGCGCAGATCTCGCGGTATTGCAGGAACAGTTGAATCAGCTGCAAATTCAGACAGCCGATATCGAATTGAAACGTTCAAAACTCCTTCAACAAATTGAAACTATTTCCCGAGAAATTGAATGGATCCAAAACGAACGGGAAAACGAATTGACGGAAGAGGAAATTGAACGAGCGATTGCAGAATGGACAGAAAAACGCAATCAATGCTCGGCGGCCATTCAGGAAAACCGGCAAATGCGCCTTGAATATCAGCAGGCGCTTTCCCAATTGGACGAACAATTAAATGAGCTGCAACGAATCCATAAAGGATTTTTGGAGCAATTGCGTTCGATGGATGTAAAGAAAAGCCGGATCGAATTTGAAATCAACCGGTTAAACAACTTGCTCGAAGAACAATATGAACTTGATTTTGGGGAAGCAGTCAATGAAGCGGCCGAGATTGAAGATGTCGATCACATCCGCAAAAAAGTGAAGTTATTAAAACAATCTATTGAAGAATTGGGACCTGTC
The DNA here is from genome assembly GCF_038593155.1 of Ureibacillus sp. FSL K6-8385. Lineage (GTDB taxonomy): Bacteria > Bacillota > Bacilli > Bacillales_A > Planococcaceae > Ureibacillus > Ureibacillus terrenus. The sequence continues at coordinate 785,545 of NZ_CP151968.1, forward strand.
AATTTCACGGCCATCGAAGAATATGAACGGGTATCGGAACGCCATACCTTTTTGACGGAGCAACGGAATGATCTGATTGAAGCCCAGCAAACCCTCAATGAAACCATCAAAGAAATGGATGAGGAAATGGCTTCCCGGTTTAAAGAATCCTTTGAAAAAATTCAACAACAATTCCGGATTGTATTCCGTGAACTGTTCGGGGGAGGCCATGCCGATCTGATTTTGTTGGAGCCTGATAATTTACTGGAAACGGGAATTGAAATTGTAGCCCAGCCTCCGGGAAAAAAATTGCAAAATTTAAGCCTGCTTTCCGGTGGAGAACGGGCTTTGACGGCCATTGCATTATTATTTGCCATCCTAAATTCCCGTCCGGTGCCTTTTGTCATTTTGGACGAAGTGGAGGCCGCACTGGATGAAGCAAACGTTGAACGGTATAGCCGATATTTGAGAAAATTGAGCCGTGATACCCAGTTCATCGTGATCACCCACCGGAAGGGAACGATGGAAGGTGCCGATGTATTATACGGGATTACGATGCAGGAATCGGGGGTATCGAAGCTTGTTTCGGTGAAATTGGAAGATGAACCAGTACTTGTAGGACAAAGGAGCGAATAATGATGAGCTTTTTTAAACGATTGAAGGAAAAGTTAAGCGGCAAATCCGAAGAACAATTGCAACAAGAAACGGCAGAGGAAACTGCAGAACAGCCGGAAGTCGAGGACAGCGAAGCTCCAAGTGAGCAGGCAGGAGGCGAATTGGCAGAAAACGTGCAAGAAAACACGCATGCTGAAGAGCCTGAAGCGGAAGCAGCGTCCGAAGAGAAACACAATGAAGCGGAAATAACTCCGGAAAAGAAACCTTCCGCCTGGTCGATCACCCAAAAATTTAAAATGGGCCTTGCGAAAACCCGCGATACCTTTACTTCAAAGGTCACTGATTTGATAGCCCGCTATCGGAAAGTCGATGAAGAATTTTTTGAAGAATTGGAAGAAATTTTATTGCAGGCCGATGTCGGTTTCGAAACGGTGATGGAATTGATCGACGAACTGCGCTTTGAAGTGCAGCGGAGAAACATAAAAGAAACCGACGGCCTTTATGTAGTCATCTGCGAAAAACTGGTCGAAATCTATGAAAAAGGCGAGGAAGGCATTTCTGAATTGAATTTGCAGCCTGATGGAGAATTGACGGTCATTCTATTTGTCGGAGTCAATGGCGTCGGAAAAACGACGACCATCGGGAAACTTGCCCACCGCCTGAAAAAACAAGGAAAAACGGTTATGCTGGCAGCCGGCGATACGTTCCGTGCAGGTGCCATTGAACAGCTTCAAGTCTGGGGAGACCGGGTAGGCTGCGAAGTGATCAAGCAGGCGGAAGGATCTGATCCTGCCGCAGTCATTTATGATGCCATCAATGCCGCGAAAAAGCGCGGCGCTGACGTATTGATCTGCGATACAGCCGGCCGTTTGCAAAATAAAGTGAACTTGATGAAAGAATTGGAAAAAATTCATCGCGTGATTTCCCGTGAAATTCCAAATGCTCCCCATGAAGTGCTGCTTGTCCTTGATGCGACAACAGGCCAGAATGCCTTAATTCAGGCCCAGACATTTAAAGAAGCGACAAATGTAACGGGAATCGTGCTGACAAAATTGGACGGCACGGCAAAAGGCGGTATCGTGCTGGCAATTCGAAACAAACTGAATATCCCGGTGAAATTTGTCGGGCTGGGCGAAAAAGTCGATGATTTGCAGCCGTTCGATCCGGAGCGTTATGTGTATGGACTGTTTGCCGATTCGTTGGACAAACAATTGGATAAAGCGGAATGATGGAAAAACGATCATCCGATTGTTGGATGATCGTTTTATTTTTTTGTGGAATACGATTATCGCTTTTCCATGATTGATAAATTCTTGAAGAATCTGTGTTGTTAAAGGAAATTTACTTGACACGTATACACAAAACCGATATGATACAGTAGAAAAACCATGATTGGAGAGGCATTCGATGTTACTTGAAAAGACGACGCGGATGAATTTTCTCTTCGACTTTTATCAAGCTTTGTTAACGGATAAACAGCGCACATATATGGAGCTTTATTATTTAGATGATCTTTCTCTGGGAGAAATTGCTGAAACCTATAAAGTGTCCCGGCAAGCCGTATATGACAATATCCGCCGCACAGAGGCAATGCTTGAAGAATATGAAGAAAAACTGAAATTGTTTGAAAAATTTCAAAAGCGTCAACAGACGATCGAAAAGCTGGAAACAGCCATTAAAGAAAAAGCGCCTGTAGAGGAACAATTGCAATTGATCGATCAATTAAAAGAAACGGATTAGGAGGCGAAAAGTTTGGCATTCGAAGGATTATCTGAGCGACTCCAAAGCACAATCCAAAAAATCAAAGGCAAAGGAAAAGTTACGGAAGCGGACGTAAAGCAAATGATGCGGGAAGTGCGTCTTGCCCTCATCGAAGCCGACGTCAACTTAAAAGTCGTAAAAGACTTTGTCAAACGGGTCAGCGAGCGGGCGGTCGGCGCCGAAGTCATGAAAAGTTTAACACCCGGCCAGCAAGTCATTAAGATTGTAAAAGATGAATTGACGGAATTGATGGGCGGGGAGCATAGCCAAATTAAATTCAATCCGAAGCCTCCAACAGTCATTATGATGGTCGGATTGCAAGGTGCAGGGAAAACGACGACTTCCGGAAAACTTGCAAATCTTTTAAGAAAGAAATATAATCGCAAACCGCTTCTCGTTGCTGCGGACGTCTACCGTCCTGCCGCCATCAAACAATTGGAAACTTTAGGGAAACAGTTGGCAATTCCGGTGTTTTCCCTCGGGACGGATGTTTCTCCGGTAAAGATTGCGGAAGAAGCCATCGAACACGCAAAAAAAGAACATTATGACGTGGTCATTATCGATACAGCCGGCCGGTTGCATATCGACGAAGAATTGATGGATGAGCTGAAAAATATCCGTGCCATCAAAGAGCCGGACGAAGTATTTTTGGTGGTTGACGCCATGACCGGACAAGATGCGGTCAATGTTGCGCAAAGCTTCAACGAGGCCATTGGCATTACAGGCGTGATTTTGACAAAATTGGATGGCGATACGCGCGGCGGTGCGGCATTATCGATCCGAGCCGTTACGGAGAAGCCGATCAAGTTCGTCGGGATGGGAGAAAAAATGGATGCTCTGGAACCTTTCCATCCGGAACGCATGGCTTCCCGGATTTTAGGAATGGGTGACGTCCTATCCTTAATCGAGAAGGCGCAGGCGACCGTCGATGCGGAAAAAGCGAAAGAGCTTGAAGAAAAATTCAAAACACAAAATTTCACCTTTGATGATTTTGTGGATCAACTTAAAGCCGTCCGAAAAATGGGGCCTCTGGAAGATATTTTGAAGATGCTTCCGGGGTTTAACAAAATCAAAGGGCTGAACAATATCCAAATCGATGAAAAGCAGATCGACCGGCTTGAGGCCATCGTTTATTCGATGACGCCGGAAGAAAGGGCGCATCCGGAAATTATCAATGCCAGCCGCAAAAAGCGGATTGCCAAAGGTTCCGGCACGTCCATTCAGGACGTCAACCGGCTATTGAAACAATTCGAAGATATGAAGAAAATGATGAAGCAAATGATGTCCATGACGCAGGGAAAAGGCAAAAAGAAAATGAAAATTCCAGGCCTCGATTCATTTTTTAAATTTTAATAAGGAAAACCATGATCTGTTAAGAAAAAACACTTTACAAACAAATAAAACACTGTTATTATTCTATCTTGTGTAAAACTAATTCGGAGGTGCAAAATTCAATGGCAGTAAAAATTCGTTTAAAACGCATGGGAGCAAAAAAATCCCCTTTTTATCGCATCGTAGTTGCTGATTCTCGTTCACCACGCGATGGACGTTCAATTGAAACAGTCGGCTATTACAATCCATTAACTGTACCGGCAACAGTACAAATCGATGAAGAAAAAGCGCTTAAATGGTTGGCAAATGGCGCGAAACCATCTGATACTGTTCGCAACTTGTTCTCTCAGCAAGGCATTTTGGAGAAATTCCATAACTTAAAATTCAACAAAAAAGCTTAATTGAATCATTTTCGGGGGTGTCCGCATGCAAAAGCTGATTGAAGCAATTGTAAAACCGCTAGTTGATTATCCGGAAGACGTTCGCGTCGAAATTGATGAAAATACTAGTCGCATTGTTTATAAGCTTTCTGTAAACCCTGCCGATCGGGGAAAAGTGATCGGCAAACATGGTCGTGTTGCGAAAGCGATTCGGACGATTGTCAATTCTGCAAGCGGTCACCACAAGAAAAAAACATTTGTCGATATATTGGATTAATGCAAAAAGGGGCTATTTCAGCCCCTTTTTTATTCATGCCGCAAGGGTTTCAAATTGAAATTCTTTACTTTATGAAGCCCAAAGTTGCTAAAATGGACGAAGGGAGTTTCATTTCTTGGTGCCCCCATTCATGAAACGGGGACGGAGACCTCAAAATAAATCATGTCCCATCGAAAGTTGAACCTGCAAACAAAGCAATTGGAGGAATACTCAATAAAGAGGTGATTCATCGAATGGAATGGTTAAATGTGGGTCGCATTGTCAATACCCATGGCATCCGAGGGGAAGTAAGGGTTATCTCATCCACCGACTTTGAAGACATCCGTTTTAAAAAAGGTTCAAAACTGGCGATTTTTAAAAGCGATCATGCGGAACCGATTTGGGTAACGGTCGAAAATGCCCGAAGACATAAAAATTTTGTTTTACTCACTTTCGAAGGATACGATAACATTAACCTTGTAGAGCAATTTAAAAACAGCGTGCTGAAAATTTCGAAAGACCAATTGAGTGAAGATGAATTGGACGAGCATGAATATTATTATTTTGAAATCATCGGCTGCCAAGTGTACTCGGAAGAGGGTGAGCACTTGGGGGAAATAACGCACATTTACGAAACGGGCGCAAACGACGTTTGGGAGATGAAAGACCGAAAAGGAAAAAAACATTATATCCCCTATATTGAAGACGTCGTAAAAGAGATTGATGTGGACAATAAACGCATAACCATTCATGTGATGGAAGGATTATTATCATGAAAATACATGTGCTTACGTTATTTCCGGAAATGTTTCCGGGAGTATTCGGTTCATCCATCTTAAAAAAAGCCCAGGAAAAGGGGCTCGTTGATATTCAAGTTTGGAATATCCGGGATTTTAGCGACAACAAACATAAGCAAGTGGACGATTATCCGTATGGCGGAGGAGCGGGCATGGTGTTGAAGCCCGAGCCGATTTTCCGCGCCGTCGAAACGATCACCCAGGATCGCCACCCCCGGATCATTTTGATGTGCCCACAGGGGGAGCGGTTCACTCAGGCCAGAGCGGAAGAGCTGTCCAAAGAAGAAGAACTTGTCTTTATTTGCGGCCATTACGAAGGATATGATGAGCGCATTCGTGAATATCTGGTTACTGATGAAATCTCCATCGGCGATTTTGTGCTGACCGGCGGAGAAATTCCCGCCATGGCGGTCATCGATGCGGTTGTCCGTTTAATTCCGGGGGTATTGGGGCAAGAAGCTTCCCACATTCACGATTCCTTTTCCACGGGACTATTGGAATACCCGCATTATACAAGACCGCAGGATTTCAGGGGCATGAAGGTTCCTGATGTATTATTGTCCGGCAACCATAAAAAAATCGAAGAATGGCGCATGGAACAATCATTGAAGCGCACCTTTGAACGGAGACCGGATTTATTGGAAAAAATGGAACTTACTCCAAAGCAAAAGGAATTCATCGAATCTCTGAAAAAGAAAAAGGAAACACATCAATAAAAGTAATCCGAAGAAAGCGCCCTCTTATCAGAGGGGTTGGAATTGATTTGGATTTTTGTTGCGCGTCAATATATTTTATGATATTATTCTTTTTGTGCTTCATTCGGAAGCGATCATTACGATGTTCCGCTGTAGTTAATTGAGAACTATATGAACATTCGATATAAGGGGAGAAAAAAGATGTCAGATATTATTCGTGAAATTACAAAAGAACAACTTCGCACTGATCTTCCTGAATTCCGTCCTGGTGATACTGTTCGTGTGCATGTGAAAATCCAAGAAGGTAACCGCGAACGTATCCAGGCATTCGAAGGCGTTGTGATTAAACGCCGCGGCGGCGGAATTAGCGAAACTTTTACTGTTCGCAAAGTTTCTTATGGTGTAGGTGTAGAACGTACGTTCCCTGTACATTCACCAAAAATCGCAAAATTGGAAGTTGTTCGCCGTGGTAAAGTACGTCGTGCAAAACTTTACTACTTGCGTCAATTGCACGGTAAAGCAGCACGCATCAAAGAAATTCGATAATTTTTCTTCGGAAGGGGGCTTTGTCTTAAAAAGCCTCCTTTCTTTTGCTTGTCATACAGTATAAAAATGGAATAAAATGTTGATAGTAGATTTGGAGGGAACGTTTTCGTGGATAAAAAGAAAAAAGAAAAAAACGAGGTTTGGGAATGGACGAAGGCGTTAGTCATTGCCCTTCTTATTGCTGTGGTGGTCCGCTACTTTTTATTTACGCCCATCGTAGTGGACGGAGAGTCCATGATGCCGACATTAAAAGATGGGGACAAGATGATTGTCAATAAAATCGGCTATCGTTTTGGTGAACCGAAGCGTTTTGATATCGTCGTTTTCCATGCTCCTGAAGGGAAAGATTATATTAAGAGAGTCATCGGTTTGCCCGGGGAGCATATTGAATATAAAGATGATCAGCTCTATATCAATGGAGAACCGGTTGATGAACCTTATTTGGATGAATATAAATCACAGCTTACAGAAGGACAATTAACCCAGGATTTCACCCTTCAGGACATTGACCCGAACATGGACGTCATTCCTGAAGGATATGTTTTCGTCATGGGAGATAACCGGCGTTACAGCAAAGACAGCCGGCATATCGGGGTCATCAGCGAAGATGATATCATCGGCAAGACAAGCATCGTCTTTTGGCCGCTAAGCGAAATGAAAATAGTGAAATGAAGAAGGAGTATTTCGACACTCCTTTTCTTTTTGTCAAAAGGAGGAATTCACAATGACCATTCAATGGTTTCCGGGACATATGGCGAAAGCGAAGAGGCAAGTTCAAGAACACTTAAAACTGGTCGATATTGTTTTTGAACTGGTGGATGCCCGGCTCCCGCTTTCTTCGCGAAATCCGATGATTGATGAAGTCATTAACCAAAAACCTCGAATTATCATTTTGAATAAAGCGGATATGGCGGATGACGAAGAAACAAAAAAGTGGGTGGAATATTTTGAAAATCAAGGGTTCAAAGCGGTTGCCATCAACTCGTTCAAAGGAAAAGGGCTGCAACAGATCACAAAAGCCGCCCAAGACATTTTGGCCGATAAATGGGCCCGCATGAAGGCGAAAGGGATGAAACATCGTCCAATCCGCGCGATGATTGTGGGAATACCGAACGTAGGCAAATCGACATTAATCAATCGATTTGCCAAAAAAAATGTTGCAAAGACCGGGAATACGCCTGGTGTGACGAAAGCGCAGCAATGGGTGAAGGTTGGGAAAGAATTGGAACTTTTGGACACCCCGGGGATTTTATGGCCGAAATTTGAGGATCCGGAAGTGGGATTGAAGCTGGCGTTAACAGGAGCCATCAAAGACGCCATCATTCATATGGATGATTTGGCGGTATATGCGTTGAAGTTCCTGTCGGCCCATTACCCGGATCGGATGCATGAACGTTATGGAATTCACGAAATCGATGAAGAGGATATTGTGAAAGCATTCGACCATATCGGTAAATTGCGCAATGTATTGGGGGCCGGAGGGGAAATCGATTATGACCGGGTAGCGGAGCTGATTGTCCGCGATATCCGGAATTTGGAATTAGGAAAACTTACTTTTGACTTCGTGGAAGAAGAACTGGAAAAGGAAACGGTTCAAAGTTGATAAAAAACGCCATCCAAAGGTTTCTGAATAGAAACTTAATGGATGGTGTTTTTTTTTATGCGGGCATTTCTGTTGGTGTCGGTGTTGAATAACCCTCTTTATATTTTTCATCAATATAGTTGCGGATTTCTTTAAGGGATCTTCCTTCTTTTGAAAGTTTGGCGGCTTCGACCGCGATTTCCATGCAAACGTTGCAGCGCGTTCCATGATCATCCCATAGCACTTCTTCATCGCGAATTTCTGCCACGAAGCAATTTAAGCTGCTGCGGTGGCCCGCCGTTTCCCCGCAACCGCAGTAACAAGGAATCCATTCCAATACATCGGCGTATTCGTACGCGATTTTGTAGACTGCCGCAATGTGTTCATCCTTTTCCTGTAAAAAAGAAGGCAATTTTCCGACAGAGGTTGATTCCTGCAAATCTCCGGATAATGGATTGTGCCGCAGATGGTTATCGTGATGAACTTCCGTTTGGCCGGATTCGCTGGATTCCCCGCTGCAAGCCGACAGCAAAAGAGCAAAAACGAACAATATGTATAATTTTTTCATTTCTTTTCCTCCAAAATGCATTTCCCCCCTTATTATAAAATGAATTTATGGTAAAGTACAACAAGAGCGGATTAACTGTAAAACTAATAAGCTATCGAATCATACCGATATAAAATAAAAAAATGTCGTGAGGAGTACCGGTTTTTATGAAAACAATCAAAGAAATAACAGAGGCATTAAAAAGAGCGACGGCCTATGAGCCATGGATGCAGGAACTTGAAAAGGACGGACGGGCCAGTGTTCAAAAGGCTTTGCGGCAGTTTCAAAAACGATTGGAGAAACAGGAAAAATTGTTTGAACAATTCCGCCAAAAACAGGCTTTTGATGCAAGTTTTCTTCCATTTGAAGGTGCATACTTGGCGGGAGTGGATGAAGCGGGGAGAGGCCCTCTTGCCGGACCGGTCGTTACATGCGCGGTCATTTTGCCAAAGGATTGCCCCGAACTTATTGGCATAAACGATTCAAAACAGCTGTCCAAAAAGAAACGCGCCGAATTGGCGGAATTGATCAAGAAGCATGCACTTGCTTACTCCATCCATTTTCAAAGTGCGAAAAAGATCGATGAACTAAATATTTTGGAAGCGACGAGACAATCAATGAAAATATGCATCGAAAACTTAAAAATTCGGCCGGATATATGCCTTGTCGATGCGGTTTCCATTCCAATCGGAATTCCTCAGGAAAGCATTGTAAAAGGGGATGCGAAAAGTCTTGCAATCGGGGCGGCTTCAATCCTTGCAAAACATGAGAGGGATTTATATATGGAAGAATTACATACCCAATATCCGCAATACGGATTCGACCAAAACGCGGGATATGGAACAAAACAACATTTGGAAGCCATTGAACGGTTCGGACCGACCGTTCATCACCGCAAAACCTTTGAACCGATCAAATCCATGCTGGAGAAGAAGGTGATGCTATGACCATCCCTTCTTTCGAGCCGGTTCAATATCAAAAATTGCCTGCCCCAAAAAGCCCCCTGCTATTGAAAAATGGCCAAATATTTTACGGAAAAGTGAATCAGATCTTTCCGAATCAAACAGCGGAAATCCAAATTGGAGGGCATCGGCTATTAGCCAAGCTGGAGATGCCCTTGAAGGCGGGAGATTCTCATTTTTTCCAAGTGACAAGCATCAACCCCCAAATGGAGTTGAAGATCGTTTCCGGACCAATCAGGAAAGAATCAGCGAATATCCAACAATTGATGGAATCTTTGAAATTGCCGAAGTCCCGGGAGATGCAGCAGGTGTTGTCCTATTTTATAAAAAATCAACTTCCGATTTCGAAGGAACAATTGCTGCTTTCGGAAAATTGGTTAAAAAACTTGCCGGACGGGTTTTCCGGCAAAGAGGCATTGCAGGTATTGGGAAAACTTTCGGATTTGAAAATCCCTTTTACGGAAGAAACGTTTAAAGCGCTTCTTTTTGGTTCCAAAACAACTGGCATCGCCCATGCGCTTGAACAATTTGCCCAATTGGTGCAAAACAATGGCCAAGTATCACCTCAAGTAAAAAGTAATTTATTAAATGTCCTTCAATCTATAGCTCAACCATTTGAAGCGGAAACAGCGGGCCTGTTGGTCGCCCGCTCTGTACATACCCTTCTGGAAAGGCCGGAGCAAGGGGCGAAACAACAAGAAGCGCTGAATTTGTTAAAAGAGGCGAATATATTGCCGAAAGAGGCGACATTAAGAAATTGGCTGAATCATCTTCGATTATCTTCCGGAAATGGAACGGCAGGAAGCTTTTTGCAACTCATTAAACAGGACCAAGCTGCCGGGGAGAATGTCCGTCAATTTTTCCAATGGATAGAAAATGAGCCGTCTTTATCGGAACAACAAAAAAGCGAAATCCTTCAATTCATGAAATCTTACGATGACACAACCAAAATTGAAGGATTGGTACAGCGGCTTCATGTTTTCCTGTTAAAAGCCTATTCGGAACAAACAATCAACCGGCCATTCGTCCATGAAAACGCCATATCGCCGAAAGAACATTTATTGTCACTATTAAAATCGGAACTTTCCTACCAGCCCGAAACAGAACTAAGGAATATCGCGAAGATTTTGGTGAGTTCTAAGAATCAAGCGATCAATATGATGATGGCGGAATCGGAAGCGATGCTTCTCGATAAATTGAACGGCCAAGGATTCCAAAAAGCGATTTGGCACGTTCTAAAAAGCCTGGGATTAAGCTATGAAGCCGCATTGAACAGAAACACTGCTGCGCCAGACCTGATACAGCCGTTGAAACCCCTGTTAGTGGCTTTGGTACAGGACAATTCCGCCCCGATGGAATTAAAGACGGGGGCAGAGGCGCTGCTGGCCAGGCTGAATGGCATGCAGCTGCTGTCGGGGGAGATGGACCATCAGCACCAAATCATTATGCAAATTCCAATGCAATTTTTAGGAAAACAAGTGGAAGCGACGGTTCAATGGAACGGCAGAATGAAAAAAGACGGAAAAATCGATTCCGACTATGCTCGGATTTTGTTTTATTTGAATATGGAAGCATTAAATGAAACCGTCATTGACATGCAAGTTCAAAACCGAATCGTGACGATTTATGTGTACAATGACAAGGATGGATTGGAAGTGCTTAGCGAGCCGTTGAAAAAATCGTTAAAGGCGGCGCTGGAAGAGAAGAATTATCATTTGTCCGGCCTCATGTTCAAACCATTTGAAAAAAATGAAAGCGGTCCATTCATAAAGGAAAAAAGCCATGATCACAAGACTCTGAAAAGGGGAGTGGACATCCGCATATGACAGAGAAAAGAATGGAAGCCGTCGCCCTTTCATACCATCCGGAAGATGCCAGTCCGAAAGTCATTGCAAAAGGAAAAGGGAAAATCGCGGAAAATATCCTCCAAGTAGCCGAAAAGCATCATATCCCTGTCTATGAAGATCCCAATCTGTTGGAATTGCTGGGACAACTGGATTTGAACGAATCCATCCCTCCGGATTTATATGAAGCCGTGGCGGAGGTGTTTGCTTTTATTTATCGTTTGGACCGCCGCATTCAATCCAAGCGTTAGGAGAATATAATCAAAATTTTAATAGTATAAAAGACTGTATGTAACGAAGTAGAATAAATTGTCGAAATCGACTAAAAAATCGCAAAAAATGCGAACATAGACAATGGGTATGTGTTTGATTAAAATAGTAATCGTAAGAATTTTCCCAAATTGGTGAATTGGAGGATGGCAAATGAATATCCATGAATATCAGGGTAAGGAAATACTGAGAAATTATGGAGTGGCAGTTCCAAAAGGAAAAGTGGCATTTTCGCCTGATGAAGCGGTGAAAGTGGCAAAGGAACTCGGTTCGACCATTACGGTAGTAAAAGCGCAAATCCATGCCGGGGGACGTGGAAAAGCCGGCGGTGTAAAAGTTGCAAAAAACTTGGATGAAGTGCGCGCTTATGCAAAAGAGCTGCTGGGGAAAGTATTGGTAACGAAGCAAACAGGCCCTCAAGGAAAAGAGGTAAAGCGGCTATATATTGAAGAAGGATGCGAAATCAAAAAAGAGTATTATTTAAGTTTCATATTGGACCGTTCCACTTCCCGGATCACGGTGATGGGTTCTCCTGAAGGCGGAATGGATATCGAAGAGGTGGCCGAAAAATCGCCGGAAAAAATATTCAGGGAAGTGATTGATCCATTAACTGGCCTGATGCCTTTTCAAGCGAGAAGATTGGCGTTGAATATGGAAATCCCTACAAATTTAGTAAATCAGGCAGCTAAACTAATGATTGGTCTATATACGGCTTTTGTCGAAAAAGACGCTTCTATCCTTGAAATCAATCCCCTTGTATTGACAGAAGACGACAGAATCATGGCGCTGGACGCGAAATTCAATTTTGATGCAAACGCCCTTTATCGCCACCCGGATATTGTCGAACTGCGCGATTTCGATGAAGAAGATCCAAAGGAAATTCAAGCATCCAAATACGATTTGAACTACGTTTCCCTCGACGGAAATATTGGATGCCTTGTAAATGGCGCGGGTCTTGCAATGGCGACAATGGATACAATCAGCTATTACGGCGGCTCTCCAGCCAATTTCTTGGATGTGGGCGGCGGAGCCAATACGGAGAAGGTCACAGAGGCATTTAAAATCATCCTTTCCGATCCAAATGTAAAAGGCATTTTCGTCAACATTTTCGGCGGCATTATGAAATGCGATGTCATTGCCGAAGGGGTTGTTGCGGCAGCGAAGGAAGTCGGACTCAACGTTCCGCTGGTTGTCCGGTTGGAAGGGACGAACGCCAAGCGGGGAAAACAGATTTTAAATGAATCCGGTTTGAATATTATAGGTACCACTTCAATGGCTGAAGGCGCACAAAAAATCATAGAACTAGTAAAGTAAGAAAGGCTGGGGAGTAGAATGGCGATTTACGTAAATAAAGATACGAAAGTCATTGTTCAAGGCATAACTGGGGATACAGCGATATTCCATACGAAACAAATGCTGGAGTATGGTACGAAAATCGTTGCAGGTGTAACACCTGGCAAAGGGGGACAGGTTGTGGAAGGAGTCCCTGTCTTCAATACGGTAAAAGAGGCAAAAGAAGCGACAGGTGCCAATGCTTCCGTTATTTTCGTCCCTGCTCCGTTTGCCGCTGATGCCATTATGGAAGCGGTGGAAGCGGAATTGGAATTTACATGTTGTATCACTGAACATATTCCGGTGCTCGATATGGTAAAAGTCAAACGTTACATGGAAGGAAAGAAAACGCGGCTGTTGGGGCCAAACTGTCCCGGAATTGTGACGGCGGAAGAATGCAAAATCGGAATCATGCCAGGATATATTTTGAGAAAAGGTCATGTGGGAGTCGTTTCCCGCTCCGGTACATTGACATATGAAGCCGTGCTCCAGTTGACACAAGCGGGAATCGGACAAACAACGGCCGTAGGAATTGGCGGAGACCCGGTAAACGGGACAAATTTTGTGGATGTGCTGAAAGAATTCAATGAAGATCCGGAAACATATGCCATTGTCATGATTGGGGAAATCGGAGGTACAGCCGAAGAAGAAGCGGCCGCATGGATTAAAGAGAATATGACAAAGCCGGTTGTCGGATTTATCGCCGGCCAAACGGCACCTCCAGGAAAGCGGATGGGACATGCCGGTGCGATCATTTCAGGAGGCAAAGGAACAGCGAAAGAAAAAATCAAGGCGATGAATGATGCGGGAATAGAAGTTGCCCCTACCCCTTCCGTTATTGGAGAAACGTTAATTAAAGTATTAAAAGAAAAAGGTCTATACGAAAAATGTAAAACCTTGTAATATAAAAAGTGTAGCGCCGTTGTGCGTTACACTTTTTCATTTCAGCCGAATGAGAAGAAAAAGGAGTGGTTCAGTGGGCTCATTTTCATTAAACGAGCTGCTAGCCCTCCACTATGTTTATCCCCTTCCATTAAATAAGTTCAACAAATTATTAAAGGAAATTCCCTCCCTTCGCGACCTTCACGTTCTATCGCCTGCAAAATTGGAAACCATTCTACAAATTTCTGCAGAAAACGCCGAAAAAATCATAACCAATTATAAAAGGTTATTAAAGAATAATTTATGCGCCGCATATAATCAAGAAGGAATACACGTCATCCCATTCACGGATTCCAATTATCCCCGCTCTTTATTTTCACTGGTTGATCCCCCGACGGTTTTGTATGCGAAAGGGGATGTGTCTTTACTAAAGAAACGGAAAATTGCCATTATCGGTTCAAGAATGGCGACCGGCTATACATGGAAGGCGCTGGAGGCGATCGTTCCGCCATTGATTGAAAACGATTTTCTGATTGTCAGCGGATTGGCAAAAGGTGCCGATGCAATGGCCCATCATGCCGCCATCCGATATGGCGGAAAAACGATCGGCATATTGGGAAACGGTTTTTTTCATATTTATCCGAAAGAGAACGAATTATTGGCGAGAGAAATGGAAAAAAATCATTTATTGATAACGGAATTTCCTCCATATGCAGGTCCAAGAAAGTGGCATTTCCCTTTGAGAAATCGTATTATTAGTGGTATTAGCGAGGCGATCGTCGTGACGGAAGCCGCCAGAAAAAGCGGCACATTAATCACTACCGATCATGCTTTGGAACATGGGAAGGAAATTTTCGTCGTTCCTGGGCCCATCGATTCAAAACTTTCCGAAGGCACGAATCAGCTTTTGAAGGAAGGAGCCATTCCGGTTTGGAGCGGGCACCAGATTTTAGATGAATTAAATTTGTTTTTTTAGGTAATATATTGAAAAAAAGTTGCAATATTATTCAATCTGTTATACATTTTGCAACAGGAATTTCTTTAATTATTTTATCAAAGGTGCCTCTAGTGAGGAGGAAGTTAGATGGCAGATTATTTAGTGATAGTGGAATCACCTGCAAAAGCGAAAACAATTGAAAGATATTTGGGGAAAAAATATAAAGTGAAAGCATCGATTGGACATGTAATCGATCTTCCGAAGAGCCAAATGGGCATCGATACGGAAAATAATTATAAACCGAAATATATCACGATTCGTGGAAAAGGTCCCATTCTTCAAGAATTGAAATCTGCAGCCAAAAAGGCGAAAAAAGTGTTTCTTGCAGCCGACCCTGACCGCGAAGGGGAAGCGATTGCATATCATTTGGCGAAAGCGTTAAATATTGATACCGAAAGCGAATGCCGGGTCGTATTTAACGAGATTACAAAAGATGCAGTTTTAGAGTCTTTCAAACATCCTCGGCCAATCAATATGCATCTTGTGGATGCACAACAGGCCCGCAGAATTTTGGACCGCCTTGTCGGTTATAATATAAGCCCCATTTTATGGAGAAAAGTGAAAAAAGGGCTGTCCGCTGGAAGGGTGCAATCCGTTGCATTGCGCCTCATTATTGACCGGGAAAATGAAATCAAAAATTTCGTTCCGGAAGAATATTGGACGATTGAAGGAAAGTTTGAGAAGGACAAAAAACAATTCGAAGCTTTTTATTTTGGTGACGGAAAAGAAAAGAAAAAACTTTCGAATCAGCAGCAGGTGGAAGAAATCCTGCGAAAAATCAAAGGTTCCGAATTTGAAGTGGTGAATGTAACAAAAAAGGAGAGGAAAAGAAATCCGGCTCCGGCCTTTACGACTTCCTCCCTTCAACAAGAAGCTGCGAGAAAATTGAATTTCCGTGCGAAAAAAACGATGATGATTGCGCAGCAGCTTTATGAAGGAATCGATATCGGAAAAGATGAAGGAACAGTCGGTCTAATTACGTATATGCGTACAGATTCAACACGGGTTTCCGACACTGCAAAAGCTGAAGCTATGCAATATATTTACGATAAATATGGTAAAGAATATGTCGCCGGAGAAATTCAAAAGGTGAAAAAACAATCACCGGCAGCCCAGGATGCTCACGAAGCGATTCGTCCTACGAGCGTCATGAGAACACCGGACCAGTTGAAAGATGTTTTGACACGTGACCAATTGAGACTATACCGCCTGATTTGGGATCGGTTTGTGGCCAGCCAAATGGCCCCTGCAATATTGGATACCGTGACGGTGGAATTAAAAAATTCCGATTGCGTTTTCCGGGCGAACGGTTCTCAAGTAAAATTCTCCGGATTCATGAAAGTGTATATTGAGGGCACGGACGATCAGACGGAGGAAATGACAAAATTGCTTCCGGAACTGGAAGTAGGAGACAAAATTAAATCCATCGAAATTAATCCGAAGCAGCATTTTACGCAACCGCCTCCTCGCTATACAGAAGCAAGACTTGTAAAAGAATTGGAGGAACTTGGAATCGGTCGTCCGTCCACTTATGCCCCGACAATTGATATCATTCAAAGACGAGGCTATGTACAACTTGAAAACAAACGGTTCATTCCGACAGAGCTTGGCGAAATCGTTCATTCATTGATGGTTGAATTTTTCCCGGAAATTATCGATATAGAATTTACCGCCAAAATGGAAGCGGATTTGGATAAGATCGAAGAAGGAAAAGTCGATTGGATTCAAATTATAGATACTTTCTATAAAGAATTTGAAAAACATGTGAAGCATGCCGATGAAGCGATTGAAAAAATTGAAATCAAAGATGAACCCGCAGGTGAAAATTGTGAGCTTTGCGGAGCCCCAATGGTTTATAAATTGGGTAAATATGGCAAATTTATGGCGTGTTCCAATTTTCCTGAATGCCGGAATACTAAAACGATTACAAAACCAATCGGCGTAAAATGTCCAAAATGTAAAACCGGGGAAATAGTGGAACGGAAAAGTAAAACGAAACGGGTTTTTTACGGTTGTGAAAAATACCCTGAATGTGACTTTATGTCTTGGGATAAGCCAATCAGTAGACCTTGTCCGAAATGTAATTCATTATTAGTAGAGAAGAAAGTAAAAAAAGGCGTTCAAGTTCAATGTATAAATTGCGATTATGTAGAGTCAACACAATGAAGTAAGGATGATGGTTATCATATGACAGAACAAATAGTAAATGTAATCGGAGCTGGACTTGCAGGAAGCGAAGCGGCTTGGCAAATCGCCAGCCGCGGAGTCAGAGTGAAATTGTATGAGATGCGTCCTGTGAAACAAACACCGGCCCATCATACGGATAAATTTGCTGAGCTGGTTTGTTCCAACTCTTTGCGTGCTAATACCCTTACCAATGCCGTAGGGATATTGAAAGAAGAAATGCGAATAATGAATTCGCTTATCATGGAGGCTGCTGATCGTGCAAGCGTCCCTGCAGGGGGCGCATTGGCCGTTGACCGCCATGAATTTTCGGGATATATCACGGAACAACTGAAGAATCATCCATTCATTGAAGTGATCAATGAGGAAGTGACGGAAATTCCTGAAGGGATTACGGTCATCGCGACAGGCCCTCTGACATCTGAATCTTTGGCCAAAAAGATTCAAGAATTGACAGGAGAAGAATACCTTTACTTTTATGATGCGGCAGCTCCAATCGTGGAAAAAGAAAGCATCAACATGGATAAGGTGTATGTAAAATCCCGCTATGACAAGGGAGAAGCCGCATATATCAACTGCCCGATGACGAAAGAAGAATTCGAACGGTTTTATGAAGCGCTGATCAATGCCGAAGTGGTTGAACTGAAAGAGTTTGAAAAGGAAATTTATTTTGAGGGCTGCATGCCCATTGAAGTAATGGCAAAGCGCGGACCGAAAACCCTATTGTTCGGCCCTTTAAAACCGGTGGGACTGGAAGACCCAAGAACCGGAGAGCGGCCATACGCCGTTGTTCAGCTGCGGCAGGACGATGCAGCCGGAACGCTTTATAATATGGTAGGATTTCAAACCCATTTAAAATGGGGAGCCCAAAAAGAAGTTTTCCGCCTCATCCCCGGTTTGGAAAATGTAGAAATCGTCCGATACGGGGTGATGCATCGGAACACGTTCATCAACTCGCCAAAATTGTTAAAGAAAACTTACCAGTTGAAATTCCGTCCGAATTTGTTTTTTGCGGGACAAATGACAGGCGTGGAAGGATATGTGGAGTCAGCGGGCAGCGGGTTTATAGCCGGAGTCAATGCGGCGCGGCTGGCGCAAGGAAAGGAACCGGTTGAATTTCCTGTGGAAACGGCTTTAGGAAGCATGGCCCGTTATATTACGGAGGCCGACCCAAACAACTTCCAGCCGATGAACGTTAACTTTGGATTATTCCCGGAACTTGGGGAACGCATCAAATCGAAGCAGGAACGGGCTTTGAAATACGCTGAACGCGCTATTGCAACAATTCGAAATTTTATGAATAATCAAACGATATAATTGATTTTAGCCTCTAAATGTTGCTATAATTTTAGAGGCTATTATTATGCCTGAAAACAAAAAAATGATGATTTTTTAACAAATTGTGAAGTTAAACTTATTTTTAACAATAATTTCTCATTTTTTACTTGATATAATTTGAAGTTCGGTATACAGTCGTGAATGGATGTTTTCACTGCATATACCAGACATGGAATGACGAGAGGTGTGCCTTAAATATTAAGGTGCTTCGGATAGAGGTGATCTGGTTGGACGTTCAACCAATGCAAGCGCTCGATGAATTTCTTCGGGTGATTCAAATAGAAAAAAATTTTTCCGTCCATACGGTAAAAGAATATGAACGGGATATTACCCAGTTCATCACCTTTTTGCATTCTGAAGGCGTCAATGATTTAAATGAAGCGGAATATTTGCATGCGCGGCTGTTTGTAACGAGACTGTATGAAGAAAAGCTGTCCCGCGCAACCATTTCAAGAAAAATTTCTGCAATCCGCACCTTTTTCCGTTTTCTCAACCGGGATTATGGAATCGATGTGTCACCTTTTTTATCTTTGTACCATCCAAAAAAAGAAAAATTATTGCCGGATTTTTTTTATGAAGATGAGCTGGAACAACTTTTTGCAGCGAATAAAGGAAATGATTTTAAATCTATCCGCAATATGGCCCTTTTGGAATTGTTATATGCGACAGGGATCCGTGTCAGCGAATGCGTCTCCATTGAACTGGATGATATCGATTTTCATTATTCCATTTTGCGGGTAATGGGAAAAGGGAGAAAGGAAAGAATCGTCCCATTCGGGCAATACGCCCATGAGGCATTGTTGAGATATATCAATGAAGCCAGACCGTTCATCATGAAAGATAAAAAACATAACCGCTTATTCGTGAATATGCGTGGAGGCGAACTGACTGCCCGCGGTGTCCGTCATATATTAAATGAAATGATTAAAAATGCAAGTTTGCATACAAAGATTTATCCTCATATGCTTCGGCATACTTTTGCCACCCATTTGTTGAACAATGGGGCAGATTTAAGAACAGTTCAGGAATTGCTCGGACATGCGAACTTATCCTCCACACAAATATATACACATGTTACAAAGGAACACCTTCGAAGTACTTATATGAAGGCGCATCCGAGAGCATAATGGTAAGGAGGGATTAAAATGGGAATGCATGCTACGACAATATTTGCCATCCACCATAACGGCAGATGTGCGATGGCAGGAGACGGGCAAGTAACATTGGGGAATTCCGTCGTAATGAAACACACTGCAAGAAAAGTTAGAAGACTGTTTAACGGCAAGGTGCTGGCCGGATTTGCCGGTTCGGTCGCCGATGCCTTTACGCTGTTTGAAATGTTTGAGGCGAAATTGAATGAATTTAGCGGCAATTTGCCACGGGCGGCGGTGGAAGTGGCGAAACAATGGCGTGGAGACAAGATTCTCCGCCAATTGGAAGCGATGCTGCTTGTCATGGACAAAAATACATTGCTATTGATTTCAGGTACCGGTGAAGTGATCGAACCTGACGATGGAATTCTTGCAATCGGCTCCGGCGGAAACTATGCCCTTGCAGCAGGAAGAGCTTTAAAACAACATGCCGGTGACCATATGACCGCGGAACAAATTGCAAAAGCGGCTTTATCGATCGCGGCAGAGATTTGCGTATTTACAAATCATCATATTATTGTGGAGGCGCTGGACTGATGACGACACTTACGCCAAGACAAATTGTGGAACAGTTAAATAGGTATATAGTGGGCCAGGATGCTGCAAAAAGGGCAGTAGCAATTGCATTAAGAAATAGATATAGAAGATCTCTCCTTAGCGATGAGCTGAAAAATGAAGTCATTCCGAAAAACATTTTAATGATTGGTCCAACTGGCGTTGGGAAAACGGAGATTGCACGCAGAATTGCAAAGTTGACGAACGCCCCTTTTGTGAAAGTGGAAGCGACGAAGTTTACGGAAGTCGGCTATGTCGGCAGGGATGTGGAATCGATGGTCCGCGATCTCGTAGAGGCTTCCAGAAGGCTCGTGAAGGAAGAAATGATGGAAAAAGTGAAGGAGCAGGCAGAACAGCAGGCGAACGAAGCATTGGTGAAATTGCTTGTACCTTCGAAAACAAAAACAAAAATGGCGCAAAATCCGTTTGAATTCCTTTTTGGCGGCCAAAAACACGAACCTTCTTCAGATTCTCAGGAAGAAGCCGAAATCCGCCAAAAACGGGCAAAAGTAAAAGAAGATTTATTGGCCGGCAAGCTTGAAGACGAGTGGGTTACGGTTGAAGTGACAGAACAAAATACAGCCTTTTTGGATATGATGATTCCAGGAATGCCGGAACTTGGTTCAAGCGGAATGCAAGATATGCTGTCAAGCCTTGTTCCAAAGAAAACGAAAAAACGCCGAATGAAAGTGAAAGACGCCCGCCGCGTTTTAACGGTGGAAGAGGCGAATAAATTGATCGATTCCGAAGAATTGGCGCAAGAGGCCATCCGTCGCGCCGAACAATCCGGCATCATTTTCATCGATGAAATCGACAAGATTGCCAGCAGAGGCCAACATTCTTCCGCGGACGTTTCCCGGGAGGGCGTTCAAAGGGATATTTTGCCGATTGTCGAAGGTTCTACCGTACCGACAAAATATGGTCCGGTCAAAACGGACTATATGCTCTTTATTGCAGCCGGTGCATTCCATATGTCCAAACCGAGCGACCTTATTCCGGAATTGCAAGGACGCTTTCCAATCCGCGTTGAATTGGATAAATTGACGAAGGATGATTTTGTCCGCATCTTAAAAGAGCCGGACCAATCGCTTATTTTGCAATATAAAGCTTTGCTTGAAACAGAAGGGGTCTTAATCGATTTTACGGATGATGCAATCGAGCGGATAGCGGAGATTGCAACGGAAGTAAATCAACAGACAGACAATATTGGAGCAAGAAGATTGCATACCATCATGGAACGTTTGCTTGAAGAATTATCCTTCGAAGCTCCGGAAATTGCTCCAACCCATATTCAAATTACCCGTGCATATGTCGATCAAAAACTTGGAGAAATTTCTAAAAACAAAGATTTGTCCCAATTTATTCTATGACTTTGAAATAAAAAGAGCATTTTCTAGAATACGAAAAGAATTAAAAAACCCTGGGAGGATATTGTTATGGATTTATTAACAAAAACTCGAAAAATCAATGCATTATTGCAAAAATCAGCCGGAAAACCGGTAAATTTCAAAGAGATGGCGGATACATTAGGAGAAATCATCGACAGCAACGTATTCATCGTTAGCCGTAAAGGAAAGCTTTTGGGCATTTCCATACATCAAAAAATCGAAAATGAACGCATGAAAAAAATGTTGGAAGAACGCAGATTCCCTGAAGATTACACAAAAAGTCTTCTTGAAATTACCGAAACATCTCCAAATATTGACATCAACAGTGAATATACAATTTTCCCAGTGGAAAACCGAGATATCTTTAAAAACGGCTTGACGACAATCGTGCCGATTATCGGAGGCGGCGAGCGCTTGGGAACATTGATTTTGGGCCGTTTGCATGAAAAATTCGGCGATGATGATTTGATCTTGGCGGAATATGGTGCGACAGTTGTCGGAATGGAAATCTTGCGCGAAAAAGCGGAAGAGATTGAAGAAGAAGCCCGCAGCAAAGCGGTGGTGCAAATGGCCATCAATTCATTGTCATATAGTGAATTGGAAGCGATTGAGCACATTTTTGAAGAGCTTGACGGAAATGAAGGGTTGCTTGTTGCTTCTAAAATCGCAGATCGTGTCGGCATTACTCGTTCCGTGATCGTAAACGCCCTTCGAAAACTTGAATCCGCCGGCGTGATTGAATCGAGATCCCTCGGCATGAAAGGGACATATATCAAAGTATTGAATGACAAATTCCTGTCTGCATTGGCTGAAATTAAGATGAAGTAATATTCTATTCTTTGGTTAAAACAGATTCAGAAGGTTTCATCTTTTGATGAAACCTTTTTTAATATAATTTATCGATATGAAAAATTAGTGAATTTTTTCTAGAACTTTTTTATCACTATTGGTATGGGAAAATTTATCATTTACGAAGCATTAGGCCAATTTTTATTTTGAAATAAAACTTTGGTTGTTGAAATTGTGTCTTTTTTTTAAACAAGGGACAAAAAAATTGATTCGGATAGCCTATGAAAAAGTACCAAAAGACGATAGACACTTGGAATTATCTTCTTTACAATTGATACTAGTATTGAGTAAGTATTTTTATACGATTCAAAAAGGAGGGAATGGGTTGGAATTATTCGATGCATCAATTAGTAATTTGGAACATGGTTTAAAATATGCATCTCTGAAAAACAAGACTATCGCACAAAATATCGCGAATGTCGATACGCCTAATTACAAGGCAAAAGATGTAAGTTTTAAAAAACTTTTGTCTGAAGAAAATCAAAAACAGATTAGGGCGTATAAAACAGATTTTCGACATTTTGATTTTGTGATTAAACCATCTACTCACGTTGTATATAGTTATGAAAACTACCAATATCGCCATAACGGCAACGGAGTAGATATGGACCAGGAAATGGCGGATCTTGCCAAAAACACGATTTACTATAATGCGCTGATTGATCGCATTAACGGTAAATTCAGCTCGTTGAATACGGTCATCAAAGGAGGGAAATAGGAATGTCGGTCTTTTCTAGCATGAATACAACAACATCCGCTCTAACAGCGCAACGATTGCGAATGGATGTCATTTCCTCAAACATCGCAAATATCGATACAACCCGCGCCAGACAAGTGAATGGAGAGTGGGAGCCATACAGAAGAAAAACGGTGGCCCTCGCAAGCAGCGAAGGAACATTTTCATCCTTTTTGAATAAGGCGATGGGGAAAAGCGACAGCCCAGGTAATGGCGTAAAGGTCACGAAAATCAACGAGGATTATGACACCCCATTTAAGCTTGTCTATAATCCAAGTCACCCGGATGCAAACGAGGACGGATATGTCCGAATGCCGAATGTTGATTTGTTGAAGGAAATGGTGGATTTAATCTCCGCCACACGTTCTTATGAAGCGAATGTAACCGTATTAAACGCCAATAAATCGATGTTGACGAAGGCGTTGGAAATAGGGAAATAGGAAATGGAGGATGAAGTGACTTGGAAATCAACTCAACAGCTTTTTCCATTCAACAACTGAATAAGGGAATAGAAGGATCTAATCAACGTACACCTTTTGAAGCGCAAAAAAGTTTTGCGAATACATTAAAAGATGCGCTCGACAAAGTGAACAACTACCAAGTTCAATCAGATGCACTGACAAATAAGCTGGTACAAGGTGAAGATGTGGAATTGCATGAAGTGATGATTGCGGCACAAAAGGCCAGCATCACCTTGAATGCGACAGTGGAAATTCGCAATAAAGCAATTGAAGCATACCAGGAAATCATGCGAATGACTGTTTAATCTACGGTTACCAACGGAATATAAAATGTTAGTGTATTCATTAGTACCGGAGGATTTATAATGAATGATCGACTTAAGAAAATAAAAACCGACACCATTCACTTTTGGAAAAGTCGGACAAAAAAGCAAAAGGGTGCATTGATTGGAACATTGGCCGGGGTTGTGGTGATTGCGTCTCTCATTACATACATAACGACACGAACGGAAATGGTACCGCTTTTCACCGAATTATCTGCGAAAGAAGCCGGTGAAATTGCGGAAATATTAAGTTCACAAGGAATTACATATGAAATCGCTCCCGGCGGAACAAATATATTGGTGCCGGAAGATCAAGTGGATAACATAAAAGTATCTTTGGCTGCGCAAGGATACCCTGAATCCGGAGAAATCAGCACAACGTTTTTTACTGAAAACGCGGGCTTTGGCATGACGGACAATGAATTTAATGTCATCAAGCACGAAGCTCTTGAAACCGAATTGGAAAACCTCATCAAGAAAATCGATGGCATCAAAGATGCAAAAGTCATGATTTCTATGCCGGAAAAAGGGGTTTTTATTCATTCGGATACGGAGAACGAAGAAGCTTCCGCAGCTGTCATTATACATACTGAACCCGGTTATAAATTTTCTGAAGAACAAATTCGGACGCTATACAACCTCGTATCAAAAAGTGTTCCAAATTTAAGCCCGGAAAATATTACAATTTCCAATCAATATTCTGAATACTACGATTTGGAACCTGATTCTTCCAACGGTTCCATTGACTCGGTTGAAGGTCAAATGAATGTAAAGAAGACAATTGAAAAAGATTTGGAACGGCAAGTACATAAAATGCTCGGAACATTAATGGGACAAGACAAGGTTGTTGTATCAGTAACAACCGATATCGACTTTAAGAAAGAAAATCGGGAAGAGAAATTGGTTGAACCGGTAGATAAAGAAAATATGGAAGGCATTGAGATCAGTGCCCAGCGCATCACGGAAACCTATTCAGGCATGGATGGGGCTGCCGGTCCGACGGAAATGGGCGACCCGACTGATAATGCAACCGGATATCAAGAAGTGACAAACAGAGATGGGGATTACGAACGAATTGAAGAAACGGTGAATAACGAAGTAAACCGGATTAATAGAACAATTCAAGAAAGCCCATATAAAATCCGTGATATCGGCATACAAGTCATGGTTGAACCGCCTGTTCCAGAAGATCCAACATCTCTCTCCGATACGGTCGTTGACGACATAGAAAAAATTTTGGCAACGGTTGTCCGCACTTCCATTGATAAAGAAGCTGCCGGGGAGTTGACAGATGAAGATATTGAAAATAAAATTGTTGTCTCTGTTCAACCATTCTATGGAAATGATGTAAAAAATTCTGAAGAATTTCCGACAATTCCTTGGTGGATTTGGGTTGTTGGAGGAATATTGGTTGCTGCGATTATCTTGCTTGTTGTGTATATCATCCGCTCCAGAAAACATCATGAAGAAGAATATGAAATCATCGAAGAACAAGAGAAAATACACGTGGATGATATTAATCAAGAAAAAGAAACAGAGTCTACGATTCGTCGCAAGCAGCTGGAAAAAATGGCAAAAGAAAGACCGGAAGAGTTCGCAAAATTGTTGCGCAGCTGGATTGCTGAAGATTAACGGATAGGAGGTTCGACTGTGTCCAGAAAGGAAAGAGGGTTGACAGGGAAACAAAAAGCTGCGCTGCTGCTCATATCATTGGGGCCGGAAGTATCTGCCAATGTATATAAACATTTAACAGAAGAAGAAATCGAACGGCTTACATTGGAAATTTCGGCAGTCAAAAAAGTTGAACCTGAAGTGAAAGAACAGATTATTGAAGAATTCCATAACATAGCCCTTGCACAAGATTACATATCCCAAGGCGGTATCGGATATGCAAAAACGATCCTTGAAAAAGCGTTGGGTCCCGAGCAGGCTCAGAACATTATTAACCGTCTGACATCATCATTGCAGGTGAGACCTTTTGACTTTGCCAGAAAAGCAGATCCGTCGCAGATTTTAAATTTTATACAAAATGAGCATCCTCAGACCATTGCGCTGATTCTGTCGTATCTGGAACCGCAGCAGGCAGGTGTCATCTTATCCTCATTGCCGCAGGAAATGCAAGCGGATATTGCAAGACGGATTGCCACGATGGAATCGACATCCCCGGAAGTCATCAGTGAAATCGAAGCGGTTTTGGAACGGAAGTTATCCTCGACTTTTACACAGGATTACACGGAGACCGGCGGCATCGATGCAGTGGTGGAAGTGTTGAATGGCGTGGATCGCCAAACGGAAAAAACGATTCTCGATGCATTGGAAATTCAAGATCCCGAACTTGCGGAAGAAATCAAAAAACGCATGTTTGTATTCGAAGATATCGTGACGCTTGATAATCGTTCGATTCAACGGGTCATCCGGGATTGCGATAATGAAGATTTGCTTTTGGCCATGAAAGTTTGCAGCGATGAAGTGAAAGAAATTCTATTCCGCAATATGTCCCAAAGAATGGCGGAAACCTTTAAAGAAGAATTGGAAATTATGGGGCCCGTTCGCCTGCGTGATGTGGAAGAAGCGCAAACGAGAATTGTATCCATCATTCGCCGATTAGAAGAAGCAGGAGAGATTATTATTGCCCGTGGAGGAGGAGATGACGTCATTGTCTAAAATTATCCGTTCGGGCGAGACGATGGAAAAAAAAACCGGAACGGTTCAAATTAAAATTC
The DNA here is from genome assembly GCF_038593155.1 of Ureibacillus sp. FSL K6-8385. Lineage (GTDB taxonomy): Bacteria > Bacillota > Bacilli > Bacillales_A > Planococcaceae > Ureibacillus > Ureibacillus terrenus. The sequence continues at coordinate 812,030 of NZ_CP151968.1, forward strand.
GCGATGTGTTTGCGAAACAATTTGAAGCCGATTCAAATGCAGGCGAAAAGGAACAATCCGTTTCGTTGGAGGAAGTTTATAAAGAACGTGAACGCATTCTTGAAGAAATGAAAAGGGAAATCCAATCAAAAAGGGAAGAATTTGAAAAATATCGCCAATCCAAATTGGAGGAAATCGAAACGTTAAAACAACAATGGGGCGAAGAAAAGCTCATTCTGCAAAAAGAAGCTTATGATGAGGGATTCCAACAAGGCTATGAAGAAGGTATGAAAAAAGCTGCCGCCGATATGGAAAACGCGTTGAATCTTGCAAATGAAACCATTGAAAATGCCCGCATCAATGCGCAAAAATACCTTGAAGAACAGGAACAGGTGATTTTGGAATTGGCTTTGAAATCGGCCGAAAAAATCATCGGCGCGGCCCTTAAAAAAGATGAAACGCTGTTTCTTTCCATTGTACGGCGGGGATTGAAGGAAGCCCGTGAAAGCAAAGAAATAAAGTTGTATGTATCCCCTGCATATTATCAGTTGGTAACGGAAAACCGTGAAGAATTGGCGGTCATGTTTCCACCGGATGTACCGTTTTTGATTTTTGTCAATGAAGATATGGACGATACCGACGGCTATATCGAAACGAACCATGGGCGGATTGTCCTATCGATTGACGAGCAATTGAAAGAATTGCGCCTAAAACTCAGCGAAATGCTAGAAAGTAGGGATTGATCATATGAAAGCAGCTGATTTGATCAACCAGATCCCTGTCGTTGATACTTTTAAAAAATACGGAAAAGTGACAAGGGTTGTAGGGCTGTTAATCGAATCGCAAGGTCCCGAATGTTCCATCAATGATGTTTGTAAAATACATGTGCGTACCAAAAACGGACATGAAGTGATTTTGGCGGAAGTGGTGGGTTTTAAAGATGAGTATGTCATGTTAATGCCCTTTACTTCCGTAAGAGAAATTTCCATCGGATGTTTAGTGGAAGGAACAGGCCGCGCTTTGGAGGTAAAAGTCGGGCCCGAACTGATTGGGAAAGTGCTTGATTCGCTGGGGAACCCTTTTGATGGCACTCCGCTTCCGAGAGGACTCGTCTCTGTCCCGACGGAAAACGACCCTCCCAATCCGTTGCATCGTCCACCCATTGATTGTCAATTAGAAGTGGGGGTCAAAGCGATCGATGCCATGTTAACGGTCGGGCGGGGGCAAAGGGTTGGGATTTTTGCAGGGTCCGGAGTAGGGAAAAGTACCCTTCTCGGGATGATCGCCCGAAATACAAGAGCCGATTTGAACGTCATCGCGCTGATCGGCGAACGCGGAAGGGAAGTAAGAGAGTTTATTGAGAGGGACCTTGGGGAAGAAGGATTGAAACGTTCCATTGTGGTTGCGGCCACCGGCGATCAGCCGGCACTCATGAGGATTAAAGGAGCATTTACGGCAACGGCCATTGCGGAATATTTCCGCGACCGTGGGATGAATGTCATGCTGATGATGGATTCTGTTACACGGGTTGCGATGGCACAGAGGGAAATCGGATTGGCAACCGGTGAACCGCCGGCACAAAAAGGATACACCCCTTCCGTATTCTCCATTTTGCCCAAACTTCTTGAAAGAACGGGAACGAGCATGAAAGGAAGCATTACCGCTTTCTATACGGTGCTCGTTGACGGAGATGATATGAATGAACCGATAGCGGATACGGTGAGGGGGATTTTGGATGGCCATATCGTTTTGGATCGCGCCCTTGCCAACAAAGGACATTATCCGGCAATCAACATACTGAAAAGTGTCAGCCGCCTGATGAACCATATATCTGCCCAAGAACATGTAAAAGCTGCCGAGAGAATTCGCGAATTATATTATACATACGCCAAATCGGAAGACTTGATTAACATAGGTGCATATAAAAAAGGAACATCGAGGGAAATAGATGAAGCGATTCATTATGAACCACTCATCACCCGTTTTTTAAAGCAGGGGTTTAAAGAAAAAGTGACCCTTGAAGAAAGCGTCAATGAATTGATTGAGCTGGCGAATGGGGGTGGCAGATGATGGTTCAATATACATATCGATTCGAAAAAGTGTTGACGATTCGCGAACAGGAAAAACGGCAGTTCGAAGCGGCTTATCATGAGGCGGTCCGTTCCTTTGAAAAAGTGGCAACCCAATTGTATGAATTACTAAAGAAAAAAGAGCAACTCATCGGTTACCAAAACGACCGTCTGAAAAGCGGTTCAACAATTGATGAAATCCATCATTATGCGATATTCATCAACAGTTTGGATCATGCCATTGAAGACGTGCAAAAAAAGGTCAGCCAGGCAAGGGCGAGAATGCAATGGTATGAACAAAAATTATTAGAAAAAAACTTGGAAGTACGAAAGTTTGAGAAAATGCGAGAGAAGGATTTTCAGACATTTCAAGAGGAACAAAACCGTATTGAATCCCAAAACTTGGACGAGCTTTCCTCCCTTATGTATAACCAGAAAATATTCAGGTGATTTTATGGCAAAAATAAATAAAATTGTAAAAAATAACCAAATATCTGAAGGGGCAGAAGAAAAATCACCAGGTTTCTTTCAAAAATTGTTCGCATGGGTGATTATTCCGCTGTTGTTTGTAGTTGCAATCTTGCTCGTCATTGCCCAATTTACAAACACGAATGTATTCGAAAAAGCTTCCGAAGTATTGCCTTTCGACAAAAAGGACGCATCGCCTTCCAATACAAAGGAAATTGATGAAGAAATCCTTTTGTTGAAAGCGGAAATCAAAGAAAAGGATGCTGAAATTGAAAAACTTCAAAGAGAGCTGGATGATGCGATTGCTGAGAAAGAAAACCAGATTGCGATACAAAAAGATTTAAGAAGAAAAATAGAAGAATTGGAATCTGGAAAACTGGAAACAAGAAAAGATTTAAAAGAAATTGTAAAGACCTATGAAAACATGTCGGCAAAAGCAGTTGCACCGATTATTGCCGAATTGGGAGACGAACAGGCGTTGGAAATTTTATCGAACATGAAGCCTGATAAGCTGTCCCAAGTGCTGGCAAAAATGGAGCCGAAAGATGCGGCGCGATATACGGAACTGTTGGCAGCAAAGAAAACCATGGAGCCGGAATCTTAATTTGAAAGGAGGTGCAACGCGTAATGATGAGTGTCGGAATGCCCATTGCTGCAGCCCGTTCGTTGACGGGTCCGCCAGAAACCAAAACGGTATTTACAACGAATATGAAGTTTGGAGAAGTTTTTAAGAAAGTGGCTGCAGAGATAAGAGGGCAGAAGGGGATCCAGGAGCCGTCAAATCCGGAAATTCAATCACTGCTGAAAGCTGACGCCCTTGAAGAAGTTTTCGGATTGCTTGGAATTACCAATGACGAAGGATTGTTGTTGGTTGGTTCCGGCGAAGAAGAAAAAATGGCGGCAATGGACGAAGTATTGAACAATCTTGATGACCTCTTATCATTGGTCAACATGGACCTGAAACAACTGAATGAAATCATTCAGGAGTTGTCGGAAGAAGAGTTTGGTATTGTAAATGTTTGGGATTTCATAAAATGGATCAACGAAGATTCCGACTTTTCGGAGAAGCTTATATCCGGTATACATAAACAGGACAATGGCGCCGTTCAGATGTTGCGATTGTTAAAGTTGGTCCAATCAATAGGGGAAAATTCCGAATTGATGTTAGATCAGACTGAACAAATCACCAATTTAAAGACATTGTTGCAGACGATCGGAGATAACCTTTCGAAAGAAGCGACAAATACGTCAGGGAAAGTCTCTTTGGAAGGATTTCAAAAAGTAGTAAAACAAGCGGAAATAAAATATGAAACCGCTCATGCCCTGCATCAACATTCATCATCGGAAACGAGAACGGCGGCCATTACAATACATAACCCAAATCGTACATCACAGGCCGAGTCGCTGGCCAAGCAGATCGAAACATTGTTGCAACGCAGCCAATTATCCAACTCCAATGGAACAACGAAGCTTTTCATAAAACTCTATCCTGAACATTTAGGCTCAATCCGCATCGAATTAGTGCAAAGGGATGGGGTCATGTCCGCCCGGTTGCTGGCATCAACATCCCTTGGCAAAGAATTGTTGGATAGCCAGATTCATCAACTGAAACAAGCGTTTATTCAGCAAAATATTCAGCTTGAAAGAATTGACATACACCAAAGTTTGCAGGAAACGGATTTGAGGGATCGCAATTTCTCCAACCATATGTTTAAAGAAGAACAGCACTCCGAACAGGAAGAACAGCCTTCAGAAGAAAGGGAAGAGGAAGAAAAAATCTCATTCAAAGATTATTTGATTGATGAGGAAGTGTAACGATGTCTGAGATGTCAAAAATTACGAGCGATTATTATTTATCGAATGCTAAAAAAGTAGAGAAGAAGACCGGAAATTCTGTTCTTGGAAAAGACGATTTTTTAAAAATTTTAATTACCCAATTGCAGCATCAAGATCCAACTGCACCGGTGAATGACAAAGAGTTTATCGCCCAAATGGCCCAATTCTCCGCTTTGGAACAAATGCAAAACATGACAAAAGCGATGGAAGATTTGCTTGAATCCCAATTGGAAACACAATTAATGGCATACACAAGTTTTTTGGGACAGGAAGTCAAATGGCATGAAATTACAGATCAACTGGACAAAAACGGAATGCCGATCATCAACGAAGGACAGGGCAGAATTGTCGAACTGAAATTTAAGAATCAAATGCCTGTGTTTGTATTGGACGATGGCAAAGAAATCGGCGCAGGAAATATTTCTTCTGTTCTAAAGAGGGATGCCGGGCAATCCGTTTCCGAAAATCCGCTCGTTGAAGCAAGCAGGCTGATTGGAAGAAAAGTGCAATACCAAAATGAAAATGGAGAAATTGTTCAGGGAATCATTGAAGCGGTGACAAGCAACAATCAATGGATCGAATTTATATTGGATAACCAAATCCGTTTAAAGAAAGGGCAATTTGAGCTTGTCCAGGAATAAAGCGGTTAAGATAACAAATTTGAAAGGAGAACGAGAATCATGCTACGTTCCATGTATTCAGCAATTTCTGGGTTAAGAAATCATCAAACAAAATTAGATGTGATAGGAAACAATATTTCCAATGTCAATACATATGGGTTTAAAAAGAGCCGGACTGTATTCAAAGAAATGGTGGCTCAGAACATCGGAAGCGCTTCCGGAGCGACGGCAACCCGCGGTGGTGTCAACCCAAAACAGGTCGGCTTGGGTTCCACAATGGCAGCGATTGATACAATTCATTCTACCGGAGCCCTTCAATCGACTTCCCGCACCCTTGATTTGGCAATTTCAGGAGAAGGGTTCTTCATGGTGGCCGATTCCATTGATGCAACAAAAACGGGCTTCACCAATATTTTATTCACAAGAGACGGCAACTTTTACATGGACAAAGACGGTTATCTTGTCAATGCTGAAGGGAAGTACTTGGTCGGTGTCACTGCCGGCAGTGCGGTAGGGGATACAAGCACTGATCCGGTATTCCCAAGCCCGGATGATGTTGAAGTTATAACAACCGACGATTTGGCAGGCGGCAGTGTCACTCCTGCAACTTGGCAGGAATTGATTTCCGGCAAGAGTTACGGTCCAATCCGGATCCCCACGGATGCCACTGAATTAAGCATCGGTCAGGACGGTACCGTTACATTTGTCGATGCGGATGGCAACTTGAAATGGGCCGGACAAATTGTATTGGCCAAATTTTCTAATGCCGGCGGTTTGCAAAAGGCAGGAAACAACTACTATAAGCTGACAGAAAACTCCGGCAACCCATATGTTCAAGTTGGAACGGTGGCAGGGTTGGGTTCCATCGAATCCGGATTCCTTGAAATGTCAAACGTGGATTTATCTGAAGAATTTACGGAAATGATTGTCGCACAGCGGGGATTCCAGGCAAATGCCCGCACCATTACTACTTCCGACCAAATTTTGGAAGAGTTAGTGAATTTGAAAAGATAAAGAATTTATACATATTAATTAGTTGATTTAGAAACGGGAGTGCAAAGGAGGGTCGGGCCGGCTCTTTCCTACCCGGCCCTGTTTCAATGATCCAATTAACAAAACTGAACGGAAAACCCTTTACATTAAACGCATTATACATAGAAACTGTCGAATCTTTTCCGGATACGACCATTACGCTGACAAATGGCCGGAAATATATTGTGAAAGAATCGGAACAAGAAGTTCAAAAGAAAGCATCGGATTATTATCGTTCGATTCAGGTGCTGTCAAACCCCCAACTGCGAGGTGTCGTAAATGAAGAATAATAAATTGTTAACGGTAATGCTCATCATTTTAGTGACGATTACGTTAATCGGGGTTGTTCTTTTTGTGTTATTGACGCAATTTAATAAGCAATCTTCAGCTTTGGAGCCATCCATCGATGAAATCCTGGAATCCAGCGTAGATGTGCCTGAAATCACAACGAACTTGGCGGATGGAAAATTTATTCGCATCCAATTGACCATTCAGACAGACAACCCTAAAGCGGCAAAAGAACTTCAGAAACGGGATTTCCAAACAAACAACATCATCATTGAAGAGCTATCCGAGTTGACGGAAGAGAACTTAAAAGGAAAAGACGGAAAAACCCTATTAGAATCTACAATCAAAACCCGATTAAATGAGTTGATGCAAGAGGGTGAAGTAGTGCAAGTATACATTACCTCCTACATGATTCAGTAAAGTAACTTGTTGAAATGGAGGTGGACAAATGCCAGGTGATGTATTATCCCAATCGGAAATCGATGCTCTGCTTTCCGCGCTTTCCACAGGAGAAATGTCGGCAGATGAAATGAAAGCGGAGGAAGAAAAGAAAAAAGTCAAGGTTTATGACTTCAAGCGTGCCCTCCGTTTTTCAAAGGATCAAATCCGGAGTCTAACCCGGATTCATGAGAACTTTGCAAGACTGTTAACAACATATTTTTCTGCCCAGCTCAGAACATATGTGCAAATTTCTGTTGCTTCCGTCGATCAAATTCCTTTTGAAGAATTTGTTCGTTCCATCCCTAATATGACGCTGATAAACGTTTTCGAAGTACCGCCGTTGGACGGAAACATCTTGATGGAAATCAATCCGAACATCGCTTACTCGATGCTAGACCGTCTAATGGGCGGCAGCGGTACAAGCTATTCCAATGTGGACAATTTGACGGAAATTGAACAAAAAATCATGACGAACTTATTTGAACGATCCTTCGAAAATTTGCGGGAAGCTTGGGAAAATATCGCTGATATAGATCCGGTTTTTGTGGAACTGGAAGTAAATCCGCAATTTTTGCAAATGATATCACCGAATGAAACAGTGATTGTCATTTCCATGAACACCATTATCGGCGAAACATCCGGAATGATTAACATATGCATCCCGCATGTAGTTTTAGAGCCGATTATACATAATCTATCTGTTCAATATTGGATGCAATCCAAAACGAAGGAACCGACGGAAGCCCAAATTAAAGCTCTGGAAACGAAAGTAAAAGAATCGGACTTGGAGCTGATTGTTGAATTAGGGAAGTCTGCGATTACAATCGAAGACTTTTTGACGTTGGAGATCGGCGATGTCATCCAGCTCGATCAAAAAATACAAGAACCATTGATTCTAAAAATTGGGGATATCCCAAAATTTACTGTACAACCTGGAAAATTAAAGAAAAAAATGGCAGTTCAAATTATTGAGTCTTTGAATGGAGGAGAAGAAGATGAACGATGATATGCTCTCCCAAGAAGAAATTGAGGCCCTATTGCGCGGCGAAACATTGGACGACAGACTGAATTTGAATGTGGAAGAATTTCTGACGGAAATGGAACGGGATGCTTTAGGTGAAATCGGAAATATTTCGTTTGGAAGCTCTGCAACCGCGTTATCTGCTTTGTTGGGGCAGAAAGTGGAGATTACAACCCCTGTTGTGTCGATCATCAACCGCAATAACCTGGAACAGGAGTTTCCGCATCCTTATGTTGCTGTTCAAGTGGAATATACAGAAGGTTTAAGCGGTGTGAATTTATTAGTCATTAAACAATCGGATGCAGCGATTATTGCAGATTTGATGCTTGGCGGTGACGGGCGCAATCCGAGTCCGGATTTAGGGGAAATTCAATTAAGCGCCATTCAGGAAGCGATGAACCAGATGATGGGCTCAGCTGCGACTTCCATGTCCGCCGTATTCAACAAAAAAGTGGATATTTCACCTCCTTCTCTTGCGCTCATGAATATTAAAGAAAGCGAAGGGGAAGAAAATATTCCGGATGATGAGATCTTAGTGAAGGTTTCATTCCGGCTGCGCATCGGGGATTTAATTGATTCCACCATAATGGAATTATTGCCGTTGGATTTTAGCAAAAAATTAGTAAAAACTTTGCTTGGGGAAAGCGAAGACATACAACCAGAAGTACCGGCAAATCCCGGAATCCAGGAACATTCGGCTCAAACGCAGCCGACCCCATCTGCACATTGGGAACGGCCGGATTATCAAACCGGAAAATCGGTTTATGAAGAGCATGCCGCTACCATCCAGGACACGCCGAGCTTCATAAATACTACAAAACAAAAGGAACCTGTAAACATACATCAAGCTGAATTCGCGTCATTCGAACAGCCGAAAATGAGCGAAACGGAAGCACGCAATTTAAACATTCTGCTCGATATACCGTTGGAAGTTACGGTTGAGCTTGGACGGACAAAACATTCTGTAAAAGAGATTTTACAATTGACTTCAGGTTCCATTATTGAATTAAACCGGTTGGCCGGCGAGCCGGTGGATATTTTAGTGAATAACCGTCTCATTGCAAAAGGTGAAGTGGTCGTAATCGATGAAAATTTTGGTGTAAGAATCACGGACATCATTAGTCAAACTGAACGAATTAATCAATTGAAATAAAATGGGGGAATATTGGGTATGTCAAAAAGAATTTTGGTTGTTGATGATGCAGCGTTCATGCGCATGATGATCAAGGATATTTTAACGAAAAACGGCTATGAGGTCGTTGGCGAGGCGGCTGATGGGATGCAGGCTGTGGAAAAATATAATGAACTGCGTCCGGATTTAGTCACGATGGACATTACAATGCCGGAAATGGACGGGATTACGGCATTGAAAAAAATTAAAGAACTGGATCCGAATGCCGTAGTCATTATGTGTTCTGCCATGGGGCAACAGGCAATGGTCATCGATGCGATCCAGGCAGGCGCCAAAGATTTTATTGTCAAGCCTTTCCAAGCTGATCGGGTGATCGAAGCAATACAAAAAGCAATAGGTTGATTGAAAATGAAGAATTTAAAGAAAATCGGAATCATCATTTCTTTGTTTGCCATAATTCTGGTGACAACTCCAATACATATTGTTTTCGCAATTGAAAAAAATGACATGATTACGGACGAGTATTTGCAAAATCCGGGAGCGGAAAGTTCAGATTCTACAGCTGTCAAAGAACAGACAGCTGTAGGGCTCACTGCATGGGATTATGTAAAAATGATTCTTGCCCTGCTTTTGGTTCTCATGCTGTTGGTTTGGGTTTTGAAATTTATCAATAAAAAGAGCTCCCATTTCCAGCAAAATCATCTTGTGAAAAATTTAGGCGGGATTTCCCTCGGTTCACAAAAATCCGTTCAGGTTTTGCAAATAGGAGAGGCATTATATATCGTCGGAGTGGGAGATAATGTGGAACTCATCAAGGAAATTACGGATCGTGCGGAAGTTGAAAGACTGTTGGACTTTTACAATGAAAAACAAATGCCCGCAACAACGGCTCCATATATAGGGGAATTGTTCAACAAGCTGAAAGGAAAGTCAACGAAATCCGCCGATGGGATGCATTCGGATTTCGGCAGCCTGTTAAATCAGCGTTTATCCGAAATCAAAGAGTCGCGTCGGGAAGGGCTTGAAAAATGGAAGGAAAAGGAGCATGAAAAATAATGGAACAGTTCATTTCACTCTTTTCTGACTCTGATCCGTCAAACGTCGCTACTTCCTTGAAATTGCTGTTGTTATTGACGGTGTTATCTCTTGCACCAAGCATTTTAATCTTAATGACATCCTTCACGCGGATTGTCATTGTACTGTCCTTTACAAGGACGGCCCTGGCGACGAACCAAACTCCGCCCAATCAGGTCATTATAGGGTTGGCGTTGTTTCTGACGTTCTTTATCATGGCTCCAACCTTCCAACAAGTCAATGAAGAAGCGCTGCAGCCGCTTTTAAATGAAGAAATAGGCCTGGATGAAGCTTACTCAAGGGCAAGCGGACCTTTCAAGGAATTTATGGCAAAACATACAAGACAGCAAGACCTGGAACTGTTTTTGCAATATAGTCAGGCGGAAAGGCCTCAATCGATAAAGGAAATCCCTTTAACCACTTTAGTGCCGGCATTTGCGTTGAGCGAATTGAAAACGGCCTTCCAGATGGGATTCATGATTTTTATTCCGTTCATTGTCATTGATATGGTCGTGGCAAGCGTATTAATGTCCATGGGCATGATGATGCTGCCTCCGGTGATGATCTCTTTGCCTTTTAAAATTTTACTCTTTGTCCTTGTGGATGGTTGGTATTTAGTAGTGAAATCCTTACTCCAAAGTTTTTAGGAGATGATACATATGTCCCAATTAACAGTTATACATATAGCGGAGCAAGCGGTATGGGTTGTCCTTTTTGTGGCGGGTCCGCTCATGCTGGTTGCCCTCTTGACCGGGCTTATTGTCAGCATTTTTCAGGCGACGACATCGATACAGGAACAAACTTTGGCTTTTGCTCCCAAAATCATTGCGGTATTGGTGGCCATCGTATTTTTCGGACCATGGATGATATCCAAAATGTCCGAGTATTTCACTGACATACTGAGCAATTTGACGCGATACATAGGGTGACATAAATGTTAGACATCATACCGCAATTTTCCGTTTTGCTGTTGATGTTTGTCCGGGTTTCCGCATTTTTTGTTGCCGTTCCTTTTTATTCATACCGGACAATTCCGCCGCAATTAAAGATTGCCTTGGCTTTAATGTTGGCGTGGATGATGTATTACACCGTCCAGATAGAACCGGTTCCAATCGACGGGAATTACATATTGCTTATTTTCAAAGAAGCGATGATCGGGCTTACAATCGGTCTGGCGGCGGCCATCATATTTTCTATCGTCCAAATTGCCGGCGGTTTTATAGATTTTGAAATGGGCTTTGCCATGGCAAACATCGTTGATCCGCTAACCGGTGTTCAAAGTCCGATGATGGGTCAATTTTTTAATTTATTACTTTTATATTTATTAATCGCCACCAATGGTCACCACCTAATCCTGGATGGGATTTACTATAGTTACCATTTTATTCCGATAGAGGGATATCCGAATTTTGGGGATGCCGGGATTGCGGAAATATCAATGAAAATGATTGCGGTCATCTTTTCGGTGGCTTTTCAAATGTCTGCACCGTTATTGGCATCCCTGTTTTTGGTGACGCTCGCCATCGGGATTACCGGAAAAACGGTACCACAGTTGAACATTTTCATTATTGGTTTCCCCTTAAAAATCTTGATCGGGTTCCTCATTTTGGTGATATCCATGGGAATCATGGTTGAAGTGATGCAAAAGGTGATTGAATTGATGATTACGTTAATGCGCGAATTCATGCAGTTTTTAGGTGGTGCATAATTTGAAGCTGCTTCTCCCTTTGGATATTCAATATTTTGCCGGTGAAAAAACAGAAAAAGCGACGCCGAAGAAGCGAAAAGATGCCCGGAAAAAAGGGCAGGTTGTCAAAAGCCAGGATCTGTCAGCCGCGATTATATTTTTGGTGCTGTTTCTTTTTCTTGTCTTGATGGCACCCATTATGTTTAAAGGTCTCGCTGCTTTTTTTACTGAATCAATAGAACAGTACATGCTATTTGAAAATTTGAACAAAGATGCGGTCATGAACATATACAAAGATGCTTTATCCGAATTGGCGGTCATCCTGTTGCCGATCATGGCAGCGGCAATGATTGTGGCTCTTGCCTCCAACTTTCTGCAGTTTGGTTTTTTGTTTACGACGGAAACGATGAAATTCGATCTGAAAAAAATTGATCCCATTAAAGGAATTAAAAAAATCCTTTCGTTGAGGGCCGTTGTAAACCTTGTCAAATCGTTGCTGAAAGTGGCGTTAATCGGCACGGTAACCGGGAGCATTATTTGGATGAATTTGGATGATGTTTTATCCCTGGCCTTTCACGATCCTCGGGATGTGCTGACGACCGTCGCGAAATTGGCGGCGATAATGGGCATCGCTAGTGCCATCGCCTTGCTGATTGTCGCAATATTGGATTACATATACGAAAAATTTGAATATGAAAAACAATTGAGGATGTCCAAGCAGGACATTAAAGATGAGTACAAAAATATGGAAGGGGACCCTCTCATCAAATCCAAAATTAAACAACGGCAACGGGAAATGGCGATGCGCCGGATGATGCAGGAAGTTCCAAAAGCGGATGTGGTGATCACAAACCCGACGCACTATGCGGTTGCCTTACGATATGATGATGAGTCGATGGATGCTCCTAAAGTCGTAGCAAAAGGTGTGGATTTTGTTGCGCAAAAAATCAAAATGATTGCCAAAGAAAACGATATTGTGACCGTTGAAAACAGGCCTCTGGCAAGGGCGCTTTATGATCAAGTGGAAATCGGGGAAGAAGTTCCGGAAGAATTTTTCAAAGCAGTGGCAGAAATTTTGGCTTATGTTTATCGAATCAAACGCAAGATTTAATTTTCAGGAGGGAAAAAAATGAAATTTCGCGACTTAGGAGTATTGGCATTTATTATCGTAATCGTAGCGATGCTCGTAATCCCTCTGCCAACATGGTTGCTCAGTTTCTTAATTATTATCAATATCACCCTTTCATTAATCGTATTGCTCACTGCGATGAACATGAAAGAGGCCCTGGAATTTGCGATTTTCCCCTCCATCATTTTGATTTTGACTCTGTTCCGACTTGCCATCAGCATTTCGACAACCCGTGCGATTTTATCCCAAGGGGATGCCGGCGATGTCATTGATACTTTCGGGGAATTCGTAACAGGAGGCAACATTTTGGTCGGTTTGGTTATCTTCTTGCTGCTGGTGATTGTGAACTTTATCGTGATTACGAAAGGTTCCGAACGGGTAGCGGAAGTGGCAGCGCGGTTTACATTGGATGCGATGCCCGGAAAGCAAATGAGCATTGATGCGGATTTAAATGCCGGATTGATTTCGGAAAAAGAAGCGCGGGAGCGCCGTGATAAAGTTTCGAAGGAAGCGGATTTTTATGGTGCGATGGACGGAGCGACAAAGTTTGTAAAGGGCGATGCCATTGCATCCATCATCCTGGTGTTTATCAACTTGATTTTCGGTTTGATTATCGGGATGCTTCAATTGGGGTACTCCTTCTCCGATGCGGCAAACCATTTCTCCAAATTGACTGTCGGTGACGGCCTCGTTGCCCAAATTCCGGCATTGCTCGTTTCAACGGCAACAGGCCTTGTCGTAACCCGGGCAGCCAGCGACGGAAATTTCGGGGAAGATGTTATTGGACAATTGTTTTCACAGGCAAGGCTGCTTTATGTGGCTGCAGGGACAATTTTCTTATTGGGATTATTGACGCCGATTCCGGATTGGATTACGATTCCGGTCGCAGGTTTATTGGCCGCCGGTGCATATTTGATGAGCCGCAGGAAAGAAGAGGATCCGGAAGAACTCTTGGAAATGGAAGAAGAACTGGCAACCGATACAATGAAGAGTCCGGAAAATGTCGTGAATTTATTGAATGTCGATCCGATTGAATTTGAATTTGGTTACGGGTTGATACCTCTTGTGGATGCACAGCAAGGCGGCGATCTGCTTGACCGGGTTGTCATGATACGCCGTCAGCTCGCATTGGAATTAGGGCTTGTGATTCCGGTTGTCCGAATACGTGACAATATTCAACTGCGTCCGAATGAATATCGGATCAAAATCAAAGGCAACGAGATGGCAAGAGGAGAATTGTTGTTAGATCACTATTTGGCCATGAGCCCAGGTGATGATGACTCAATTGAAGGCATCGATACAATCGAGCCGTCTTTTGGTCTTCCGGCAAAATGGATTACGGAAGAAAAGAAAGAAGAAGCGGAAATGCTGGGATACACCGTTGTGGATCCTCCAAGCGTCGTTTCCACCCATTTGACGGAAGTGATCCGCGCGAATGCCCATGAACTCTTGGGCCGTCAAGAAACAAAACAATTAATCGATCATTTGCGGGAAACGCATTCTATTCTGGTTGATGAATTAACGCCTGCTCCATTATCCATCGGGGAAATTCAAAAAGTGTTGGCCAAATTATTAAAAGAAAATGTGTCGATCCGCAACTTGCCGGTCATCTTTGAAACATTGGCAGACTATGCAAAATTGACAAGCGACACAGATCTGTTGACCGAATACGTAAGACAGGCCCTTGCGCGGCAAATTACAAGACAATATGTACAAGAGGGTTCTCCATTGAAAGTGATCACCGTCCCTGCAAAATTGGAAAAAATCATTGCGGACAGTGTCCAACAAACCGAACATGGCAATTACTTGGCGATGGATCCGCAAGAATCGCAAAATGTCCTTGAATCTATCGCAAGAGAAGTGGAAAAAGTATCATATATGGAACAAACGCCGATCATTTTATGTTCTCCGGGGATCCGGATGTATCTGCGGCAATTGACGGAACGATATTTTCCCCAAATTCCGATATTGTCCTATAACGAACTGGATGCCAATGTTGAAATTCAAAGTGTCGGGGTGGTGACCGTCGAATGAAAATGAAAAAGTATATTGCTCCTTCCATTAATGAGGCGATGAAACAAGTGCGGGCAGAACTGGGCGAAGATGCCGTCATCATTCATTCGAAAGCGGTTGTAAAAAAAAGGTTTTTCGGGCTGGTGCGCCAGAAAAATTTTGAGGTTCTTGCCGGCATTGATGAAATGGGGCATCAGGGAACGGCCTTTTCTGAACCAATCAATTACCGGACGATAATTCCTGTAAGAACAGAAACGGAAAAAAATGATCACGTATCTGATCTGAAGGAAGAGATAGCAGGACTAAAAGAGCTGTTGCAATCGATGAAACAGGAATCTGTTCAATCTTCCTTGCCGGAAGAAATGAAGCCTTTTGTCGATTATTTAAAACGTCAGGATTTAAATGACGAGCTGATTGCAGACATTTGCAACGAACTGGCTGCATATGCACAAACCTCAAGCAAAATCCAAAAACAAGAAATGTCCGATATAGCGAAAAAAATATTGAAGGTAAAGTTGCAATCCCTTCTGATCGGAGGATTATCCTTCAAGAAAAAATACGTCTGTGTGCTTGGACCTACAGGGGTAGGAAAAACAACGACCATTGCCAAGATGGCTGCCCGCAGTGTGCTCGAAGCGAAGAAAAAAATCGGATTTATTACGACGGACACGTACCGGATTGCCGCAATCGACCAATTAAAGACTTATGCGAATCTATTACAGGCGCCGGTCGAAATTGTCTATAACTTTCAGGATTATCTGGAGGCAATCAAAAAACTTGCCCATTATGATTTGGTGTTCATTGATACGGCCGGACGCAATTACAAGGAAACAAAATTTGTCAATGAATTGAAGCGGCTCATTTCCTTTGATGATAAGGTTGAATCTTATCTTGTTTTATCATTGACCGCGAAAGAAAAAGATATTGAATCCATTATTGAACAGTTTCATGAATTTCCGATCGAAAAATTTATTTTTACGAAAATGGATGAGACCAACTCGATTGGCCCGATGTATAACCTGATGATGAAATATAATAAAGGGCTCGCCTACTATACAACCGGGCAGGAAGTTCCGGAAGACATCGAGGAAGCCTCCGTTGAAAAATTACTTGAATTGTTATTCCAAGGTGAATGGAAATGAGAGATCAGGCAGAAAAATTGCGGTTGAAAATGTTGGAACGTCAAGGGGCTTTAGGAAGGGCCATCGCTGTCGTCAACGGAAAAGGGGGAGTCGGAAAAAGCAATTTTACGACCAACTTTGCAATCAATTTGGCTAAGCTGGGAAAAAAAGTCGTCATTCTGGATATGGATTTAGGAATGGCCAATGTCCATATTTTAATTGGAAAACAAGGGCGACATCACTTGAGGGATTATTTGGAGGGGACAGTTTCCCTTGAAGAAATTCTTTATCAAGGCCCCTATAACATTCACTATATTTCCGGAGGATCCGGATTCACTTCGGTTGTGGAATGGTCGGAAGAAATGTTTGAGGCATTTGTCTATGGATTTGGGCAATTGCAGAAAAAATATGATTTCATTTTATTCGACATGGGGGCAGGTGCGACAAATTGGTCATTGGACGTTCTGACATCCATTGATGAAATTATTGTCATCACAACTTGCGAACCGACGTCGATTACCGATGCATATTCGATGATGAAATTTATCCTTTTGAAGGAGCCGAACAAAACTTTTTATCTTTTATGCAACCGTGTTTATACAAAAGAAGAGGGAAAGGAAACGCTGGAGCGGTTGAAAAAAACTATGATCAAATTTTTATCAAAAGAGGCGGTAATCCTGGGATGGCTGCCCGAAGACGAAACGGTGCGCAAAGCAGTAATTGAGCAGGTTCCCTTTTCCATCGGATATCCGAATGCTCCCGTTTCCAAAGCGTTGGAGGAAATAGTGGACCGTTTTATTAACAATCGGTTAGAAGATGAGATTCGTGTGCCTTCCAATTCATTCTTGACACGATTAAGAAGGATTTTCTTGAAAGGTCGTGATTGATTGGTGCCTTCGAATAAATACAAGTTATTAATTGTGGAAGATTCCGCCTTTATGAGGAAAGTCATCAGTGATTTCTTTAAAGATCACCCGGCGATTGAGGTGATCGGTACAGCGAGAAACGGCAAAGATGCGATCAAAAAAATCCGGGAATTGAAGCCGGATGTCGTAACAATGGATGTGGAAATGCCGGAATTGAACGGCATTGAAACATTAAAATACATTATGGAAATTTCCCCTGTCCCGGTCGTGATGCTGTCAAGTTTCACGGAAAAAGGGGCCCGTCAAACATTGCTCGCAATGGAATATGGAGCGGTTGATTTTGTGACCAAACCCGGAGGCACAATTTCCCTTGATTTACATAAGGTAAAGGAAGAATTGATACATAAAGTAGAACTTGCTGCAAAAATTCCAATAGAAAAATTAAAAAAACATAGAAAAGCTTTATCAGAATCCCAATCGGACGAACCGGCTTTTCATGAAAAAAGCGTTCTGTATTACAATCGAAACTTCATAGGGAAAATGGAAAAGAACGATTGGAGAAGAACTGCCGACAAAATTGTATTAATAGGAACTTCAACCGGCGGCCCAAGGGCTTTGCAAGAAGTCATCACCCGTCTGCCGGAATCTTTTCCCGCCCCGATTTTAATCGTCCAGCACATGCCCCCCGGATTTACGAAATCGTTGGCGGAAAGATTGGACCAAATAAGCAGGATCCGTGTAAAAGAAGCGGAGCAGGGTGAAATCGTGGAGAAAGGGACGGCCTATATAGCTCCGGGCGGTTTTCACCTAAAATTGAGAAAAATCGGCTCCCATTACGAACTCTTTTTGGATGATCAGGAACCGCCAAGGGCAGGACACCGGCCAAGTGTCGATGCGTTGTTTGAAAGCGTCAGCCAGTTTAATGAATTGGATAAAATTGCAGTAATTATGACAGGGATGGGTTCCGACGGTTCAAAAGGATTAATCGCTTTAAAAAAATCCGGAAATGTCATTGCAATCGCAGAATCCCCTGAGACATGCATCGTTTATGGAATGCCCAAATCAGCCATCGGGACGCAACTGATCGATGAAGTAGTGAATGTCAATGAGATTGCAATGACCATCATGAGATATTTGCGGTAAAAGGGAGTGTGTTCCTATGGAAATGAATCAGCAATATTTGGATATGTTTATCGAAGAAAGTAAAGAGCATTTGCAAACATGCAGCGATTATCTTTTAGAACTTGAAAAAAACCCGGATGATTTATCCATCGTCAATGAGATTTTCCGTTCGGCCCATACGTTAAAAGGGATGGCTGCCACGATGGGGTTTGAAGATTTGGCGGATTTGACCCATAAAATGGAAAATGTATTGGATGCCATCCGGAATGAAAAAATTGCCGTGAATTCGAATATCTTGGATGTCGTATTTGAATCCGTCGACCATTTGGAAGCAATGATTATGGATATAGCGGGAGGGGGCGGCGGTAAGCGGGATGTATCCGGAATTGTTTCGAAATTAATGGCGATTGAAGCGGGCGAACAACTTCCCCAAAACAATCCTGCAACTAAGGAAACCGCAGCAGATGTGGCAATGGAGGAAGTCTCCTCCGAAAGTCAGCTCGTTTATGATGAATATGATATTACGGTAATACAGCAGTCGAAAGAACAAGGATTCAACGTTTATGAAATCACTGTTTCCCTTCGGCCCGATTGCCTCTTGAAAGCCGCCCGGGTTTTTATGGTGTTTGAAGTGCTGGAGAAAAACGGGGAAGTATTGAAATCATTCCCGACCGTTGAAAATCTTGAAGAAGAACAATTTGACCAAACTTTCCAAGTGGCATTCATCACGAAAGTTTCCCAAGAGGAAATACAAGAGAAAATCAGCAAAGTGTCAGAAATTGATCATGTTGTGGTGGTACCGCTTACGGATGACATGATCAAGAAAACGGGCAAAGGGGCCATCGCGTCGAAAGAACAGTTGCAAAATGAAATACATATGGATTCAAAACAGGATAAAAAAACGGAAGCCGCAAAAAAAGAAGCGAAGACCGCCATACATAATTCCCACTCCAAAACGATACGCGTAAGCATCGAGCGCCTTGATATTTTAATGAATTTATTCGAGGAATTGGTGATTGACCGTGGACGTTTGCAGTCCATCGCGGCTGAGGCGAAACATCCTGAGTTGACGGAAACGGTTGAGCGGATGAGCCGCACGATGGGGGATTTGCAAAATATTGTGTTGACAATGCGCATGGTTCCGATCGAAACGGTTTTTAATCGGTTCCCGAAAATGGTCCGTTCCCTTTCGAGGGAATTGAATAAAAAAATTAAACTGGAAATTACAGGTGCAGAAACGGAACTTGATCGCACAGTAATAGATGAAATTGGCGACCCGCTGGTACACTTAATCCGCAATTCCGTCGATCATGGCATCGAAAGTCCCGAAGTCCGAAAAGCGAAGGGGAAACCGGAAGAAGGTACGGTGACGTTAAGGGCTTATCACAGCGGCAATTATGTCTTTATTGAAATCGAAGACGACGGTGCCGGCATTAATAAAGAAAAAGTGTTAAAGAAGGCGATTGAACGGGGAATTGTGACGAAAGAATCCGCACAGACGCTGACCGATAAGCAAATCAATGAACTTATTTTTGAACCGGGATTTTCAACAGCAGAAAAAATTACGGACATTTCAGGACGCGGGGTCGGCTTGGATGTCGTAAAATCGACGATCCAAGCACTTGGCGGAGCCATCTCCATTGAATCGCAGGAAGATGTCGGCACAATATTTTCAATTCAACTTCCGTTAACATTATCGATTATTTCTGCCATGCTGGTGAAAATCGAGGATGAAATATACGCGATTCCGATTTCATCCATCATCGAAACTTCCATTATTCAAAAATCAGATATTCTAAATGCACACAATCAGAAAGTCATTGATTTCCGCGGAAAAGTGGTTCCGCTCATTTTCCTGGAGGAAATTTTCGAAGTGCCGCGCAATGAAAAGCATGAAGACGGCTGCCATTCCGTTGTGATTGTCCGGAAGGGGGAAAAGCTCGCCGGACTGGTAGTGGATTCTTTCATCGGCCAGCAAGAAATTGTACTGAAATCCCTTGGCAACTATTTAAAAAATATTTTTGCCATTTCAGGAGCAACCATTTTAGGAAATGGACAAGTTGCCTTAATTATTGATATTAATGCGTTAATGTAATCATGACAGAAAAGGGGTGCTCTAATGGTAGTATCGGAGCAGGACATCATCAAAGTCATCGTTTTTCAATTAGCGGACAAAGAATACGCGATTCCGGTCAGCCACGTGCAAGGAATCGAAAAAATGATTCATATAACCCGTGTGCCAGGTACTGAAAGATTTGTGAAAGGTGTCATCAACCTGCGGGGGGTGGTCACGCCGATCATCGATTTAAGGGAACGTTTTGGACTCCCGCCTGCCGAAAAAACCGAGTCTGTCCGAATCATTATCGTTCAGCTGGATGGAATGGAAGCAGGGTTTATTGTCGATTCGGCCAATGATGTGCTCGATATATCGGCCGATTCCATTGAACCTCAGCCGGAAGTGGTTGGAGCAATCGAAGAACCTTTTATCTCAGGGGTTTCAAAAATCGGAAATCGTTTATTGATTTTGCTCCATCTCGATAAAGTATTAAACTTGCCGGATTAAACTATTGAAAAGCAGGGATTTCTCATGATTCATCCTAAAATCGATCCAATGCATCTGGATATTCTGAAGGAAATCGGGAATATCGGAGCAGCCCATGCGGCAACATCCCTATCTCTTCTCTTGGATAAAAGGATAGAAATGCATGTCCCGAAAGCGGAGATGATTACATTTAATGAAACAATGAATTTATTGGGCGTCCCGGATGAGGTGGTTGTTGGAATCTATCTAAGGTTGGAAGGCGATCTGGAAGGTAACATGTTTTACGTTTTGCCGATTGAACAGGCAAATCGGTTTATCCGGAGGCTTTTGAAAAATAAACGGTTTGATTTGCGCACTGATGTTTCCGAACTTGGATTGTCTGCCATGCAGGAAATCGGAAATATTTTATCCGGCGCTTATTTATCCGCTTTGTCAGATTTTTTGCAATTAAAGGTTTGTTCCACTGTTCCAGGATTGGCCATCGATATGTTTGGGGCAATTATAAGTTTGGGACTGATTGAAATTTCCAGGGTCAGTGATTACGTGATTGTCATTCACACATCCATCTCTGAAGAAGGAAAAGAGGATTCGGGAATGACAGGGCGCTTTTTGTTATTGCCTTCCCCGGAATCCTTTAACGTCATTTTTAAAGCGTTAGGGGTCAGATAATATGGGGAAGGTAGTGAAAGTAGGAATTGCCCAAATGGGTGTGGCCAAACCGCCGGATACGATCCGTACCTCTGGCCTGGGTTCATGTGTAGGGGTCGTTTTATATGATGAAACGAAGAAAGTTGCCGGACTTGTCCATATTATGCTTCCGGATTCTTCGCTCAGCCGTTCTGAAACTCCCAATATTGCCAAATTTGCAGACACAGGCATTAAAGGGCTGGAGGAAATGCTCTTGAAGGAAGGGGCCCAAAAATGCCGGTTAAAGGCAAAAATTGCCGGCGGCGCCCAAATGTTCCAGTTTTCTTCGTCAAAGGAAATCATGCGGATCGGGCAAAGGAATGTGGAAGCTGTAAAAAGGGTGCTCAAGGAACTGGGAATCCCGATTATTGCAGAAGATACGGGAGGCAGCAGCGGAAGGACCATTGAATTTAATCCTGCAACAGGAAAATTGATGATTCGCACAGTGAATCAAGGAGTGAATGAAATTTAATGTACGGTTCTGTATTTTGGAATTGCTGGGGAAGTTTATTCGCTTTTACGGTCACGTTTGCCATTGTGTATCAGGAATCGATATCCCCATTAAAAATTATGCTAACATCCTTTTTCGTTGCGATTGCCGTTTTCATACTGATGTTTCCTGTGCGTTCTCTCATCGGCTTCATCTTATTTACGCCAGATGATGAACATTTAAATGATGCGATTGAGAAAGATGAAACAGACGGAAATGAAAACCTTTCGGAGGAAATGCAATCCGGAATTGAAAATCCGGAAGAAATGAACAATCACCATTCTTCTTCCAAAGGATTGCAAGACCAAAATGCTGAAGAAATTGCCAATGTTGTCCGGGCAATGATGGAAGAAAAGGATGATGCTTAAGTACTATTTTTGGATGAAAAAAACTTTCTGTTAGGCTATTTTCCACAGAAAAAACAAAAATTACTGCGTGATAATCAAATGATTTGGTCCTATTGAATCCGGTGTTTTTTGTACCTGTGTTTGATATAATTTTTAGTAATAAAGGCGTTTATTGAAGAAAGGTGGATGCCATGGTAAGGAAGTTAGATGAGCAAGAATTATGGAACAGCTGGATAAAAAACCGGGATCCGCATGCTGGCAATTTATTGATCAAAAAATATCAGCCTCTTGTATCTTATCATGTCCAGCGAATCGGATCGGGGCTGCCGAAAAATGTTTCCCGGGATGATTTAACAAGTTTGGGAATGATGGGGCTTTTTGATGCGCTGAATAAGTTTGATATTAACAGGGATTTGCAATTTGATACATACGCATCTTTCAGGGTGCGCGGCGCTATCATAGACGGCCTCAGAAAAGAGGATTGGCTGTCGCGCTCAGCCCGGGATAAAGCGAAAAAAATGGAATCAGTCATTGAACGATTGGAGCAAAAATTAATGCGCCACGTGACGCCGGAAGAACTTGCAGAACATATGAACATACCGGTGGAAGAAGTTTATCAAACGGTGCAAGAACATTTCTTTTCAAACATATTGTCCCTTAATGAAACACTGAATGACCAGGATGACAATGACCGGAATACATACATGATTCGGGATGAAAATGCCCGGACACCTGAACAGGAAGCAATACATAAAGAATTGATTGAAGAACTTGCAGATAATATTAAAAAATTGAGTGAAAGGGAACAGCTCGTTTTAAGCTTGTTTTATTCGGAAGAGATGACGTTGACCGAAATCGGGGAAGTGTTGAATTTATCCACTTCCCGGATTTCGCAGATTCATTCCAAAGCGCTGTTGAAATTAAGAAAGCTTTTATCAAAAGAGGAATAATACATATTGACAAAGAGAACTAATACATAATTATAGGTGGGACGAATGAGTTTAAAAGGTGTGGAATTACAAATTGCGATTCCCAAAACGGTGGATGCGGGAAAATTGGCTGAACAACATCAGCAGCATGTTGTTCAGCAGCAATATTACGCAAACGAAGCGTTAAAAAAAGAAACCGAAAAAAAGCAACTCACCGTAAACGACACCGAAAAAATCTCTATAGTATCCGAAGAAAAGGATCGTAAGGGAAATAAAGGGGGAAATAGCAACCATCACTATCAGAAAAAAAGAAAGCGAAAAGAAGCTCAGGAATTGAAACATCCCTATAAAGGAAATTTTATTGATTACAGTGGATAGGAGTTTATATGGCTACAGTACTCATCATTCTTCTCATCATTTTACAATTGATCGGCTTTCTTCTTATTTT
Source organism: Ureibacillus sp. FSL K6-8385 (assembly GCF_038593155.1). Classification (GTDB taxonomy): domain Bacteria; phylum Bacillota; class Bacilli; order Bacillales_A; family Planococcaceae; genus Ureibacillus; species Ureibacillus terrenus. Next base: position 835,371 of record NZ_CP151968.1, read on the forward strand.
TATATTAAATTCAAAAATCGCGAAGTTTAAGGATTTGGAAATTCGGCAAAATAAAATAATGAAAGAAATGGAAGATGCCATAAGCGCCTATTTGTTGGAAATGAAAGAAGAAAACGATCGGTTTATTAATGAATTAAAAAATTTAAAATCATTGCAATCAAAAGAGTTTCCAAATGATGCAACAGAGCAAATCAATCAACCCGGTTCAGATGACAAGCAAAACGATTTGCATGAAAATGGGGCAGAAAAAACAAGCTTGAAAGTAGTGCCAAAATCCGTTGCGAAAATAGCATATATAAAGCAGCTAAAGACATCCAACGAAATGGCAGGAAAAGAAAAAGCGCATAAAATAAAAGAGAATGATCCATTACAGGCGGAAACGTCATTGAAAGAAAAAGTATTGTCCCTTCATCAAGAAGGAAAATCAATCGAAGAGATTGCAAAAATCACCCAGAAAGGGAAAAAGGAAATTGAACTATTATTGAAGTTCCAAAAATGAACTTTTAAAGGGCAAAGCATAAAACTTCTTGCGCGGCAAAGGGGTTTGTGTTATATTACCAAGTGGTGTAACGATTACACACGCATTTTGATGGATAAGTGGTGCTTAAAAGGCCTCTTTTAAGTTGCTTATCCCAAATGATAAATGCGGAGGAATAAAACCAATATTAATAGGAGGAAAATTCATGTCAGTAATCTCAATGAAACAATTGCTAGAGGCCGGTGTACATTTCGGACACCAAACACGCCGTTGGAATCCAAAAATGAAAAAATACATTTTTGTTGAACGTAACGGCATTTATATCATCGATTTGCAAAAAACTGTGAAAAAATTAGAAGAAGCTTACGAGTTCATGCGTCAAGTTGGAGCGAACGGCGGAAAAGTTCTTTTTGTCGGTACGAAAAAACAAGCACAAGATGCTATCAAAGAGGAAGCTGAGCGTTCTGGCAACTTCTACATCAACCAACGCTGGCTAGGTGGAACATTAACAAACTTCAAAACAATCAAAAAACGTGTTGCACGTATGAAAGAAATCGAAAAAATGGAAGAAGAAGGTATTTTCGACGTTCTTCCTAAAAAAGAAGTTATGAAATTGAAAAAAGAACATGAACGTTTAGTGAAATTCCTTGGCGGTATTCGTGACATGAACGAATTGCCTGACGTTATGTTCGTGGTAGACCCGCGCAAAGAACGCATCGCTGTAGCTGAAGCTCGTAAATTAAATATTCCGATTGTGGGAATTGTAGATACAAACTGCGACCCAGACGAAATCGACTACGTAATTCCTGCAAACGATGATGCGATCCGCGCTGTAAAATTATTGACAGCAAAAATCGCAGACGCTTTAATTGAGGGTAAACAAGGTGAATCTGAAGCTCAAGCTGAAGAAGTAGTTGCTGAGTAATTCACTGCTACATGGGTGATAAGTGGGTGTTTCACTTATCACCTTTTTTTGAGAAACCATGGTTTCTTATGATAAAAAAAGGTAAAAACTTATAGTAAACTAAATGATCCAAGGAGGAACTTTCAATGGCTATTTCTGCACAGTTAGTAAAAGAACTTCGTGAAAAAACGGGCGCAGGTATGATGGATTGTAAAAAAGCCCTTGTAGCAACAAACGGCGACATCGATGCTGCAATCGATTACCTACGCGAAAAAGGTTTGGCATCTGCAAGCAAAAAAGCTGACCGCATCGCGGCGGAAGGTACAACTTATATTTTAACAGAAGGCAACGATGCAGTGATTTTGGAAGTAAACGCTGAAACAGACTTCGTTGCGAAAAACGACCAATTCCAAGAATTGGTAAAAAGCTTGGCTGCACAACTAATTAAAGCTAAACCTGAATCCGTGGAAGCGGCATTGGAAGTAAAAAATGAAAAAGGAGAAACAATCAAAGACCAAATCGCGTCTGCTGTGGCAACAATCGGTGAAAAAATCACCCTCCGCCGTTTCGAAATCAAAACAAAAACAGACGCTGATGCATTCGGTGCATATCTTCACATGGGCGGCCGCATCGGGGTATTAGTTGTGCTTGAAGGTTCAACAGACAGCCAAGCTGCAAAAGACATTGCGATGCACATTGCAGCAATCAATCCAAAATATATCACGCGTGATGAAGTACCTGCGGAAGAAGTTGAACACGAACGCAAAGTATTGACTGAACAGGCGTTAAACGAAGGCAAACCTGAAAACATTGTGGCAAAAATGGTTGAAGGTCGACTTGGAAAATTCTTTGAACAAGTTTGCTTATTAGAACAAGCATTTGTAAAAGATCCAGATCAAAAAGTACGCGATTTCGTGAAATCTACAGGCGGCAATGTAACTTCATTCGTGCGCTATGAAGTTGGAGAGGGCATTGAAAAACGCGCCGACAACTTTGCGGAAGAAGTTATGAGCCAAGTAAAAGGTAAATAATTGAGCATAAATACACAAACTCTATGGGGAGCACTCTAAGTGTTCCCTATTTTTCAGAAAAGGAAAAGAATGGATAATGGAGGTTTACTATGAGTGTGCCGCAATATAAGCGAGTTGTGATTAAAATTAGTGGTGAGGCGTTAGCAGGAGAAGCAGGATTTGGAATTTCTCCTAAAATTCTTAAATCGGTGGCAGAAGATATTAAAGAAGTTGTTGATCTTGGAGTAGAAGTGGCAGTTGTCGTTGGCGGAGGAAACATTTGGCGTGGTAAAATGGGAAGTGAAATGGGAATGGATCGCGCTTCTGCCGATTACATGGGAATGCTTGCAACGGTTATGAATTCCCTGGCTTTGCAGGATGCCCTTGAAAAGTTGAATGTGGAAACTCGTGTACAATCTTCCATCGTGATGACCCAAGTAGCGGAACCTTACATACGTCGAAAAGCGGTGCGTCACCTCGAAAAAGGGCGTGTTGTAATTTTCGCTGCCGGTACCGGAAACCCATTTTTCTCCACAGATACAACTGCTGCATTGAGAGCGGCTGAAATTGATGCGGATGCGATTCTAATGGCAAAAAATAATGTTGACGGCGTTTATTCGGCGGATCCAAAAATTCATCGGGATGCTGTGAAATACGATACCCTCACTTATTTGGATGTCATCCAGCAAGGGTTGCAAGTAATGGATTCCACAGCTTCCACATTATGTATGGACAATGATATTCCATTAATAGTATTCTCTATTATGGAAAAAGGGAACATTAAACGTGCCGTATTAGGTGACAAAATCGGGACTGTTGTTAGGAGGAATGCATAATGAACAGTGTGTATGAACAAGCGAAGGAGAAAATGAATAAATCGATCGCGGCTTTTACTAGGGAGCTTGCATCGATTCGCGCAGGAAGAGCAAATGCTTCATTGCTTGACCGCATCAACGTGGACTATTATGGGGTACCGACACCTGTTAACCAGCTTGCGGGTATTACTGCTCCGGAACCTCGTCTTCTTGTGATAAGTCCATATGATAAATCGGTATTAGGGGAAATTGAAAAAGCGATTTTAAAATCCGATCTCGGTTTAACTCCAGCCAATGATGGAAACGTCATCCGCTTGGCAATCCCTCCTTTGACTGAAGAGCGCCGCAAAGAGTTGGTGAAACTTGTTAAGAAAGAAGCGGAAGAAGCGCGTGTTGCCATTCGTAACGTTCGCCGTGACGCAAATGATGAATTGAAAAAAATGGAGAAAAATGGTGAAATTACGGAAGACGAATTGCGTGGCCATGTAAATGATATCCAGAAGTTAACGGATGATTTTATTGCCAAAATCGACAATTTAGCAAAAGAAAAAGAAGAGGAAATCCTTGCAATTTAATGGTTGCCGCCAAAAGAGAACTTTCAAGCGATTGTGACGTCCTTCCTTTCAGGACGTCTTTTTCATTTAAATTTGCAAGTATTGGTTTTTTTATCCAGAAAAACGTATAATGGGAAACTTGTACATAAGATAGTAAAAGATTATAAAAAATACAAATAATTATAAAGGAAATATAAGACACATATATTGGATTTTGATATTATTAATAAGAATACGTCCAAAACGTTGTCAGGTGGGGGAATACATGATATTTAAGAAATTTTTTAAAAAAGCAAAATTTGAAAAAAGAGCGTCCGAACTGGATAGCAATATTGAAGAAATCCCTTCCCATATTGCAATCATTATGGACGGCAATGGACGTTGGGCAAAAAGGCGGGCTATGCCAAGGATCGCTGGGCATCAAGAAGGGATGAAAACCGTAAGAAGAATTGCTCGGGTCGCGGATGAACTTGGGGTGAAAGTGCTGACCCTATACGCTTTTTCTACAGAAAACTGGAAGCGCCCGAAAACCGAAGTGGAATATTTGATGAGCTTGCCAGAAAAATTCCTCGATGAATTTTTGCCGGAAATTATGGAGCGAAATATTTGCGTTCAAATGATCGGCGAAAAGGAAGGTTTACCGGAGCATACAAAAAGAGCAATAAATAAAGCAATGGAAAAAACAAAAAATAATACGGGGCTGATTTTAAACTTCGCATTGAACTATGGCAGCCGCGCAGAGATTGTCAAGGCGATGAAATCCATGATGAAGGAAGTGCAGGAAGGAAAATTAACGATTGAGGAAATTACGGAAGAAACCGTGAATCAATATTTGATGACTTCCCATCTGCCGGAACCGGATTTATTGATCCGAACAAGCGGAGAAGTGCGCTTAAGCAATTTTATGCTTTGGCAATTGGCTTATACGGAGTTCTGGTTTACAGAAACTCTTTGGCCGGATTTTGATGAAGAAGATTTTATGGAAGCGATTCAGGCTTATCAGAAAAGGAATCGCAGATATGGCGGATTGACGGATTGAAAGGAGAAGAAATCGATTGAAGCAACGGATTATAACAGCAGTCATAGCAGCTGCCTTTTTTATCCCGTTTGTAGTTTATGGTAAACTTCCTTTTGCTTTATTGGTTTATGCTATGGCGACAGTGGCAATGTTTGAATTGCTGCGGATGAAGAAAATGTCCATTTTTTCAGTTCCGGGATTCGTCGGGTTCATGACCGTATATATCCTGTTAATGCCCGATCAATGGGCCAATAAATTGCATGAAGCGACTTCCTATTCAAAATTGGAGTTTCTTGTCATAGCGGCTCTTTTATTGTTGATTCATTCGGTTATTGTGAAGAACCAATTTACCTTTGATGAAATCGGGTTTGTATTATTGTCCGCTTTATATGTCGGCATCGGTTTTTACTATTTGATCGAAACGAGAAACGCCGGACTGGAGTTCATTATTTTTGCCTTACTCATCGTCTGGTCCACCGATTCCGGAGCGTACTTCATCGGAAGAAAATTCGGCAAGAATAAATTATGGCCGGAAATCTCCCCGAATAAGACCGTTGAAGGATTCTTTGGCGGCATACTCACCGCAATCGTGATTACAAGTATTATGCATATAATTTACCCATTTGATAAACCTTGGTTTATACTTATTCTAGTAACGATTGTCAGCTCCGTTTTCGGACAATTGGGAGATTTGGTGGAATCCGCCATCAAACGACATTATGATGTGAAAGATTCGGGCAAGATTCTTCCAGGTCATGGAGGAATTTTGGACCGCTTTGACAGCTTATTGTTTGTGTTACCTTTACTTAACTTGTTGCATTTTGTCAGCTAACGAAGGGAAGGAACATGTTGAAAAAGATCAGTTTGTTGGGGGCAACAGGCTCAATCGGATTGCAAACTTGCGATATTTTACTAAACCATCCTGAAGAGTTTCGGCTTGTTGCATTTTCTGCAGGAAAAAATATAGAAAAGACCCGTGAAATTATCCAGGCATTGCAGCCGGAGCTGGTCTCTGTGCAGGAAGAAAAAGATGCCTATGCATTAAAAAAAGAGTTTCCACATATAAATTTTACATACGGCGAACAAGGGCTGATAGAAGTCGCAACCCATCCGGATACGAGCATTTTGGTGAATGCCGTTTTGGGCAGTGTCGGATTGCCTTCGACATTGGCGGCTGTACGAATGGGGAAAACGATTGCCATCGCGAATAAAGAAACTCTCGTAACCGCCGGGCATCTTGTGATGGAAGAGGCGAAAATGCATCATGCGCCGATTTTGCCGGTTGACAGTGAACATTCAGCCATCTTTCAGTCGTTGAACGGGGAAAACCCAAAACAGATTCGACGTCTCATTTTAACGGCTTCCGGCGGCGCATTCAGGGATAAAACCCGCGAGGAATTAAAAAATGTTACTGTAAAAGAAGCTTTAAATCATCCGAATTGGTCAATGGGGGCCAAAATTACGATTGACTCGGCAACGATGATGAACAAAGGATTGGAAGTTATTGAAGCCCATGTATTATTCGAAATGCCGTTTGATCAAATCGATGTATTGCTTCATAAGGAGAGCATCATTCATTCAATGGTGGAGTTCCAAGATACAAGCATCATCGCCCAATTGGGCACACCGGATATGCGGGTGCCGATCCAATATGCACTAAGCTATCCGGATCGTTTGCCACTCATTGGCGGCAAACCGTTAAATTTGGCGGAAATTGGCCAGCTGCATTTTCAAAAGGTGGATTTTGAACGGTTTAGAGCGTTAAAATTGGCTTATGAAGCAGGACGAATGGGCGGGACAATTTTAACGGCAATGAATGCTGCAAATGAGGCGGCAGTGCAATTGTTTTTGCAGGAGAAGATTACATTTTTGGAAATTGAAGAAATCATCGAGCGGATTATGGACAACCATGATAATATTTCGAACCCGGATTTGGAAACAATTTTGCATGTGGACAAGGAAACAAGAAAAAAAGTGCTCAGTATGGTACAATAAACTCCAACGCGGCTTTAAAGGTGGTATTTTATGCAAACAATATTGGCGTTTATCCTCGTATTCGGTTTAATCGTTTTCTTTCATGAACTCGGGCATTTCATTTTTGCTAAACGGTCAGGAATTTTAGTGCGGGAATTTGCCATTGGTATGGGCCCAAAAATTTTTGGCATGAAAAAAGGTGAAACATTATATACCATCCGATTATTGCCGCTCGGCGGTTATGTGCGGATGGCCGGGGAAGAGTTTGATCAAATCGAGCTCCAACCAGGCTATCGGGTAGGTCTCGTATTAAATGATGATGAAAAAGTAGAAAAGATTTATCTGAACCAAAATGTCCAGAATCCCAATGTGTTATTCATGGAAGTGGAACGGGCGGATTTAAATAAGGATTTATGGATTGAGGGGTATGATGAGGAAGAACGGCTCGTGCGCTTCGACGTGGCTCGGAATGCCATAATCATTGAAAACGGGGAAGAAACGGTCATTGCCCCTTTCGACCGTACATTTGAAGCGAAATCGTTGTGGCAGCGCACACTGACAATCTTTGCCGGTCCATTGTTTAACTTCATTCTGGCATTTGTCATTTTTATTTTTCTGGGAATCTTCCAAGGGGTTCCGACGAACGAACCGATTATTTCCGAAGTAATGGATGACAGTCCTGCAGCCGAAGCGGGCATGAAAGCCGGGGATTATGTAAAATCCATAAACGGACATCCAATTGATAAATGGGAAGATTTAACAAATTATGTTAAAGAAAATCCCGGGAAAGAGCTCTCAATGATTGTTGAAAGAGGCGGACAAGAGGCCGAGTTGACGGTTGTCCCGGAATATGTGGAATTGGAAAATGGTGAAAAGGTAGGGCAAATTGGGGTAATCTACCAAAGCCCTCTTGAGAAAAATCCAATAAAAGCGGTTGTTTATGGTTTTCAACAAACTTGGGAATACACCGTCTTGATTCTGCAAGCGTTAGTTCATTTAATTGCCGGTCATTTTTCCCTTGACGATTTGGCAGGTCCTGTCGGCATCTATCAAGCGACTGGGGAAGTTGCAAAACACGGTTTCTTTACGCTCATGTATTGGACAGCAGCACTCAGCATTAACTTGGGTATCATGAACCTGCTTCCTCTTCCTGCGTTAGACGGCGGACGATTAATGTTCTTCAGCATTGAAGCGTTAAGAGGAAAACCTGTCGACCGCAAAAAGGAAGGCATGGTTCATTTCGTAGGAATCGTGTTGTTAATGATTTTAATGATTGCTGTAACGTGGAACGATATTCAGCGATTGTTTTTCCACCAATAAAACTTTTTCTTCGCCATCCGGTTTGCCGACGGAGGCGATTTTTTTTGCAAGAAATAGGTTTGTACAGCAGGAGTATTTCCGGTTTTGCAAGAATAAAAGAGAGTGGCGTGTCACAATTCAAAAAATGTATATACTCATCCTTTCCAGGGGTATGCTATTCTATTAAGAAAGATAGAAAACAAAGGTGGAGCACTTATGAAACAAAGCCGAACGTTGATTCCGACAATGCGTGAAGTGCCTCGAAATGCGGAAACGAAATCCTGCCAAATGCTGATGCGTGCAGGCTATATTCGAAAACATCCGAACGGAACATATTCTTATTTACCTTTGGCAAAAAGGGTAATGCAAAAAATAATACAAATAGTTCGGGAAGAAATCGAAAAGAGAGATGCGATTGAAGTGGTATTGCCGTACATACATACGGATTTGCTGCGGCAGTCCGGATCGGCGGAAAGCCTGAAAGGGCATCCGGGTTCTGCGCAGGACGATCGTAAAGAAATGCTGTTTGCATCAAATTTGCAGTTGATGACTTCCATCATTTCCGATGAAATCAAAACGTATAAAAAATTGCCGCTTCTTCTCTACCAATTCCAAAACCGGTTCCGCAGCGACATAAAGCCAAGTCTCGATTTATTGCAGGCTCGGGAATTTCTCGTAAAGGAAGCGTATTTATTTCATAACAGCAAAGAGGGTTTGAATGACGGCTTTGAACAAATGAAGGAAGCGTATGAACGGATTTTTTCCCGCTTGGGATTGACCGTGGATTTGGCAGAAGCGGATACCAAAATTGCCGGCGAGGAATCCTATGAATTTGTCATTCGGACGGAAATCGGGCAGGAATGGATTGCTTATTCCGATCAGTCGGATTATGCGGTAATTGCAGAAATTGCAAAAGTGTCCAGAAAATATGAACCGTTCGATGAAGATTTGAAACCGTTGGAAAAGATTGCTACACCAAGCATCCAAACAATCAACGATTTGTGCGGTTTCCTGGAAGTTGATCCAAGCAAGTGCATCAAATCCCTCGTGCTAAATGTCGATGGCAAGATTGTTGTAGCTCTCGTTCGCGGCGACCATCAATTAAATTTACGAAAAATAGCAAAAATATTGAATGCAACAAATGTGCGATTTGCGAGCGATGAAGAAATCGTGGAAAACATCGGTTGCCCGAAAGGCTTCATCGGTCCAATTAAATTGCCCATTGACATAATGGTCATTGCCGACCATGGGATTAAGTCCATTGTAAACGGGGCCAGCGGTGCAAATGAAGAGGGCTATCATTATATCAACGTTAATCCGAATCGCGACTTTGCCATTAATTTATATGAAGATATCCGATACATCGAAGAAGGGGATCCTTCCCCTGATGGCCATGGAACGATTCAGCTTGAAAAAGGGATTTCGATAGGGCGATTAACCAAAATCAATCCTGCCTATGCCGAAAAAATGGGGGCAACCATTACCGGACAGGATGGAAAACCAATCCCTTTGCAAATAGCAAGCTTTCAATTGGACCTTACAAGAATATTTGCTGTCCTGGCGGAGCGGTTCCAAGACGAAAAAGGGCTTTCTTGGCCAAAACATTTGGCACCTTATGATTTGCATGTCATGGCAGCAAACGCAGAGGATGAAGAGCAACATCATCTTGCAGAACTCCTCTATAATATTTTGACGACATATCGTTACGATGTTTTATTTGATGACCGGGATGAAAGGGCAGGCGTGAAATTTGCTGATGCTGATTTAATCGGCTTACCGATTCGTGTGACAGCCGGCAAAAAAGCAAAAGACGGAATTGTGGAATTGAAAAACAGGAAAACGGGCGAAACAGTTGAATGCGTGAAAGAAGAACTGATCGACCGGTTAAATGAATTTTACCGAACGGAATAATTTCAAACAGACTTTTAAAAAATAGTGTATAATTTTTAGTTGGGATAACTTATGGAATTCGCTGCTCTCAAAGACAGGCCGCTTGTCCGCCTTGTCACGAGTTGTGCGAATTCTTTTCATTTTTTATTCCATCGGAGGAAAGGCGGTGAATTGGATGGAACATTCAAAAGCAAGAGAGAACTTGCGGATGCTTTTATCCCAATTAAAATTAACGGATGATATTTACATGCCCTTTTTTGAACAGGGGGAACTAACCCGGTTGACCGTTCATAAGAAAAAGAGAATTTGGAATTTCTCCGTGAAGTTGAAAAATATATTGCCATTTCAAGTATATCAACTATTTTACACCCGCTTGATGGAAGCATTTCACCATATAGCCCAGACGGTACTCACGATTAAAACAGAAAATCCGCAAGTGACGGAAAATCTCATTTCCGAATATTGGTTATCTGTCGTGGAGCGGATTGATGCCTCTCCGCCGGTGAAAAAACGATTGACTTGCCAAGTCCCGGTTTGGACAGGAAATAAGCTCATTCTTTCCTGTATTTCCGAAATGGAACAATTGACGTTGAAATCGAAGTATCGGGATATCATTTCAGAAACGTATGCTTGTTTCGGATTTCCTCCGATTACGGTGGATTTCAAATTGGTCGAAGCATCGGAAGAAGAAAAAGCGGAACAGGAACGGTTGATGGAACAGCGTAAACGGGAAGAAATCGAATTGGCAAGACAAGCCATTGAAGATTTTCAAAAGCGTGAAAAAGAAAAAGAGAAAGAGAAGAATGAACCTTCTCCGGTTGAAGAAGGTCCTGTGCAAATCGGTTCTATGATCCACGATCCGGAGATTGCCGAAATCAAATCGATAGTGGAAGAAGAGCGCCGCATTGTCATCGAAGGGCACGTTTTTGCCGTAGAAATAAAAGAATTGAAAAGCGGCCGTTCATTGCTGGAAATGAAACTGACAGATTACACGGACTCCATCTTGGTGAAAATGTTTTCCCGCAACAATGATGATGCCGAGAAAATGGCCCGCATTAAAAAAGGAATGTGGGTAAGGGTCAGAGGTTCTGTGCAAAATGATACATTTGTGCGCGAATTAGTGATGATTGCCAATGATATCAATGAAATTCATAAAGAGCCTCGAAAAGACACCGCACCTGAGGGGGAAAAACGGGTCGAATTGCATTTACATACGCCGATGAGCCAAATGGACGCGGTAACTCCGGTCGACCGCCTTGTTGCGCAAGCGGCAAAGTGGGGGCATCCCGCCATCGCGATTACCGATCACGCCGTTGTGCAAGCTTATCCGGAAGCCTATGCCGCCGGAAAAAAATACGGCATTAAAATCATTTATGGTTTGGAAGCGAACCTGGTCGATGATGGTGTTCCGATTGCCTATGAAGAACAACATATCAAACTGGATGAAGCGACATTTGTCGTATTTGACGTGGAAACAACCGGATTATCCACTGCGTACGATACGATTATTGAATTGGCGGCGGTGAAAATCCGTGACGGCAAAATCATTGACAGATTTGAACGTTTTGCCAATCCGCACCGGCCTCTCCCAAAAAATATCGTGGAATTGACGCATATTACCGATGATATGTTGAAAGATGCACCGGAAGTGGATGATGTCATAAGGGAATTTCATGAATTCATAGGAGATGCGATTGTCGTTGCCCATAACGCATCCTTTGACACCGGTTTCCTTTATACCGCCTATGAAAAAGCGGGAATTAAAGGGGTCAAACATCCGGTGATTGATACCCTTGAACTGTCCAGATTGTTAAATCCAACCTTAAAAAATCACCGCTTGAATACTCTATGTAAAAAATACGGCATTGAACTTACCCAGCATCACCGGGCGATTTATGACACGGAGGCCACCGGATATTTGCTGCTGCATCTATTGAAAGAAGCAAAGGAAAAAGGCATCGAATACCATGACGATTTCAACAAATTCATGGGCGGACAGGACTCCTACAAACAATCCAGACCATACCACTGCACGATTTTGGTGGTCGATAATGTCGGATTGAAAAACCTGTTCAAATTAGTTTCCATTTCCCATACGGAAACGTTCTACCGCGTTCCCCGCATCCGCCGTTCCGATTTAATGAAACATCGGGAAGGATTAATCATCGGTTCCGGATGCGGCAACGGCGAGCTGTTTGAAACGATGATGAACAAATCGCCGGAAGAAGCGGAAAGAGTGGCGGAATTCTATGACTATATTGAAGTGCATCCAAAGCCGGTATATTCACAATTGTTGGACAGCGGAACGATTCACGATGAATGGCACTTGGAGGATATCATCCGGAAGCTTGTAAAGCTCGGCAAGAAAATGGATAAGCCTGTCGTCGCGACGGGCAATGTGCATTATTTGGACGAACATGATGCCATCTATCGGAAAATCCTCGTATCTTCCCAAGGAGGAGCCAATCCTCTTAACCGATATCCGCTGCCAAAAGTGCATTTCCGGACTACGGATGAAATGCTGGAAGAATTTGCGTTTTTAGGGCCGGATCTTGCCAAGGAAATCGTGGTGACAAACTCCCAAAAAATCGCCGATATGATCGGCGATGTGAAGCCGATCAAAGATAAACTTTACACGCCGGTGATCGAAGGAGCCGAAGAGGAAATCAAACGGATGACTTATGAAATGGCCCATAAAATTTATGGGGAAAAACTTCCGGAAATTGTTGAAAAACGCCTCGAAAAAGAATTGAACTCCATTTTGGGGCACGGATTTGGAGTCGTTTATTTAATTTCTGCCAAACTCGTGAAAAAATCGTTGGAGGACGGCTACTTGGTAGGTTCCCGGGGATCTGTGGGATCTTCGCTCGTCGCAACGATGATGGAAATTACGGAAGTCAATCCTCTGCCGCCGCATTATGTTTGTCCGAACTGCCACTATTCCGAATTCTTTACGGACGGTTCCATCGGTTCCGGATTCGATTTGCCGAACAAAGACTGCCCTGAATGCGGCACCCCTTTGAAAAAAGACGGACAAGATATTCCGTTTGAAACATTCCTCGGGTTTAATGGGGACAAAGTTCCGGATATCGACTTGAACTTCTCCGGGGAATACCAGCCCCGTGCTCATAATTATACGAAGGTGCTGTTCGGGGAAGATAAGGTATTCCGTGCGGGAACAATCGGTACGGTGGCTGAAAAAACGGCATACGGCTTTGTAAAAGGATACGCAAACGATAATAATCTCAATTTGCGTTCGGCGGAAATCGACCGTTTGGCCCAGGGGTGCACCGGGGTAAAACGGACAACCGGACAGCACCCCGGAGGAATCCTGGTTGTTCCGGATTATATGGATATTTACGATTTTACGCCGGTCCAATATCCTGCGGACGATTTAAATGCGGAATGGCGCACAACGCACTTTGACTTCCATTCGATCCATGATAATATCTTAAAACTGGATATTCTCGGACACGATGATCCGACGATGATCCGGATGCTTCAAGATTTGACGGGCATCGATCCGAAAACCATTCCGCCGGATGACCCCGAAGTGATGGCAATCTTTACCGGAACCGAATCGCTCGGGGTAACCCCGGAACAAATTTTATGCAATACCGGTACCCTCGGCATTCCGGAATTCGGAACAAAATTTGTCCGCCAAATGTTGGAGGACACAAAACCGAAAACATTCGCGGAGCTCCTGAAAATTTCAGGGCTTTCCCACGGTACGGATGTATGGCTCGGAAATGCGAGTGAACTGATTGCCAACAATGTATGTTCCTTCTCGGAAGTCATCGGGTGCCGAGATGACATCATGGTGTACTTGATTTACAAAGGTTTGGATCCATCCCTTGCCTTCAAAACGATGGAATCCGTCCGCAAAGGGAAAGGATTGACGGAAGAAATGGAAAAGGCCATGAGGGAACATGATGTGCCGGACTGGTATATCGAATCTTGCAAAAAAATTAAATACATGTTCCCGAAAGCTCACGCCGCTGCTTATGTATTAATGGCGGTCCGCGTGGCATACTTTAAGGTGCACTTCCCGCTTGCCTATTATTGCGCATATTTTACTGTCCGGGCGGAAGATTTCGATTTGCCGGCGATGATCAAAGGCTCAAGGGCAATCCGTACAAGAATCGAAGAAATCAATGCAAAAGGTTTGGATGCATCGAAAAAAGAAAAAGACTTATTGACGGTCCTTGAAATTGCCCTTGAAATGTGTGAAAGAGGCATGAGTTTCAAAAATGTCGATTTGTACAAATCAAAAGCGACCGAATTTGTGATTGAGGGGAATTCGCTTATTCCTCCGTTTAATGCCATCCCGGGCCTTGGCGAAAGCGTTGCGAAACAAATTGTAGCAGCGAGGGATGAACAGGAGTTTTTGTCCAAGGAAGACTTGCAAACTCGCGGACGCGTATCAAAATCCTTGATTGAGTATATGGAACAATTGGGGGTTTTGGACGGTTTGCCGGACAACAATCAATTATCTTTATTCTAGCTGCAATATGATCGGTAATGAATGTCTTTTTCCCGCATCTTGCCGCAAGTGTTTCTTAAATTTGCATTTCTTAAGAGATTGTGTTATTGTAATATCAATAAATTGTTGATATTTCTGCAGCAAAAGAGTGGGGTTTCCCGCTCTTTTCTATTGTTGAAACAGGTCAGGATTCAGCTCTCCACCAGGAGGGTCGATTTCATACGTACACGGATTTCGAATTTCACCATTTTATGGTGGAATTTCTGTTTTTAGCCAAGGAAACGATACGTTGGGAGGATTATATGAGCAAAATTACTTCGACCGTTGAACAGCTGGTAACTCCGATTTTGGAAGAATTAAATTTGGAATTAGTGGATATTGAGTTTGTAAAAGAGGGCCGCACCTGGTTCCTCCGTGTATACATCGATACCCCTCAAGGTGGAATAGATATTGAACAATGCGCACTGGTAAGCGAGCGGCTAAGTGCGGTGCTGGATGAAAAGGACCCTATTGCACAAAACTATTATTTAGAAGTTTCTTCTCCGGGAGCAGAACGCCCGCTGAAGAAAGAAAAAGATTTTGAGAAAGCGGTCGGCAAATACGTTTACATCAAGACGTATGAACCGGTAGAAGGCATGAAAGAGTTCTACGGATATTTAAGATCCAACAACGAAGACAGCCTGGAAGTCGAAATTCGTGTAAAAACCCGCAATGTTCTTGTAAAAATCGGAAAGGAAAAGATTGCGAAAGCTCGATTGGCAATCGATTTTTCATCATATTAATTTAGGAGTGAAAAGAAACGATGAGCAGTGAATTACTAGAAGCTTTAAATGCTCTGGAACAGCAAAAAGGCATTTCAAGGGAAGTATTGGTGGAAGCGATCGAAGCTGCACTGGTTACGGCTTATAAACGCAATTTCAATCAAGCGCAAAATGTCCGCATCGATTTTAATCAGGAAACTGGGGAAATTAAAGTTTTTTCAAGAAAAGAAGTCGTTGAGGAAGTGGAAGATCCGCGATTGCAAATATCGCTGGAAGAAGCCAGAAAAATCAACAGTGTTTATGAACCTGGCGATATCATCGAACAGGAAGTGACACCCCGCAACTTCGGACGTATTGCCGCGCAAACGGCTAAGCAAGTCGTAACCCAACGTGTCCGCGAAGCGGAAAGAACGGTAATCTATGAAGAATTCGTGGATCGCACGGATGATATCATCAACGGGATCATCGAAAGAAAAGATGCCCGTAATGTTTATATCAATCTTGGGAGAGTAGAAGCGGCGCTGCCGGTACATGAACAAATACCGGGAGAAGAATATAAACCTCAACAACGCATCCGTGTTTACATTACAAAAGTAGAAAAAACGACCCGCGGGCCACAGATTATCGTATCCCGGACGCATCCCGGTTTACTCCGCAGATTATTTGAAATGGAGGTTCCGGAAATTTACGATGGAATTGTAGAAATAAAATCCATCGCCCGTGAAGCAGGAGATCGTTCCAAAATCTCCGTCTACGCCCATGATCCCGAAGTGGATGCAGTAGGTGCCTGCGTCGGTACAAAGGGAGCACGCGTACAAGCCATTGTCAACGAATTAAATGGTGAAAAAATCGATATTGTTGAATGGTCAGAAGATCCTGTCATTTTTGTTGCCAATGCGCTAAGTCCATCAAAAGTGCTGGATGTCATTGTCAATGAAGAAGAAAAATCGACGACGGTCATCGTTCCGGATTATCAACTATCCCTTGCCATCGGAAAACGCGGACAAAACGCAAGACTTGCTGCAAAATTGACTGGCTGGAAAATCGATATTAAAAGCGAGTCCGAGGCCCGCGAATTAGGCATCTATCCAAATGAAAACAGCCCTCTTCTCAAAAAAGAAGAAGAGGAAGAAGACGAAACTTCCTTCGAGCAAATTGATCTCTATCAAAATGTTGAAGTCGATGAAGAATAAATTGATATGATTTTCTAAGATTTTCTTGATTAAAAAAATCGCTTAAAATGGAATGCGTATGAGGGAAGGTGATCTGCGTGCCAACGAAAAGAAAAGTTCCTTTGCGCCGTTGCGTCGTTACTGGTGAATCGTTTCCGAAAAAAGAATTGCTTCGCATTGTCCGTACGAAAGAAGGAGAGGTATTTGTAGATCCGACCGGAAAGAAATCCGGCCGCGGCGCCTATGTCTCCAAATCGGAAGAAGTTGTCGAGAAGGCGCGTAAAAGCAAGGTGTTGGAACGCCATTTAGATGTAAAAATTCCGGACGAAATTTATGATGAGTTAATACGGCTTATTCGCAGGGAGCAGCTGTTGAAAAATGAATAAAACAAGAATTCTGCAATTGTTGGGATTGGCGACAAGAGCGCGGAAAGTCGTTTCCGGCGAAGAACTGGTTGTCAAAGAAATTCAAGGCGGCAATGCGAAGCTCGTAATTCTTTCTTCGGATGCAGCCTACAATTCAAGAAAAAAAATACAAGACAAATGCACGTTTTATAATGTTGAGTGCCATATATTCGGCAATCGCTACGAGCTGGGGCATGCGATTGGAAAAGAAGCCAGGGTTGTCATAGCCATTACCGACCAAGGCTTTGCCAAAAAAATGTCCAGCCTACTCAGCGAAAATTCATCGGGGGTGAGCAAATGACCAAAATGAGAGTTCATGAATATGCCAAGAAAGTGAATCGACCTAGCAAGGAAGTTATTGAAGAATTAAAAAAATTAAACATAAATGTTTCAAACCACATGTCTACGCTTAACGGAGAAGAGGTAGCGAAACTGGATGCAATCTTCAGCACACATGAAAGCGATGAACATGTGAAAAAGGCTGAAGGAAAACATAGACCAAAACAGCCGCAACATAAAGACGTAAAAAGAAAAGAGCAATCTCAAAAGAAAGAAGAAGATCATGACGACCATCACGATGTTCACGTTTCTTTTGAAAAAATAAAAAGGAACAAAGCGGCGAAAGAACAGGATGGTCTCCATCATTCAAAAAATAAAGGCCCACAACGCAAAAAACCCGGCATTCATGGAGGAAAACGCCAAAAATCCAAACAGCAGCAGCCTCAACAGCCAGTAAAAAAAGAACTTCCGGAAAAGATCACTTTCTATGAATCTTTAACGGTTGCGGAACTTGCAAAAAAATTGCACCGGGAACCTTCGGAAATCATTAAAAAGCTTTTCATGCTCGGTATCATGGCGACAATTAACCAATCCCTTGACAAAGACGCCATTGAATTGGTTTGCGCAGATTATGGCGTGGAAGTGGAAGAAGAGGTACGGATCGATAAAACGGATTTGAATATTTATTTCGAAGAAAAAGATCCGGAAGAAGAATTGGTGGAACGTCCTCCGGTCGTAACGATCATGGGTCACGTTGACCACGGAAAAACGACGACATTGGACGCAATCCGGCACACAAGAGTGACGGAAGGGGAAGCCGGGGGCATAACACAACATATCGGTGCATATCAAGTAGATATTAACGGAAAGAAAATCACTTTCCTTGATACGCCAGGCCACGAAGCATTTACAACAATGCGTGCGAGAGGTGCGCAAATCACGGATATCGTTGTACTTGTTGTGGCAGCCGATGACGGTGTCATGCCACAAACAGTGGAAGCCATTAACCACGCAAAAGCGGCGAATGTTCCAATCATTGTGGCGGTCAATAAAATTGACAAACCGACAGCAAACCCTCAGCGCGTCATGCAAGAATTAACCGAATACGGACTAGTTCCTGAAGACTGGGGCGGGGATACAATTTACGTGCCTATCTCTGCATTGAAAGGCGAAGGAATTGACCAGCTGTTGGAAATGATTTTGCTCGTCGCGGAAGTTTCTGAATTAAAAGCAAATCCAAACCGCCGGGCAATCGGTACGGTAATCGAAGCCCGCTTGGACAAAGGCCGCGGTTCTGTAGCCACATTGCTGGTGCAAAACGGTACATTGCGAGTAGGCGATCCGATCGTGGTCGGAAATACGTTTGGCCGCGTCCGTGCAATGGTCAATGATTTAGGCCGCCGCGTAAAAGAAGCCACACCTGCAACACCGGTGGAAATTACGGGATTGCATGAGGTTCCTCAGGCAGGTGACCGTTTCGTAGTCTTTGAAGATGAAAAAACGGCACGGGAAATCGGGGAAGCGCGTGCGCAAATGGCAATACAGGCAAGCCGTGCCCAAAAAGCACGCATTACTTTGGATAACTTGTTCGAACAAATGTCCCAAGGGGATATTAAAGAGCTGAACATTATCATCAAAGCGGACGTACAAGGTTCTGTAGAAGCGTTGGCTTCCTCATTGATGAAAATCGATGTGGAAGGGGTAAAAGTAAAAATTATCCATACTGGCGTAGGAGCGATTACGGAATCCGATATCAGCCTGGCAGCAGCTTCCAATGCGATTGTGATCGGCTTTAACGTACGTCCTGATGCCAATGCTAAACGGGCAGCGGAAGAAGAAGGCGTGGAAATTCGCCTGCACCGCATCATTTATAAAGTAATCGAAGAAATTGAATCTGCCATGAAAGGATTGCTTGATCCGGAATATCAAGAAAAAGTCATCGGTCAGGCGGAAGTGCGTCAAGCAATCAAAATCTCCAAAGTGGGTACAATTGCAGGTTCTTACGTGACTGATGGCAAAATCACCCGTGATGCCAACGTCCGTGTCATCCGTGATGGAATTGTCATTTACGAAGGGGAACTTGCATCTTTAAAACGCTTCAAAGACGATGTAAAAGAGGTTGTCAAAGGCTTCGAGTGCGGTATGCAAATTAAAAACTTCAACGATATTAAAGAAGGCGACATCATCGAGGCCTACGTAATGGAAGAAATTGAGCGAAAATGATTGTCTACTTGGAAGCGGAATTTGTGATTCCGGATGCCCATTCGTTAAAAGAGAAGCGTGCAGTTCTCCAAAGGATGATATCGAGAACAAGACAAAGATTTAACGTATCTGTTGCGGAAATCGATCATCAGGACGTGTGGCAGCGGACAAAAATTGCCGTGGTGACCGTTGCCTCATCCCGTTCCGCGGCGGATCGGGAAATCGATCATGTAATCGAATTTTTGGAATCGAATCCAACATGGGAGCTGTTGGAATTATCCCGGGAATATTTATAAGGGATAATTTTTCGGATTCCAACTAAAATAACGATAACACTATCAAGAAAAGTAGATAAAAGTACATGAACCTGTACTTTTACTCTGCTTTCTTAAAAGAGGTGACATTTATGTCTCTGCGTGCAAATCGTGTTGCTGAACAGATAAAAAAAGAGCTGGGCGACATCATCGGCCGAAAATTGAAGGATCCCCGCCTTGGATTTGTTACCGTAACGGATGTCGAAGTGACAGGCGATCTTCAACAGGCCACGATTTATATTTCGACTTTAGGAACTGATGAAGAACGGGAAGAAACGTTAAAAACATTGGAAAGGGCGAAAGGGTTTATCCGTTCCGAAATCGGCCATCGCATTCGCCTGCGAAAAACTCCTGAAATTACGTTCAAATTTGATTCATCTATAGAATATGGCAACAAAATTGAACAGCTTTTACGTTCCATCAAGGAAGACGAAGAAGCGTAAACCGATATCGACAAAAAGCCTGCGACTGCATAACGTTACATGCAGGTAGGCTTTTTTTATTGAAGTCTGGGGGGATTCAAGTGGACGGAATTTTGCCATTATGGAAAGAGAGTGGTTTAACAAGCCACGACTGTATTGTTCAACTCCGAAAAATATTAAAAACAAAGAAAATAGGCCATACGGGGACCCTTGATCCGGGAGTCGAAGGAGTATTGCCGATTTGTATCGGACAAGCGACGAAAATCTCTGAATATTTAATGGACGCGGGCAAAACATACGAAGCATATGTATCCATCGGCCGTTCCACGACTACGGAAGATGCCGAGGGAGAGACGGTGGAAGAAGATGCGACTTACAAAAGGATCACCAGAGATCAATTGCTAAAGGTGTTATCAAAATTGACCGGCGAAATCGAACAAATTCCCCCAATGTATTCGGCCGTAAAGGTAAAGGGAGTCAAACTTTATGAATATGCGAGGAAAGGAATTGAAATAGAGCGTCCATCCAGAAAAGTGACCATTTACAAACTGGAGCTCCTTGATGAACGGGAACTGTTTGAAGGGCAAGAGATCAAATTTAAAATCCGTGTAAAATGCAGCAAAGGTACGTACATTCGCACGCTTGCAGTAAAAATTGGAGAATTGCTGGGATATCCTAGCCATATGGCTTCTCTTGTCAGAACCGCGTCAGGGAATTTTACGAAACAGGATTGCGTGACTCTTCGGGAAGTTGAAAAAGCTGCGGAAGAAGGCAGGGTCCGACAGCTTCTCCTTCCCATTGAAAAAGCCTTATCCGCTTATCCTTTCATTGAAATGGATGCTTCGATGGAGAAAAAAATTTGCAATGGACAAATTTTGAAACTCCATTCATTATTAAAAAAGAATGACAAAATTGTTTTTTGCCGTAACGGGAAGGCGATTGCCGTATATACGAAACATCCTGAGAAGCCGGGGCTCATGAAACCGGAAAAGATGTTTCCAAATAATTTCTAGGAGGACAAATGAATGAACGTAATCCATTTAAAATATCCGTATCAATTAGATAAAGTAGATCCTTCCACTTCCTATTCCCTGGCGGTCGGCTTTTTTGATGGGGTACATAAAGGACACCAAGTGGTTATAAAAACTGCGATGGAAAAGGCGAGAGAGCTAAATGTCAAAAGTGCCGTAATGACTTTTGACCCCCACCCTTCCATTGTATTGGGAAACAGCAATGAAAAAATCTTTTATATTACTCCTCTCCCGTTGAAATTGGAAATTTTGGAAGAAATGGGAGTTGACACAACATTTGTTGTTCAATTCACTTCCGATTTTGCCAAACTCTCACCGGAAGAATTTATCCAATATTTTATACGCGACTTGAATATCAAACATGTCACGGCAGGTTTTGATTTTTCATTCGGCGCTTTTGGAAAAGGAAATATGGAGTTAATGAAAAAATTGTCCCGGGGGGATTTTGGAGTGACAGTCGTGGATAAGCAAATAGAAGATGGGGAAAAAATCTCTTCCACCCGCATCCGGAAATGTTTAAGGGAAGGGGACATGGAAACGGTCCATCAATTATTGGGCCGTCCTTATCAAGTTCCGGGAATTGTTGTACAAGGTGATAAAAGGGGCCGTACCATCGGCTTTCCTACTGCCAATATTCAATCAAAGGAAGGATGTTTTATTCCGAAAGTAGGCGTGTATGCCGTAAAAGTGCTTGTACAAAATCAACTTTATAACGGCATCTGCAATGTAGGTTTTAAACCGACCTTTAAAAACCCCGAAGAAAAGCAATTAACAATTGAAGTGCACATTTTGGATTTTCAAAAAAATATTTATGGAGAAGAAGTGAAAGTTTATTGGTATAAACGGCTTCGGGACGAACAAAAATTTGATGGCATCGAATCCTTGAAAGCCCAGATTACCCGCGACAAAGAGCAGGCCATTGAATTTTTTTCAAAAAAATAATTTGCTTCATTCATTGAATTGTGATATTATCATTCAGTGAATGAAAATTATTACATTCCTTAGCTCGGCATACCGACTCTCCGACGGTTGACTGTGCTAAAGGAGTAATAAAAAAATAGGAGGAAGCATAATGGCTATTTCAAAAGAACGCAAAAACGAAATCATCAAAGAATTCCAAACTCACGAAGGAGACACTGGATCTCCGGAAGTGCAAATTGCAATTTTAACAGAAGAAATCCGCGTATTAAACGATCACTTGGCGGTTCATAAAAAAGACTTCCATTCTCAACGCGGTCTTCTTAAAAAAGTTGGACGCCGCCGTCATTTATTGAAATATTTGCGCGAAAAAGACGTTCAACGTTACCGTGCATTAATTGAAAAATTAGGTCTTCGTCGATAATAAAAAGCGGGGTATTCTCCCGCTTTTTATTTATCCAAAAAACAGTACGAAAGAAAGGAACAATTAATGTAAAATTACCATAATTTAATTGAAAATGTTTAGCATAGAAATTGCTTTTTTGATACACTTACTAATGGTATCACCATCATCATGTCGGTTGTCTTCAAGAAGAAAGGAGAGATTCATTCTATGACCGAAAAGAAAGTCTATCGATATGACTGGGCCGGACGCCCATTAATCATCGAAGTCGGTCAATTGGCAAAACAGGCCA
Source organism: Ureibacillus sp. FSL K6-8385 (assembly GCF_038593155.1). Classification (GTDB taxonomy): domain Bacteria; phylum Bacillota; class Bacilli; order Bacillales_A; family Planococcaceae; genus Ureibacillus; species Ureibacillus terrenus. Next base: position 857,994 of record NZ_CP151968.1, read on the forward strand.
ATGGCGCTGTCCTCGTCCGCTACGGAGAATCGGCAGTGCTTTGTACGGCAACGATGTCCAAAGAACCGAAAGCTTTGGATTTTTTCCCTCTCACAGTAAACTATGAGGAGCGGTTATATGCCGCAGGAAAAATTCCTGGGGGCTTTATAAAACGCGAAGGACGTCCATCCGAACATGCCATCCTGGTATCCCGTTTGATTGACCGTCCAATTCGCCCGATGTTCCCGGACGGCTTCCGCAATGAGGTTCAAATTATTTCAATCGTCATGTCTTCCGATCCGGATTGTCCGACAGAAGTGGCCGCATTGGTTGGTTCATCATTGGCGCTTTCCATTTCGGATATTCCGTTCAATGGACCGATTGCAGGCGTGAATGTGGGATATGTCGACGGACAATTTGTCATCAATCCTGATGTAGCTCAATCCGAGAAAAGTAAAATTCATTTAACGGTGGCGGGAAATAAAGATGCCATCAATATGGTGGAAGCCGGAGCGCAAGAAGTGCCGGAAGAAACAATGCTCGAAGCCATTATGTTTGGCCATGAAGAAATTAAAAAATTAATTCAGTTCCAGGAACAAATTGTCGCGGAAGTCGGCAAAGAAAAAATCGAAGTGGAATTGTTCGAAATCGATGCCGAGCTTGAAAAAGCGGTCAGAGAAATGTGCGAAGAAGATATGATCGCCGCAATCCAAACAGTGGAGAAATTGGCCCGCGAAGAAGCCATCGAAGAAGTAAAACAAAGAGTGATTGCCCATTACGAAGAACAGGAAGCGGAAGAAGATACACTTAAACAAGTGAATATGGTATTAGATAAAATCCTGAAAGAAGAAGTGCGGCGCTTAATTACAGTGGAAAAAGTGCGCCCGGATGGACGCAAAGTCAACGAAATCCGGCCTCTTTCATCAGAAGTCGGTCTTTTGCAGCGCGCCCATGGTTCCGGTCTGTTCACCCGCGGCCAAACGCAAGTGCTTTCCATTTGTACGTTAGGTCCATTAGGCGATGTGCAAATTATCGACGGATTAGGCTTGGAAGAATCAAAACGCTTCATGCACCATTATAATTTCCCTCCATTTTCGGTTGGCGAAACTGGTCCAATGCGTGGTCCCGGCCGACGCGAAATCGGTCATGGTGCATTAGGTGAACGTGCATTGCTCCCTGTCATTCCGGATGAAAAAGAATTCCCATATGCCATCCGATGTGTGTCTGAAGTATTGGAATCCAACGGTTCTACTTCACAAGCATCCATTTGTGCCAGCACCCTTGCGATGATGGACGCCGGAGTGCCAATTAAAGCGCCGGTTGCAGGAATTGCGATGGGGCTTGTGAAAAACGGCGAAAATTATACCATTTTAACGGACATCCAAGGCATTGAAGACCATCTTGGAGATATGGACTTTAAAGTGGCCGGAACGGAAAAAGGTGTTACAGCTTTACAAATGGATATTAAAATTGACGGCTTATCCCGCGAAATCCTGGAAGAAGCGTTGTTGCAAGCGAGAGAGGGCCGTATGATCATTTTGGAACACATGAAACAAACGCTTGCAGAACCGCGCAAACAAGTTTCCAAATATGCGCCAAAAATCATTTCCATTAAAATTAATCCGGAAAAAATCCGCGATGTTATTGGTTCCGGAGGCAAAACGATTAATCGGATCATCGATGAAACAGGCGTTAAAATCGATACCGAACAAGATGGTACAATTTACATTTCATCCGTGAATGAAGAAATGAACTTGCGTGCGAAAGAAATCATCGAAGAAATCGTCCGTGAAGCGAAAGTCGGCGAATATTACCTCGCGACAGTAAAACGGATTGAACGTTTCGGAGCATTCTGTGAACTCTTCCCTGGAAAAGACGGATTATTGCATATTTCCGAAATCCAGGAAGAACGGACAAACCGCGTCGAAGATGTGCTTAAAGTGGGAGATAAAGTGCTTGTAAAAGTCATCGATATCGATGACCAAGGACGCATCAACTTGTCCAGAAAAGTGGTAATCAAAGAGGACAGGGAACGTGCAAAACTAAAATCGAATTCAAAACGATAAGAAGCTGAGAGGTTGTAAGGAAGGGGAACAACCTCTTTTTATTTTGGTTAATTTAGCAAAAAACTTTTCATATTCTTGAATATTTTGTAAAGTAAGTAGTAGTTTTGATAAAGAAACTACATGAAAAGGTAATAGAAAGAGGTTGAAAATTGGTTAGCGTTTATACTTGCCAAAACGGCGTAAGGATTGTATATGAACATATTCCATATATCCGTTCCATTTCTGTGGGAATTTGGGTAGGAGCGGGTTCCCGTTTTGAATTGCCGGAAGAAAATGGCATTACCCATTTTATTGAGCATATGCTCTTTAAAGGGACTTCCACCCGCACAGCAAGGCAAATTGCCGAAGAGTTTGACCGCATCGGCGGAGAATTGAATGCGTTTACAACGAAAGAAAATACATGCTATTACGCAAAAGTGCTGAATCATCATGGAATATTGGCCATTGATATATTGGCGGATATGTTTTTCCATTCAGTTTTCGAAAAAAATGAATTGGAAAAAGAGCGTCAAGTGGTGTTGGAGGAAATTTTAATGAGCGAGGATGCCCCGGATGACGATATTCATGAACGGTTATGGAGGGTCATGTACCCTGATGATGCCCTGGGACTTCCCATCTTGGGAACAAAGGAAACCCTTCAAACATTTGATCGGAATATGATTCAAAACTATATGGATAAACATTATTATCCTAAAAATGTCGTCATTTCCCTCGCTGGAAATATTTCAAAGGAATTATTGTTACATATCGAATCGCTGTTTGGGCATTTCGAGCCATCCGAAAAGGCTGTGCCTCTCCATTTGACATATCCGAAGTTTCATTCCGGCCATTTCGTCAAAGAAAGGGATGTGGAGCAGTCCCATATTGCAATGAGCTATCCCGCCATCAGTGTAAAAGACCAAAATTATTTCAGCTTTATCGCATTAAATAACATCATTGGAGGCAACATGTCCTCGCGCCTTTTCCAGGAAGTCAGGGAGGAAAAAGGATTGGCTTATACCATCTACTCCTATCCTTCCTGTTATATGGATGTCGGGGCAATTACCATTTACGGAAGCACCAATAATCAGCAATTATCCATTTTGCATGAAACGATCGTCAAATCCATCGAAAAAATAAAAAGGGATGGTGTGACTGAAGGGGAACTGGAGAATGGGAAAGAGCAGCTGAAAGCAAGCTTCCTGCTCAATATGGAAAGCATGACGAACCGGATGACGCGGAACGGGAAAAACGAGCTGATTTTTGGCCGTCATCTGACAATCGACGAAATCATCGAAAAGATCGAGGCGATTTCCATGGATTCCGTGACGGCGCTCATCCAAAAGATTTTTTCCGTTGAACCGGCGGTGGCCATCATCGGGCAGGATGTCCAAAATTATGAAAGAAAAATTGTCAATGCATGAAAGAAGAGGCTGTCCGGAAAGCATGAAACTTTCAGGGCAGCCTTACTTATTATAATAGTAAATTTTTTTAATCTTTGCCCCCGTTACGGCCGCATGAACCGCGCCAACCCGCTGCGGGCGACAAAAGGGGTGGCGCTGGCCGCAAAGGAAGGACGTTTCACAATGCAATATCAGACGAACGCTTCCATGCTAAAACTCTTTGTTCTTCAGAATGGAAACGGAAAGTTTATAGGACAAATAGAAAAGAATTGCTGCAACCGGCAAAGAAATGAGACTGATTAAGTCAATGAACTCAATTAACCGTACAACTATATTCCCATTGGAAAAGACATTTACGGCAATCACCGGGATAAAAATGGAAGCCAGTATAAAAATACGCCCTTTTTGAATTCCGAATTTAATGATTACTGGAATGATAATCCCCAATATAATAAGCAGACTGGAGCCGACAATGCTTAAAATTAGAAAGGTTTCTTTCAGCGCAATAGCGGATCCGGCCATTATATTCGTAATCAAGGATACAGGCAAGATGATTAAGACGATGAAGAAAAGCAGAATTAAGCTCAAAATATATTTGCTTTTTACGATATCGGCTTTTTTGACCGGCAGAGTATAGACAAACCGGTACCAATTGCTTGTTTCATCATAGCCAAGGAGCATATTGATTTGCGTTATGCATAGAACGCTGAGAAAAACCGTCAGCAATCCAGGGTCTCCAAAAAAGAAAGAAGCGATGAAAAATAACACTGTTAAGATTGCCATTAAGTTCTTTTGATAGAACATCACATACAAATCTTTCAAAATAAGCGCTCTCATGGATGAACCCCTTTCACGAAAAATAACATGATATCTTCAATGGTCGGCTTATCAAGCGTAAAGGCGCTGTTTACTTCTTTGCGATTCACCAAAATCTCGATGCCAAAAGCATTTTTCCGCATGCGAATTTTCGCATGTTCCGGCAGTTCCATGGATTGCTCGATGGTTCCTTTCCAAATGCCGTAGTCGTACAACAATTCGTCTTTATTTTTGCTGAAGACGATTTCCCCGTCATGAATGAAGGTGATGTAATCGGCAATTTTCTCCAAATCCGATGTAATATGGGTGGAGAATAAAATGCTGTTATCTTCATCCTGCATGAACTCCATGAACAGATCCAGGATTTCATCCCTTACAATCGGATCAAGCCCGCTTGTCGGTTCATCCAAAATTAACAATTTGGGATGATGGGAGAGAGCGATCGCAATGGATAATTTCATCCTCATCCCCCTGGAAAGCTGTTTAATCGGCTTTTTAAAGGGGATTTTAAATCGTTTTAATAAATCGGCGTAGTAAGCTTCATCCCAACGGTCGAAGATTTTTTCCAAAATGTTGTTGATATGGGTTGCATGCAATGTGTCCGGTATATAGAGTTCATCAAACACGACGCCAATGTGTTCCTTTATGGTTGTTTCATGTTCTGAATGGTCAAGGCCAAAAATCTTGATTTCCCCGTGCTCCTTTTTTAACAAATTTAAAAGGCATTTAATCGTCGTTGTCTTTCCGGCGCCGTTTTCTCCGACGAATCCCATAATGGTGCCGGCTGGCAATTGGAAAGAAACATCTTTTAATTGGAATTGAGGAAATGATTTCTTCAGATTCGTCACTTCGATAGCATTCGTCATTCCAATTCCTCCTCCACTAACATCGACAAAAGGTCAATTAATTCATTTCCCTTGATTCCCGCAAGCTTTGCCGTTTGAACAGCCTTTAATAAATGTTCCTCCGTTTGGCGAAGCAATTCCTCCCGCAAAAACTCCTGGTTCCGTTCCGCGACAAAACTTCCTTTTCCGGCAAAAGTGACGATAAATCCGTCCCGTTCCAAATCCGCATAGGCTCTCTTTGTCGTCATCACGCTGATTTTCAGCTCTTTTGCCAGACTGCGGATGGAGGGAAGCGGATCCCCGGGTTTCAATATTCCTGTGATGATTGCCTTTTTGATTTGTTCTGAAATTTGTTCATAAATCGGTTTGTCGCTTGCGTTAGTTAATTTTATATCCATGAAGTCACCACCATACGGATATACAACTGTGTATATACAGTATATACAGTTGTAACGGAATGTGTCAATCAAAAGTTTTAGAACGATATGGGCACCTAACGGATTTTCAATGCATATAGTACTAATAGGCTCTTAGAGGAGGGAATGGATGCTATTATCGGAGCTTGCCGAAAAAGAGTTGATTGAAATGGAAAATGGGATTCGCTACGGCTATTTATCCGAGACGGAATGCATTTTTGATCCAAAAACAGGAAAAATTTTGGGTTTCGAACTAATTGAACCTTCCCGTATGCCCTTTCACCGAAAAAAAAGCGCGTCTTTATTTATCCCTTGGGAAGAAATCTATTTGATTGGGGAAGATCGGATTTTGTTTCGCAAAGCATTCAATACAAGAAGGCATTATGACGGATGAAAAACGAAAAATGGCTTGTCATTGGAACAGATGCCCGATTAAAGATACTTGCTAAGAAGTTGAGCGGCCCTGAACGGACGGTATTTTACAAAAGCAGGACGGCCTGGGACCATGAGCTGAACCAGCTCGCGCTTTCGGAACGGCCGGACTATATTGTGCTCCCAATCCAGCCATTGAAAATCGAGGCGCCAGCCGTATTGGGTTTAAACGATGCCATTGTTTTTTGCGGAAAGACAAACAGCGAATGGAAAGAAATTATAAAAGACAACACAGTTTACTATTATCTGGAAGATGAAGAATTTATTTGGCAAAATGCGCTGTTGACGGCTGAAGCCTTTGTCGCGACCTTTTATCAGACGAAACAGGCCATTTCGGGAAAACGGTTCATTATTACCGGTTTTGGCCGGGTAGCGAAAACGCTTGGCCACTTGTTGAGAAGCATAGGCGCCGAAGTCGTGATTGCCGTAAGGAGCGATGTGCAATTAAACGAGGCAAAAGCTTTCCGCTATGAAGTGTCCTATTTGGCGGATTTGGGGGAAATCAAGGCGGATTATTTTATCAATACGATTCCTGCAAAATGGCTGGATAGCGGTATGAATGAACAAATTCGCATGCCGGTTTATGATTTGGCCTCCTATCCTGGTTGTTTGCAGGATGGGGTTGAACGGGATAATTACGAATTATTGCCGGCGCTGCCGGGGAAATTTTTCCCGAATGACGCGGCAAACATTTTATATAATTCGATTGTGGGACAATTAAGGAGGAGAAAATCTTGCTGAAAGGTAAAAAAATTGGGCTTGGCATCACTGCATCCCATTGCACATATGAAGATGTCGTTCCGAAAATCACCGATCTCCGCAAAGCCGGAGCAGAGGTCATTCCGATTGTGACCCACTCGGTGCTGACAGCGGTCACTCGTTTCGGTTCCGGGGAAGAGTGGGTGAAAAAAATTGAGGAATTGGCGGGAAATAAAGTTGTATCGACGATTGTGGAAGCAGAACCATTCGGGCCGAAAAATCCCCTTGATTGCATGGTCATTGCGCCGATGACTGGAAACTCCATCAGCAAATTTGCCAATGCTGCCACAGACAGCCCCGTGTTAATGGCGGCAAAAGCGACTTTAAGAAACGGAAATCCCGTCGTCATCGGAATTTCCACAAATGATGCCCTCGGCTTAAACGGCGTCAATATCATGAAATTATTGAACTCAAAAAATATTTACTTCATTCCTTTCGGCCAAGATGACCCATTCAATAAACCTACTTCCTTAATTGCGGACTTTTCAAAAATGGTGGACACGGTCGTGCATGCAATTCACTACAAAAAGCAGCTTCAGCCGTTATTTATTCAATACCATAAAGAAAATTAATTTTTATCACACAATTCAGTAAAATTATGATAAAATTTTCATCATTATATGAAGTTTATTTCGTAATCATTGGGAGGAGATTTGTGTAATGGCAAAACAATATACGGTAGCGATTGTAGGTGCAACAGGTGCAGTCGGTACTAAAATGAAAGAACAATTACTTAAAAGAAAATTTCCAATTAAAGATATAAAATTTTTGGCATCTGCCCGTTCAGCGGGGAAAGAAATTGATTTCGGAGGAAAGACTTACAAAATAGAAGAAGCGACGCCGGAAGCGTTTGAAGGGGTTGATGTAGCCCTCTTTTCGGCCGGGGGCTCCGTTTCCGCAAAACTCGCTCCTGAAGCGGTAAAACGTGGCACTGTAGTCATTGATAATACGAGCCATTTCCGCATGGATCCGGATGTGCCATTGGTGGTCCCTGAAGTCAACCGCGAAGATTTGAAAAAACATAATGGAATCATTGCCAATCCGAACTGTTCAACAATCCAGATGGTTGTGGCATTAAAACCAATTCATGATCAATTGGGGCTAAAACGGGTAATCGTTTCCACTTACCAGGCGGTTTCAGGTGCAGGAATGTCCGCTATTGAAGAACTTCGCGTACAAAGCGGAGAATGGGAAAAAGGAAAAGATGTAGAGGCAAAAGTATTGCCTGTCAAGTCGGAACCAAAACATTATCCAATCGCGCGCAATGTCATTCCTCAAATCGATGTGTTTACAGAAAACGGCTTTACAAAAGAAGAAATGAAAATGATTAACGAAACGAAAAAAATCATGCACTTGCCTGATTTGCCAGTAGCGGCAACTTGTGTGAGGGTACCGGTTGTCATCGGGCATTCTGAATCTGTGTATATCGAAACAGAAAAAGAAGCAAATGTACAAGACATCTTTAATATTTTGAAAAACGCACCTGGTGTTGTATTGCAGGATGATATTCACAACCAGGATTATCCGATGCCTATTTTTGTGGACGGAGAAGACCCGGTATATGTAGGAAGAATCCGTAAAGACTTGTTCCAACCAAACGGCTTCCATTTATGGATTGTTGCGGATAACCTATTGAAAGGTGCTGCCTTGAATTCAATCCAAATCGCCGAGGCAATGATTGAGGATAACTTACTTTAAGGGGTGTTAGATTTGGATTTAGGTAGGATCGCTACTGCCATGGTAACGCCGTTTCGCGATGATGGCGGAATCGATTTTGAAACGGCCGGGAAATTGATAGAGCATTTGCTGGCAAACGGAACCGATTCGATCGTCGTCTGCGGAACAACAGGCGAATCGCCTACATTGTCAAAGGAAGAGAAACTTGAACTTATCCGGTTTACTGTTGAAAAAGTGAATAAACGGGTTCCTGTCATCGCAGGAACGGGATCTTACGATACGAAAGAAACCATTGAGCTGACGAAAAAAGTGGAGGGCCTCGGCGTGGACGGGGTCATGCTGGTAGCTCCCTACTACAACAAACCCAACCAAAGGGGACTTTATGCGCATTTCGAGGCAGTAGCAAAAGAAACGGTTTTGCCAATTGTCCTCTACAATGTACCGGGGCGCACAAGTTCGAATATTGAAGCAGCCACAACGATTGCATTGAGCAAAATACCTAATATCCAAGTCGTAAAAGAAGCAAGTGGAAATTTAGATCAAATGGCTGAAATATTGGCAAATACAGATGATGATTTTCTGGTATACAGCGGCGACGATGCATTGACGCTGCCTTTGCTGGCAATCGGAGGACGGGGTGTCATCTCTGTTGCCTCCCATGTTGTCGGAAAAGAGATGCAGGCAATGATCCGCGCTTTTGAAGAAGGCAGACACGATGTTGCGGCGAAAATCCATCAGACTCTTCTGCCCCTATTTAAACAACTTTTTAAAAGTCCGAATCCGGTCCCAATCAAGTATGCGCTTGGCAAAGTCGGTTTTCATATAGAAAAAGTCCGTTTGCCGTTGGTGGAAATGACAGATGACGAGAAACGCCAATTCGACCGGGTTTGGGAACAAGTGAAGCAAAAACTGTGATGGCCTGTTGCCCGAACAATTCATCATGAATTGTTTGGGTGCAAGGCCTTTTTTTATTTTAAAAGCGTTGAAATACCATTTTTTATTTGTACTTCCTGGAATCTCAACGTATAATGATAATTAAATGGTTGTGCGTTCGGGATAAAAATTAGGAGGAAAGAATGTGATTAAAACAAAAAATGAAGTAATTCGTATTATCCCACTGGGAGGAGTGGGAGAAATCGGTAAAGCAATGTACGTCATAGAAATCGATGGCGAGCTCTTTATTGTCGATAGCGGATTAATGTTCCCGGAAGATGAGATGCTTGGTATTGACATCGTCATTCCGGATTTTACTTACTTGGTGGAAAACAAAGAGCGGGTTAAAGGCATTTTCCTCACCCATGGCCACGAAGATGCCATCGGTTCCATTGCCTATGTACTGCAAAAAATTAATGCGCCTGTGTACGGATCGAAATTGACAATTGCCCTGGCAAAAGAACATTTGAAGGAATTGCCTGCACCGCATCAAGTGAAATTCTTTGAAGTGACAAACAAGAGCCGGATGAATTTCCAATCAACCTATGTGACTTTCTTCCATACAACACACAGTATTCCGGATTCGCTTGGAATCGTGTTCCATACTTCGGAAGGAGCAATTGTGTTTACCGGCGAGTTCAAATTTGACCAATCGGCAGAAGGAAAATTCAAGCCGGACCTTGCAAAAATGGCGCAATTGGGCGAGGAGGGGGTATTTATTCTCCTTTCCGAATCGACGGAAGCGGAGCGGCCTGGCTATACGACCAGTGAAACGGTGATCGAAGATAAATTGGCGAAAGTCTTCCATTCATCTCCTGCCCGCATTATTGTTGCAGTATATGCATCCAACTTTATCCGCATTCAACAAGTGTTCAATCAGGCGCAAAAATCCAACCGGAAAGTGGCTATCGTCGGAAAGAGTCTTGAAAAAGTCATCGATATCGGCGTGAAACTTGGGTATTTAACGATTGATGAAGATACGTTAATTCCGATCACAGAAATCAATAAATATAACGACGATGAATTGATCATCATCGTTACAAGCAATCAAGGGGAGCCTCTCGATGCCCTTGATAAAATCGTCCGAAAACAACATCGCGATCTTCGCATCAAAGACACGGATACCGTGCTGATTACTTTTACACCGTCGCCGGGAATGGAAGTACAAATGGCCAATGCGATGAATAATCTTGCCAAGGCCGGTGCAACGGTGTTGACGGCCGATAAAAAGGTCCATGTTTCCGGACATGGCAGCCAAGAAGATTTAAAACTCATGTTAAACTTAATGAAACCAAAATACTTTATCCCGATCCAAGGCGAATACCGGATGTTGATCGCCCATTCCAAATTGGCACAACAAGTGGGAATCGATAAATCTCGAATTTTTATTGCGGACAAAGGCGATGTTGTAGAATATCGGAATGGAAAAATGCGCATAAGCGGAAAAGTGCAGGCAGGCAATGTCCTGATCGACGGAAGCGGCGTTGGCGATGTCGGCAACATCGTGTTAAGGGATCGAAAATTATTGTCCCAGGACGGCATCTTTATTGTCGTTGTAACACTGAACCGCTCCCAGAAGCGAATCGCTTCCGGTCCGGAAATCATTTCCCGCGGCTTCGTTTATGTCCGGGAATCGGAAGAATTGATTTCGGAGGCGACGAAGCTTGCCCGGGAATGCATTGAAAAATACGTCAATAAAGAAGCTTATGAATGGACGAATATTAAACAGGAAATCCGGGAAACGCTCAGCGCATATTTGTTCCAAAAAACGAAACGTCGACCAATGATAATTCCAATTATTATGGAATATTAAAATTACTAAAGCGGACAGGATTTTCTTCACCGCCAGGCGGTAAAGGAAATCCTGTTTCTCATACTGTTGATTGTTGTTTGAAAAGTAGGTGAAACCATATGGCAAAGAAGAAAACGAGAGCGAGAGCGAAAACGAAAGCCAAATCCGGCATGTCTCTCCTATATTTCGAAATCATTGGATTAATTTTGATCGGTTTTGCAATTGTCATCTTTTTTGAATATGGTTTTGTTGGCAAAACAGTGCAAAACATCTCGATGTTCTTACTTGGGAATTTATTCTTTGCCGTGCCGACATTTCTCGTTGTATTTGCCATTATGTTGATGGTGAAGCGTGAAAAAATTCCTTTTACCGACCGGATTGTACTTGGAACGGTCATTATTATTCTCAGTTTATCAATCTTCAGCCATAGCGTTCTGATCGAAGAATTATATAAACAAGATGCGCTGGAATCGAATTCTGTTCTGAAAGAAACTTGGCGCATCATGATAACCGATGAGGGGATTTTGCATAGAAGCAACGCATTGGGCGGTGGATTTATCGGGGCCCTGCTTTTCAGCATGTTCCACATTTTATTCGGATCAACAGGGACCCGGGTGATTTCTGTATTACTGTTCTTCATCGGGGGCATCCTGGTGACAGGAAAGGCGCTTGTTCCGGTGATTGCAGAAAAAATCCCGAGCATAAAAATAAAAATACCGAGAAAGAAACAACGGAAGCGACGTTCTCTCAATAAGGACGATGAGGATAAAAAACGAGCAAAATCCGAAGAACAAACGGTCTTTAATGAAATGGCCGTCGCGGATGAAGAACCGGTTCCTCTTTCAATGATGGAAGATGACGATATGGAGCATGAACCGATTATTTCAGACTTTACGCAAAACATCCAAAAATCCGGCGGAGAGCAGGAAGAAGAGGATGAAGAAACGATTGAAGAAACGATCCAGCAATCGGTTGAAAAAAATGTGGAAAATGAAGATTATCGCTTGCCCCCAATGAGTCTGTTAAATGTCCCGCCGGAGCACGATCAAAGCGGGGAATATTCGATTATTCAAGCGAACGCGAAAAAGCTGGAGCAAACCCTTTTGAGCTTTGGCGTAAAAGCGAAAGTTGTACAGGTTCATCTGGGGCCGGCCGTTACGAAATATGAGGTCATGCCGGATGTCGGGGTGAAAGTGAGCAAAATTGTCAATTTGCAGGATGATTTGGCCCTTGCCCTTGCGGCAAAAGACATTCGGATGGAGGCGCCGATTCCGGGGAAATCGGCCATCGGAATCGAAGTGCCGAACAGCGAAATTGCCGTAGTGACCTTAAGGGAAGTGCTGGAATCGAAGGAAAATAACAAGCCGGATTCGAAGCTTCTGATTGGATTTGGACGGGATATCGCGGGTCAGGCGATATTGGCCGAACTGGATAAGATGCCTCACTTGCTTGTCGCCGGGTCGACCGGCAGCGGAAAAAGCGTATGCATCAATGCAATCATTCTGTCCATTTTAATGAGGGCCAAACCCCATGAAGTCAAAATGATGTTAATCGACCCGAAAATGGTTGAACTCAGCGTTTATAACGGGATTCCTCATCTGCTTGCACCGGTTGTTACCGATCCGAAAAAGGCATCCCAGGCGCTCCAAAAAGTCGTCAGCGAAATGGAGAGACGCTACGATTTGTTCTCCCATACGGGAACCCGGAATATCAGGGGCTATAATAAATATGTCGATCGCTACAATAAAGAAAATGAAGAGCAGCTGCCAAAGCTGCCTTATATCGTGGTGATCATTGATGAGCTGGCGGATTTGATGATGGTGGCATCCCACGATGTGGAAGATGCCATTACAAGGTTGGCCCAAATGGCCCGGGCGGCCGGAATCCATCTGATTATCGCCACACAAAGACCATCCGTTGACGTCATAACCGGCGTCATTAAGGCGAATATCCCATCCCGTATTGCCTTTGCCGTATCGAGCGCAGTCGATTCCCGCACCATTCTCGATATGGGGGGAGCTGAGCGCCTGTTGGGACGGGGAGATATGCTGTTTATGCCTGCGGGTACATCCAAACCGATCCGCGTCCAAGGGGCATTTGTTTCCGACGAGGAAGTGCAGGCCGTTGTGGATTACGTCATTTCCCAGCAAAAAGCCCAGTATGATGAGGCAATGATTCCAACAGACGAACCGGAAAAGGCCTTCGAAGAGGAAACCGATGAATTATATGACGAAGCGGTAAAATTGGTGGTGGAAATGCAATCAGCGTCCATTTCCATGCTGCAGCGGCGCTTCCGGATCGGATATTCCCGTGCGGCGAGAATCATCGATCAAATGGAAGCCCGCGGCGTCGTCGGCCCCCCTGATGGAAGCCGTCCAAGACAAGTGTTGATTTCCAATTTCCAAGAATAATAAAAGAGCTGTCTGGAAAAATAAACTTTCCAGGCAGCTTCTTTGTTTGGTTTCATTACATTCTCAAAGTTAGAACAAATTCCCTATTGAATTTTAAAAGGCCATTGTTCTTTGCAATCCAATATGAATACTTCGTGATAAGCGGATTTGGAGCGATTCCGATTGAAAGGATTGAAACGCGGTGGAAGATGCGCCTGAGACTTGATGCAATCATAATTCGAGTTCTTTTTGATGCTTTCCGGAAAATTTTCTATTAAAATAAAAATGTTGCACATAAACTATTTTATTCCATGTATAGTAGTATTAGCGGTTAGCGTAATTTTGAATAATATATTTGCCGTTTGAGAAAATTATTTAATAAAGCCATGTATAATATTGGTAGTCAGGAGGAATTTTTTTGTTTCAGACAACGAAATTGGCGGAAGGCGTTTCACTGCATATCAGAAAAACAACACAATTTAAAACGGTGAATTTCTCATTTAAATGGCGGGCGCCATTAACGACAAAAGCTGCAGCTGAGCGGGCTGTGCTTTCAAATGTTTTGCAGCACAGCAATGAGAAATTCAAAAAATCTGCGGAATTCCGAAGCCATTTGGATGACTTGTACGGAACGATGCTTTATTTTGACGTATCCAAACGCGGAGGGGAACATACCGTAGTTTTGAACGTCGAAACCGTAAATGACCAATATTTATCGAATCATCCCGTTTTAAATGATGTGATTGATTTATTGCAAACAGTGATTTTTCAACCGAATTTCGAGAACGGGCAATTCGTCCCTTCCATCGTTGAGAGGGAAAAGCAAATGGTCATTCAACGCATCGAATCCGTTTTTGACGATAAAACACGCTACGCTCAACAACGTCTGACGCAGATTTTGCGTCCGAACCATCCTGCCTCCATTCCTGCAAGCGGAACGATTGAAACCGTGAAGGAAGTGAATCCGGAATCGCTGACGGAAGCCTATTATTCGATGATCAATAACGATAAAATTGATATTTATGTTGCAGGGGATATCGATGTAGAGGCAATGCGGGAAAAGATTCGAAAAGCGTTCCCATTTAAAGATCGGACACCTCAGACGCCGGCTGTCAATGAAGATTCAAAACCGGCAAAGGATTACGTGAAGGAATATCAAGATATGAAACAAGGGAAATTGCATATGGGCTTTAGTACACCGGTGAGATTCGGAGATCCGGACTTTCCGAAAATGCAAGTTTTCAACGGTGTTTTTGGCGGATATGCCCATTCGAAATTATTTATGAATGTCCGTGAGTGGGAAAGTTTATGTTATTACGTTTCCAGTTCTTATGCCCCACATTACGGACTTCTTTATGTGATATCCGGAATTGAACCGAAAAACGAGAAAAAAGCGACAGATATCATCTTTGAGCAACTGGAAGAAATAAAAAAAGGCAATGTTACAGATTTGGAACTAAATCAAACGCGGGCGATGCTTGTGAACCATTTGCGTGAAGCATTGGATTTGCCGCGAGGTCAAATTGACATTTTCGACCAATATAAAGATCTCGATGAAGAATTTTCCGTGGATTTATGGAAGGAACGTTGGCATAAAGTGACGAAGGAAGATTTGCAGGAAATGGCATCACTTCTCAAACATGAAGCGACCTACTTCCTCTGCGGAAAGGAGGCGGAATAATGGAAAAGATCGAATTTCAGCAGTTGGATGAAACATTATATTACAAAAAACTTGCAAATGGGCTTGACGTATATATTTTGCCGAAAAAAGGGTTTTCAAAAACTTTCGTGACATTTACAACAAAATACGGTTCCGTTGACCGGACCTTCACACCGATTGGCGGGAAAGAACCGATCACTGTTCCGGACGGGATTGCCCATTTCCTGGAACATAAAATGTTTGAAAAGGAAGAGGGCGACGTATTCCAGAAGTTCAGTGAAAACGGGGCTTCCGCCAATGCGTTTACATCCTTCACAAGAACGGCATATTTATTTTCGGCTACGGAACATATTTTTGAAAATACGGAAACCCTTTTGGATTTTGTGCAAGAACCGTATTTCACCGAAAAAACGGTCGAAAAAGAAAAAGGGATTATCGGCCAGGAAATTACAATGTACGATGATCAGCCTGATTGGCGTCTTTATTTTGGAACGATCGAAAACATGTACCATAATCACCCTGTGAAAATCGATATCGCCGGAACAATTGAATCGATCAATCAAATTACTGCGGAACATTTATATACTTGCTACAATACCTTCTATCATCCTTCCAACATGCTCCTTTTTATCGTCGGCAATGTGGATCCGGAAGAGATGATAAACTTTATCGAGGAAAACCAAAATAAAAAATCTTTCAAAGAAGCTCCTAAAATCGAACGTTTCTTTGAAGAAGAACCGCAGGAAGTGGCGATCAAAGAACGGGAAATCAAAATGGATGTCCAGCAGCCGAAAGTGTATGTCGGGCTCAAGGCGAAGAATACCGATTTGAGCGGCGACGAAATGCTCAAAAATGAACTCGCCATCCAAATCGGTCTCGAATGCCTGTTTGGCCGTGCTTCCGACTTTTATACGGATGTTTATGAAAACGGATTGATCGACGAGTCTTTCGCGTATGATTTTACGTTGGAGAAAGGTTTCGGATTTGCTTTGATCGGATCGGATTCGCCTGATCCTGATAAGCTCGCCGAAAAAATCTTGCATGCAGTAAATCATGCAGAAGAAATTTTCAATGAAGACTCCATCGGGCGGATTAAACGCAAAAAAATCGGCTTTTTCCTAAGGGCATTAAATTCATTGGAATATATTGCGAATCAATTTACAAGATATAAATTTAATGATATGAATTTATTTGATGTGGTTCCGGTGATTGAAAAGATCACATTGGAAGATGTGAAAAAGGCTTTTCAATCTATTCAAGGGGAATCCCAGCAGACAATCTTTAAAATTTTGCCGGTAAGTAGGAATCAGAAATGAAAAAATTTGCATTGGTGATCGGAGCTTCCGGTGCAATTGGCAGTGCAATCGTAAAGCGTCTGGCTGAAGATGGCTGGTCGCTTTATTTGCATTATTTCAGGGGACGCAAAAAGATCGACCAGTTATTGACGGAATTGTCAGTTGCTTATCCCGAATCGGAGTTTATTCCGGTGCAGGCGGATTTTTCCGTTGATGGCGGGGCGGAGAAGCTGGCGAATCAAATTTTCTCTGTACAGGCGGTGATTTTTGCCGGTGGAACGGCATACTATGGACTGCTTGAGGATACACCGGCCAGCATCATCGACAAATTATGGAAAGAGCATGTGCAAAATCCGATTCGCCTTGTGGCACTGTTATCAAGAAAATTGCGCCAAAATGAGATCAGCTATATTATGTTTATCGGGTCCATTTGGGGTGAAGCGGGTGCTGCATACGAAACGGTGTATGCCACCGTAAAAGGGGCCCAGCATGCGTTCGTCAAAGCTTATGCAAAAGAAGCGGCCGGCCAACGCATTTTGGTGAATGCCATTGCGCCAGGCTTTATTGATACGGATATGAACCAACATTTGCTGGAGCAAGAGAAACAGGCCATTTATGATGAAATTCCCCTCCACCGCCCCGGCGAGCCTGAAGAAGTGGCGAATTTCGTCTCCTTTTACATTAGTGGTCAAGCAGATTACGTTACAGGACAAATTATCCGTTTAAATGGCGGTTGGTACATATAATTAACGCTGCTTGAACATACTAAGACCGAAAAGGAGGGGAACATATGGAATTACTACAAAACTGGGAAAAATGGAAATCATTCCTTGGCAAACAAGTGGAAAATGCAAAGAATTTAGGAATGTCCAATAACACGATTGAAAAAACAGCGGTTCAAATCGGCGAATATCTGGCAAAAAACGTTGACCCGAAAAATGAACAAGAACGGGTTCTCGCCGATTTATGGTCCGTGGCGAATGAGAAGGAAAAGCATGCATTGGCAAGCTGCATCATGAAACTGGTGCAAGAGAAAAGAGCCGTCAATTGATGAAATTTAGAATTGCCTTGCAAATCTGAATATAAGGTGGAATCAGAAGAAAAAGGGGGATTTTCCTCCTTTTTCTTCATTCAAGATATTTACTGAAAGAATGCAAAATAAAGCATGATTTTGTCCGATTTGGAATAATTTTGTCGCTTTGTAACTTTTCAATACATACAAAATCCGCTATGATGAAACATGTAGGTTATTTATTTCGTTTTCTATACAAGGGGACGGTTGTTCATGAGTGAATGGTATTTCGAATACGAGATTCAAGTAAATCGTCCAGGTTTGTTAGGTGATATCGCCTCTTTGCTGGGGATGCTCAAAGTAAATATCGTCACGATTAACGGGGTGGATGAAGGCCGCCGCGGTTTGCTGTTAAAAGCGGAAAATGCCGAATCGATTAAACGGTTTCAATCGGTTGTCAAAACGATTGATGATATCCGTGTAACAAAATTCCGTGTGCCCAAACTGCGTGACCGTTTGGCTATCCGGCACGGCCAATATATCGAAAGGGATGCCGATGAAAAGAACACCTTTCGTTTTGTCCGCGATGAACTTGGAATTTTGGTTGATTTTATGGCTGAATTATTCAAAACCGAGGGGCACAAGTTAATCGGAATCCGCGGCATGCCCCGGGTGGGGAAAACCGAATCCGTCGTAGCCGCAAGCGTTTGTGCAAATAAAAAATGGATTTTTTTATCATCCACCATGATTAAACAAACGATTCGAAAGCAACTCATAGGAGATGAATTTAATACAAATAATATATTTATCCTGGATGGAGTTGTTACGAGAAGGACAACTGACGAACAACATTTGCAGCTTGTCCGTGAAGTCATGAAAATGCCCTGTGTGAAAGTGGTTGAACATCCCGACATTTTTGTCAAGCATTCCGAATATACCATCGACGACTTTGATTACATTATCGAATTGCGCCATCACCCGGATGAGGAAATTGTTTATGATGCCCTAGAAAGAAATGATGCCTTTTTGAATAATGATGATTTTTTCTCTTTATAAAAATTTTTTAAAATGATTAATAAAATATAAATAAAGTAGGTGTTATGGTTGACAGAGCTCGGTACTCGCCTAAAAGAAGCGAGATTGTCTAAAGGGTATAGTTTAGATGACTTGCAGGAAATTACGAAAATTCAAAAGCGGTACTTGATTGCTATTGAAGAAGGCAATTATTCCATTATGCCAGGCACATTTTATGTCCGCGCGTTTATTAAGCAGTATGCGGAAGCAGTAGGATTAGATCCGGATGAAATTTTTGAACAATATAAAAACGAGATACCAAGTCATCAAACGGAGGAAGTGGCCCAATCTTTCTCCCAGAGTCCTGCCCGCAAAAAATTAAAAACTACTTCTGCAAGCAAGCTGATGGAAGCTTTGCCGAAATATGTCGTTGCTTTATTCATTGTAATCATCATCGCAGTATTATGGTTCTTCTTCTCCCAAAGACCTTCTGCTCCGGATGAACAGGTGACGGGCAATAACGATTCATTGGAGTACGAAAAAACGGAAGTTCAAACGCCTTCAACGAAGGAAGGCGAAAAAGCAAACAAAAAAGAGAATGCCGATGAATCACCGGCTGCCAATGATGAGGAAAATAAAGATGAAGAACAAGAGGAACAAAAAGAAGAAGAGAAACAAACAATTTCTGCAGGTGAAGTTCAACCGGACGGCATTACAACAATATATAAACTCTCCGGTACGGACAAGATGCAAATCCGTGTGGAAGTATCAGGCAATACTTGGGTAAGCATCCGGGACAAAAATCAAAATGAACAAGTGGAAGCCCGGGTATATTCACAGGGTGAAGTAGTGGAACATGACTCCACAGCAAATGGTTATGCCCGTATTCGCCTGGGTGCGTCCAACAATGCAAAAGTGTTTGTAAATGGCGAAGAAATCAAATATGTTCTTGACAAAACGACCCAAAATATCGTCATCGAATTTAGCCAGGAACAATAGTCATCTTATTTTAGATGACTATTTTCTTGCGCATGAAAGGTTGTAGTGGACAATGAATTTACCAAATAAAATAACGGTTTCCCGCATTTTATTAATTCCCGTTTTTGTCATTGTGATGATGTTTGATTTTAATTGGGGAAATATGAAATTGTTCGGGGCGGAAATGCCTGTCCATCATTTTGTCGGTGCCCTTATTTTCATTCTTGCATCCTGCACTGACTGGATTGACGGGCATTTCGCCCGGAAATATAATCTGGTAACCAATTTGGGGAAATTTTTGGATCCCCTTGCAGATAAATTGCTGGTTACTTCCGCCTTCCTTCTATTGATTGAAATCAATGAACATGTTCCGGCTTGGGTCATCATTATCATTTTAAGCCGCGAATTTGCGGTTACCGGTTTGCGGTCCATTTTGGCCGGGGAAGGAAAGATTGTCGCAGCCAGCAAATTGGGAAAACTCAAAACGTGGACGCAAATCGTTGCCATTGTGGCATTGCTTTTGCACAATACTATTTTTGTATTGTTTGGCATACCCTTTGATATCATTATGCTTTATGTGGCCTTGTTCTTTACGATTTGGTCAGGCTGGGATTATTTCTATTTAAACCGGCACGTGTTTGTCAATTCCAAATAAGCGAGGCGAGACGATGAATGCCGAAATTATTGCCGTCGGGTCCGAATTGCTTTTAGGCCAGATCGCCAATACGAATGCCCAATTCATTTCCTCCCAATTATCGGAAATAGGCGTTAACGTATATTATCATTCGGTTATAGGTGATAATGGGGGAAGGCTCAAAAAAGCGATTGAAATCGCCGAATCCCGTGCAGATCTGATAATATTTTCCGGCGGATTGGGGCCCACAAAGGACGATTTAACGAAGGAAACTCTTGCGGAACATTTAAACGTACCCCTTGTATTTGATGAAAATGCATTGGAAGTGATTGAGCAGTTTTACAAAAACCAGGGCAGAACCATTACGGAAAACAGCAGAAAACAGGCTTTGATTTTACAAGGAAGCGAAGTGCTGCCGAATCATCACGGCCTTGCGCCGGGCATGATGCTCCAGAAAGGGGGCAGGACGTATATTTTATTGCCCGGGCCGCCAAAAGAACTGGAGCCGATGTTCCAATTCGAAGCGAAACCAAAGCTCGCTTCCCTCATCAGCAAGGGCGGAGTGATCCTGTCCCATGTTCTCCGTTTCTATGGCATTGGGGAAGCGGAGCTCGAGACGAGAATCCAACATATTTTAGATGCGCAAATCAATCCGACCATCGCTCCCCTTGCCTCTGACGGCGAAGTGCTCTTGCGCATTACGGCCAAAGCGGATTCCAAAGAACATGCCTGGAACTTAATCAATGAAAAGAAAAAAGAAATTTTGGATATCGTCGGTAAATACAACTATGGAGTGGATGATGACACCCTTGCATCCAAAGCGGTCAACATGTTGTTGCACCATAAGTTGACGATTTCGGCCGCCGAAAGTTTAACGGCCGGCCTGTTTCAATCGGAGCTTGCGGAGATACCCGGGGTGAGCGGCGCACTCGTCGGAGGAATGGTCACATATACAAAAGAGGCGAAAATGAAGCAGCTGGGCATTCCAAAAGAACTGCTTGACCGTTATGGCGTTGTCAGCAGCGAATGTGCTGCCGGCATGGCGAAAAAAGTCCGTGAAAAGTTTGGCACGGATATCGGAGTAGGTTTGACAGGAGCTGCGGGGCCGGAGCCGCATGATGGTGAACCGGCAGGAACGGTTTGGATCGGGATTGCAATCGGCGATGATGTCGCGACGAAAAAGCTTCAATTATCCGGACTTCGAAATACCAACCGTATACGGACCGTCAAGTATACGTTGAGCTATTTGATTCGATTGCTTGAAGAAAAAGGGTATAGTAAAGTGTGAAATTTAAAATTTGAGCCGGAAAAACGGCTCAAATTTTATTTTTGCGAAAATACGTTCGGTTTTTTATTGATTATTTCCGAAAAAAGAAGTATAGTAGAAACAGAACAATTCAGATTCGTGATTTAAGGAGGAACTATTTTGAGTGACCGTAAAGCTGCCTTGGAAATGGCATTAAAACAAATCGAAAAGCAATTCGGCAAAGGCTCCGTCATGAAACTTGGGGAAAAAACAAATCTGCAAATTTCAACAGTTCCAAGCGGTTCGTTGGCTCTTGACGCCGCGCTCGGAGTTGGAGGATACCCTAGAGGACGTATCATCGAAATTTATGGTCCGGAATCATCCGGTAAAACAACAGTGGCATTGCATGCCATTGCGGAAGTGCAGGCGCAAGGCGGACAAGCGGCATTTATCGATGCGGAGCACGCTCTGGATCCGATTTATGCCCAAAAATTAGGGGTCAATATTGATGAATTGATCCTTTCCCAGCCCGATACAGGGGAACAGGCGTTGGAAATTGCTGAAGCATTGGTACGGAGCGGTGCAATCGATATTATTGTCATCGACTCTGTTGCCGCGCTGGTTCCTAAAGCGGAAATCGAAGGGGAAATGGGCGATTCCCACATGGGATTGCAAGCCCGCCTCATGTCCCAGGCGCTCCGGAAATTATCCGGCGTCATCAATAAATCCAATACGATTTGCATTTTCATCAACCAGGTCCGCGATAAAATCGGCGTCATGTTTGGCAATCCGGAAACGACACCTGGCGGACGCGCATTAAAATTCTACGCCTCCATCCGTCTGGAAGTCCGCCGTGCGGAGACAATCAAGCAAGGCAACGAAATGGTGGGAAATAAAACAAAAATTAAAGTCGTAAAAAACAAAGTGGCGCCTCCGTTCCGGACAGCCGAAGTGGATATCATGTTCGGGGAAGGAATTTCCAAAGAAGGGGAAATCGTGGATATCGGAGTAGACCTGGACATTATCCAGAAGAGCGGTTCCTGGTATTCCTACAATGATGAACGGATTGGCCAGGGCCGGGAAAATGCCAAACAATTCTTGAAGGCAAATCCGGAAATCCGCGATGAAATCGCCAAAAAAATTCGCGAATCCTTCGGTATGGCATCCAATTCCTATATGATTGCGGCCCACGATGAAGACGATGAAATCGCGGAAGAATTGCCTTTATTTGAAGAAGAATAAAACTCAAAACTCAAAAAAATCGGAGAGAAAAAAACAAAAAGCGAATCAGATCAGCTTCTGATTCGCTTTTTTCGCTTATAAAGAGAAAAAGTTTCCGAATAACCGGAATGCCGGCTTGGACTGTTTTCATGATGTATAAAGTTCATCAAAAAATGGAAAAGATATAAAAAGAAACATTCATGTTATAAATCGACTACCCCATTATGCTTTCAAAAATCTATCCTAGAAAAACAGCAAAAATCAATGAAATTTATTATTCTGGGCAAGGTTTGGATGAGACTAAATGAACTGCTGCCGGCAGTGGCAATCCTTGACAGAGCCAAATTCGAACTATACAATTAGACTGTATAATTTTTTTAATAATACAATGAAATAGGCAATATGTTGAGAATAGTTATCAATATATGAGCCGACTGAAATTGCATGTGATTATAGCAAGAGGAGGTGTTCGCATGGAATACGTGATCTCCGCTTTGCTTGGGCTCATCGTCGGTGCCGCTGTTATCTATTTCTATATGAAAAAAGTGAATGAATCGAAAGTAAATAGTGCAAAACACTCAGCCGAGCTGATCATAGATGAAGCGAAGCGAGAAGCGGAAGCGCTTAAAAAGGAAGCACTATTGGAAGCGAAAGATGAAACTCACAAACTTCGGACTGAGGCTGAGAAAGAAATCCGTGAACGACGCGCTGAACTTCAAAAACAAGAGAACCGATTATTGCAAAAAGAAGAAAATCTTGAACGCAAGGATGATGCTCTGAATAAGAAGGAAGCAAGCCTCGAGAAAAAAGAAGAGGCTCTGGCCGAAAGACAACAGCATGTTGAAGAAATGGAAAGTAAAGTGGAAGAGCTCGTAAAAAAGCAGGAGGCAGAGTTGGAACGCATCGCTTCTTTGACGAAAGAAGAAGCGAAGGACATTATTCTAAAACAGGTTGAGCAAGAACTTTCAACGGAAATCGCGATGATGATCAAAGAAGCCGAAACCCGTGCGAAAGAAGAATCTGAGAAAAAGGCGAAGGAAATTTTATCCTTGGCGATGCAAAGATATGCCGCTGACCATGTAGCAGAAACGACCGTGACGGTGGTAAACTTGCCGAATGACGAAATGAAGGGCCGGATTATTGGCCGGGAAGGACGAAATATCCGTACCTTGGAAACGCTTACTGGTATCGATTTGATCATTGACGATACGCCAGAAGCGGTTATTTTATCCGGCTTTGACCCGATTCGCCGGGAAACGGCCCGCCTTGCATTGGAAAAATTGGTGCAGGATGGACGGATCCATCCGGCGCGAATTGAAGAAATGGTTGAAAAATCCCGCCGTGAAATGGATGAACACATCCGCGAAACGGGGGAGCTTACAACATTCGAAGTCGGTGTGCATAACTTGCATCCGGATTTGATCAAAATCTTGGGCCGCATGAAATATCGGACAAGCTACGGCCAAAACGTATTGAAGCATTCCATTGAGGTTGCCCATTTAGCGGGGCTTATGGCCGCCGAATTGGGCGAGGACGTAGCCCTTGCCAAACGGGCAGGACTTCTCCATGACATCGGAAAAGCCATTGACCATGAAGTGGAAGGAAGCCACGTGGAAATCGGTGTTGAACTTGCAACGAAATACAATGAACATCCTGTTGTAATCAACAGTATCGCTTCCCATCATGGCGATGTGGAGCCGGAGAGCGTCATTGCGGTGATTGTTGCAGCTGCGGATGCGCTTTCTGCCGCCCGCCCTGGCGCACGAAGCGAAACGCTCGAAAACTATATCCGGCGATTGGAAAAACTTGAGGAAATTTCCGAATCCTATGAAGGCGTTGAAAAATCCTACGCCATTCAGGCAGGACGTGAAATCCGGATTATCGTCCAACCGGAAAAAATTGACGATTTGCAGGCGCATCGATTGGCGCGGGATATACGAAAACAAATCGAGGAAGAACTCAATTATCCAGGACAGATTAAAGTGACGGTTATTCGCGAAACCCGTGCAGTTGAATACGCAAAATAAAGGAAAACCCTCTTTTGGACAACTCCAAAAGAGGGTAAAATTTTTAATTAGATGCCAATTTTTTTGCATCAATGTTGAAGCTATGAAAGATTTCTATCAAACCTAAAAATATTTTTAAGTAATATTAGAAAAACCACTATCATTACACTAGAAATATGATATAATAAAATATACATTTTATTATTTTGAAAAAAATGTAAATGGGAGGAAAAAGTGGATGTGTAAAAACAAGAAGCTGTACAATCTCGCCCTTGCTACTACATTGACTACAGCCGTAGTAGTCGCTATTGCACCAACAAATGCGGCAGCAGCAACAGTAAACTTCAAAGATTTGCCTAAAACCGATGTCCACTATGAAAATGTAATGGATCTTGCAGATCGCGGCATCATCAAAGGTTATCCTGATGGAACTTTCAAACCTTATCAACCAATTAAACGCGCGCATGCAGCGAAAATCATTGCCCAAGCTTTGGAATCAAAGGGAATATTAGATACAAAAAATGTAACTAATCCTGGCTTTAAAGATGTGCCAAAAACACATCCTTATTACAGTGAAATCGCGGCTCTTGCCAATGCGGGAATTATCAACGGTTATCCGGATGGTACATTTGGCCCGGAAATTACACTTTCCCGGGGACAGTTGTCCAAAATTATCGCCAGAGCGTATAAATTAACTTCGGAAGCTTATAATCATCCTTTTAAAGACATTTCTAGCTCTGAATTTAAGAAATATATTACAATGCTTTACAAATATGGTGTGACTACAGGAACAACAAAAACTACGTACTCTCCAGGCGCTCCTGTGACTCGCGGCCAATTGGCAACTTTTGTTGTACGCGCGGAAAACGCATATGAAAATAGAAATTATGCCGCAGAGCTTAAAGAAGAAATCGAAAATCTCACTAAAGATCCGGCATTCGCAAAAGTAGCATCTGTTGTCGGTAATTCGGAAGGATTAGTAGGTAACAAATTAACTATCAAAGCTTCTTCTATAAATTTGAATAAGCCTTTAAATTCCTTAGGGGAAGACTTGAGCAAACAATTAGGCAAATTGATAATGGATTATAATGATGCGGAAGATTTGTTGCATCTTTACGATTTGACAAATTCTATTACTTTTGAAGCTAATGGCCAATCATATGGAGTTGATGCAGCGGATACTGATCTTTTAACTGAATTAAGTGAAAAATTTGGAGAGTTCATCAAACAATTGGGTAATGATGGCAATACTACTTTAGGAGATTTCCTTTCTAGACAGGGAGATTCAATCACAATCAAGGTTACTGTTACTTTTGATAATGGCAATTCCGCAAGCTATAATGTCGTTCTAGAAAAATAAACCTGTTGCCACTCTCTTTGGAATCTATTATTCTATAAGAGCAAAGAAATTCCCCAGAACACGGGCGTTCTGGGGAATTTGATTGGAAGAGAATTTTGATACAGCAAAAGATGTACAATTGGAAAAGGAGTTTCATATGAAGCGCAAATGGATATACCTGATACTTGCATTCGTGTTAATACTCGCTGGTCTGGGCGGATATGGCCTATATATTTTCAAATTTAAAAAGTATGATGTAGCCGATCCCGAAGTCGATAAGATTGTGGAAGATCCGTTTGAAATTACGATGCCGGATGGGACAGAATTGATTATCGACAAGGACGGCAATGTGGTCGAAGAAAAGAATTCGCTTGAAAAGAATGCGTCTAATGAAGAAGAAGGGAACGATAAAGAAAACAGCAGCGACGGCACTGAACCAACCCCTCCTGTAAACAGCAACGGACAGTCAAATGAAGTTGCGAATCCAACGAAAAAGCTGACGGTCAAAGAAATTAAAGAAAAATATATGCCGGCGTTTAAAGCATTGGAATCCCAGGCAAACGGAAACCTTGATGCACTCGTTGGCAGAGCCGCAAACGAATATTCAGAGAAGAAAAAAAATGGCGAAAGAATCCAATATGGCTATTTTTATAATAAATATGTAGGCGCGGCAAAAAGATTGGAAGCAAGTACCGACGCCGCATTTAATGTCATCATGTCCCGCGTGGAAAATGAATTGAAAGCCAACGGGTACGATAAAGCCCATGCGCAAAGTTTCCGGGATGAATACAATGCAGCCAAAGAAGAGCGCCGCAGCGGTCTGTTGAAAAAGGCGAGAGAATATTTCTAATTTCGCAATATTTCCTGCTTTTTAGAAAATTTCGCTGGGACATTCAAACAAAAAACGCATCCAACCAAAACGGAAATTCCATTATAATAACATGGGAGGGGTGACCACTGTGGAAGAAACAATCAGCTTATATGATATATTCAAAGTTTTGAAGAAACGGATCGTGCTGATTCTGAGCATAGCCATTATTGCGACATTAACAGCTGCCATCATCAGTTTTTATGTGTTGACCCCGGTTTATCAGGCTTCGACGCAAATTCTGGTCAATCAGAAACCGAATGAACAAAATCAAATTCAACAGCAGGACATTCAAACAAATTTGCAGCTGATTAATACATACAACGTCATCATAAAAAGTCCGGTCATTTTAAATAAAGTGATTGAAATTTTGGATTTGGATACAACGACGACTGCACTATCGAACCAAATTACTGTATCCAATGCGGACAATTCCCAAGTTGTAAATATCAGCGTGCAAGATGAACAGGCCTATCTGGCGGTCGATATCGCCAACACGGTTGCCCAAGTTTTCCAGGAAGAAATTAAAAACTTGATGAATGTCGATAATGTGAATATTTTATCTCCTGCTGAACTTCCTGAAAACCCGACACCTGTGAAGCCGAACAAAATGTTGAACATGGCGATCGCATTGGTGATCGGTTTGATGGTCGGCGTTGGACTAGCCTTCCTGCTCGAATATTTGGATACGACAATCAAAACAGAACAAGATGTGGAAGAATTGTTGGGATTGCCGATTTTAGGGTTTGTCAGCAGAATTCCGGATACAAACGATGAAGCACCTGTAACTGCGAAATCTGCACAACCAGTTGGGAGAGAAAAGGTAAATGTTTAGAAGGAAAACAAAAAAAAATAAAACGATGGCGAGGAAATTAATCGTCGAAAGTGATCCGAAATCTTTTATTTCCGAACAGTTCCGGACGATTCGGACGAATATCAAATTTTCCATGCCAGATAAAGAGTTAAAAACCATTGTCATTACATCGGCCGGTGCAGGAGAAGGAAAATCGACCATTTCTGCGAACATCGCAGCGGTTTTTTCCCAAGAGGGAAAAAAAGTGCTATTGGTTGATGGCGATATGCGCAAACCGGCAGCGCATTATACTTTCGGTTTGAAAAATGCCATCGGTTTATCCAGCCTGCTGACGCGGCAATGCGAACTCGGTGATGCCGTTCAAGAAACCGAATATCCAGGACTCTTTGTCATCACGAGCGGACCGATTCCTCCGAATCCGGCAGAATTGCTCGCGTCAAAACAAATGGAGGCAATGATAAATTCATTAAAAGATGAATTTGATTTTGTTTTCTTTGACGCGCCTCCAGTGTTATCTGTGACGGATGCCCAAATCCTTTCCAACCGGTGCGATGCCACCATCCTTGTTGTAAGTTCAGGCGAAACACAAAAAGAAAGCATTGTGAAGGCAAAAGAATTGTTGGATATGTCGAAAGCGAATATCATCGGGGTCGTCATGAATAACGCGAAGATGGAAAAGGGTTATTATTACTACTATTACGGAACTTCAGAGTAATGGCGCAAAAGCCTTTACTCTTTTTTTATGGTTTTGTAAAGTGAAATTATCGGAATATCAGAAAGTGTGATTTGGCGAAGCCGATGCCGAACGCCGGGTTATAAAATAAAAAAATGAGAAAATAGAAAGAAGCAGGTGAAAACATGATCGATATCCATAGCCATATTTTGTATGGGGTAGATGACGGTCCAAAACACGTGGAAGAGTCCATTGCCATGTTGGAAGCCGCAGCTAATGAAGGAATTACGGAGGTTATTTCAACCTCCCACGCAAGCCATCCGCAGTTTGATGTCCCTTCCAATGTAGTAATAGAACAAATTCATGAATTGAAAAAGGAATTGGACGATCGGCAAATACCGGTTTCGATTCATGTTGGCCATGAAGTCCGCATTTCGGAAAATATCGTGGAACGTTGTTTAACCGGTGAGGTTCATTGTTTGGCCAATTCCAACTATTTATTGATGGAATTGCCCTCCAATTCGATTCCATTGTATACAAAAAACATCATACGGGAGCTATTGCTTCACGATATTATCCCGATTATCGCGCATCCGGAACGGAATAAGGCCATTGCGGAGAAACCGGAGCGCCTTGAGCGCCTGATTCGGGAGGGCGCACTGGCCCAGGTGACGGCTGGCAGTTTGGCCGGATTTTTTGGAAAAAAAGTGCAACAGCTTGCTTTGGATTTGGTGAGGGCAAATCTGGTGCATACATACGGATCGGACGCCCACCATTTAACCGCAAGACCGTTTTTATTTAAGGAAGGGCTGTCCTTTTTGGAAAAAAAGAAGGAACTGGATTCGGCCGATCTGCTTCTCGAAAATAATGCCCGAATTATCGCAAATAGGCCATTGATTCTGTATGAACCGGAACTGCCAAAGTGCAAATGGTGGAAGCTGTTCTAATAATTTTTATAATCTATAGTAATATTATATAAATATTATTTTTGGATATGTTATGATACCTTGTTAGAAAAATGTTGACAAGGAGAAAAGGCGCTTGATTAACACAGATTTTTGAGAAACAAATCCCCCTTTGCTCAAGGGGGATGATTTTTTTGTCCGTCAAAACCCGGATCTTGATAAAATCCATGTAACAAAAAACATCATAAAATTATATATAAGATAAAAAATTAACATAAAATTAATAGGTTTTTAATATATACACTATTGTTATAATGTTAATTTTGTGTCCGATAATGAGAAAAAAGTTTGTGTTCATCCGAAAGTTTTTCTGGTATATTAATGGAAGTAATAAAGAAGAATTATTATTCTATCAAATATTTTTTTATGCTGATATATTTTGATTAGAAAGGAACAAAATTATATAAACAAAAAATAAATTTGTAGGAAAAGGGTAAAAAAACATTTGTATTTTACAAGATCGGCGCGCGGTAATAGGTACAAGGTTTTATTTGCAGAATAGGAGTGTTTGATATATGAAATTGCTGATGCGAATATATTGCAAAATTGTACGTCATCATAAATACAGTTATTTTTCGGATGAATGTGTCCGTTGCGGCAAATTGAAATCTTCTGCATGGGAGCGGTTGAAAAATCACCAAAGTTGAGTTGTTTGGCATAAACGATTGAAAACGGCCCGCCTGATTTTTTCCGTACTTCGC
Source organism: Ureibacillus sp. FSL K6-8385 (assembly GCF_038593155.1). GTDB lineage: Bacteria > Bacillota > Bacilli > Bacillales_A > Planococcaceae > Ureibacillus > Ureibacillus terrenus. The sequence goes on from NZ_CP151968.1 coordinate 887,907, forward strand.
TTATCAGGTGTATTTTTTCTTTTATTTGCTATTACAAAAATTTCTAATAAATTTTGGGGGTTATTAAAAGGCAATATATCGGACAAGGGATTTACGCGCCCTTGTCTTTTTTATTTAATATATAAAGTGCAGTTCGGCTATAAATCATATTGCATTCAGTATTAAGAAAATTCCTTAAAATCGGCCAAAATAACATTACATTAGCTTTGAATGAGTGAAAATGGTAAAATTGAATCGATTTTATAGAAAGCGTGGTAGTCAGATTGAAGGTACTATTTATTGGTGATATTGTCGGCTCGATCGGGCGGGAGGCGGTAGAAAAATATCTGCCGAAAGTAAAGAAAAAATATGAGCCTGATGTAGTGATTGCAAATGGAGAAAACGCAGCGGCGGGCAGGGGCATTACGCAAAAGATTTACCAGCAATTATTGCAAATGGGAATTGATGTCATTACAATGGGGAATCATACTTGGGACAACAAAGAAATTTTTGAATTCATTGACGAGGCGGAATATTTGATCCGCCCCGCAAACTTTTCGAAAGAGGCTCCAGGAAAAGGGGCTGTTCAAATCGAAAAAAACGGACATGTTTTGACCGTCATCAATTTGCATGGCCGCGTATTTTTACCTCCCCATGATGATCCGTTCCGGATGGCGGATGAATTAATCGAAGAAGCGAGAAAGATTTCTCCAATGGTGTTTATTGACTTCCATGGAGAAGCGACGAGCGAGAAAATAGCTTTTGGATGGTATGTGGATGGACGGGTTTCCGCGGTAGTCGGAACCCATACCCATGTTCAGACTGCGGATGCAAGAATATTTCCGGGCGGCACTGCATATATAACTGATGTAGGGATGACTGGACCATATGATGAAATTTTAGGAATGAAAAAAGAAGGAGTTCTTTACAAATTACAAACCAACATGCCTGCCCGATTCGAAGTGCCGAAATCGGGAAGAGATGTATTCAGCGGCTTTTTCGTGGACATTGATAATGAAACCGGAAAAGCCAATTACTGTGAAAGAATTTACATTAATGATGATTATCCTTTCCAGGGATAGCTCCCAAGTTTTTGCATGATTCCCTTCCAAAATGATTCTATTTTTCTGCTTCGCTGCATAAAATGTGCTACGGACACAAGTTCAAGTCCTTTGAATGAATGCCAAAAAGAAAGATTCATTCAAAATCATTAAAAAAGCAAGTATGGGGAGGAATAGCTGTGGATTCATTGAAAGTATCATCTCGCTCAAATCCAAATTCTGTAGCAGGCGCGCTTGTTGCGGTAATTCGTGAGCAAGGATATGCGGAAATGCAGGCTGTCGGTGCCGGTGCTCTGAACCAGGCGGTAAAGGCGGTAGCCATCGCCCGGGGATTTGTGGCACCGAGCGGAACAGACTTGGTTTGTTCGCCGGCATTTGCAGACATAAAAATTGGCGGTGAAGATCGTACTGCACTAAAACTGGTAGTTGAGAAACGCCAGCGATAAATCATTCAAAGTGGCGAAGAAGGGGCTGTCTGAAAACCAAAGTGGAACCCCCCTTCATAAAATGGGTGAACGGAGAAAAACAATGTTGTTTTTCTCCGTTATTTTTTGTTTTATATGGAAAACCAGCAACAATTTCAACAGAAATTCCAGATTTCACACAAATCCCTAAATAGTGACAAATCGTTGTCAAATGGATTTCAAACTTTTTTCAACGATGATTGATAACATAAATTCCGTCAAATCGATAGATGAAAAGGAGTGTTATATGTTGCAACGAATGGCGTCTGGAAGAATAGCGCTACTATTTTTCGCAATCTTCAGTCTTTTACTTTTATCAGCATGCGGAGACAAGAATGCAAACACCGATTCATCGGCGGAAAGGGGAGACGGTCCCAAAAGTGTAGCAATCGCATTGGGACACGGACTGGATTATTTGGGAGTGAACCCTTATGAAGATGGAAGGGAAAATACCGTTCTCAGGACAGTGCTTTTCGAACCGTTAGTTCTGGAAACTGAAACAGGCGTTTTTGAAGGGGCTTTGGCAGAATCATGGGATGTGGATGAAACGGGAACGAAGTGGACATTCCATTTGCGGAAAAACATCAAGTTCCATGACGGTACAGACTTCACGAGCAAAGCGGTCAAAGCGGCGTTCGAACACTATATGGCAGACCGTCAGTTGGCGCAACGCCTGGGGATCGCCCATATTACAATACCGGATGATTATACGGTGGAGTTTACTTTGAAACGCCCTTTCGCTCCGTTTTTAAATGTGGTGGGATCATTTCAATGCACGATTCCAAGCCCAACCTCTTTTGATGAAAAGGGCAATTTCGTTGAACCGATCGGAACAGGCCCTTATAAAATCAAAAGCCATTCTAAGGAACAGGTTGAATTTGTGGCCAATGATGATTATTGGAGAGGAAAGCCAAAAATCGATAATTTGACCGTTGTTTATATACCGGACCCGCAAACAACCATTTTGGCGCTGGAATCGGGGGAAGTGGATTTGATTGGCGCCGATGGCTATGGCATCCCATATTCAGAAATTAAAAGATTGCAAGAAAACAAGGATTTTAAAGTGATTGAAAATCCGGACAGCAGCTCGCTGGAATGGGTCGCTTTCAATATGTACAAAGCGCCTTTGAACGACAAAAAAGTCAGACAAGCCATCAACTATGCGCTCGATCGGGAAGAAATCGCCGAGTATGTTTATGAAGGATTTGCGACACCTGCCGCAGGACCGATCGGTTTTGACGACTCGATTCCTTGGGTTGATACGAGCATCAAAGGATATGAGCATGACCCTGAAAAAGCGAAACTACTATTGGCGGAAGCAGGATGGAAGGAAAAAAGTCCGGAAGGCTATTTAATGAAAGATGGCCAAGTGCTGGAAGTCAATTTCCTTATCCAATCGGACCGAACATGGAAACCGATGGGAGAAATCATTCAAAATCAGCTGAAAGAAATTGGAATTAAAGTGAATTTAGAAATGAGAGACAACAATCTGATCCGCGATTTGATCAAGAAGGGAGAATTTGATTTAGCTGGATTGGGAAGTTTGGGAAAAAGCACTGCGGATCCTTATTATTACTTCCAATATTATTTCACGACGAGAGGTCTCGGTACGGTCGTAAAAGGCAATGAAAAGCTGGATTCCTTGGTATCCGAGGTTGTGACAAATATCAATCAACAAGAAAGACAGGCCATTTATAACGGCATTCAACGGGAATTGATGGAAATTGTTCCTGGAGCATTTCTTGTGCATCCGACAAAAGTGACCATCATGAAAAAGGACATAGAGGGATGGGAGTTTGCAGGCACAATGGACCCGCTGCGCTACGTTTATAAATTATCTCGATGAGGTGTATTCAATGAAGGACAATCGACAAAACGCTTTTTTTGGACAACATCCGGAAAATGATCGGCATGCAGCAGAATTTCCGGGGGCGCATTGCGGTTTATTTGAAGCGTCTTTTATGGCCCCGTTATTTCCGAACAGCATCGCGCTGGTCATTGCGCCGCCATCTTGCACTTATCATGCCAAATGGATGGTATACCGTCGGTTAAGTTCCCCAAAAGGAGGAGTGGATAATCTTTTCTGCCTGAATTTAAGCCGGGAAGACCTGATTTTCGGGGTGGAGCCGGTGATCGAGGAAGCGCTGGAAGAATTGGATGAATGTTATCATCCGGAATTGATTTTTTTAATTACTACATGTACGCCGGAAATCATCGGTTTTGACGAATCCGCATTGACAGCGGCCAAACGTAAAATCAATGCCAAGGTGGTCGTCGTGAAAACGAACGGCTATGAATGCCTGCATCAGCAAAAGGGAAGCACCGATTTTCTGGATTCCCTCGTCAGCCTGATGAAGCCCGGAAAAACGCTGCTTTACAGCGCGAATATTCTTGGACTCAGATCCGCAAATATGGAGGAAGTGGAAATGGTCCGGGTTTTGGAACGGGGAGGAATTTCGGTAAATGCCCTTTTGCCGGGAACCCGATATATTGTGGACATCGAAAACGCTCCACGGGCCGCATTGAATATTGTTGCCGGAAAAATCGCCCTTCCTTTGGCGAAAAAGATGGAATCGGCATTTGGAATTCCATACATTTTTTTCGATTTTTCTTATGGCACCGAGAAAATCATTAAAGGATATGAGACGATATTCGATTTTTTCCATTTGGATTTGCCAAAGGAAATAGAACAGTTGTCAATTCAACATCACGAATTTCTCGAAAGCATGAGGCCAAAGCTCGAAGGGATTACCTTTGGCATCGGTTCGGTGGAAGGAAGCAATGTCGATGCAGCCATTTTTTATGCCTCCCTTGGCATGATACCGAAGTTTTTATTGACCCGGATGCCCATAGAAGAAGATGCGGATGTGCAAAAGATGAAACGGCTTGGCATTAAGATTCCGACGATTTTATTGAAAAAAGGCATGGATATGTATTCGATTATCGGACAATTTAAACCGCAATTATTTTTTGGCCATGCCCAGGCGGAAAAGCTAAGAAAGGAAAATGTCATCCAGTGCCATCCGGTCATCCACCGTTCCGGTCCAGGTTTTTCCGCTGTCCAACAAGAGGTGGCAAATGTGTCGAATTTGATTGAATGCAGAAAGAGTGTGGTTCCAAATGAGTAAAATTTCTTCTGTATTTTTGCCGGCCAATGAATACCTGGGGGTTTTATGGGCGTTATCCGGCGTCAAGGATGTCGCGGTCATCAATCATGGGACGGGAGGATGCAACTTTTTTGAATTTGCGACCGCTTCAGACCGGACGAAACAGCTCATCCATGACCGGTTTTGCTCGACGGGAATGGAAGCGGAAGATATTGCATTAAGCGGAGGCGAGGATAAGTTGAAGGCAGCCATTGAAGAAATGGCACAAAAAGGCGACTTTTCCATGATTGCCATCATCGCAAATCCCGTCTCTTCTCTCATAGGGGTAGACATAGAGGCCGTTGCCAAAGAAGCGGGGGAAAAAACCGGCATTCCGATTATTACCTTTGGAGATTCGGTTTGGCAGGAACAGGCCGAAAAGGGGATTGAATTGGCGCTTGTAAAATTGGTGGAGCATTTATGCGCCGATCAAAAAGACAAAGGGTTGACAAAAGAACCGTCATTTTCTGTCAACATCATTGGGCCCACAATTCAGACGTATAATTGGAAATCGGATAAAAAAGAGTTGTGCCGGCTGCTTTCATTTTTGGGGATGGAAGTAAAAACGGTCATACCATATGACACCACTACGGAAGAAATCAAGAAACTGCCCCAGGCAAACTTGAACATCGTGGCAACGACGGCCGGGCTTCAGGCGGCAAAATATTTGGAAAGACATTTTCAAATCCCCTATATCTATGGATTGCCTTATGGCAAGAAAGGAACATTTGAATGGCTTCAGGAAATTGCCAAAATGACGAATAACCCGTTGCCGATGAAATGGATCAAAGAAGAAATGGCCTTTCCGGTTCACCATTATTTTGAACGGATTGCAGATGGCACTTTTTATCAAAAAGAATGGACGGTTGCTCTGGCATGTCCGCCGGTTATGGCAAAGAAAATGATTCAAATGGTGACGGAAGATTGGGAACTGCGGGTTGCAGCTGTCCGCCTGACAACAGTTCCAGAGAAAGAAGAGGCGGAAGAACTCGAATCTTTGTCTGTCCCGATGTATGTAACGCCTTCGGAACTTGAATGGAAGAAAATATTGCGGGAATGTCAGCCGTTCATTTTAATGGGGAGCGCAGAAGATCGGCTTCTGGCAAAAGAAATCCCGGTACATTTGAGAATTGTCGAACCGGCTTTTGATGTCTTTTCCTTCTTTGAAGGGACCCCTTTGGTAGGCTGGGAAGGTTTTAAATGCATGACGCAGCAGTTGCTGAATGAAATCAGCCGTTATGCAATAGTGTCGAAAAAATAATAGATAAGAGAGGGTTCGGTATGATTACAAACACAAAACCTATTAAACGCATCGCAATATACGGAAAAGGCGGAATCGGAAAATCGACGATCTCCGCCAACCTTTCCGCAGCATTGAGCGAACGAGGATTAAAAGTGATGCAAATAGGCTGCGATCCAAAAGCGGATTCCACCATGTATCTTGCCCGGGAAAAGGTGCCGACCGTATTGAATGTACTGAAAGAAAAAAAGAATGCCATTCAATTATCCGATTTTGTAAAGGAAGGCTTTAACGGGGTCCTGTGTGTGGAAGTGGGCGGCCCGACGCCGGGGGTCGGCTGTGCGGGACAAGGGATTATTGCGGCATTTCAACAGATGAAAAAATTAAACGCCATTGAAACTTATCAGCCGGATGTCGTGATTTATGACGTATTGGGAGATGTGGTGTGCGGCGGTTTTGCGGTTCCGTTGCGCGACGGCTATGCGGAGGATGTCTACATCATCAGCTCCGGAGAAAGGATGTCTTTATATGCCGCCTACAATATTTCCCGTGCCGTGCAAAATTTTCGGAGCCGGGGCTATGCGACATTAAAGGGGCTTATTTTTAATTCCAAAGGAGGAGAAAACGAAGTGCAGCGGGTACACGAAGCTTTGGAAGAAATCGGAACAAATTTGTTCCATAAGTTTCCAAGGGATCCGGTTGTCCAGCAATGCGAAAAAGAAAAAAAGACGGTAATCGAAGGGGCGCCAAACAGCAAATTGGCCAATGAATACCGGGAACTGGCAAGAAAAGTGATGGAACAATAATTGGAGTGGTGAATCCAATGATCATAAAACGAATTTTGATTCTTCCTGTCTTGCTATTGGTCATTTCCTTTCTCACCTTTTTGCTGACAAGCATCGTTCCGGGGGATATAGCAGAAGGCATTATTTTAAAACAAGGCGGACAGCCGACGGAAGAAACCGTTGCCGCAATGAATGAACAATTGGGGCTCGACCGGGGGCTGTTTGCCAGATATGGCCAATGGCTCATTCAGGCGCTTCAATTGGATTTAGGGACATCTTGGGTATCCGGGGAGCCTGTTGCCAAAGAATTGGCGGAGCGGATTGTTCCAACCCTCTGGCTGACGGGCGCTTCTTTGGTCATCAGTGTTTTGATTACAATGTTCTTTGGCACAGCCGCAGCATATTTTCGCGATACGGCCGTCGATAAAGCCATTCTGGGATTTTCGCTGATCATGAACTGTATTCCGGAGTTTTTATTGGCCTTTATCTTGCTCTTTTTCTTCGCGTATAAATGGGATATTTTCCCTTTGGTCGGATACGGTTCATTGGAGCATCTCATATTGCCATCACTGGTATTGGGATTTGGCATCGGAGCCGGCAAAGCCCGTTTGCTGCGTTCAAGCATTCTCGACGCCATGAATTCAAATTACGTCGCAATGGCAAGGGCAAAAGGGCTGACAAAATGGCAAGCGCTGAAAAAACATGCCTTAAGGAACGCATTAATTCCCATTGTTACTTCTTTTGGAAGCACCGTCGGGTTTCTGCTGGGTGGTTCGGTCATCATTGAAAATATTTTTAACTGGCCTGGGCTTGGTAGACTGGCATTGCAGGCAATCAACAGCAGGGACATCCCGGTCCTCCAAGGTTATGTCTTGTTCGCCACCGTCTTTATCATCGGCATCTATTTGATTGTCGATTTGCTTTATATGTTGATCGATCCGAGAGTTTATGCAAAAAGGAGCAATATCCATGGCTGATGTGAAGAAAAAGATGAATGTCGGCTTACTATTGAGCGTCGCGACGATTGCTTGTTTATTTTTGGCGGCCATATTTGCCCACTGGCTTGCCCCTTATGATCCAAACGCAGGCGAATTGTCGGAACGGCTATTACCGCCAAGCAAAGAACATTGGTTTGGCACGGACCATCTGGGGAGAGACGTATTTTCAAGAATCCTTTTTGGCGCCCGGACGACCTTTCTTGTTGCCATATTGATTACTGTAGGCTGTTTTGTCATCGGCACGGCAGCCGGTGTAACGGCCGGCTATTTTGGAGGCTGGATTGACGGTATGATCATGCGGGCCGTCGATTTGCTTTCCGCCTTTCCCGGAAGGATCCTCGCATTGGTCATTGTCGGCATCATCGGTCCGGGGTTGATGAATTTGGCGATTGCCATGATTTTCACTTCTTGGGTCGGATTTGCCCGGATTGTCAGAGGGGTGACTTTATCAGTCCGGGAAAGGGAATTTGTTTTGGCGGCAAAATTGTATGGGCTCGGAAATCAAAAAATCATGTATAAGCACTTGTTGCCGAATGTGTTGCCTCAGCTTCTCGTCGTGATTGCATTAAATACCAGCTGGTATATGACGGCTCTTTCAGGTTTTTCGCTTTTGGGACTGGGAATTGAAGCTCCCCATGCAGAATGGGGGATGATGATCAGCGAAGCTAGGCCATATATGCGGGACTACGGTTATTTGTTGTTCTTCCCGAGCATGGCCATCATGATTGCCGTCACGGCTTTCACCATTCTCGGAGAAAAATTGAGGGATCGGTTTGATCCGAATTTTCATAGATGAAATTCAGGAGGGATTGGGATGAAACACCCGCTATTAGAAGTTGAAAACCTCTCCGTTTCATATCAAATGGAAAATAAACGGGTTCAGGTGGTAAGGGATCTCAGTTTTTCGATTGACAGGGGGGAAACATTGGCGATTGTGGGGGAATCGGGTTCCGGGAAAACGGCGACCGCTTTGTCCATCATCGGGCTGTTGCCGGATAACGGAAAAATCGACAAGGGAAAAATTTATTTTGATGGAAAACAATTGGCCGGACAAACAGAAAAAGAGTGGGTAGAGATCCGAGGGAAGAAAATTGCGATGATCATGCAAGATTCGATGAGCGCATTAAATCCGGTTTTGACGATTGGACGGCAAATGGAAGAAGTGTTTTTACTGAGAAGAAAAGAGAAAGTTAACAAAAAAAGGATTCGTCAGGAGTGCTTGTCTCTATTGGGCCTTGTCGGCGTGACAGAACCGGAGCTTAGACTGAATCAATATCCCCACGAACTGAGCGGAGGCATTCTGCAAAGGATCACGATTGCCATCGCTCTGGCGGGCAAACCGGATTTGCTTATTGCGGATGAACCGACAACGGCGCTGGACGGCATCATCAAAAAACAGATTTTATCATTGCTGGCCGACCTTCAAAAACAACTGAATTTATCCATTTTGCTAATTACCCATGACTTGGCCGAAACTGCCACACTGGCTGATAAAGTACTGGTCCTGTATGCCGGAAAGGCGGTGGAATACGGGAAGGCGGACCTTGTGCTGAAAGAACCGCAGCATCCATATACAAAATCATTATTGAAAGCGGTTCCGACCATGGATTTGGATAAAAACATCCCCTTGTTCGCTTTGAAAGGCCAGCCTCCGAAACCCGGCCATCTTCCTCCTGGCTGCGCCTTTCATCCGAGATGTCCCATTGCTGAGGAAAAATGCAAAAAGGATGATGCATTGAATGGTTTGAAGGAACCCGGTCCATATGGCCGGTATGTCTCTTGTATCCGTCCGAAGGAAGAAAGGAAGAAACTGCTTTCTGCAATAAAATTGAAGCCGGAAAGAAGCAGCAAAATCACAAATATTTTTTCGGGAGAGAATGGGGCGCCCATATTAGAAATTCATGATTTGAAAAAGCACTTTAAAGCGGGCAATTTCCTTTCAAGAAAAGTGATAAAAGCGGTGGATGGAATCAGCTTTACCGTAAACAGCGGACAAATTACCGCCATCGTGGGGGAAAGCGGCAGCGGTAAATCCACTTTGTGGAAAACCATTGTCGGTCTTCATCAAGCAACAGGAGGAGAAGTTTATTATTTGGGGAAAAAGTTAAAAACGATGAAAGACAAACGCGCATTCTATCAACAAGTAGGGTTCGTTTTTCAAAATGCAAGCGCCAGTTTTAATCCCCGGATGACCGTCGGCGAATCCATCCTGGAGCCGTTGCGTGCGGCAAAATGGAATCCTAAGGAACGGAATGGGCGTTTGGAAAGATTGTTTGAATTGGTCGGCCTGCCAATGGAAAAAAGGAACGCATATCCCAACGAGCTGAGCGGCGGTCAACAACAGAGGGCGGCGATTGCCCGCGCCCTTTCCGTCAATCCGAAAATCATGATCTTGGATGAGCCGGTTTCATCATTGGATGTGTCGATACAAGCGCAAATCATCAATTTATTAAAAGAATTGCAAGAAAAATTGCAAATAAGCATGCTTTTTATTTCCCATGATTTGCCGCTCGTCCGCTATTTTGCCGACCAGGTGCTTGTCATGCATCATGGAAAACTGGTGGAACGGGCAAAATGCGAAGAATTATTTGCCCATCCAACACATCCTTATTCCGAAAAATTAATCCGCGCATTCCTGCCTTCCGAGGAAAAAAATAAAACGGTACATCTCCTTTGCCATTCCAGCCATTCTGAAATGTCCGGGAAGTCGTTACAAAATCGTGAACGAACGCTTCCGTCAAAGGTCTGAAATTGAAAATAAATGACGATTTTTCGTATTTCATGCATTTCGATTCATGTTATATTTAAATAAGAAAAAGGTATGTAATGAAATGTTTTTTAAGGAGATGTTAAAATGTTACATCAGCTTTCATGGAAAGTCGGCGGGCAACAAGGGGAAGGTATTGAAAGCACAGGCGAAATTTTTGCGATGGCCATGAACCGTTTGGGTTACTACCTCTATGGCTATCGGCATTTCTCCTCGCGCATTAAAGGAGGACATACAAACAATAAAATCACTGTGCGTCCAACGCCTGTCCGCGCCATAGCGGATGATTTGGATATTTTGGTGGCGTTCGACCAGGAAACGATTGAAGTCAATTACAAGGAATTGACGGAAGATAGCATCATTTTGGCCGACAGCAAATTTGAACCGGTCAATCCGGAAGATTCCAAAGCTCCCCTATTTGCTGTTCCATTTACGGAAATCGCTTCCGAGCTCGGCACTTCATTAATGAAAAACATGGTAGCGATTGGTTCAACCGCTGCTTTATTGAACTTGCCGATTGAAAATTTCCAGGAAGTCGTGGATGAAATTTTTGGCCGCAAAGGGGAAGAAGTGGTCAAAAAGAATATGGAAGCGATTCGGCGGGGCTATGAAGCCACTTGTGAACTCATTGGCGATAAAGTTGGAAAATGGGAATTGGAGCCCGCGGACGGCAAACGCCGCCTCTTCATGATTGGCAATGATGCGGTCGCGTTGGGTGCGATTGCCGCCGGAGCGCGATTTATGGCAGCCTATCCAATTACGCCAGCTTCTGAAATTATGGAATATTTGATTAAAAAGCTTCCGAAGTTTGGTGGTACGGTCATCCAAACGGAAGACGAAATTTCCGCCTGCACAATGGCAATCGGCGCCAACTATGGCGGTGTCCGAGCCTTCACAGCTTCAGCGGGGCCGGGCTTATCCTTGATGATGGAATCCATCGGTCTATCCGGCATGACGGAACAGCCGCTTGTCATCGTGGATACACAGCGGGGCGGTCCATCAACGGGGCTTCCAACAAAACAGGAACAATCCGATTTGATGGCAATGCTTTACGGCACACATGGGGAAATTCCAAAAGTGGTGATTGCGCCTTCCACAATTGAAGAAGCCTTTTACGATACAATCCAGGCATTCAACATAGCGGAAGAATTGCAATTGCCTGTCATTGTCATGACGGACTTGCAATTGGCTCTAGGCAAGCAGACTGCAGAGCCTTTCGATTATTCAAAAATTGAAATCCGCCGGGGAAAATTGAATCTCGGGGAATTGCCTGAAAAAGATCCGAAAGAAGATTTCAAACGGTTCGAAGTGACGGAAGACGGCATTTCTCCTCGCGTTTTGCCGGGGCAACTCCACGGCATTCATAAAGTGACGGGAAATGAACACGATGAGACAGGAAAACCTGCGGAAGCGCCATTAAATCGCAAAGCCCAAATGGACAAGCGTTTGCGCAAATTGAATTATGTGAAATTCAAAGATCCGGTTTATGTGGATGCTCCGCATGAAGAAGCGGATGTATTAATCGTCGGCTTTAATTCCACAAGGGGTGCCATTGAAGAAATACGGCCGCAATTGGATGGAGAGGGAATCAAAACAAACCATGTGCATGTGCGCTTGATCCATCCATTCCCTGCAAATGAATTAAGACCTTTTGTCGACCGTGCGAAAAAAATCATCGTTGTGGAAAACAACGCGACAGGGCAATTGGCTAATATTTTAAAAATGAATATCGGAGCTCACGATAAAATATACAGCATCACAAAATATGACGGCACTCCATTCCTGCCCCGTGAGCTAAAAACTCGTGTAAAGGAGTTGCTTGACTGATGGCAACATTCAAAGATTTTCGCAACAACGTAAAACCGAACTGGTGCCCAGGATGCGGAGACTTCTCCGTTCAGGCCGCCATTCAGAGGGCGGCTGCCAATGTGGGCATCGAACCGCATGAGTTGGCAATCGTTTCAGGCATCGGCTGTTCAGGACGCATCAGCGGATATATCAATGCCTATGGATTCCATGGTACACACGGACGCGCATTGCCAATCGCCCAAGGATTAAAAATCGCCAACCGCAATTTGAACGTCATTGCAACCGGAGGCGACGGCGACGGTTATGCAATAGGCATGGCCCATACCGTTCATGCCATCCGCCGGAATATTGATATCACTTATATTGTCATGGATAACCAAATTTACGGCTTGACAAAAGGGCAAACTTCGCCGCGTTCAGCATACGGCTTCGTGACAAAATCGACACCATACGGCTCCAAAGAGCCTTCCATCAAGCCGGTCGAACTCGCATTATCCGCAGGGGCGACTTTTGTGGCCCAAGGATTCTCATCTGATATCAAAGAATTGACTGCGATTATCGAAGCGGGAATCCAACATAAAGGATTCGCTTTCATCAACGTCTTCAGCCCTTGCGTCACATACAATAAAATCAATACGTATGAATGGTTTAAAGAACACTTGACAAAATTAAGCGATATTGAGGGCTATGATCCTCGAAACAGGGATCTTGCGATGCAAACAGCGATGGAAAAAGACGGGCTTGTGACTGGAATCGTATATCAGGATCCTGAATCTGTGCCATATGAAGAACGGATTGAAGGTTTCTCTGAAAAACCGCTTGTGGAAGCGGATTTGACAATCAGCGAAACACAATTTAACGAGCTGGTGAAAGAATTTATGTGATATAAGGAAATGAATGGTGATTATATTTTGGTAAAATAAAGCAAAGGCAATTGCAAGTACCATCCGACGGAAGTGCTGCATTCCGGCAGTTCTTTTGTTGATGGTACTTCATTATTTTTATGGCATGAACAAAATTTCCTAGGAAATTCTTTTTGCATGAATCAACCGATTTTTTTTATTTTCATTTGAAATTCTTTTTCTAAAAGCTAAAAAAAGGGTAATATGGATGATAGCAAGAACGGAAATTGAATAAAATTCGGTAAAGAAATCGAGGTCTTTCCATTGGACAATATCATTGATTTCATTTCCTTAAAAAAGAAAAAACAAGAGGAACAAATGTTGAAGCTGTTCCGCAAAGCAAATTCTTTTCAAAATCGCGAACAAATTGATAAGCTTGTAGATGATAAAAAACTGACAGTAGAAGACCATAAAAACTTTCTCGCTTTCTTGGGGTTTTTAAATGAAAAAGGCATTGAACCGACCGGGCTCTTCAAATCGGTATTGAAAATGTCAAAACATCGCTTCGAACAGCAATATGCGGTGAATTGGCATGCCGTTGTCGAATATTGCATGATTTTTTTAGCGATTTTAAAAGAAAAGGATCAGCGACAATATGACCTTTTTTTATCGGAACGATAAATATGTCAAAAAGTGCATATTGTATGATTCTTATTGTCCTGGCGATCAAGTTTTCGTTATAATATTAAAATGGGATTCCTCTTTGAATCCAGGAGAAAGGAGTTATTCATAATCAATGAACGAAGAACAACGTTTAGCGAATAATCAGGCGGTCCAGCCAAAGCCGCAAAAAACCGAAAAAGATTACAGCAAATATTTTGAACGGGTCATTACCGCTCCTTCTTTAAAAGAAGCGAAAAAACGCGGGAAAGAAGAAGTGAAATATTATAAAGATTTCACCATTCCGGAAGAACTTGAAGGAATGGGGAAAGGGCGCAAATTTTATATTCGCACATATGGTTGCCAAATGAATGAACACGATTCTGAAGTAATGGCCGGCATCTTTATGCAGCTCGGTTATGAACCGACGGAAACGGTCGAAGATGCGGATGTCGTGCTTTTAAATACATGTGCCATTCGGGAAAATGCGGAGAATAAAGTGTTTGGCGAACTCGGGTTGCTTGCAAAATATAAACGCGAAAAGCCAGACATGCTTCTTGGCGTATGCGGATGCATGTCCCAGGAAGAATCCGTTGTCAATAAAATTTTGACACAATATCAACATGTCGACATGGTGTTTGGCACCCATAACATACACCGCTTGCCATATCTCTTAAAAGATGCGTACATGTCCAAAGAAATGGTCATAGAAGTTTGGTCAAAAGAGGGGGACGTGATTGAAAACCTTCCGAAGGCCCGTCATGGCTCCATCAAAGCGTTTGTGAACATTATGTACGGCTGCGATAAATTCTGCACATACTGCATCGTTCCATATACGCGCGGAAAAGAGCGCAGCCGCAGACCGGAAGAGATTATCCGGGAAGTAAGGGAACTTGCGGCCAAAGGCTATAAAGAAGTAATGCTTCTTGGCCAGAACGTAAATGCATACGGAAAAGATTTCACGGATATCGACTATCGCCTCGGCGATTTATTGGATGAACTGCGCAAAATTGATATTCCGCGCATCCGTTTTACAACGAGCCACCCTCGCGACTTTGACGATCATTTAATCGAAGTCCTTGCAAAAGGCGGAAACTTGGTGGAACACATTCATTTGCCGGTTCAATCCGGATCCAATGAAATTTTAAAAATCATGGCCCGCAAATATACGCGCGAGCAGTTCTTGGAGCTCGTCCGGAAAATTAAAGCGGCCATTCCGAATGTGGCATTGACAACGGACATCATCGTCGGTTATCCGAATGAAACGGAAGAACAGTTCCAGGAAACACTTGATTTATATCGTGAAGTGGGCTTTGAATCCGCCTTCACATACATCTATTCGCCGCGCGAAGGAACACCGGCGGCAAAAATGAAAGACAACGTGCCATTGGAAGTGAAAAAAGACCGTTTATATCGCCTAAACCAGCTGGTGGAAGAATTTTCTCGGGAGGCGTTGAAAAAATACGAAAACCAAATTGTCGAAGTGCTTGTTGAAGGGGAAAGCAAAAAGCGCAGCGATGTATTGGCCGGCTACACGAGAAGAAATAAACTTGTGAACTTTGTAGGGCCAAAAGAATTGATTGGCCAATTGGTAAAAGTAAAAATTACGAAAGCGAGCTCATACTCTTTGCGCGGTGAATTTGTGGAAGTAGTAAAACGAGATGAGGTGGAAGTATAATGGCAACCAAACTTTATACAAGAGATGAAATTGTGGAAAAAGCGAAAGAAATTGCCCATATGATCGCCCAAACGGAAGAAGTGGAATTTTTCAAAAAAGCCGAAGCGCAAATCAATGAAAACCAATTTGTCCGTGAAAAAATCGCCAGTTTAAGATCGCTCCAGAAGCAAGCGGTGAACTTCCAACATTTAGGTAAAGAAAAAGCGTTAAAACTGGTTGAGAAAAAAATTGAAGAGATTGAAAAAGAGATCGATGAAATTCCGGTTGTCCAACAATTTAAACAATCCCAGCTGGAAGTTAATGAATTGCTGCAGCTGGTTTCCAATGCCATTGCAACGACGGTCACTAACGATATTATTGAATCAACCGGAGGCAATCTGTTGACGGGCGAAACCGGTTCAAAAGTCAAAAATTCAAGCCCCGGAAGCTGCTCTTGATGAAAGCTACGAGGAAAATCAGGCAATGATTTTCCAGTAGCTTTTTCTTTTCGTTCATAACATTTTACAGGAAATGAAGCCCTCATTTCCGTTTCCTTTGGGGGATAAAAAATTGCCGCAAACCGTAACACTTTTTCGGCTCCTTTAATACTATATGTTTGTTAGGCGAATGCACTATTGAAAACTGGGAGATTCACCGGCCGGCATTGACAAATTTCGTTGAAAACAAAATTGATATTTCACCAATTGGGCATTAGCCGCATACAATAGTGCGACGAGATGTAAAGGAGGAAAAAGTGTGAAACGTTTGCGTCAAATCGTGACAAAAGCGGTGATCGCAAAGGGGAAAAAACGTACGGAATCCAGTGAAATGCTTCGTCCGCCGAACACGCCGACAAGCATTCTGGGATGCTGGGTGATCAACCATCACTATTCCGCGAAAAAAGTCGGAAAATATGTAGAGGTTTCCGGCAAATTCGATGTAAACGTATGGTATGCTTACAATAACCATTCCAAAACGGCTGTTTACACTGAAACGATTCCATATAAAGACAGAATCAAATTGCATTACCGCGATGAAGAGATTATCAATGATTCAAATGAAGTGCACGTGAAAGTGCTGCAGCAGCCGAACTGCATCGAAGCGATCATCAATCAAAGAGGCGACTGCTTCAACATCGTCATCGAACGCGAATTTTTGGTTGAAGTGATTGGTGAAACAAAAGTTGTCGTTTCTGTACATCCGATTGAATTTGAAGAAGAATGGAATTTCGACGATGACGATGATGAAGATGAATCATCCAGCTCATCATCCTCTTCAAGCTTATCAGAAGAATTCGATTATAAAAATAAAAAATCCGCCGACGACTCCTCTTCATTTCAATAATCTTCACTGAGAGCACCATCAAAGGACCAAAAGGATGGTGCTCTAATGTTTAGAAAAAGCTTCCGTTCACGGTTATCGCAATAATTTTTGCCGTGTTATAATACTTTTTAGAGAATTTTAAGCGGGGGAAAACCATGACTACATATACACCAATGATGCAACAATATTTGGCAATAAAAGCGGAATATGAAGACGCCTTTCTCTTTTTCCGGTTAGGCGATTTTTATGAAATGTTTTTTGATGATGCCATTAAAGCGTCGCAAATACTGGAAATTACATTGACAGGACGTGATGCGGGTGGTGATGAACGGGTGCCGATGTGCGGCGTTCCGTATCACTCCGCCCAAAGCTATATTGAAACCTTGGTATCCAAAGGGTATAAAGTGGCGATTTGCGAGCAGGTGGAAGACCCGAAGCAGGCGAAAGGCGTTGTCAAGCGCGAAGTGATTCAGGTCATCACCCCTGGGACGCTGGTGGAAGGAAAAACGATCGATAATAAATCCAATATTTTCATCGGCTGTGCCGAACGGTTATCCGAACAGGAGTTTGCTTTTGCTTATTTGGATGTTTCCACGGGGGAAGCAAACTCCTTCCTGATTGAGGGCGGCACGAAGGGGCTGTTCCAGCAGCTGCAAGCGTACAATATCCGGGAGCTCGTGGTGACGGAGGAGTTAAAACTGCTTCTTCAGGATCAGGCGGCCAATCTGGGCATCGTGTTGTCCATTGAAAATGAGGAAATGGGTGAGGAGAAAGCAGGCAAATATTTAATTCATTTGCCAAAAAAATGTTATGGCGCTGCGAAATATTTGCTGCAATACATTGAGCGGACGCAAATGCGTTCCTTATCCCATATCCAGCCTTTTACATATACCGAAGCGAAGCAATATTTGCAAATCGATGCCAATTCCAAACGTAATTTGGAATTGCTGCAATCCATCCGGGGCAAAGACCAGAAAGGGACGCTATTATGGATTTTGGATGAAACGGTTACGGCGATGGGCGGAAGAAAACTCAAGCAGTGGCTTCATCAGCCTCTCGCAAACCGGACCTTGATTGAAGAAAGATTGGATATTGTGACGGATTTAATCGACGATTTTTTCTTGCGGGACGAGTTGCGGGAGTTGTTAAAACAGGTTTACGATTTGGAGCGCCTTGCAGGCCGGGTTGCTTTTGGCAACGCGGGAGGAAGGGACTTGGCGCAGCTGCGCGAATCATTGAGACAAGTTCCTGCCATTAAAGAAAAACTCATTGAAAGCAATAAAGAAACACTGGTGACGCTTGCGAACAAAATGGATGCATGCGAAGATATCGAACAATTGCTTTCCAAGGCCATCACCGACCAGCCTCCCGTGGCCATCAAAGACGGGGACGTCATCCGGGAAGGATACAGCAAGGAACTGGATGAATTGCGTTATATCGCTCGGAACGGAAAAGATTGGATTGCCCAGCTGGAACAAAAAGAGCGTGAACGGACAGGCATAAAAAATTTGAAAATCGGCTTCAACCGCGTTTTCGGCTATTATATTGAAGTGACAAAATCCAATCTTTCCAATGTGGATTATAACCGATATCATCGGAAGCAGACCCTTGCCAATGCAGAGCGTTTCATTACGGAAGAACTGAAAGAAAAAGAAACGCAAATTCTTCACGCGGAGGAGCAAAGTTTGGCCCTTGAATATGAACTGTTTGTGGAATTAAGGGAACAATTGAAGGCCTATATTCCACGCGTGCAGCAGCTTGCTTCGCTGATCAGCGAATTGGACGTGTACTTAAGCTTTGCGGCAGTATCCGAAAAATATCATTTCACAAGGCCGAAATTCCATGATGGAAAAGGCATCAAAATCATCGCCGGAAGACATCCGGTCGTCGAAAAAATGTTGAATAAACAAGGGTATGTACCGAATGATTGCGTATTGACGGAAGAGAAAAATATGATGCTCATTACCGGGCCGAACATGTCTGGGAAAAGTACTTATATGCGGCAAGTGGCGCTCATTGTCATCATGGCGCAAATGGGCTGCTACGTACCTTGCGACGAAGCGGAATTGCCGATTACCGACCAAATTTTCACTCGGATTGGAGCAGCGGACGATTTGGCATCCGGACAATCCACGTTCATGGTGGAAATGCTTGAAAGCCAGAACGCCATTACCAATGCGACGGAAAGAAGTTTGTTATTGTTCGACGAAATTGGACGGGGCACATCCACATACGATGGTATGGCCCTTGCCCAGGCGATGATGGAATATATCCATGACCATATCGGAGCGAACACCCTTTTCTCCACCCATTACCATGAACTGACGGCATTGGAAGAAGAGCTCGGACGCCTGCAGAATGTCCATGTGAGCGCAATAGAGAAAAATGGCAATGTGGTGTTCCTGCATAAAGTTAAAAAAGGCGCGGCGGACAAGAGCTACGGTGTCCATGTCGCGAAACTGGCCGACATGCCGCAGGAAATCATCGACAGGGCGCAAAGGCTGCTCGAACAATTCGAATCCCAGCAATTGGACCATCCGATGCCCCGGAAGAAGGAAGAAGCTCTTCAGCTTTCTTTGTTTGAAGAAGAACCGAAACCGGAGAAAAATGAGCTGGAATCAAATGAAAAAGAAGTTCTGGAACGGTTGCAAAGCGCCGATATCGTTTCGATGACGCCGATCGAAGCCATGAATCTATTATATCGATTGCAGCAATCGTTAAAAAAATAGGGAGGGATACCGATGGGCAAAATCCGGATCATGGATGAATGGCTGTCCAATAAAATCGCGGCTGGAGAAGTGGTGGAAAGGCCGGCATCCGTTGTGAAAGAGCTTGTGGAAAATGCCATAGACGCCGGAAGCACCTCCATTGAAGTTTTTCTTGAAGAAGCCGGGCTTTCCTCCATCCAGGTGATCGACAACGGAAGCGGCATGGATGAAACCGATGCCCAATTATGCTTTTCACGCCACGCGACATCGAAAATATCCAAGGAACAGGATTTATTCCGCATCCGCACCCTGGGATTCCGCGGGGAAGCTTTGGCGTCCATCGCCGCGGTCTCCAAACTGAAACTGGTGACTTCCGACGGGGAATCGGGCATTGAATTGGAGCTGGAAGGAGGAACCATTGTTTCCAAAAAGCCCGGCCCCCTCAGAAAAGGGACGGAAATTACCGTTTCCCAATTGTTTTACAATACACCGGCAAGGCTGAAGTATTTAAAAACCATCCAAACGGAACTTGGGCATTCCATCGATTTAATGAACCGCCTCGCCCTTGGTTATCCAAATATTTCCTTCAAACTTGTCCATAACGGAAGCACCATCCTTCAAACGAATGGCAGGGGGAACGTCCAACAAGTGCTGGCCGCCATTTATGGGGTGCAGAATGCGAAAAAAATGATTCCTTTCCGCGGCGAAACAAAAGATTATACAATCCATGGCTATGCGACGCTGCCGGAAGTGACGAGGGCATCGAAAAACTACATTTCCATTTTTGTCAATGGACGATGGGTAAAACATTATGTCATCCAAAAAACCATCATTGATGCATACCATACTTTTCTGCCCATCGAGCGGTATCCCATCGTGGTCTTGTACATTGAAGGCGACCCTTATTTGACGGACGTCAATGTGCATCCCGCAAAACTGCAAATCCGTCTCAGCAAAGAGGAAGATTTGCTGCCGCTGATTGAAAACACCATCCGAAATGCCATCAGGGAGCACATGAATGTTCCATTGGCCCAGAAAAAAGAAAAGAAGGCGCGGCCATACAGCGAACAGATGAATATTTGGAAGCAGCCGTCCATCGATGGAACCAAATTCCATTCCATCGTGGAGCGCTTGACCGGAGAAGCGTCCGTCGTAAATGAAAGCACCGCGGCAGAGATGAAAGGGGATCCCGCTACAGAGGTACAAACAGAGGAATGGACATACCAAAAAGACGAAGATGCCAGGGATAATGGGGATGAAGAAATAAAGGATATGGCAGCCAAAAATGGATTGGATGAGCCTCTAACTTCGGAAGGGCGGATTGATCAACAGAAGAAGGAGCCCTTCCCTGACCTCGAAGTGGTCGGCCAAATACACGGCACATATATCGTGGCACAAATGGAAGACGGGTTTTATTTAATCGATCAGCATGCCGCCCAGGAACGGATCAAATATGAATATTTTAAAGAAAAAGTGGGGGAAGTGGATCCGAATGAGCGGCAATCGCTGCTTTTGCCGTTAACGTTCCATTACTCCCAGGATGAAGCATATATTTTAAAAGAAAACCGGAAGGCGCTCGAAGAAGTGGGGGTTTTTCTTGAAGATTTCGGCCCGTCTTCATTTGTCGTAAGGGAGCATCCGACATGGTTTCCAAAAGGATTCGAACAGGAAATCATCGAAGAATTAATTGAGCAAGTTTTGAAAACGAGAAAAACCGATGTGAAAAAACTGAGGGAAGAAGCCGCCATCATGATGAGCTGCAAGCGTTCCATCAAAGCGAACCAGTATTTGACAAAAGAGCAGATGGAAGCGCTCATTGGGGACCTGCGCAAAGCGGAAAACCCGTTTACATGCCCCCATGGCCGCCCCGTGATGATTCATTTCTCTTCTTACGAAATCGAAAAAATGTTTAAAAGGGTCATGTAAGAGGAAGAGGCATACTTGGAAAAGGGGAGATCGGATGTTTTCATATAAAGAACGCCCAGAAATGTTGCGTCTATTGAACAACTATTCTTTTGATGTGCTGGTGATTGGCGGCGGCATTACGGGCGCGGGGATTGCCCTCGACGCCGCCTCAAGGGGCCTTTCCGTGGCACTGGTGGATATGCAGGATTTTGCAGCGGGCACTTCCAGCCGTTCGACGAAATTGATCCACGGAGGTCTCCGCTATTTAAAACAACTGGAATTCCGCCTTGTTTCGGAAGTGGGGCGGGAGCGGGAAATCGTTTATGAAAACAGCATCCATGTCACAACTCCCGAAAGAATGCTCCTTCCCATTTACAAAGATGGCCCGTTAGGGAAATGTTCCACTTCCATCGGATTAAGAATCTATGATTCATTGGCCAACGTCCGCAAATCTGAACGGCGTCAAATGCTTTCAAAAAAAGATGCCCTTGAACTCGTCCCGTTTTTGAAAGAGGACGGTTTGCTCGGCGCAGGCTACTATGTGGAATATAAAACGGATGATGCGAGACTGGTCCTTGAAGTGATCAAGAAAGCTGTGGAATATAAAGCCATTTGCTTGAATTATGCCCGAGTAACGGATTTTGTATATGAAAATAATCGCATTGTTGCCGCGAAAGTTCGCGATGAAATTTCCGGGGAAACAATAACAATTCATGCCGCTCAAATTGTGAATGCCGCAGGTCCTTGGGTTGACGAAGTGTTAAAGAAAGACGTCCACAATGATAGAAAAAGAAAAGCTTTGAAATTGACAAAGGGCGTTCATATCGTGTTTGATCAGGCGGTTCTACCTTTGCGGCAAGCCATCTATTTTGATGTGGACGATGGCCGTATGGTCTTTGCCATTCCAAGAAATAACAAAGTTTATGTCGGCACAACCGATACCTTTTATGAAGGGGACCCGATCCGGCCGGTTGCGGACAAAGAGGATATCCAATATTTATTAAATTCCCTTCGTGCAATCTTTCCGGTTCTTTCTCTTCATGAACATGATGTGGAATCCTCCTGGGCCGGGATTCGTCCTCTAATATATGAAAAAGAATCACAGCCTTCCGCGATATCCAGGAAAGATGAAATCTGGACTTCCCGAAGCGGCCTCATGACCATTGCCGGAGGGAAACTGACCGGATACCGGAAAATGGCCGAAAAAATTGTGGATCAAATTGTAAAAAAACATCGATTCCGGCATGCCACGGGATGCAAAACGAAAAAATTATCTTTATCAGGCGCGGAAGGACTGCGCTCCTCCAA
The DNA here is from genome assembly GCF_038593155.1 of Ureibacillus sp. FSL K6-8385. Taxonomy (GTDB): domain Bacteria; phylum Bacillota; class Bacilli; order Bacillales_A; family Planococcaceae; genus Ureibacillus; species Ureibacillus terrenus. Next base: position 910,559 of record NZ_CP151968.1, read on the forward strand.
TTTCGAGGATTTTATAAATCGAAAGGCTTTGGAGGGGACAAAGGCGGGGTTAACTTTTGAGGAAGTAAAACGGCTCGCCAAAATGTATGGAACCAATGTGGACCGGGTTTTGGCTTACCTGGATTCGGAAGAATTGCCCGATTCCCTTCCGAAATCGTTGTACGCCCAGCTCCTTTATAGCATTGATTATGAAATGGCATACACGCCGGCCGATTTCTTCATCCGCAGGACCGGCCTCATGTTTTTTGACATCCCGCAAGTGGAGAAAACAAAAGAGGCAGTGATCGATATAATGGGCAAAAGGATTGGCTATTCTGAAGATGAAAGATTGTTTTATACCATGCAATTAAACCAGTTTATTCAAGATGCGAAGGGTGATTTTATTGAAAGTGGCGCGATGGTTTGAGATGAGCGACGGACAAAAAATCTATACAAGGATTTATGAACAGGAAAATCCGATAGGGGACTTTTATATCCTTCATGGGATGGGGGAGCATGGAGGGAGATATGATGACTTCGCCAACTTCCTCCATCTGGAAGGATACCGGGTAATCGTACCCGACCATCGTGGCCACGGAAAAACGGGGGAAGTGAGCGGAAAGCTTGGCTATTTTTGCGATGATGACGGCTTTGAACGGGTCGTGGAAGATGTCTATGAGATTGTCAATCAAACGATGAACAAAGAGGCCCCCCGCATAATCTTTGGCCATAGCATGGGCTCTTTTTTGGCAAGAAGATTCATTCAACTTCATTCCAGCCTGGTCCATCAATGCATTTTGTGCGGAACCGGCGCGACGACCGCTTTGCATTATATCGGCAACCTGCTCGCCAAATCCCTTATACGAATGCAGGGTAAAGAAATGGAAAGCAAATGGATGAATGAGTTGGCTTTCTCAAGTTTCAACAAACAATTTGAAAACCCGAAGACCCCTTTTGATTGGCTGACTAGTGATGGCCAGGCGGTGGAGAGCTATATCAATGATCCATATTGCGGATTTGTTCCGACCCATCAATTTTTTAAAGATTTGACCGACGGGCTCTTGCTGATCAGCCGCAAAAAGGAAAATAAAAAAATCCGCAAAGATTTGCCTGTTCTTTTGATCAGCGGTGCTGCCGATCCGGTTGGAAATAATGGAAAAGGCGTGTTTCAGGTGGCGGAACAATTGACGGAGGCTGGCCTGGAGCATGTCGCGGTTCATCTTTTTGAGGGCATGCGCCATGAAATATTGAATGAACGAAGCAAAGAGTTAGTATATAAAGTAATAAAACGGTGGTTAAAGAAATGGAACGACAAAAGCTGATTGATGTGGTCGCCATCGTTGGTCCGACCGCTTCAGGAAAAACCGCGCTCAGCATCAAAATGGCCAAAGCCTTTGACGGCGAAATCATCAATGGGGACTCGATGCAAGTCTATAAAGGGCTTGATATCGGAACCGCCAAAATCCGTCCGGAAGAGATGGAAGGGATTCCCCACCATTTATTGAGCTTTAAAGAACCTGATGAAAGTTTTTCCGTAGCGGAATATCAACGGCTGGCGAGACAAAAAATAAAAGAGATCCATAGCAGAAGGAAGTTGCCGATCATTGTCGGCGGCACAGGTTTGTATATTCAGGCGGTATTATACGATTTTCAATTTACCGGAGAAAAGGCCGACAAAGAAGCCCGAAAAAAATATTATGAAGAGCTCGCGAAAATCGGACCGGAAGCCATGCACAAAAAACTTGCCGCGCTCGATCCGGAAACGGCGAAAAAAATTCATCCGAACAACACCCGCCGCGTCATCCGGGCATTGGAGCTGATCGAGCTTCATGGGGTTTCCCGGCAATCGGAAGAATTGAACCGCGGAAACATACCGCTATACAATCATTTCATCATCGGCATGAACATTGACCGCGAAGAATTGTATCGGCGCATCAATGAACGGGTAGACTTGATGATGGAGCAGGGCTTGCTTGAGGAAGTCCGAAGTTTATGGAAAAAAAATATCCGGAATGTCCAATCCGTCCAAGCGATTGGTTACAAAGAGCTGTATGACTATTTGGATGGAAAAATTTCTTTGGAGGAGGCGGTGGAGCAAATCAAACAAAATTCCCGCCGGTACGCAAAAAGGCAAATGACTTATTTCCGAAACAAAATGGATGTCCAATGGATAGGAAATGATTGGGAAAGTATTATAAAAATGTCTAAATTTTTTTATAATAAAGAAGGAAATTAGGATCAACCTATCGAATATTTTACATTAGAGAAAAAAATAGATGAGGTGTGCGGTGTGAAATCAATAAATTTACAAGATACTTTTTTAAACAATTTGCGCAAAAGCAATACTTTCGTAACGGTCTTTTTATTAAATGGTTTCCAATTGAAAGGAACAGTCAAGTCCTATGATAATTTTACGGTGTTAATCGAATCGGAAGGCAAACAGCATTTAATTTATAAACATGCCATTTCAACGTTTTCGCCATCCAAAAATGTTTCGATTCAACCAGAAGAATAATTTCCAAAGAAATCGGCGGTTTTCTGCTCGCCGATTTTTATTTTGTCAATTATAATAAAGAGAATCAGATTAGAATAATTTGGAGGGTTTTAAATGAAAACGATGACAACAGAAGAATTAATCAATCTATTGGATGCCAATGAAGATTTAAATATCATCGATGTACGCGAAGATTTCGAAGTGGCAAACGGCATGATCCCCGGCGCCGTACATATTCCTCTCGGAGAACTTCCTGAACGTTTGGAGGAATTGGATCCTTCGAAAGAATACATCATTGTTTGCCGTTCAGGAAACCGAAGCGGAAAAGCATGCCAGTTTCTAGAATCCCAAGGCTTTAATGCCGTCAATCTTGAAGGCGGAATGGAAGCCTACGATGGGGAATTGGAATTTAAATAATGGATGAGGTGGAGTTCCTGCAAGGACTCCTCTTTTTATTTGCTGCCGGGACGGATGATGGAAATATTATGTTATTATGGTTGACTCCACTTGATGAATTGATAAGATGGTAAAGGATGAGCAAAAAGCGAGATTTAACAGACAGGAGCAGGAAACATGTTCATATCAAGTTTAAAACCGGAAATGATAGAATTGGCAAAAAAAATTGAAGAAAAAATTAAACCATATCATGAAAGAATAGAGGAAACCGCCTTTTTTAACCAACAGAAAGTGCTGGCCGCTTTCCGGAAACATCAAGTAAGCGACTTTCATCTCAATCCTTCAACGGGTTACGGCTATGATGACCATGGACGGGACACATTGGAAAAAGTATATGCCGAAGTGTTTGGAGCCGAAAGCGCCCTTGTGCGAAGCCAAATTATCTCGGGGACGCATGCCATCACCATCAGCTTATTTGGCGTGCTGCGGCCAGGAGATGAACTGATTTATATTACCGGCAAGCCTTACGACACTCTGCAATCCATCGTGGATGGGGGAAAAAAGGATACCGGTTCATTGAAAGATTTCGGCATCAAGTATCGCCACATCGATCTCCTGGATGACAGGGAAATTGATTGGGAAGGCGTCCGGGAGGCAATCAACGAAAATACAAAAATGATCGCCATCCAGCGTTCGAAAGGCTATGCGACAAGACCTTCCTTTACGATTAAGCAAATTCGCGCGATGTGCGAAAAAGTGAGGGAAATCAAACGGGACGTTGTCATCTTTGTCGATAACTGCTACGGCGAATTTGTGGAACGCCTTGAGCCGACTGAAGTGGGGGCGGATTTAATGGCAGGATCCCTCATCAAAAACCCTGGGGGAGGACTGGCAAAAACGGGCGGTTATATTGCCGGAAGGGCGGATTTAGTGGAAAAATGCGCCTACCGGATGACAAGCCCCGGCATCGGTGCGGAAGCCGGGGCAACACTCAATACCCTGATCGATTTTTACCAAGGATTTTTCCTGGCGCCACACGTGGTGGTGCAAAGCTTAAAAGGTGCCATCTTTACGGCCGCCATTCTGGAAGAGGTCGGCATGAAAACGGCTCCCCATTATTCCGACTACCGCACCGATTTGATCCAATCCGTCTCATTCCAGACGGCGGAGCAAATGATCGCATTTTGCCAGGAAATCCAGGCGGCTTCCCCGATTAATGCCCACTTTGCGCCGGTGCCATCCTACATGCCGGGTTATGAGGACGATGTCATCATGGCCGCGGGAACATTTGTCCAAGGGTCAAGCATCGAACTGTCGGCGGACGGCCCGATCCGTCCTCCATATACGGCGTATGTTCAGGGGGGCTTGACATATGAGCATGTCAAATATGCGGTATTGAGCGCCGTCCAAAAATTGGGGGAGATTCATGATCACGCTTGAATCCATCAAAAAATACGGCGACTATATCGCGGTCGAAGCGGACGGCCCCCTCCGCGCGTTCAGTTCGGCCATGCACAACGCGGGCTGCGGCAGCTACCGGTATTTTATCAATCGCACCGTCGATAAAACGTACTTCCCTCCGGACCCCCGCGAGGAAATGAAACGGTTTCTTGAGGACCGGGGATTCCCTCCGAAGGATACCGTGGCCATGATGACGGCCGTTGATATGAAATATGCCCTTTGCCGATTTTTTGAAGAAGGGGATACTTCGATCTTATTGCTGGTTACCGCAGGACTGGGGAATGCGGTGGACGTCACCCGGTCCCACGCATATTTTTATAAACCCGTCAATGGAACAATCAATATTTTCATTTTCATTAACGGCGTTTTGACGGATGAAGCCTTGATTCAAGGGTTGTGCTGCGCGGTCGAAACAAAGGTGAAAGTGCTTTCGGAGCTGTCGATTAAGGATCCGAACTCGGGAACCGTCGCAACAGGCACCTCGACAGACAGCATTTGCATCGCATCCACCCAAAAAGGGGAATTTCATGAATACGGAGGCTCGATTACAAAATTGGGGTCGTTCCTGGGAAAAGCCTTATATGAAACCTTGACAGACGCGGTAATGCAATATCTTGATTTTACGAAAGGAAAATCATCGCCATGACCATCATTACAGTGATTATTGGGCAAGTGCTGGACGCGATCATCGGGGACCCTCCGAAAATGCCCCATCCTGTCCGGTGGATTGGCTCGTTTATCCATTTTCTTTCCAAACATTTGAATAAAGGATCCCGCCGGACGTTAAAAGGGATGCTGACGGGCGTAATCGTCGTATTTTCTGTCGCCCTCATCACTTTTTCCATCGTGAAACTTGCCTATCAAATTCATTTCGTTGCAGGTTTTATTGTCGAAAGCGCATTGATCGGGATTGGCCTTGCCCAAAAAAGTTTGAAGGATGCGGCGATGGAAGTATACGATGCACTGGCCGGAGGTAATCTTGAGGAAGCCAGAAAAAAATTATCGTGGATTGTCGGGCGCGATACGGAACATTTGGATGAACCGGAAGTGGTGCGCGGTGTGGTGGAAACGGTGTCCGAAAACACGAGCGACGGAGTGACGGCACCGTTATTTTACGCCTGTCTTTTTGGAGCCACCGGTTTGTGGACGTATAAAGCCATTAATACATTGGATTCAATGATCGGCTACAAGAACGAAACCTATAAGGATTTTGGAAAATTCAGCGCCAGACTGGATGATGCGGCAAATTTTCTCCCGAGCAGAATTACAGGACTGATTATCCTTTTATTTACAAAAAATAAAACAAACCGTCCATTTGCCGAACGGCTGCGCTTATGGCTGGAAGACGCCAAAAAACATCCAAGTCCCAATAGCGGATATTTGGAAGCGGCGACAAGCTATCAACTTGGAATCAGATTGGGAGGGTACAACTCCTATCAAGGAATTCCATCTTTTCGCGCATATATGGGGAAAGCGGATGTTCCATTGGAAGCGGAGCATATAAAAGACGCCATCCGCCAGATGTTCGCCGCTTCCGCATTGTTTACCATCATCATGGGGGGTGTCATCGTTGGAATTTCCTTCGCATGGAGCCAATTATAAGTCCCTCTACGAACGTTTTCGGATTCCGATGCCGGAAGAGGTGTATGATTTAAGCGAGAATGTCAATGCGTTCGGATTCCCGCCAAGAATTAAAGAAGCATGGCCGGATTTGCTGCATCACATTGCCGCTTATCCCCATCCGGAAGCGGAGCCTTTCAGGACCTTGCTGGCAGCGAAACTGAACGTTGCAAAAGAACAGGTTCTCATCGGCAACGGCGCCGCTGAACTGTTGACGTTTTTTGCAGGAAGATTTTCCAACCGGCAGGCCATCATCGTTCATCCGACTTTTTCGGAATACAGGTCGACGCTTGAAGCGCAAGGCGCCAAAATGATTGAACTGATGGCGGAAGAAATCGCGACATACAAGCTCCCTCTGGAACAGATCAAAGAGCACATGAAAGACGCGGCTTGCCTCTACTTATGCAATCCGAACAATCCGACGGGCTCCCTGATTCCGAAAGAAACCATCGAAGAATTGCTGATTCATGGAGAAAAGGTGGAGTGTGAATTATTGGTTGATGAAGCTTTTATGGATTGGACCGATGAGTCGGAATCGGTGATCCCCCTCGTTGAACAATATCCCCGTTTGACGGTGATGCGGTCGATGACGAAAATGTACGGCATCGCCGGCATCCGATTAGGATATTTGGTGGGGAGAAAGGAGCTTGTGGAGGAATTGCAGCGCCGTCTTCCCCACTGGCATGTCAATGGATTGGCGATCAAAATCGGCCAATTGTGCCTTGAAGACGAAACTTTCCGCAACGAAAGCATTGAACGGCATCAAAAGATCAAACGAAATCTCGAACATTATTTGCTGGAAAGAAATTGCAAAATGACGGACAGCGTGACGAACTTTTTATGTTTTCAGCTGCAAGAACCGGAAAAGACGAGGGATTTTTATTTTTATTGCCTAAAGAAAGGAGTCGTGCTGAGACATACGGAAAATTTTAGGGGCATGGACGGCAGGTGGCTCAGGATCGGAATGAAGGGGGAAGATGCCATGAAAAAATTTCAACAGGTAATGGATGAATGGTATGGAAAATAGATTGGAGCTTTATTTCGTGCGACACGGCGAAACGGAATGGAACCGGGAAGGGCGCTTGCAAGGCTGGCTCGATTCGGAATTGACGCCCAGGGGCATCGGACAAGTCAAGCAATTAAAAGAGCATTTGAAAGATGTTCAATTTGATTGCGCATTTTCAAGCCCTTCTACAAGGGCCTATGACACTGCCTATCTATTGGTAGGCCATTACTTGCCGATTAAGAGAGATCCCAGACTTTTGGAAATCCATCTTGGCACTTGGCAAGGGAAGCGGATTGCAGAACTGGAAAAAGGGGATCTTAGATACCGGGATTACATCCATAATCCGGAAAGATACCTTCCTGATACGGGGGAAAGCTTTCAACAAGTCATTTCCAGAATGGTTGATTTTATGAAGAGTTGCCAACGGAATTTTCCGACAGGGAAAATTCTCGCCGTATCCCATGGTGTCGCCATTCGCGCGGCCATTTTATCCATCCTGGAACTGCCGGTGTCTAATATCTGGGATTTCCATATTGACGGGGCCAGCGTCACAAAAATGGTCATAGCAGATCATCAATGGTCGATAGAGTATATCGGGAAAACTTTTTCGGTTGAATAGACAACTCCGCCAAACAATATATTGAACTAAATAAGAAAAACGGAGTTGTTGGAATGTACGGCTATCATTTGCAACTCGTAATGAAACATTTTGCGCTTATGTGGCTGCTTTCGGGCGTTGGTTTTGCAATGGGATTGTTTTTGCCGCACGCCTTTCTCCTTTCGGTTTCCATCATAAATGTCATTTTGCTCGGCATCATTCTTTTTGTTCGGAAGGTGCAGATGGGCAGCGTCATATTATATCTGGTGCCATTGTTTACGGGCGCGATGTTCTATTGGCTGGTGCATTTCTTTATTGAGGCGGTCGGGGCGGCGTTTGTGTTTGCGGTTTTCGTTGGTACTGCCGTTTTATTCATTTTATTGGCATTGTTTGTGTTGAAGATGCCGAGGGATTTTTTTCCCTGGGGGGCATATCTTGCCGCCTCATTATTGGTTCTGGTCCTGTTTTCCTTCATTTTCTTTTTCATCCCGATAAACCATATGATATATTTCATTATTGCCGCCCTTTTTGTGTCCGTTTTTGTTCTCTTTACCGTGTATGACTTCAATTTGATCCTGGGTTATTATATAAAAGAGCACGAAGTTGTCCAAACCGCATTCAGTTTGTATTTGGGATTGTTGATTTATTTGCTGGAATTTCTTTATCGATTAAAAAAATAACAGAATTTGAAAAACTGTGGAGACGGAAGGCCGTTCCACAGTTTTTTTCATGGAAAATGCAAGCAAATTCATAAAAAAATCGCTGAATTTTCCCATGTAAGGTTTTCTGACATGACATTGACAAACAATATGCCGGATAGTAAAATGTTCATCATTAGGGAGGAGTGACATGGTACAGCACAAGAAACGAACGAGCGAAATCCGGAGATCCATGCCGTTGTTGCCGATTGGGACCGTCATTCAGCTGACGGATTTGACCGCGCGGCAAATCCGTTATTATGAAGAACAGGGATTGATTTGTCCGCACCGTACGGAAGGCAACCAACGGATGTTTTCGTTGAACGATGTTGATTTGCTTTTGGAAATCAAAGATCTGCTTGAACAAGGTTTAAACATAGCTGGAATAAAAAAGTATTTGAAATGAAAAATGAAATTAATGGGCAAAGAAAGTCGGAAAAGGAGCTTTTCGATGAACAGATCCGCAGCATTTTGCGGGAGGAAATGAAGATGGCACAATCCCATCTGCAAAAACCAAAATTTAGATATGCGGACGTGATTCGATATTATCAATGATATTTTAAATTTTTGTAGGAGAGTGAAATTGTGGGTAAGTATACGAAGGAAGACATCTATCGATTAGTGGAAGAAAAGGAAGTAAAATTCATCCGTCTGCAATTTACAGATATTTTGGGAACAATCAAAAACGTTGAAATTCCTGTAAGCCAATTGGACAAAGCATTAAACAATAAAATGATGTTCGATGGATCCTCCATTGAAGGATTTGTCCGGATTGAAGAATCCGATATGTATTTGTATCCGGATTTAGATACATTCATGGTTTTCCCTTGGACAACCGGAAAAGGGAAAGTGGCGCGATTTATTTGCGATATCTATACTGCCGACGGTAAGCCGTTCCTCGGTGATCCGCGCACGAACTTAAAACGGGTTTTGAAAGAAATGGAGGCATTGGGCTTTACCCATTTCAATCTAGGTCCCGAACCTGAATTCTTCCTATTCAAATTGAATGAACATGGGGAACCTACTTTGGAAGTGAACGACCATGGCGGCTATTTTGATTTGGCTCCGACCGATCTCGGGGAAAATTGCCGCCGCGATATCGTTCTTGAATTGGAAGAAATGGGCTTTGAAGTGGAAGCTTCCCACCATGAAGTGGCGCCTGGCCAACATGAAATCGACTTTAAATATGCAGATGCGGTCACAGCCTGCGACAATATCCAAACATTCAAATTGGTTGTGAAAACCATTGCGAGAAAACACGGACTGCATGCAACATTTATGCCGAAGCCGATTTTCGGGGAAGCCGGATCGGGAATGCATTGCAACGTTTCATTATTTAAAGGGAATGAGAATGCGTTCTATGATCCATCCAACGAACTAGGATTGTCCGAAGTGGCGATGCAGTTTATGGCGGGCGTATTGAAACATGTGCAAAGCTTTACTGCCATTACAAACCCGACCGTGAACTCCTACAAACGGCTAGTTCCGGGATTTGAAGCGCCGGTATATGTCGCCTGGTCTGCGCAAAACCGTTCTCCTTTGATCCGCGTGCCTGCATCCCGTGGCGTATCAACACGGATTGAAGTGCGTTCCGTCGACCCGTCCGCAAACCCTTATTTGGCGATGGCGGTTATTTTGGCTTCAGGTCTTGACGGCATCAAAAACAAATTGACGCCTCCTGCTCCAATCAACCGGAACATTTATGTGATGACGGAGGAAGAACGCCGCGAAAACGGTATTGAAAACTTGCCTGCACAGCTCGATGATGCGCTCCGTTTATTGGAAAAAGATGAAGTGGTGAAAAACGCCCTTGGACCACACATCTACCAAAACTTCAAGGAAGCGAAGGAAATCGAGTTCGAAATGTACCGTTCCACAGTTCACCCATGGGAACTTGAACATTATTTGAAAATGTATTAATGAAAAAACCGGGTCGAATTGCCGACCCGGCTTTTTTGCCGAAAGAAACAATTCTCCCGGCGGTTACGCCCGGGAGAATTGTTTTATTTTCTGGAAGTGATTTTCAATGGTTCAAGGAAAAATTCATAATAATCCGGCATGGAGGAATATTGATTTGTAAGTTCCTTGAAAGTTTTCCATAAATCCGGATCATGTTCGACAATTAAACGGGGTGATGCATTTTCGTTTGTCGTGTTTTTCAAATCCCATAAATACGGCAGACCGATCAGCTTTTTATTCACTTCTCCTCTGATACCGGTCAAGATCACCTGATTTCCTGCAATTCCGCCTTTAACATGGATATTTTTTAAAGTGCCGTGGAATTCCACTGTCCGGTTGGAATACAAATAAGCATTGATTTCAACCGGTTTATTGTCATTGATCATATCCCGGTCCGTCTGGGAATCAAATTTGTAGATAATATCCCCGGTTGCGAAAATGAGCAGCTTATGATTATTTTTGTGATTCAATTTGGAACGCAGAATTTCCACACTTCCATCGACGAAAAGGATCGCGTCGCCGGTGATATTGGTGTCGTAGATTTTGACGTCCCCTTTCATAAAATAGACGCCATTTAATGTGAAATTGCTATTATCCATCAATCCCGGATCCAGATTGAAAGCCTTTCCTTGCGGGATAAGCCCTCTATTATTGATAAGAAAATCCAGCAGACGCTTTTCATCCGGTTTGCCGGAGGACAATAATTCCAATTTCTTTAGCAATTCGGTTAATAATTTATCCTGATTGGCGGCATGTTCAATATAAAATTGCCCTTCCAGGCCTTTATTCTGTTTGTTGCTGCCGGTCAATAAGCTCAACAAATCTTTGATTCCCAGCTCTTTTAACAGATTCCCCAGATTTAAGCTGGATACAAGATTATTTAATAAATCCGTAAGATAGGATGTACTGGAAGTATAAACGGCCGGAAAATCCAGTTTCTCCGGTGTCCTGATATAGTAAGTTCCTTTATAGGTTGAGTTGTTGATCAATATGCTGGCATTTTCGATTTTATAATTTCCTTCTTTTTTTCCTTTCGCATAGAAGGAAATGGCGTTCGTAAAAGTTGTCCCGTTATTTTCGACAATGCTTTTGATATTTTGTTTGCCATGTTCAATAAAACTGTTCGCGCCGGCGATTTGGACAGGCTCCAATTCTAATCCGGTCTTTTGAAGTTTTAAATTGTCTTTCTTCAAGAGGTATGAAGAAATATCGCTGATCGGAAGTTTTGTAAAACAATTGGATAACTGATTATCATAATTGTAATATTCCAAATCGTAGTAGGTGAGATATTTGCTTGGCGCATCAAAAGTTCCTAACAAAATATACCCCAAAACGTTGATCACGGAGTCAAGGACTGTGCCCAAAGCGCCGGACAAAATGGCAAGAATATTGGTAGCCGCTTCCGGACGTTTGCAGCTGTTCCCGACTTCAAATTGATTCATTTTGAATAAGGATTTGTCCGAATTGTTATACAGGACTCCTGAAATTTCGGGATAAGTGGACAACTTCCACGGATTGTCCTTATAATCGCTCTCCGGAACAGGCACATATCCCCGGTTGGATAGCACGATATTCCCGTTTGTAAAGACATTTCCCTTTATTTGGATTCCGCCGTTTAAAATTAAATTTTCGCTTCTTTTGTCGGAATCCCCATTTCCATTCGTTCCCGGATGGGTCGCAACGGCGAAGTCCAGAAAGCTGGGATAGTTCTTATACGTTGCGCCGAACTTGGCTTTGGCGGTGATGGTTTTTTCTTCACCGTCGGCATAACCGATGCTCTGTATTGTGATTGGAACATAAAAATGATTTTGGTTCAATAATTGATTGATTTCATTTTCATCATAATTGATGCACGTAGAGTAATGGGTATTTCCATCTTCGTTATGTATGTAATTTTTCTCAGGTTTTTCAATATGTATTTTATTTTCCGGAGGACATCTATGTAACTCCAAATTATCGATAAAATCTTTTTTAAAGTTTGCCAATGAACTGCTCGTATTGATGCCTGGAGCAGGTAGATTGTCCTTCAATTTCTTTTGCATGCTGGCCGTTAAATGTTCAATGCCGCTTTCCGCATTTTTCTTGGCCTGGGTAAGATCCTCCCGGTGCTCATTCCGGGCGGTGCCATTGATCGACATGCCGATGAGCGTAAGGGAAATGACGGAGCCTATGACTAATACAAGTATGGCCAAAAGGAAAACATTTCCCTTTTGGGATTTGACATATCTCATCCAATCTGCCTCCTTTTTCAACTATGGTAGTGAATGGACCTCTTTTTTAAAGGTCTTTGTTTTGCCGTTGTATTCCAATGTCAGGGTGATTTTATAGACGTTTTCACCATCCTTTTCCATTTTCGTATCAGGGAAATTGGAAATTTTTATGTTTGAACCAGGATATTCGGTTTTCTCACCTCCGACATATAGAAAGACGGTTTTCCCGTTCTTTTTAAAGCCTGTTATTTTGCTTGGCGAATCTTTTTCCTTGATATAATATCCATCCGTTTCCGATTGAACGACATTTTCCACATTATCTTCATTGAGTGAATAAATATAGTTGGACAAACTTTCCAGGTAAAAATCAGCCACATCCCTCACATTTGCCGAAGTGGCAATTTTTTCTTTGTTGTTTACCAATGAAAACAACACATTGATTGCCAAAAGGGCAATAATGGATCCCAAAACTAAAACAGCCAATACTTCAATCAGAGTCATACCTTTGCTATTTAATTGTTTCTTCATAGTTCAACATATCCTTCTACTTCGCTTTTTCCTTTCAAATCGCTAATGGTTTTGCCGCTTGAATCCACTTCCACCCGTTTCACTTTGACGACTACGGTCCTCAATCCCAAATCCGAGATTTCCTGTTTGCTTGTTTTTTTGGCATAGGCGTTCACTTGATATGTATTTCCGTTCATGTTGATTATGTAGTAATCTTTTCCACCGTTATGTATCGTTGAAAGATGTTCCAAATGAATCGAATCCAGGGGGATTTCAATTTCTTCTTTTGGATTGGAGGCCTCCTCAATCGTCTGCTTTACAATATATGGTTCCGCTTTGAGCCGTTCCAGTATGGCATCGGCCAAATCAATAATCACCAGTTTTTCATTGTTAAAGGAATTGGTTTTGTTCGATTGGATCACCAATTGCGCGACACTCAGCAGCACAATTGTAATGATTGCCAGACTGGCCAGGACTTCGACAAGGGTCAGCCCCTTTTCATTCCATTTCATATACGCACCTCCCTTGAGCACTTTTGTGGAGATTAAACTTGCAGAACTTAGTTCAATTATAATAGCCAAAAGGGAAAAATAAATATAATTTATTATTAATAATAAATTCGATTGAGAAAAATTCATATGATTATTGGAAATTTTAACAAAAAATAAGACTTTAGAACTATTACCTTTGTTGGTGGAAAATGGTAATAGTTCTAAAATTTGAGCCCGGTCCATTGTTGGTAATAAAAAGCAAACCTTCCCGTTCCCGCGGGAAGGTTTATTTAGGGGGAAATCACGAATCTTGCTCCTTTTTCTCCCATCGCAGGACATTTTCCTTTTCTACGATGAGGGCCCCGTTCTTTTTATCGAAGACAGCGACTTGCACTACAGATAAATTTTCATATTCTGCATGGGGCTTCATTTTTAAAATTACGTAAAATGGGTCGTCTTTTTCATATTTTTTTTCGAAGGTGAAGACGGCAAACTGGCCTTCTTCGGGCTCGCCGTAGCCGATGGATTGGATGGCTTCGAAACGCTTTTCAAACGGATATTCTTTTGCAACGGCGAAGGCTTTATCAAGCTCCGACTGCGCCACTTTTGTGGCTTCTGCCACCGTTTCTTCCGAAAATTCGACATTCTTGTCTTTGATCGTAAAATAGACGATTGCTCCTCCGGTTATGAAAAAAAATACACAAAGGATGATGACGGTAATAATTAAAGGTTTTCCGCCTTTCTCGTTGGAAAGATATTTCACTGTAAACACCTACTTTAGTATGGGATAAAATCTATTTTCAATGTATACGAAAACATGAAGAAATGCCAGCAAAGTCTTTGGATTGTCCCGTCATTGTCACAAATCGGGATGTTCTCGTCACAATTATTTTATCCAAGATCGGACAAGATGTAACAAAAATGAAATAAAATCGACAAAATTCCCGCATAATTTCCCTGGTTGAATGAAATATAATTGCAGATATAAGCTGGCTAATCGGTTCTTTAAAATTATTTAAATGAAAATTTTGGCTTTTTAAGGATAACTAATTTATCATGTTTCTGCACAGCCGGTTTAAAAAAATAACAAAATAGGAAAAAAGAATCATACAAAAGTCGAAAAATTATTGTATTCTAATTTCTAAGTTAGGATTAAGGGTTGGTGAACATTAGTACTAGTAAATTTGGAACAAAGATGAACACATAACTTAATAGAAAAAAGAGGTGGGTAATTTGAAGTACATATTTTCCCGCAAGGCATTCACCTTTCTGCTGGTGATTGCGGCAGTGTTTGGCATACTGTTTTCGGCGCAATATTCTTTAAAAGTATTTGCGGACGGAAAGCAATCCAAAGGTTCTACCATCGGAGGAGTTGCCGTTTCCGGCCTGAAAGATGATGAAATCAAGGCTGCGCTCAGAAAGGCCATACAAAAGTGGAGTTCGGAACCAATCCTTATCAGGGGAGGAGGAGAAGAACTCAGCATTGACCCAGAGGACATACAATTTGATTTGAATCAGACAATCCAGGAATATCGGAAGTCGATACATAAACCTTTCTATCAATTTTGGAAATCCGAAAAGACCGTACATATACCAATACATATTTCGAATAGCGAAACGATAAAAAATCAAATATCATACATAACGATTTGGGATACGGAAGATACATATAATCGGGTTTTAAACGAGGTCTCATACTTAAACGATCATGAAATCGATGCGACGGTAATCGATACCGAACAGCTTGAAAACGAAAGAATTGCCTTAACGATTGAAAAGATACCGGATAATGCCACAGGCGTGGAAGTATTGGCGGAAACATTGAACGAAAACATATTGGAGCCGGATGAACCTTTTTCATTGCTCAATGCTTTACATAATTTAACGGATGCGGCAAATGCTGAAGGTTTAAATTTTGTTGCTTCGGTGATCTATAACACGGTGCTTCAGGGGAATATCGACATTTTGGAAAGACATCCCCAACAAGAGGCGCCAAGTTATTTGCAGCCGGGGATTAACGCATACATAGATCCTTTCGGAAAGAATGACCTGCAGTTCGTGAATGTCTCCGAACATCCATATTTGCTGAAAGCAACGGTCGAAGGCGGACAGTTGAAAGCCGAATTGTTTTCCAGCGTGAAAGGGGCAACGGTTCAGGTTGTTGTCGACAAAGAACCGATCGCTCCACGGATTATTAACCGTTACACACGGGATTTGCCAGCCGGAAGTACACGGTTGATCCAGGAAGGAAAACAGGGCATGCGTGTAACGGTTACAAGAATGATTTCCGATAACGGAGAACAAAAAGTGCAGGAAATTAGCCGAGATTATTATGCGCCGGTGAACCGGATCGTATTGAATTCTGCGTCGGACGTAAATTCCGGAGGCGGCGGGACAGTCGAAGAACAAGGAAAGAGCGCCGGTTCCGGCAGTGTCGAAAATGTGGATTTAAATGGCGACGGTTTGCCAGATTACGACAGTCGAAATGATGGCAATGTTCAAAATCCGAAAGACAATCCAAAAGGCAATCCCAAAGGCGAACCTAAAGACGAGTCTTCTTCCCGAAGTTACTATGACAAGGGCGGAAACTTAGTAACTTCTTAGAAGGGAGAAGACATCATGAAAGCTCGGAAACGTCTTGGGGACCTGCTCGTTGAAGCGGGAGTCATCACACAGGAACAACTGGATTACGCGTTAAAAAATAAGTCTAAAGAAGAAAAACTGGGAGATTTTCTCATTCGGGAAAATATTTTGACGGAACAGCAGTTAATCGAAGTGCTCGAATTCCAATTGGGCGTTCCGCACATCAATTTAAGCCAATATCCGATCGACCCGGAAGTGCTCCAATTGGTGCCGGCAGATTTGGCGAAACGGGCCCAAATCATGCCCATCCGCAAAGATAAAAACAAATTGTTTATCGCCATGGTGGACCCGATGGACTATTTTGCCATCGAGGAAGTGCGGATGGCAACCGGATGCCAAATCGAAACGGGGATCGCGGCAAAGGACGATCTGTACCGGACGATTGCAAAATATTACGATTTGCAGGAATCGATGGATGCCGCGATGGCAGATGTAAACATCGAGACGAAAGAATCGATGGACCAGCAAATAACTGATGACGATTCGCCCATCGTCCGCTTGGTGAACCAGTTGATTGCCAATGCGGTATTTCAGAGGGCGAGCGACATCCATTTCGATCCCCAGGAAACGGATTTCCGGGTCCGGTACCGGATCGACGGCGTGCTGAGAACGGAGCGTTCCCTCCCAAAACATATGCAAAATATGATTACAGCCCGCATTAAAATCATGGGGAACTTAAATATTACCGAAAACCGGATCCCCCAGGACGGCCGTATAAAAACGACCATCAATTTCCGTCAGGTGGATATACGGTTGTCGACATTGCCGACCATTTACGGAGAAAAAATCGTGATGCGGATCCTCGACTTGAGCAATGCGGTAACAAGCATTGAAAAACTGGGGTTCAGCGAACAAAACGAGCGGCTGTTTCGCGGCATGATTGCAAGACCGAACGGCATCGTGCTGATTACCGGCCCGACCGGTTCCGGAAAATCGACGACCTTATATGCCGCTTTATCCGAACTGAACCGGGAAGATGTCAACATCATCACCGTGGAAGACCCGGTGGAATATCGTTTGGAAGGAATCAATCAGATACAGGTAAGGGAAGAAGTGGGCTTGACCTTTGCGGCAGGACTCCGTTCCATTCTCCGGCAGGATCCGGATATTGTGATGATTGGGGAAATCCGGGACGCGGAAACGGCGGAAATTGCCATCCGGGCATCGCTGACGGGCCACCTGGTGCTTAGCACGCTTCATACAAACAGCGCTGTCGAATCGATTTCCCGATTGGAGGATATGGGCATTGAGCCGTTTCTCATTGCATCCTCTGTTGTCGGGGTCATGGCGCAGCGGCTTGTAAGAAAAGTGTGCCGTGACTGTGCAGAACCGCATCCCGCAACCATCCGGGAAAAGGAGCTGTTTGCAAAAGAAGGGCTGCATATCGACACGGTCATGAGGGGGCGGGGATGCCCTGCCTGCAACCATACCGGCTATAAAGGCAGAATAGCCATCCATGAAATTTTGCCGATCAATCGCACAGTCAGGGAATTCATCATGCAGCGGAAAGGCATAACATCCATTATGGACTACATGAAACGGGAAGGTTACCGGACATTGCTCGGTGACGGGTTTTTGAAAGTGATACAAGGCCAGACAACGACAGAAGAAGTATTACGTGTCGCAACGGTTGAATAGAAGGGGATATGCCATGAAGTATTCAATCCAGGAGATCATGCAAAAAGCATATGAAAACCACGCTTCGGACATATATATTACGCTTGGAACGCCGCCGGTATTCCGGATTCACGGAATCCTTGAAAGATTCGGCGAAACGGAATTGACGGCCGAAGAAATTGAGGAAATGGTGAACGCCATCCTTCCGAAAAATAAAATAAAATCGTACCGCATCAAAGGAGATGCGGATTTTAACTACACATTCAATGAAACGGTCCGGTTCCGCGTCAATGCATTTAAACAGCGGAATGTGCCTGCATTGTCGCTCCGTCTGATTCCGACAGAAGTACCGACGATTGAATCGCTGGGCATGCCGAAAGTGCTTTATGATTTGGCGGAAAGGCCGCAGGGGCTTGTGCTGGTTACCGGTCCGACGGGGTCAGGGAAGTCGTCGACATTGGCGGCGATGATCAATCACATTAACGAAACGAAGAAAAAGCATATTATTACCCTGGAAGACCCGATCGAATATATCCATCCGCATAAAAAGTCGATCGTCAATCAAAGGGAAATCGGCACCGATGTCAGGGATTTCAAGACGGGTCTGAGAGCGGCCCTCCGCCAGAACCCGGACGTCATCCTCGTCGGGGAGATGCGGGATTTAGAAACGATTTCGACGGCGATTACCGCCGCCGAAATAGGCCACTTAGTCTTTGGAACGTTGCATACCATCGATGCGGCATCATCTATCGACCGGATCATCGATGTTTTCCCTCCCCACCAGCAAAGCCAGATCCGCAACCAGCTTGCGACGGTGCTGGAAGGCATTATTTCGCAGCGGCTGTTTGTCCGAAAAGACCAAAAGGGACGCGTGGCCGCAACGGAAATCCTTGTAGGCGTGCCGTCCGTGAAGAATTTGATCCGTTCCGAAAAGGTGCAGCAAATTCCGAACATTTTGCAGACGAGCAAAGCGATCGGCATGCATACGATGCACCATTCCATCAAAGAATTGCTGGGGAAAGGCATCGTGTCCCTTGATGAAGTCAAACCTTACATGAACGTTGGTGATTACCATTGACGATTTATCGATATGTGGGAAGGACGAAAACGGGTGAGCTGAAAAAAGGGAGAATCGACGCGTCAACGAAAAAAGCGGCGATTGCAAAACTCCGGGAGCAGGGGATCAACCCCCGGGAAATCTTCGAATCGACGAGCATCCTTGACAAAGAGTTGAATATTCTTGGTTCAAAAGTAAAAAACCAGGATTTCGTCATCTATTGCCGGCAATTCGCCACATTGGTGCGCGCGGGCGTTCCGGTTGTGGAGGCCACCAACATTTTGGCCCGGCAAACCAAAAGCAAACCGCTGAAAAAGGCCCTCGAGCAGGTGGAGGAAGACATCCGGAAAGGGATTTCCTTCTCGAAAGCGACAAAGAAGCATCCAAAAGTATTTCCGGATTTGTTCGTCAACATGATGGTTTCTGCCGAGGCTACCGGAAATCTCGATACGACATTGGATAAATTGGCGACAACCTTTGAAAAGCAATATCACTTAAAAAAGAAAATCCAGTCATCCCTGACTTATCCATTGGTTTTGCTTGTATTGACGATTGCTGTGACCATTTTCATGCTGGTGTTTATTGTACCAAACTTTATTGAAGCCTTTGAATCCATGGAGGCCGAGTTGCCGACCATTACAATCATTACGCTCAAAATCAGCGAAGCGATGCAAAAATATTGGTGGATCGGCCTAGGTGTCATCGCGGTCGCCCTCATTCTGTTCTATTACTTATATAAGAAGAATGAAAAATTCCATTACGGTGTCCATTATACTTTATTGAAGATGCCGGTTTTGGGGCCGTTATTGCAAAAATCCGTCCTTGCCCGGATGATGTCGACCCTTTCTTCGCTGTTTACGAGCGCCGTGCCAATTCTGCAATGTCTGGGCATTGTGGAAAAAGTGATCGGCAACCCGGTCATCGGGAAAGTGGTGAAAGAAGCGCGGAACAGCCTGGAGAAGGGGAGCACTTTGACGGAACCTTTGGAAAAAAGCTGGCTGTTTCCTCCGCTGGTGACATCGATGGTATCCATCGGGGAAAAGACGGGAACCCTCGATTTCATGCTCCAGAAAGCGGCGGAGTTTTACGAGGAGGAAGTCGACCGCACTGTCAATACGTTGAAGTCTCTGATTGAACCGGTCATGATTCTCTTTCTGGCAGTCATTGTCGGTGGAATCGTTGCATCCATCTTCTTGCCGATGTTCAGTTTATACGAACAAATGTAATATAAATCAAATGCATCATTCCATTGTAAGGAGCATTCCTGTTAGAAAGGTTTTCGGGGACTTGAAAGAAAAAAGCCCTCTTGGTATGATGCAGGGGTGTCAACAAACACCTAACATCAGACCAAGGAGGACTATACAATGAATTATACACAAAATCGCAAAATTGAACAAGTCACCGACCAAACGTTAGTGATTGGAATGGACATTGCCAAACAAAAACATTATGCGTCAATGGTTGACGCACGAGGTCGGGTGCTGAAGAAGCCGTTTCCTGTGATTCAATCGAGATCCGGATTTGAACAGTTCTATGCGTCGATACAAGAAGCGATGAAGGAATTTGGCAAAACCGAAGTCATCGTCGGAATCGAGCCGACCGGACATTACTGGTTGAACCTCGCCTACTTCCTCGAGGAAAAAGGGATCCCGTTGGTGATGGTCAACCCGATGCATGTCAAACGGTCAAAAGAGCTCGACGACAACTTGCCAACGAAGCATGATGCCAAAGATGCTCTTGTCATTGCGAAACTGGTCAAAGACGGACGTTTTAGCTATCCACGTATTCTCCATGAGGTGGAGGCGGAATTGCGGGTAGGAAGTACGTTTCGAGAGTCGTTGACAAAAGAGTTGAATGCCGTCCGAAATCAAATGATTCGTTGGCTCGATCGTTATTTTCCTGAGTTTGTGCAGGTGTTTCCGTCGTTTGGCAAAATGGCATTGGTGGTGTTAGAGAAAACGCCATTTCCGATGGACATTGCGAATCAGACGGTAGAGGGGCTAATGGAGCGTTATCGGCAAAGCGAGAGGCTAAAATGCCCACAGAAGCCGAAAGTGCAAAAGCTGTTAGAGGTGGCCCGCCATTCGATTGGGATAACGGAAGGACAACAGATGGCCCGTATCGAAATCGCCACGCTTGTCCGCCGATATCGCCAATTGGAACAAGAGATCGCAGCCCTCACAGAAGAGTTGACGGCACTCGCTCAAACAACCGCCGAATACGAATGGCTCCAAACGATCCCAGGGCTAGGAGATGCGACGATCATTGAACTGTTATCAGAAATCGGAAGCTTTGCCCAGTATCAAGATTCGAGGCAACTAATCAAATTGGCGGGCTTGACACTGAAGGAGAACTCGTCAGGGCAACACAAGGGGCAAAAACGAATCTCGAAGCGAGGACGAAAACGGCTACGCGCCCTTCTATTTCGGGTGATGATGCCATTGATTCGCCATAATGAGGCTTTCCGTCAGTTGCACGAGTACTATACGACACGCCCAATCAACCCGTTGCGTAAGAAGCAATCGATCGTCGTGTTATGTGGCAAGCTATTGAAAGTACTATACGCGGTTTGTGTGAAACAGCAAGCATTTGATGGGGAACGAATGATTCAAGATATCTTTTCCCAATCCCAAGCACAGGCAGCCTAGAGTCGCCTTCTTTCGCAAAAAGAACTGTCTGAACAACCAGATGACACGGAGAAGCTGGCACAATTTCATCCATTCGACCTAGAGTCCCTTAAGGAGCTTAGCCGGCCTCTGCCTGGTGAAGAGACCGAACGAAGGAATGTTGGCACAAGGATGCCCAGAGACATGGGAGGGTTCGTCCTCATCAGTTGTGCAGAGATCCAAGGTGCATCGCATACACATCCCCCACTGGAGTGAAAAATACAAAAATACCCAGTGGCCGCGAAGCGCACCCATGGACTGTTAGATATCGGCAAAAATTCAAAAGTATGTGATGAGTTTTGTCGAAAAATATTTTTTTGGCACCCCTAAGATGCCAAGAAACCTTGATATATCAACATTTATAGAGGGAGGTGAGAACGCTGAAGGAAACGCACGTACATAATCATAACGACCACATCACACATAAAAAAATTGGAGGAGGAATACATATGAAAAAATTGTTGAAAAAACGTTTGAAAAACGAAAAAGGTTTGACATTGGTTGAATTGCTGGCGGTAGTGGTGATTTTAGGAATTGTTGCCGCAATCGCCATTCCGGCTATCGGAAACATCATTGAAAACTCCAAATATAACGGGGTCAAAGCTGATGCCATCAATGTTTTGAATGCGGCAAATATTTATTTTACAGAAAATGATGATGAAAAAGATGTGACACTAGCAAAATTAGAATCTGAAGGATATTTGGACACTGCCGGTGCATTGAAGAAAGCAAAAACTGTAACAATTAATAAAGAGAATGGAAAAATTAAGCTTACAACAGATCCTATTGTTTACTCAGGAAGTAAAACAGTTAAATTTAATAAAGCTTCAATTGATGATATTAATAAAGATACTAATAAAGGAAGTTCTGATGGTAATAAAGAAATCAAAGAGGCTTCTTCTAGCTCCAATTAGTTTTTCAAAGAACACCCAATTCCATATTGGGTGTTCCATTGAGAAACTAATGAATTAATAAAGTTCATTAGTTTTTAAATTTAACCAAAGGAGCCCTGCGTATGTTTAGACGAAAGAATCAGTCGCATGTTTCCATCGAAATCAATGATTATGTACTTCGCTCCCTCGTGATGAAGGGTCCGGATTTATCGCAGGCGGAAGTTATGGAAATTGCCATACCGGAAGGGGTGATTGACGAGTCCGAAATCAAGGATGAAATGGCGTTGTTTGATCTGCTGAAAGAGCTGTCCCCCCTGTGGAGAGGAAAAAAGCAATCTGTCCGCTTCATCGTACCGGATTCTTTCATTCTGCTGAAAGCTTTCGAGCATCCGGACGATGTGGAAACGGAAAAATTGAAGGAATATGTGGAAATGGAGATTGGCTACTCCATCCATCTTCCGTTTGAAGAGCCTTTGATCGATGTCTACGATCCCGTCGAAGGGGACGGCAAGGCGATGATGTTTGCCGCAAGCTCCGAGCAAGTCACTCAATACATAAATTTGTTTTTGGATGTACATATGCGTCCGGAAGTGGCGGACGTCCGGGCACTTTGCCATTTGCGCTTGCTCGAATCCATGAATTTGTTGAATCCCGAAAAAACGTATTTATTGACAAATTGGTTGATCAATGGATTATCCATCACGATTTATTCCAAAGGAAATGTGGAGTTCCAGCGCTTTCAGCCGCTGGAAACGGATTTGTCCAAATGGAAAGCGGAAGAAACCGGTGAACATCAGGTGGATTTTTCCTATGATGGCCCATTTGACGAATATCGCCTGCTCGTTTCGGACCAGATGCTGGAGCTGGATCGGATCATGGATTTTTTCCGTTTTTCCGTCAGCAAAGACCAGCAAGGGATCGATGAAATCATTGTCATGGGGGACAATCCGAACCTGAACAATATTCACTCCCAATTACAGGAAAATTTTGAATTGCCGATCAAACTGATCAATGATTCATTTATTCAAAAGCATTATCCAGGTTTCAAGGCAAAGCATGCCGCCTTGCTTGGACTTGCCTTGAAGGAGGTTAAATGATGTATATTCCTGATATTAACCTTTTGCCGAAAGTGGAAAGAAGGCAGTCCATTCCAAAAAATCTGTACATTATTTTAACGATTATCACGCTGCTCTTTGTCTCCTTTTTTGTGCTGCAATATTTTACCTATCTGAGCAAGATTTCTTCTTTGCAAAAGGAAGAGGAGCAGCTGTTGACAAAGCGGGATCAATTGCAGGAGGAATTGGACAGCATTTCCGTCGATACCGCTTCCTTAAAGCAATCGGTCGATTTTGTGGAAAACATTTCCTATCCAGTTTCGCCGATTATTGATGAAACGATTCGTCTGCAGCCGGGGCATTCTTATTTGAGGGAATACGCATTTACCGCGCAGACGGCGGAAGTGGCGATGGACTTTGAAACATTGAGCGATATTTCCAAGTATTTGTCCCGCATCTCGGGCAGCGAATATGTCAAAGATGCCCAAGTTTCGGAAATTGAACATTTCAAGATTAAGGAAGATGCGGAAAAGAAGGCGGACTTCCGGGAAATTCCGCGCTATAAAGTCAAATTTACCCTTTCGATTAATCAACAGACTTTGGCTGCCGGGGGTGGAAAACAATGAAACTATTGAATGAAAAAAATTCTTCCATTATATTGTTGATCGCCCTCATCGCAGCATTGCTGTTCGCCCTTTATTATTACGTGATTTTGCCGAAAAAGCAGGAAGCCGCCTCCCTCGAGTCTTCCATTGAATCGGTGAATTCCGAAATTTCTTCGATCCAGCAACAAATCGAGGAAATCAAAGCGAATAAAAACCTCGATCAGGCAACCATTTTCGATTTGCGGAAAAAAGTGCCTTCTACCAGAAATTTGGATGATTTAGTATTAAATATAGAAGAAACCCAATATGTAACCGGAACAAAAATTTTATCCATTGATTTTAATGGATATGATACACTTGTTTCGGAATCGGACTTAAATGATCCGAACGCTTCCGGCGGGGAAGAAAACACGGAAGGGACAGCGGAGGAGGACGATAAGGAAGGTCAGGATTCCGATGAAGCCCCTGTTTCGACGATCGATAAAGAATCTCTTCCGCCGGAGCTCAAGCTGATCACCTTTGAAATCAACGTGGAATCTCCAGATTTTCAACATTTGGTAAGATTTATCAAAGAAATTGAGAAAATCGAGCGCATAATGCACATCGACATCATCAATTTCACTTTGCCGGGGGAAGAAAATGAAATTTCGGAAGATCCCCAGGAAAGCATTGAAGCCACTGTTCAAGTCACAACCTTCTATTATGAAGGGGCAGTGTAATCGCTGTTCTCGTAAGGAGCGCTTTTCATGGAAATCGTGTACTCAATCTTTTTCTTCCTTTTTGGAATTGTATTAGGTTCATTTTATAATGTGGTCGGGCTTCGGGTGCCGAAAAAGGAGTCCATCATTTATCCTCCTTCCCATTGCCCGCATTGCCAAAGACGTCTGACGGCCATTGATTTGATTCCTGTGTTTTCATACATCCTTTTGCGCGGAAAATGCAGAACTTGCGGCGCGGGGATTTCGCCGGTTTATGTGGTGTCCGAGCTTGCAACGGGTTTTATGTTTGTTTTCGGTTACTTGCGGCTCGGATGGTCCTTTGAATTGGCCGTGGCGCTTTTGTTCATCTCATTATTGGTCATTATCGTTGTATCCGATTTTCAATATATGATCATTCCGGATAAAGTGCTTCTGTTCTTTTTGCCGTTAATCATCCTTGGCCGGTTCCTGTCACCGCTTGAACCGTGGTGGGATGCATTTCTCGGCGCCGCAATCGGATTTGCGATCCTTTTGGGGATTGCGGTCGTTTCGAAAGGAGGCATGGGCGGAGGCGACATCAAGTTGTTTTTATTGATCGGCCTTGTGCTGGGGACCGTGAAGACCGTGCTGACATTATTTTTATCTTCCATCATCGGCTTGTTTGCAGGCATTATGGTGTTGAAGATGAGGAAGCAGGGCATGAAAAATCCGGTCCCTTTTGGCCCCTCCATCGCCGTTGCCGCAATCATTGTTTATTTTTACGGAGATTCCATCATCCGGTGGTATTGGAATTTGTTTTAAAAAACATCGCTCGTCGCTTTTGGCAATGGGCGGTGTTTTTTATTTTTGCAGCTCTAAACTTTTCCCGGAATCGAATATATTACAGAAAAGGCTTATGAGGAGGTATCCCCATCAAACCGATCATCGGAATTACCATGGATTGGGATGAAGGATTTTACCGGTTAAATGAAGCGTATGTGAAGGCGGTGATGGAAGCCGGGGGGATTCCGGTAGGCCTGCCGTATGCAGGGGAAGATGATGGCGAACGCATCATCAACACAATTAACGGTTTGCTTCTTTCGGGAGGGGGGGATATTAATCCGATCCTTTATGGAGAGGAACCGCTTCCCCGCCTGGGCAGGGTGATCACCGAACGGGATGAACGGGAAATCCAATGGACAATAGCGGCAATCCAAAAGAAGATTCCCATTTTAGCGGTTTGCCGCGGACTTCAAATATTGAACGTCGCATTGGGGGGAACGGTTTATCAGGATCTTTACGCCCAAAAGAAACGGGAAACCTTGTTGCATTCCCAAACTTCTCTCCGGCATGAAACTTCCCATTTTGTCCATCTCCGGGAAGACAGCAAATTGTACAAAATCGCCAATACGAAAAAGATAGCGGTCAATTCCTTTCATCATCAGGCCATTAAAGAAGCCGCAAAGGACCTGGCGATCGTCGGGGTGGCAAGCGATGGCATCGTGGAGGCGGCAGAACATAAAACATTGCCGTTTTGCCTCGGCGTCCAATGGCATCCGGAAGCGTTGGCCGTAAATGGGGACCCGATGTCATTGGCCCTGTTCCGGTCATTTATTGCGGCATGCAGAAAAGAAAAGTAGAAAAGGGGCCGTTTTAGCCCCTTTCTTTCCCAATAAAATGAATTAATGAAATTTTCGGTAAAGACCCACCACTGTTCCCAAAATCGTGACTTTATCGACAATAATGGGTTCCATGGCCGAATTTTCGGGCTGCAGGCGGAAATGGTCCTTTTCCTTATAGAATCTTTTCACCGTCGCCTCATTATCTTCCGTCATTGCCACAACAATTTCCCCATTGTTTGCGGTGGAAGTCTTTTTCACGATAACATAGTCTCCGTCCAAAATTCCCGCTTCGATCATGGAGTCCCCCATTACTTCCAGCATAAACAGCTGATCATCGTCCGATCCGTATGCAGCAGGCAAAGGAAAATATTCCTCGATGTTTTCAATCGCCGTAATCGGCTGCCCGGCGGTTACCC
The DNA here is from genome assembly GCF_038593155.1 of Ureibacillus sp. FSL K6-8385. GTDB lineage: Bacteria > Bacillota > Bacilli > Bacillales_A > Planococcaceae > Ureibacillus > Ureibacillus terrenus. The sequence continues at coordinate 937,229 of NZ_CP151968.1, forward strand.
GGCCCACCAAAGGCACATGGATCACGGACTGTCTTTGGGGCTCCTCTTCTAGATCCAATATTTCAATCGCCCGGGGTTTAGTAGGGTCTCTCCGGATATATCCTTTCTGTTCAAGGCGCGTAAGGTGACCATGTACTGTTGAGCTGGAGGCAAGCCCAACCGCCTCACCTATTTCACGAACGGATGGAGGATACCCTTTCGCCCGTACCTCATTTTTTATAAATTCCAATATCTCTTTCTGCCTTTTTGAAAGCTTCTCCATTTTGGTCACCTCAATGTGAATAGTTTTACATATTTTACATTTAGTATAGCAGTAAAAATGCAGGAATGCAAACACAGGTTCGAAAAAAGTCTTGACAAGAAACGTGTGTTCGCATTAAAGTAAGAACAGATATTCCGAACAAATATTCGTAAAAAGGGGAAAGAGTCATGCGCTGGTTGAGAGAAAAGCAATATATCATGATTTTGGGAATTGTTTCTTTATTGATTATTGCTTATATTATCATTACAGATGAAGGGGATATTTCCTACGAACCGATTACGGTAAAAGAAGGGGACACCCTTTGGACGCTGGCGGACCGCTATAAGTGAAAGATGGACAGGGAGGCATGGATCCGCAATGTTGTCGCCGAAAACAATCTTGAAGGCGAAAGGATCTTCGCTGGACAAACTTTGATGATACCAATTCCTGATGATGCAATCTATATCGCCATTGATGAAGATGATGAAATTCAAGAAGTAAAGGTAGCGAGCAAACGATAATGGGAATCCGGAATGATAAAGCGGTGATTTATGCGAGGGTAAGCACCGATAAAAATGAACAGGAAACTTCCTTGAAACGCCAAAAAGAAGAACTGTCCCGCTATGCCCAAAGACTGGGGTTCCAAGTGGCAGGCATTTTTGAAGACCGCCATAGCGGCTATGACGTTGACCGCGATGGATTGCTGGAAATGCTGGATTTTATCACGGAACAGAAGATTGCCGCCGTTTTCGTGCAGGATGAAACACGCTTGGGCCGCGGACACGCAAGGGTGGCGGTTCTGCATTTGCTGAAAAAATCCGGAACGGAAGTTTATTCCCTCAACGATGCAGGGCCTATGACATTGAATGAAATGGATGAAATGCTTCTCGAGATATTGGCGATTATCGAAGAATATCAGAGAAAAATCCACAATGCAAAAATCAAAAGGGGAATGCGCCGTGCTGTGGAAAACGGCTATCGGCCCGAACGGAACTTTAAAAACAGGCATAAACGGGAAGGAAGGGACCGCATTGAGGTTCCTGTCGAAGAAATCGTCAAATTGAGGGAAAAAGGGCTGACATTCCAGGAAATCGCTTCCACTTTAAGAGGGTTGGGCTATGATGTAAGCAAAGCGACAGTGCACCGGAGATATATGGAATATCAAGAAAGGCTTGAAGACTAAATTGCTTGCACTTCAAGCCTTTTTTGCATATTCTTTTATGTATTGAAAAGGAAAGGTGTGAATGAAATGTTGCCAAAAGAAAAAATTGCCCGGATCAATGAATTGACGCGAAAAGCAAGAGAGGGAAAATTGACGGAAGAAGAAGCAAAAGAACGCACAATGCTTCGGAAGGAATATTTGGAAGCTTTCCGTGAACATTTCAGAAAGACCATCGAAAATGTGCAAATTTTTGACATCGAAGGAAATGATGTCACACCTGAAAAAATAAAAAAGCTCCGCCGCAACCGATTGAATTAGAGAAGCCTCCATGCCGAAAGATAATGTGCAAGAAAATATGAGATTCCATAAAAATAGATTGTTTTCCAAGAAAATGTTGTCTAAACTGTATACGGGACAATAATTGCACGAGAAAGGATGTAAATGATGACAACTACAGCGGATTTAACAGCAATCAACGCGATCCGGACACTGTCTATTGATGCCATTGAGAAAGCGAACTCGGGACATCCGGGACTTCCAATGGGTGCGGCTCCGATGGCATACACATTATGGACAAAACAAATGCGCCATAACCCTAAAAACCCTAAATGGTTCAACCGTGACCGTTTCATTCTTTCCGCGGGACATGGCTCCATGCTGTTATATAGCCTTCTCCATTTAAGCGGCTATGATTTGGACTTGGAAGAAATTAAAAATTTCCGCCAATGGGGTTCCAAAACGCCTGGACATCCGGAATATGGCCATACAGCCGGTGTGGAGGCAACGACGGGGCCGCTTGGACAAGGGATTGCCATGGCCGTAGGAATGGCGATGGCTGAGCGTCATTTGGCAGCGATGTACAATAAACCGGGATTTGACATTGTCGACCATTATACGTTTGCCCTTTGCGGAGACGGTGACCTGATGGAAGGTGTAGCGGCAGAAGCCATCTCATTGGCGGGACACTTGAAACTGGAAAAATTGATCGTTCTTTACGATTCCAATGATATTTCATTGGACGGCGATCTTTCAAAAGCTTTTTCGGAAAATATTCAAAAACGGTTTGAAGCGTGCGGATGGAATTATCTCCGTGTGGAAGACGGCACAGACGTGGATGCCATCAATGAAGCGATCGCCAAAGCGAAGCAATCCACAGGAAAACCGACATTGATTGAAGTAAAAACGATCATCGGCTACGGTTCCCCGAATAAGTCGGGAAAATCCGATGTGCATGGTGCGCCGCTTGGAGCGGATGAAGCGAAATTAACGAAGGAATTTTACGGTTGGAAACATGAGCCGTTTGAAATTCCGGACGAAGTCTATGAGACATTCAAAGTAGTAGAGGAAAATGGCGGACAGGCCGAAGCGGAATGGAACAAAAAATTTGAAGCATATCAAAAAGAATATCCGGAATTGGCGAAACAGTTTCTTCAAGCCATAAATAATGAACTTCCGGAAGACTTTGATGCAGAGCTTCCTGTGTATGAAGCAGGAAAATCCATCGCGACCCGTTCCTCTTCCGGAGAAGCGATCAACGCGCTTGCCAAAAAAATCCCATATTTCTTCGGCGGAAGCGCCGATCTTGCGGGTTCAAACAAAACGACGATCAAAGGCGGCGGCGATTTTTCAGCTGAAACACCTGAAGGACGCAATATTTGGTTTGGCGTGCGGGAGTTTGCGATGGGCGCAGCTTTGAACGGCATGGCGCTGCACGGGGGACTTAAAGTATTCGGAGGAACTTTCTTTGTATTCTCCGATTATGTTCGCCCTGCCGTCCGCTTATCAGCCTTGATGGGATTGCCGGTGACATATGTCTTTACCCATGATTCCATTGCGGTCGGCGAAGACGGCCCAACGCACGAGCCGATTGAACATTTGGCATCCTTCCGCGCGATGCCGAACGTTTCCGTCATCCGTCCGGCGGATGCAAACGAATCACGCGAAGCATGGAAATTGGCGATCCAATCCAAAGATCGGCCAACGATTTTGGTACTATCCCGCCAAAACCTGCCTGTTCTTGAAAACACGGCAACTCTGGCGAAAGATGGCGTTGCAAAAGGTGCTTATGTGGTATCACCGGCATCGAAAGAAACACCTGACGCAATTTTGATTGCCACTGGTTCCGAAGTCGCTTTGGCCGTGAAAGCGCAGGAAAAATTGCGCGAAGAAGGCATCGATGTTTCGGTCGTCTCCATGCCTTCCATGGACCGGTTTGATCAACAGTCCGACGAATATAAGGAATCCGTATTGCCAAAAGCGGTGACAAAACGTTTGGCGATTGAAATGGGATCTTCTTTGGGCTGGCATAAATATGTCGGTGCTGAAGGGGATATCCTTGCCATCGACAAATTCGGCGCCAGCGCGCCAGGAAACATTGTGATGGAAAAATACGGATTTACCGTGGACAATGTTGTCAATAAAGTGAAAGCTTTATAATATAAAAACAAAGGCTTCCTTCTGTAAAAAGAAGGGAGCCTTTGTTTTTATGGGGAACAGACATGTACCCTTTTGGGGAAAACTTCCTTTGATGTGGAATCCTTTCATCTTAATCGTTCCGTATGGAATGTAAACAATTTTGGATCCTTGCCCGTTAAATCGGCATATGGATGGTCCATGAGAAATCGCCATCGATTCCCTATTTCACCAGCCCGTGTTGGAAAGCGTACACGACGGCTTGTGTCCGGTCCTGCACTTCCAGTTTTGCAAGGATGTTGCTTACATGCGTTTTCACCGTTTTCAAAGCGATGAACAGCTCATCCGCTATTTCTTGGTTCGTTTTTCCCTGCGCCATCAAGAGCAAAACTTCCATTTCCCGGTCGGTCAACTGCTCATGAAGGGGACGGCTGGCCGCATTCCGCATCCGGTGGATCATTTTCGATGTCACTTCAGGTTCAAGGACCGGTTCGCCTTGGACGGTTTTCCGAATCGCTTCGGCAATCTGCTTCGCATTGGCCGTTTTCAGGATATAGCTTGTGGCGCCGGCTTCCAAAGCGGGGTATACTTTATCATCATCGAGGAAACTTGTCACAATCATAATTTTCGCTTCCGGCCATTCTTTCAAAATTTCTTTTGTCGCTTCCGCCCCGTTCATGACGGGCATCACATTATCCATCAAAATAATGTCGATATTCGGTTTGAGCTGGAGCACTTTTTCCACCGCTTCTTTTCCATTCTCCGCTTCCCCGACGACCGTCATATCCGGCTGGGAGGAAAGATAAGCGGAAACGCCGATGCGGACCATTTCATGATCATCGGCAATGAATACTCTAATCATCCGATTCGCCTCCCGTTCCATCCTGTTTTTCCAACGATTTTTCCTCATAAGGCGGCATATCCTCTTTTTTCAAAGGCACTTTCACTTCAACGATGGTCCCTTCGCCGGGAACGGATACAATTTTGTATTTGGCACCAATTTCCACTGCGCGTTCGGCAATATTTTTTAATCCATAGGAAGTGGAATGGGTTTCATCGGTTGGATCAAACCCCCGTCCATTGTCCTGTATTCTTAAAATCGCCAACTGGTCTCTTTCGATTAACAACAGTTCCACTTCGGTGGCTTTTGCATGGCGGAGGGTATTGGACAATGCTTCCTGGGCGATGCGGAATAAATGATCTTCCTCCGCTTTCGACAATTGGATTTCTTCGATTTGATAGTCGATGTCAAAATGGACTTTTTGTTTGAGCTCTAAAATTAAATCTTTGAGCCCTTGTGCCAATGTATTGTTGTTTAATGCGATCGGGCGGAGATGCAACAGCAAGGCGCGCATTTCCAATTGGGCCTGCTGCACGATCTTTTCGATTTGATTCAGCTTCTGTTTGGTTTCTTCCGGCGGGGTTTCCGTTTCCGTCAATGCCGATAATAACATGGAAGCGGCAAACAACTGCTGCGATACGGAGTCGTGGAGCTCCCGCGCCAGCCTTTGCCGTTCCGCGACAATCCGCTCCTGGATGATTTTGTCGTTTGCTTCCGCCTTCTCATTGGATAAACGCTGCAGGCTTTTTCTTTGCGTTTCGATTAATTCATTCGTTTCTTTCAGAGCTTTTCTGAGCGGATAGGAAACATTCCGTTTCACTTGCATTTTGGGTTCCGGCAGCTGCTTTACATAATTCAAGGTGATGATTTCTTTTGTTTTTTCCGTAATGAACCACCATAAGCTGATGCAGAAACTGATGATGAATGTACCGGTAATTATGATGGCAAACAACGGAAAATCATGATAATAATACTCCCACAAAGGGCTCCAGGTTGATTCATCAGGAATGCCATATAATAGGTAGAAAAGCCCGAAACACATGCCAAGAAGAATCAGGGCAATGGCAAAGGTGCGGAAAATCAGTGAAATCATTTCCGGTTCACCTCCACATCCCCCAGCCAGGCGGCCACATGAATGACCAGCTTCCTCTTCGACTCATCCGGATTGCCGTCTTCGAAAGTCAGCTTTTCATTCCATAGGCGTTTTGGCGGATAGTCCAATATTTTCGCTTCCCCGATCAGTGTGGAATATTGAAGTCGAAAAGGAATTTCATAGGGCAAAATGATCCGGACTTTCCCGATTCCCTGGCGTATTGTTATGACGGAGGTTCCGGCCGGCAAAACGGTCTCTGTCACATCGACCGTAAAATCGCCGAGGAAGTTTTGAAGCAGCAGATCCTGCCATTTGTAATTTTCCATCGGCCATGAAGAGGGCAGAATGAGCTCGTTTTTTTGGATTGTGCCAAATTCGGGATGCCCGGCGTCGATCTTCACTTCTTTTTGGCGGCTTGTGGTTTGTTTAAAGAGAATATATATTAATAAGCAGACGATGAAAAAACGCAGGCTCCAAAGGGCTAAAACCGCCAGAAAAATAAAAAAGGCGCCCAGCCAAAAATAGATTTTTTTTCCTTTCGAAAAACTCCGATAAAGCAAAAACGCCCCAATAATCAGAAAGAGGGCACCACCATTATTGAAAATGGTCAGCTCTACGAATACAATCAGCACCAAAAGGAAAAACAAAGAAATCATCTGTTTCGTCGTGAAACTGGTCAAAGTGGTTCCTCCTTCAAATTGAACAAACGAAATGATCAATATTGAAAAAGAAGGGAAAATTCCCTTCTTTATTTTTTAACATTATATCACGGCTCAACCGTTTCCTTCGAGGAAGGATTGCCGGCTGCCTGGTTTTGTTCCAAGAGGGCAAGACGGGTTTCCAATAGGGAATATTCATAGTTTTTCTCAACCTTTTTGGATAATTGATCGATATAAGCCGAGAGATTTTGAAAATCCAGGTCATTGGATTCGAAGACTTGATCCATCTTCACATTCGCCCTTACCACATTTTCTTTTCCCATCAATTGCAGTTGGCGGACTTTCATATCTTCAATTTTATGCTTCATCAATTCATATTTTTGTTCCAGCTGAAGATATTCCCTGTTTGCTTGTTCCAAGCTTTCCCTCAAAGTAATGTGGCGGTTTTTATAAGCTTCAACTTCCTGCATCGCAAACCAAATCAAATCCTCTTCGCCGCTTGACTTTGCCAGTTCCAGCTGGTTTGTTCTTTTCTTCAGCATCATTTCCGTATCTTTTAATTTTTGTTCCAGCTCTTCTTTTAAACGTTGTTGTCTTTCCAGGAGCTTCCCCGTTTGTTCCGTCATTTTTTCGGCTTCCCGGATATATTGGTTCAGCATCTTAATGGGATTTTTTTCTTCTTTTCGATCAAGAAGAGCGTGCAAATCCGCCTCCAACGTATAACGGAATCGTTTCAATAAACTCATCATTTAAAATCTCTCCTTGCTTTGTAATTTGGACCATTCATTTTCAAAATTTGTGAAAGGGTCATCCTGTTCTTTGCCGGAAAAGAAAACCTCTTCTCCTTTCCATTTTTGGTAAAGCACATATAGAAGGACGATTGCCGCAAGTCCCAAGAGCGCCGGAACATTGGATACGGCCATCACAAGCCCGATCAGTCCGATCAGGATCCACAGCATTTTGCCGGCAACAGAACGGCTTTTGATGTAATAATGCATGCCAAGAAATACGAGGGCCAAAGCAAAAGCCAGTCCGATTAAAGGCCCCAAGGTGCTGAGGGCGATGATAACCAAAACAATAGCCGCAAGCAATAACAGCAGTTTTTTCATCTTGATTCTCCTTTCTTCTTTGTACTTTTATGGTACTAGTCCGCATCATTTCTCAAAACGACCTGGAACTGTATTTTCGGCTCAGTCTTGAGACGGAGCGGTTTTAAGACTTTGAAAAGCGGGAAATAGAAGTTTCAAATGGATAGTTTCTATGGACTTGAGAGAGAAAAAATAGATTTATTTTATTAAAAAAATGGTATTTCCCCGGAATTTGACAAAAAAAAATCTGCAATAGGGACAAGTTTTGACAAAAAATTCAAAATCTTTCAATTATAATGGAATCAAATAAATGGCCGGAAGGAGGACAAAGAGATGAGAATCTATTCAATCTTTAACATAAAGAAACAATATCAGTCGTTTGTTTTCGGGAGAGAAAGAATGCTCTTGGAAATGGTAGCAAAAATTGATGATCAAGAGGAGTCCTCTGCAAGAAAACAATTAAGTTATATTTGCGAACCGATGGAAGGGAAAATTGAAGCGCAAATCTATCAGCATCTCCAAAAATGTTTTCCGGAAATGCATTGGATGGACGATTATTTGGGATTTGAACATAAGTTGAAAGGACGAATCAAAATCAAAGTTTTCGAATATTATATTGAAGCGGTTTGTGAAGGATCCCGCATGCTGGATCTGGATTTGTTCCAATGTTTAAGCCAGATCAATAATTCGTTCCTTGCATTCAACAAAGAGGAATATGAATGCGGCTGGTTGAAGCCGGTGAAATATGCATCCTATTAATAAAACATGAAAACCCTGTTGACTTGAAAAAGTTCAACAGGGTTTTACGGGGAATAAGGGGATTTTATTTATGCAAAGGGGATATGATTCACGCAATGGAATAAGATTGAATATTAATCTGCAACAGCTAACAGTTTTTTATGGGTTTCTTTCAGTTGGTTCGCAATTTCTTCGATTTTGTTCAATGTTTCAATCCGTTCCTGCTTTTGCTGTTCAATGGCTTGTTGAAGAGTGATTTCAATTTGTTTTTGCGCATTCGCAAATAGATCCAAAAGCGCGTTGTTCGGCTTCCAGGCCAAGTTTTGGGCTTTGTCCGTGATTTCTTGGACACTTTCAAGCCATTTTGAAATTTCATCAAATTGGCCTTCTTTGCCGAATTCTTTTAAGCTGTTTTCAAGTCTTTCCTGCCATTCTTTTGAAGCTTTTTTCGCTTCTTCTTCAACGGCATTGATGGCATTTACCGCAGATTCAATGAATTCTTTCTGCACATTGAATGCTTGCAGAGTTCTTTTTTCGAAGTCTTCCTGCACTTTTTCGATTGTTTTTAAGCTATTAACCCAGCTGTCCCATACTAAATCTACACCTTTTGCAATTTGCTCTTTTGCCATTACTTAATTTCCTCCTTTAATTTAAAGCAAAATTTTAATTTATAATGAATGCATTTTGCAATGCATACATCCCAAAATTAGACTCCAGGCTGTTCTTGAGGCTCAGGTGTTGCTGCTGTCTGTGTCTTGGTTTTGCGGGTGCGGGCAGTTTTAGGTTTTGACGAGGATGATGCTGCGGATTTTGCTTTGGATGAGGCTGCTTTTGCTGGTGCGGATGATTTTTTCGTTTTGTTTTCGGTAGTTGCTTCGACTTTTTGCTGCGATTTTGTAGTGCTGTTGTTTTCCTTTTTTGTCCCGCCGCTGCCGGTTGAAAAGAATGGATTATATAAGTTGAAAAATTGGTTTAACAGTTTTTGATATTCACTTAAAGAATTGGCCCACATATCCAGATATTTTTCACCGGCTTCAGTGATGGAATAAATGCGTTTGGCAGGGCCGCCGGAACTTGTATCCCATACAGAAGTCACCAAGTTTTCTTTTTCAAGCTGTCTTAATAGACGATAGAAATTACCGTGGTCCAAAGATTCGATCCCAAACTTAGTAATCTTCTCCATCAATTCATAACCATGGGTATTAAATTCACGCAAATGCAACAACATGATTGGAATCAGGAAATTTTTCGGCGCGCCAATACTCGGACTTTTTGGTTTCTTTTTTTCATCTTTCGATACCAATATTATTACACCGCCTTCTGCTATTTACTTATATATGTAATTTACACATATATGCAGCACTTTGTCAATCTTTTTTTTGAAAATTTAATCATTATTTTTCAAAAAAGTTCATAATTTTGTAAATTATTCATAAGAATGAAAAAAAAGCATAAATAATATATTAGAATATGTTGTTTTACAGAATGAAAAAATTTTGTAGAGGAGATGATTCTCATTGTCCCAATCTTCTTTTGATGTCTTCGCATTATGGAAAGAAATCTATAACAGAACCGAAAGCGTCTGGCAGGATGCCATTCAGGAAACGCTTGAAAAGAAATCCTTTGCTGAAAGTTTAGGACAAATCCAGAGCCAATATGTTCAATATCAGGAACTTGTCAATAAAATGACAGAATCCTATTTAAAGCAAGCAAATATTCCTACCCGTGATGAAATCGCGAATGTCGCATCCCTCATCGTTAATGTGGATTCCAAGATTGATCAGCTGGAAGACGAGTTTGATGAGGAAAGGGAGCGGATATTCAAAGAAATAGATGCACTCAAAAAATCTGTTGCATCCTTGGAAAAGAAATTGGATAAAGTCATTGATTTGTTAAATAAGTCGCTGGAAACCACTGAAGAGCCACAGACTTCGGTTGCGGCAGCAGCCAACAAAGCGGTTTCTAAATAATAGTATTCAGATAATGATAGAAAAATATATTAAGAAAGGAAGACTGTTTTATGGCAACTACAGTATTTGAAGTAGAGAAAGTCAATGCTTTAAAACCGTTGGAAGGAAAAGTCGCTATTGTAACAGGGGCATCCCGCGGAATCGGGGCGGAAATCGCAAAAGTGTTGGCCAGAAACGGTGCGACGGTGGTCGGCACATATAACAACAGCCCGAAACATATCCAGGATGTGGCAAAAGTCATTGAAGAAGAAGGCGGAAAATTTCGCGTAATCCAAGCGGATGTGGCGAAATTCGATGATACGGAGAGACTCGCTTCTGAAGTGGTGGAGAATTTTGGAAAGATCGATATTTTGATCAATAATGCGGGAATCACGAAAGACCGTACATTCAGAAAAATTTCAAAAGAAGAATGGGATGCCGTCATCAACGTTAACTTGAACGGAGTGTTCAATGCGACGAAAGCTGTCATCAAACATATGCTTGACCAAAATTACGGCCGCATTGTAAGCATCAGTTCAATTGTCGGCCAGGCCGGCGCTTTTGGACAAACAAACTATGCCGCGACAAAAGCCGGGATTTTAGGGTTCACCAAATCCCTTGCTTTAGAGACTGCTTCCAAAGGCATCACAGTCAATGCGGTGTGCCCGGGATATATTGCAACGGAAATGGTGGCGGCTATGCCGAAAGAGGTGCTCGACAATATTATTGCAAAAGTTCCGATGAAACGTTTGGGAACACCGGCCGAAGTGGCCCAGGCGGTATTATTCCTTGTGCAAGCCGATTATGTCACTGGTCAGGCAATTGCCGTCAACGGCGGATTGTATATGTAAGTCTTCTTGAATGACTCTTGGGAGGGATTATGTGGTTACGCTAGATACAACACCAATACAAGAATGGATTGAAAGTCTGCCAAAAAATCAGGCATTTGAAACGCTGGAAAAACTGAAACGCTTTAATGAAGTATTGTTTACGGATCCGGAACCGGAAGTCGGCCAAACGCCGAAAGAAGTGATTTGGACAAAAAATAAAGCGAAATTGTACCGCTATCAGCCGTATAAAGAAAAAACGAACAAAGTGCCAATCTTGATCATTTACGCATTGATCAATCGACCGTATATTTTAGATTTGTATCCTGGAAACAGTTTTATCGAGTATTTGACGGACTGCGGCCATGATGTATATCTGTTGGACTGGGGAACAGCGGGCTATGAAGACCGTCATTTGAAACTGGAAGACTATATCGTTGATTACATTCCGAGGGCAGCCAAAAAAGTGCTCAAAACTTCAGGAGCCAAGGAAATCACGATGTTTGGCTACTGCATGGGCGGTACTATGACCGCAATCTTTACGGCGCTTTACCAGAAGAAATTGCCGATCCGCAATCTGATATTATTGACAAGCCCGATCGATTTCGAAGATGCGGGACTTTACACGAAGTGGCTGGATAAGCGCTACTTCAAACTGGATAATATTGTAGAAACTTTGGGCAATGTTCCAAGCGATTTCATTGATTTTGGAAATAAATTGTTAAATCCGCTATCGAATACTGTAGGTGTTTATGTCAATATCGCTTCCAACATTGATAATGAAGATAAGGTGTTAAATTGGAAGTTGATGCAAAAATGGCTGAATGACGGGGTTCCTTTCCCGGGAGAAGCCTATCGCCAATGGATTCGCGACTTTTACCAAGAAAACAAATTGATAAACGATGAATTGGTGATCCGCGGTGAACGGGTGTTGCTGTCAAACATTACGGCGAACTTATTGAATATTGTGGCGACCCGCGACAATATCGTTTTGCCGCAACAAATCGAACCTTTGAACGACAAAGTCTCCAGCAAAAATAAAACGTTGCATGTCGTCAATGCGGGGCATGTTTCCGTCATCACCGGCAAACGCGCGGTTGCCGAAAGATACCCTTATATTGAACAATGGATTACGGAAAATTCGAAATAAGAATTATTGATCTTTGATAAAAATCCCCATTAAATTTACCCCTTTAGTTTTATCCGGACGATATTTGAAATTCCCGTGCAGAGAGTTTCAAAGAAGTCCGGATTTTTCTTTATTGATAGAAAGAAACAGATACAGGAAAATAAATACGAAAATTTCGAATATTCTATTTTAGGAAAATATCTTTATATTATATAAAAATTTGGTTACAATACATAAGGTATGTATCATATGTTCGAATAGAAAAAGCCGGGAAAAGCTAGAATCGATAGTATGAATAGTGTATAATCCAACGTGGAGAGTTTTTCTCGGCATAAGATGAGAGGGAGGTTTCTAACTTGGCTACTTGGGTATGGATTTTAATTATTGTGCTTGCGTTCATCGCTGGAACAGCCCTAGGGTTTTATTCGGCCCGTCAATACATGATGAAATATTTGAAAGAAAATCCGCCGATCAATGAACAAATGATTCGCGTCATGATGGCCCAAATGGGACGTAAGCCATCTGAAAAACAAGTGCGTCAAATGATGGCCCAATTAAATAAAATATATGACAAACAGAAGTAATCATAAAAGGTTGTCCTCCATCGGAAGCTATTTCTGAAGAGGGATAACCTTTTTATTTTTGGTTGCAGGCTGCAATGCGGGACAGAAATAAAAAAGCCCTTTGGAAACAGGGCCGATCAAATAGTCCCGGTCATTTATAAATGACGGTTTTCCGGTTATTTGCCTTTTACCTTTTTCCTTCCAGCACAAACCTTTGCAAGAACTTCCGCACCGTTTCCTCATACTCAGACGGATTGACATTAAAGGATTGGGCATGGGCTCCGCGCTCAAATAATTTTAATTGTTTCAGACCTTCCTTCAACTCGTACATTTCTTCCGTCATTTTGCAGGGAATGAACGTATCCGGGATGCTGTGGATGAACAATACAGGTTTTTTGATATTTTTCACCACATCTTTAGGTGCGACGTTTTTAAACCGGTATCCGTCCCGGAAACGGATGAAGAAATCCGCCAGATGAATCGGGATGTCCGGGTAAATGCGGGTTGAATTTTTGACGATATGCCGCAAAAGCTCTTCGAAATCCGAAAAGGCGCAGTCCGAAATATAAAAATCCACTTCATCTCCAATCGTTCCGGCATATAATAACATTGTCGCAGCCCCCATGGATTCCCCGTGGATGCCCAAAATGGCATCTTCTCCGATGACGGCGCGGACGGTTTTCACTACCGCGGCCAAATCGAATTTTTCATAAAAGCCGTAACTTGTTGTTTTCCCTCCGGATTCGCCATGTCTCCGGTGATCGTAAACAAAGGAATTGAATCCGAGTCTTTCAAACATCCGCGCATATTTGATAGAATTGATTTTATTTTCCGTAACCCCATGGCAAATGATGACCGTATTTTTCGTAGGGCAAGGCTGCAAAAAGATGCCTTTGATCGGATAGCCGTTCGGGGAGTCGATGGTAAACTCATCTTTCTTAATGCTGTTGAACCATTTTTCATCGAAACGGTTTGCTTTGAGCTCGCGATCTAAAATAAAATCATCATCTTTTTTCTTGATATACATAAGGCGGTTTGTCAAAGCGAAGCCGAAAACCGTTGTCAGAATACTTGCGATGGCCGTTACAATCGTTGAAAACCAAAGGATTTTTCTTTTTTTCTTTTGTTGTTTCATAGAGAGGCACCTCCTTGGCGTATAGTGGATATGAATAAATTCTATTACAAATCATCTGAAATATCGCAAATATCGTAAAAATAGCAGGAATTTTAACAAAAAATAACATAACTTTTGATAGAATAAAATTACACGATTATTTTGATTGATTTTTATTTTCAAGATATATGAATCGTGTTGATATTATAGACGGGAATAAAGGAGAGAAGTTCATGTTGCAAGATGTTGTCATTGTAAGCGCTGTAAGGACAGCCATCGGTTCTTTCCAGGGTTCGTTGAAAGATGTCCCTGCGCCGACTTTAGGTTCCATTGTCATCAAAGAAGCATTGCGCCGTTCCGGATTGGAACCGGATCGGGTGGATGAAGTCATTATGGGGAATGTATTGCAAGCAGGTTTGGGACAAAATCCCGCCCGCCAGGCGGCCATTCAGGCAGGGCTTCCGGAAACGGTGCCGGCCATGACCATCAATAAAGTGTGCGGTTCCGGCTTAAAAGCGGTTCATCTTGCTTACCAGGCCATTGCCGCAGGGGAAGCGGACATTGTGGTGGCCGGCGGGTTTGAAAATATGAGCCAGGCGCCATATTTATTGAAAAACGCGCGCTCCGGCTTCAAAATGGGCGATCAAACCCTCATTGACAGCATGATTCACGATGGTTTATGGTGCGCGTTCAACGATTATCACATGGGAATCACCGCTGAAAATTTGGCTTCTCAATATCATATTACGCGGGAGGAACAGGATGAGTTCGCGGCCCGTTCCCAGGCCCGTGCGGCAAAAGCCATCGAGGAAGGAAAATTCAAGGAAGAAATAGTACCGGTGGAAATTCCTCAACGAAAAGGGGACCCTATCATCTTCGATACAGATGAATTCGTCCGCCCGGGTACAACGGTGGAGAAACTTTCCGCATTGCGTCCCGCCTTCAAAAAAGATGGCACCGTGACGGCTGGGAACGCTTCCGGCATCAACGACGGGGCGGCAGCGGTTGTCGTGATGTCGAAGAAAAAAGCGGAAGAGTTGGGCATCACCCCTCTTGCCACAATTGTCGCAAACGCGGCGGTTGGCGTTGATCCTGCCATCATGGGAATCGGCCCGGCTGAAGCGGTCCGGAAAGCACTGAAAAAAGCGGATTTAACTTTGGACCAAATTGATCTCATAGAAGCCAATGAGGCTTTCGCCGCCCAATCCATTGCGGTGGACCGGGAATTGCATTTTGATCCTGATAAATTGAATGTCAACGGCGGAGCCATTGCCCTTGGACATCCAATTGGAGCGAGCGGCACGCGCATTTTGGTGACGCTTTTATATGAAATGAAGAGACGGGATGCAAAACTGGGGCTCGCCACCCTATGCATCGGCGGAGGCCAAGGCGTCGCAACGATCATTCAACGATAAATTCTTTACATCTTATAATATAGCAGGTGAATGAGATGGCGAAAAAGAAAAAACAACAATCTTCCGGAATCTCCAATCAAAACGATGCAAAAATCACCCTTCAAGAAAAAATCGGTGAGGACCTGATTGAAAAATTGAAAGCGGCCAAAAAGGAATTGCTCGAAGAAGAAAAACGGATAGAGGAGGAGCGTCAAGCCCGTCTGGAATTTGAAAGAAAGCAGAAGGAGAAAAATATGAGTTTTGCCGAGCTGCTTGAAAAGTATGGGGATAAAGGCTCCAAATATAATTAAAGGTGCCGCATTTTGCGGCATGAATCAATAAGCCTCCAGTAAAATGCTGGAGGCTTTTCTCAAGCACGCTTTCGGAGCAGCAACCATCTGATGAGATGATATCCCTTAATGCAGAGGATAAAAGTGACGGCGCCTGCCGTATCAAGGAGCACGTCTTCGAAAATGCCCGTGCGCCCTTCCACGAGGGTTTGGTTATATTCATCCAACATGGCGATGAAAAACACGAAGACGCAAGCAAAGATTGCGGCAAATGGCCATTGCATTTTACGGAAAAACATATACAAAAGAACCGCAACAATTCCGTAGCCTGTAAAATGCAAGGTTTTGCGTATCAAAAATTCGATGAAGTAATAATATCCCCTCGTTTCGACCGATATGGTCCGTCCCCAGTAGTTCACCTCGATTTTGCTCAATGTTTCATAAAACGGCTGATTGTCTAGCAGCACCTTCAACTCCGGAACAATCGTCTGCTTTTCATAAGGCATGCTGGAAAGAAAATATAAAATGGTGAGCGCGGCAATCACAAGAAAAAGATATTTTTTCATCGGTGCTCCGTATAGATTTCCTGTTTAGTAATGGTTTTCATAAAGGAAATGTCCCGGATGTGTTGCGCTTCTTCGTAGGCTTTCAGATTTTCCAACAATTGTTCCTTTGTTCTTGCCCCGACGACAAGCGACGCCACGGCAGGCTGGCTTAAGTTGAAGGCGATGGCGGCAGGATGGACGGATCCGAATTCCGATTCGATTTTTTCCAAGATTGAAATCAATTCTGCCTTCGAATAGTTTAAATAGGAATCGATTTTTTCCACCCGCCGTCTCCATTCATCCGTCAGCAGCCCTTTCGCGATGGATCCTCTTGTCACAACGGAAACCTGCTTTTCTTCAAAGAACGGGAACCATTCTTCGGGACGGCGGTCCAAGATGCTGTATTGCATCATGTTGGAGATGCCGTTGCTCTTTTCAAAAAAAGGTTTGAACACATTCGGACGGATGGAGGAAATGCCATACTCCCGGATCAGGCCTTCTTTTTTCAGTTTTTCAAAGGTTTCGATGATGTCGTCCCACGGGTCGTCAATCGTCCCGCCGTGGAGCTGGTATAAATCGATATAATCGGTTTTTAACCGGCGCAAGCTTTCCTTAATTCCTTCTTCGATATGTTCTTTGGAGGCATCCCAATGCCAGCCTTCGCCATTTTCGTTCCAGACGTTTCCCACTTTTGTCGCAATGAACACCTGGTCGCGGTAGGGTTTTAAACATTCGCCGACGACTTCTTCATTGACTCCTTTATCATAGAGGTCAGCCGTATCAAAATAATTGATTCCATGTTCAATCGCCGTTTCGATCACCGGTCTCGCTTCCTCCGCCGATGCCGGCAAGGACATGCAGCCTAAACTGATTTCCGAAATCTCAAATTCGCTTTTTCCCAATCTTCTTTTTTTCATGGAATCCCCCGCATTCTTCTTTCATTTTCTCTAACTAATGGTACAATGAATTCAGTATAAAGGACAAGCGAGGAGTAGGTATGAAGAAATTTGAAGAAAAAACGGTTCATTCGACAGAAATTTTCAAGGGAAAAGTCGTCACTTTGACGGTGGATGATGTAATCTTGCCGAACGGGAAAGAGGCCAAAAGGGAAATCGTCCATCATCCGGGTGCCGTTGCGATCATCCCGATTACCCGGGACGGAAAAATCGTGTTTGTGGAACAGTACCGGAAAGCGCTGGAGCGTTCCATTGTCGAAATACCGGCCGGGAAATTGGAGCCCGGGGAAGATCCGGCTGTTTGCGCCAGAAGAGAACTGGAAGAGGAAACGGGTTATGGTGCGGGAGAACTGACATATCTACTATCTTTTGCAACATCTCCCGGCTTTGCGAATGAGATTATCCATCTTTATGTCGCGAAGGATTTATATAAAATAGAAGAAAAACGCGCTTTGGATGAAGATGAATTTGTTTCCATCATCGAGGCGACGATCGAAGAAGCGGAAGAAATGATCGAGAACCGGCAAATCTATGATGCGAAAACGGCATATGGCGTTCTTTGGGCAAAAATGAACAAGATGTAATATTATGAAGAACAAAAATTTTGATAGAAAATACTAAAATTCGTACTAATAATACCCGTGGACGAGCATAAGCTGTAACAACGAAAGGAGAATGCTTATGTTTCGTTCCATTTATATCATTCAATATTCCTTTTTATTGGCCATTGGTTTTGTGAGCGGCGTATTCTGTTTTCAGGCCTTTTCATTGGACAAGTCCATGAATCTGATCAAACTGATCGATCCGAGGGTGCTGGAATTGTCGGAGGTCACAATTTGGCAGACGGTTCTGCCGATTGTCGTATGGGCTTTATTTGTATTATTTTTTACAACCCACCCATATCTGCATTTTTTTGCTAAACTAGTAGTAGCCGTGAAGGCGACATTTTTTGGCTTCGGTTCGGTCTTTTTGCTGACGCAGCAGGAATCTATTCTCGTTTATAGTGTTTGGTGGTTCCCATTTCAGTTAATTTATTGTATCTTACTATTAGCGCTGTGCTCCGTTTTTGGAACGAGAAAAGTGGGGTCGAATCGAAAGTTCACTTTTAATAGGAAACTGTTTTTTACATTGGTCCTTGCCTTTACGGTGATGTGTCTGGGGGAAATGTTCGTCATTTCTTACATTATTAATTAACCCCTGACCTTGTCATTGGTTTTAGTCTTCTGTTATAATGGAATGGGTTTAGGAGGGCGTCATATGGAAAGCCGTATCGATCGTATAAAAAAGCAATTACATAGTGCTGGCTATAAACTGACGCCACAACGTGAAGCGACAGTTGCAGTACTATTGGAACATGAAGAAGACCATTTGAGCGCCGAAGACGTTTATTTATTGGTGAAAGAGAAAGCGCCTGAAATCGGTCTTGCTACAGTGTATCGCACCCTTGAATTATTAACGGAATTGAAAATTGTCGATAAAATCAATTTTGGAGATGGAGTATCCCGATACGATCTTCGACAAGAGGGCGCAAAACATTTCCATCATCATTTAGTTTGCATTGAATGTGGCTCAGTGGACGAAATTCAGGAAGATTTACTGGAAGAAGTCGAAATGGTTGTAGAGAAAAGATGGAATTTCATCATTAAAGACCATCGGCTCACTTTCCATGGTATTTGCCATCGTTGCCAAGAAAAAGAGAAGCAATCCAAAAAAGAAGAAGCGTAACCCCCGAATAGGAAAATCCTGTTCAGGGGTTTTTTTGTTAAATGGGGAACCCATTTTCTGCAAATTTTGAGGGCGAAGAATATTATCTTATATTTTGTAATAAATTGTAACTTTTTGAAAAATTTATGCAAGAATTGCAAAAGCTTTACAACAAAAAAATGTTAAATCTTGTATGCGGCTGAAAAAATCTCTATCATTTTAATAAAGGAAGGTCAGGTGAGAAAAATGAAAGAAGCGCAGGAAGCCCTACTGGACTATCTCCATTTTCTGAGAGTGGAACGGCAATATTCAGCAAATACACTGGCTTCCTACCGGCGGGATTTGGAAGATTATTTGGAACATTTACAGACAGTTCAGAAAATCGAATGTTTAAATGATGTGGACCGTTCAAGAATATTATTATATTTGGAACATTTAAGACAAAACGGGAAATCCCCAAGAACCATTGCGCGTCATATTTCGTCCATCCGGTCATTTCATCAGTTTTTGTTAAGGGAGAAAATTGCAGACCACGACCCTACAGTCCACTTAGAGATGCCTCAAATCGAAAAAACATTGCCAAAAGTACTATCCATAGCAGAAATCGAAGCGTTGATCCAGGCTCCCGATCAATCAAAACCCCAGGGAATACGAGATGTTGCCATGATAGAACTGCTTTATGGAACAGGGATGCGAATCAGCGAGTGCGTTGATTTAAATTTGGAAGATGTGCATTTAACAATGGGATTTGTGCGTATTTATGGAAAAGGCGGAAAGGAGCGGATTGTTCCCTTGGGGAAAAGCGCTCTTTCCGCCTGCGAAAAATATTTGCGGCATTCCCGCCATCTCCTGCAAGGAAATTATGGAAAAACCGATGCCTTTTTCATCAACCGCCGGGGAAAACGTTTAACGCGGCAGGGATGCTGGAAAATCCTGAAACAGTACGCGCTCGCCGCAAACATCAAAAAAGAGATGACCCCCCATATATTGCGGCACAGTTTTGCCACACACCTTATCGAGAACGGGGCCGATCTCCGCGCGGTACAGGAAATGTTGGGTCATGCGGATATCTCAACAACTCAAATTTATACCCACATCAGCAAAACAAGACTTTCGGAAGTCTACAAACGATACCACCCCCGTGCGTAGGAGGGGAGCATAGGAGGAACCGATATGCAATCTTTTAAAAGAATTCATTTAATTGTATTGGATTCTGTCGGAATCGGGGAAGCCCCCGATGCGGATCAATTTGGCGATGCAGGCTGCGATACCCTGGGCCATATCGCGGAGGCGGTAAATGGACTGGATTTGCCGAATCTTCAGGCCCTGGGATTGGGAAATATACGGGAGATAAAAGGAGTCAAAAGGGTACCTTCCCCAAAGGCTTACTTTGGAAAAATGCGGGAGGCTTCCGCGGGAAAAGACACAATGACCGGACATTGGGAAATCATGGGACTCAAAGTGGATAAACCTTTTAAAGTCTATCCGAACGGATTCCCGGAGGACCTGATCAGGCAATTGGAAGAGCAAACGGGACGCAAAGTGATTGGCAATAAGCCGGCAAGCGGCACGGCCATTATCGAGGAATTGGGAAAAGAACATATGGAAACCGGGGCGATTATCGTCTATACATCCGCGGATCCGGTCCTTCAAATTGCCGCCCACGAAGAGATTGTTCCGTTGGAGGAACTATATAAAATTTGCGAGATTGCCCGAAAACTGACACTTGAACCTGAGTATCTGGTCGGAAGGGTGATTGCCCGCCCGTTTGTGGGAACACCCGGAAACTTCAAACGTACGGCGAACCGCCATGATTATGCCATCAAACCTTTTGGAAGGACGACGATGAATGAACTGAAAGATCATGGTTTTGACGTGATCGCACTCGGGAAAATTTCGGATATCTATAACGGAGAAGGCGTGACGGAGGCGATCCGCACGCAAAACAACATGGATGGAATGGATAAGTTGGTGGAAGTTGTAAAACGGGATTTCCACGGATTAAGTTTTTTAAATTTAGTAGACTTTGATGCAATGTACGGGCATCGCAGAGATCCGGCCGGCTACGGACAAGCATTGGAAGATTTCGACCGGAGGCTCCCCGAAGTTTTGGAATTATCGAGGGATGACGATTTAATCATCATTACGGCCGATCATGGCAATGACCCGACCTTTAAAGGAACGGACCATACAAGGGAATACGTGCCGCTGCTTGTTTATTCCAAACGCTTCAAAAAGACGGGAGACCTCGGATTGAGAGAGACGTTCGCAGATATCGCGGCAACAATCGCGGAAAACTTCCGTGTTCCCGCTCCGGCCAATGGAACCAGCTTCTTGTCATGTTTAATGTAGAGGGGGGATTCAGATGAGAATGGTGGATATTATTGAAAAAAAGCGGGATGGCAAGGAACTTTCAAAGGAAGAAATCCGTTTTTTTGTCAATGGATATACGGAAGGGGCCATCCCTGATTATCAGGCGGCAAGTTTTCTTATGGCCGTATACTTTCAGGATATGACGGAACGCGAACGGACCGATTTGACAATGGCGATGGCGGAATCAGGGGATACGATTGATTTGTCGGAAATAGAAGGAATCAAGGTGGATAAACATTCGACCGGCGGCGTGGGGGACAAAGTGACTCTTTGTTTGTCCCCCATGGTGGCCGCCTGCGGGGTTCCCGTCGCGAAGATGAGCGGCCGCGGATTGGGGCATACAGGCGGAACGATCGACAAATTGGAATCCATTCCGGGTTTTCAAGTAGAACTGTCAAGCGACCGGTTCATCCGGCAGGTCAATGACATCAAATTGGCGATTGTAAGCCAAAGCGGCAATCTGGCACCGGCGGATAAGAAAATTTATGCCTTAAGAGATGTGACAGGCACTGTTCCAAGCATCCCCCTTATCGCCAGCTCCATCATGTCCAAAAAAATCGCGAGCGGTGCTGATGCGATTGTATTGGATGTAAAAGTGGGAGAAGGGGCATTTATGAAAACGGTGGAAGAAGCGGAAGAGCTGGCCCATGCCATGGTGGCAATCGGCAACCGGGCGGGAAGAAAAACGATTGCGATTTTATCCGATATGAGCCAGCCTTTAGGTTATGCCGTAGGGAATGCCCTGGAAGTAAAAGAAGCGATTGATGTGCTGAAAGGAAGAGGCCCGAAAGATGTAACCGATCTTTGTTTGACGATCGGCTCATACATGGTGCTTTTGGGCGGCAAAGCCCAAACCATTGAAGAAGCAAGAACGAAACTGAAAAAGGCGCTGGACTCCGGTGAAGCATTGGAAGTGTTTAAAAGATTTGTGGCGGCCCAGGGGGGAGATCCGTCCTTTGTGGATGACCCGTCTTTGTTGCCGCAGGCGCATTATAAAGTGGAAGTTCAGGCGGAAAAGTCCGGATTTGTGAAAAAAATAATCGCCGACGAAATCGGGCTTGCCGCGATGCTATTGGGGGCCGGCAGGGAAACGAAAGATTCGGAGATAGATTTGTCGGTGGGCATTGTATTGAATAAAAAGGTTGGGGACTATGCAGAAAAAGGAGACTCATTGGCAACCGTCCATACGAACAAGAAAAATATAGAAGAAATCATTGAAAAAATATCTTCCAATATCATCCTTTCAGAGGAAAAGGGGGAAGTCCCTTCTTTAATAAAAGAAATCATTGCAGAGTAATGAGGGCAACAGCTTTTAGATGGTTTTCAGGAATGTCCCAAAAGAGCGAACGATAAAATATTTCCGTTCGCTCTTTTTTTTCTTTTTGAAAGATTCAATTATTTGAATCATCAAAAAAGATTGATATTTTGTCAGAAAAACTGTGACAAAATTATGAAAATTGTATATTATAAAACTTAATAAAGAATTTTTCGCACATAAAAAAGAAAAAGAAGGGGTAACATGGATAAGATTTTGCGGGGGAGATTCGAAGGATATTCATTGAATTCTTTCAAACGGGATGTAGTTTCGGGGACAATTGTCGGAATTGTGGCGATTCCATTGGCGATGTCATTTGCGATTGCTTCCGGTGTAAAGCCGGAGTACGGAATTTATACGGCCATCTTCGCGGGGATCCTGATTTCGTTGTTCGGGGGATCAAAATATCAAATCGGAGGACCTACAGGGGCGTTTGTTCCGATATTATTGGGGGTTGTTTTGGCATACGGTTACGAAGATCTGCTGCTTGCAGGTCTGATGGCCGGTGCCATGCTGATCCTGATGGGCGTCTTCCGGTTGGGCCTTTTGATTCAATATATTCCTAGGCCTGTGACCATCGGTTTTACTGCAGGAATCGCGGTGATCATTTTTTCCGGACAAATTGCCAATTTTCTCGGCTTGCAAGGTTTAAAACAGCATGAACGTTCTATAGATAACATGAGGGAAATCGCGTCCCATTTGCATACAATCAATATCTATAGCATTACGGTTGCGGCAATCTGCCTGGCCGCCATCCTCATCACCCCAAAAGTGCTGCCGAAAGTGCCGGGGCCGCTTGTGGGCATCATCGTTTCTTCCGTTGTTGCGGCATTATTTTTCAATGGACAAGTTGCCACAATCGGAACCACGTATGGCGAGATACCGAACCGTTTGCCTCAATTCAGAATACCGGAGATTACGGTGGACCGGATGATTTCACTTTTGGGGCCTGCGTTTGTCATCGCGATGCTGGGGGCAATCGAGTCCCTTCTTTCGGCCGTTGTGGCGGACGGGATGACAAACAGCAAACACAATTCCAACCGGGAATTGATTGGACAAGGCATTGCCAATATGGTGACGCCGCTTTTTGGGGGAATTCCTGCAACAGGAGCGATTGCCCGGACTGCAACCAACATTAAGTTCGGCGCCGCGTCGCCTCTTTCCGGTGTCATTCATGGGGTTTTTGTTCTGATCACTTTGCTGATATTCGCGCCTTTGGCATCGCACATTCCTTTGGCGAGTCTGGCGCCCGTTTTGATGGTCGTTGCCTGGAATATGAGTGAGCGGAAGCATTTTAAGCATGTGTTGAAACTGAAATCGGGGGATTCGCTCGTTCTCATCATCACATTTTTGCTCACTGTCTTAACGAGTTTAACGATTGCCGTCATCGTCGGATTAATGCTCGCAGTTCTTTTGTTCGTAAAACGGATGAGCGACATGCTGATTGTGTCAAAAGTGTTGCCGGACCATAAAAATAACGGGAAAGTTCAACCGCATATCGTAAATGAGACGCGGGACTGCCCTCAAATCAGCATTTATACCATCGAAGGTCCATTGTTTTTCGGGGCTGCCCAGACTTTTGAAGAGAGGATTTTAAAATCGATTCATTATCAGCCGAAGATTCTTATTCTCCGCATGGGCAAAGTGCCTTTTATTGATGCGACGGGCGAGGCATATTTGAGAAATATTGTAAAAAATTTCAAGGCCCAGGGCGGACGCCTTCTTGTGACAGGGGTGCAGCCGGGGCTGAAAATCCTTTTGGATAAAAGCGGATTGACAAAAGAAATCGGAGAAGAGCATTTTTTTGAACATACGGGAGAAGCCATCAACTACGCATTAGGCAGCGTCAATCGAAATCATTGCATCGGTTGCAAACATTTCGCTTTCCGGGAATGCGAAGAATTATCTGCGACAAAAATCAGTTAATGAAGAATATAGGACTTAATGGCCAAAATTTGGCCATTAAGTCTTTTTGTGTTTAAAATTCTTCCTATTTTTCCATACTAAAGCTGATAAGGTAATGCCTTATTAACTTTTCAATTGTTTCATGATGATAAAGGGGCGTTTTAATTATATCGGGTTGCACTGCAAAAGGGATTATGCGGGAGGCGATTTGCATTTTTGCAATCTTCCATCACCGTTTTTGGAACTCCACTATCGCTCTGAACATTTATTAAGAATCGCCGTTTCCGTGAAGAGCTTGCAATCCGTTCACTGACTCCTCGAAGGCTCCAACTTTCCTCAAGCTCGTCAAATCTTGTGCAGGATGGGTGGTGGATGAGGTACGTGGAACCGGTAAAAAACATCTGAAAAGATTGTCGTATTTTTACTAGTTTCAACGAATTTCTTCTACTATTGTCAATTGAAAGGATTTTAGACGGGCTGTGTGGAAATTGCGAAGGGAGGAGGCGAATAACGGATGAATTATGAAATCAATATGGAAAATGATATTGCCATTATCCGCCTTTATGGCGAATTAGATCATCATGAAACGGAAAAAATCCGGACGGATATTTCGAAAACGATATTAAAAGGAAATTTGCACACAATTATTTGGAATTTAGAGAGATTGAATTTTATGGATAGTTCAGGTGTTGGCCTCATCTTGGGCCGCATGAGGGAGTTGAGTGCGGTCAACGGACGTACCATTATTTTAAATCCTTCCAATACAATGAAAAAAATATTTCAATTTTCGGGGTTAGGAAAGTATGTGATGGAGGGAAAAGAAGAAGAGGCTATTTTATATGCAAGGGGGATTGTGAATGGATAACGAAATGACACTTTCATTTGTTGCATTAAGCGAAAATGAAAGCCTGGCAAGAATAGCGATTACAAGTTTTGTGGCACAATTGGATCCAACGATTGATGAACTTTCCGAATTTAAAACGATTGTTTCAGAAGCTGTGTCCAACGCAATCATTCACGGCTACGATGAGGATGGCAAAGGGATTGTGACAGTTCATGCGGTCCGGGAAGGGGATGTTGTTTCGGTAGTTGTGAAAGATGAAGGAAAAGGAATTCCTGATATTAAAAAAGCCATGGAACCTTTATACACGACGAAACCGGATATGGAAAGGTCCGGCATGGGCTTTACAATCATGGAAAGCTTTGCCGATCATCTTCAAGTGGAGTCAGAACCGGGAGTCGGCACAGTGGTGACGTTTTCCAAAAAATTTCACTCGATGAAAATGAAACAAATCTCCTGAATCCTGGAATGGTTTTCTTCACCTTTGATTTGAATATCAGGAATAATTTTCGAATTGGATGCCAATATATTTAGAGGTATTGGAAGAAGTAAGGGGGATGAGGACAATCGAACAGCCGTCCAATGTATTGACGCAGGAAAAGATGCGGGAATTGATCAAACTCGCACAAGCTGGTGACATGGAAGCTCGCAAGCAAATGATTGAAGGGAATACACGGCTTGTTTGGTCGATTGTTCAACGCTTTGCTTCTAGAGGGGTAGAGCTTGAAGATCTATTCCAAATTGGTTGCATCGGTTTGATGAAATCGGTGGATAAATTTGATCTATCATACGATGTAAAATTCTCAACCTATGCGGTGCCAATGATTATTGGAGAAATACAGCGATTTTTAAGGGATGACGGAATGGTGAAAGTAAGCCGTTCCATCCGTGAGTTGAACTATAAAATTCGACAAGTTACCGATGAGTATTTAAAGACCAATGAGAAGCCGCCTTCAGTCTCCGAATTAGCAGAAATGCTTGGTGTGACGCAAGATGAAATTCTGATGGCAACCGATGCTATGAGAGATCCGGCTTCCCTCCATGAGCAATTGTTTGAATCGGAGGGGGATTCCATTACTTTGATGGATCAAATGAAGGATGAAAAATCGGAATTGCCGTTTCAGTATATTTCATTAAAAGAAGTCCTGAAAAAGCTGGATAAACGGGAACAAGCCATCATTTACTTGCGCTATTACCTGGATTTGACCCAGACCGATATTGCTGAAAGGCTTGGTATTTCCCAGGTGCAAGTCTCGAGGCTGGAAAAGAAAATTTTGGCCCAATTGAAGCAATGGATGGATACATCCTCAAATACAACAAGAAAAACGAAAAAGACGGTGAATAAATGACGAACAGAATTTTTGCATCATTAGAAGAAGCAAAAGAGTTTTTATATTCAAAATTTGGAAAAGACGAATCTTTCGATGTTTGCATCAAGGAAGTTCATGTAAAAAATTTGCCGGTGCTATGTGCGTATATAAGCGGCCTTGTTGACGGTGCGACGCTTACTGTCCAGTTGACACCGCTTTATTTTGATAGCGATGAAAAGCAAGGGAATCCGGTGAAAGAGGATGATACTTATTTTGACAATATTTTCAATTTTTACGGCAAATCGGAACCGAAAGACCGGGATGAATTTCTGCTTGGCATCCTGAGCGGCCAGGTCGGCTTTGTTACCCGGCAAGGCTATGCTTATTTGACCGAGCTCAGAAATTATCCCGGACGTCAACCCGAAGAACCGGATAATGAAAAAGTCATCCGGGGTTCCCGCGACGGTTTTGCCGAAAACATCATGTTCAATACGGCGCTCATTCGCAGAAGAATCCGGAGTCCCGAGCTACGCTTCGAATTGTATAAAATCACTTCTGATGGAAAAACCGACGTAGCAATTGCTTACATTAAGAATATTGTGAATGATCACCACTTAAAATGGGTGAAGCAGAGGCTCGAAGAAATCAAACATGATGGACTGACGATGGCCGACAAGTCGTTGGAAGAGTGGCTGTTTAAGCAAAGATTCCATCCGGTTCCATTCGTCCGATATTCGGAGAGACCGGATATCGTCGCCGCTCACCTCCTTGAAGGCCATATTGCCATCATTGTCGACACTTCTCCGTCGGTGATCCTACTTCCGATCACCATTTTCCATCTAATGCAACATGCCGAAGAATACCGGCAATCCCCTCTAGTCGGATCTACTGTAAGACTTTTGCGTTATAGCGCAATTCTGTTAAGTTTGACATTAATGCCGATTTGGTATTTGCTGGCCACACACGAAGAATATTTGCCGGATGCCCTTCAATTTATCGGCGCAAGAGAGAAATCGAATATTCCGCTATTGTTTCAAGTTTTCATCGCCGATTTGGGGTTGGAATATTTGAGAATTGCCGCCATCCATACACCGACGCCGCTATCCACCGCAATGGGATTGGTAGCGGGTGTCATCATTGGGCAGATCGCAATCGACGTCGGTTTATTCACACCTGAAGTCGTACTTTATTCAGCTGTGGTGGCTATTTTCACTTTTGCCATTCCAACATTCGAATTGAGCGTTTCCATTAAATATTTCCGCTTTATCGTGCTGGTATTGACGGCATTATTTGGCCCAAGCGGATTTTTCATCGGCTTCTTCATCATTTTTTCCTATTTCTGCGCGCTTCGGCCGATGCAAATTCCTTATTTGTGGCCGCTTGTACCATTTTTCCCGAAGGCTTTCCTGAGGGTGTTTATCCGTTTTCCAATGGCCGACGATGCACTCAGACCGTACATTGTCGGAGCGAAGCGGAGAAAACGGGCCTAAATCCAGTTGCGAAAGCGCTGAGCCTATGTTAAAGTTCAAACATAATAACTTTATTAGTGCGGCTGTCCATGTCGAAATTTTCAATCTTTATATGGAAAAAAGCTTCCCTCAATACGCGGGATTGAAGGGGGCGGAAATGGAACGCTCCCTTTTGGCATGGACAGCTGAATAAAATATGACGGAGGGGAATCTATGAATTTACACGGAACACAAACCATCGGAGAAAATGGCCATTTACATATTGGCGGTGTGGATACGGTAGAGCTTGCAAAAGAATACGGAACGCCACTTATTGTTTATGATTTGGAACTGATCAGAAATCGAGCGCGCGCTTTCAGGGATACTTTCCAAAAGCATGGCGTGAACGCGCAAGTGGCTTACGCTTCAAAGGCTTTCTCCTGCATTGCAATCTATCAATTTATGAAAGAAGAAAATTTATCACTGGATGTTGTATCAGGCGGGGAATTATATACGGCGTTAAAAGCGGATTTCCCGGCAGAACGCATCCATTTCCATGGAAACAATAAATCCTACGATGAGCTGCTTCTCGCTTTTGATGCAAAAATCGGCTGTATCGTCGTCGACAATTTCTATGAAATTGAGTTGCTAAAGGAAATTTCTGAATCCCGTAAACAATCAATGAATATACTATTGCGCGTCACTCCGGGAGTAGAGGCCCATACCCACGATTTCATCACGACGGGCCAGGAAGATTCCAAATTCGGCTTTGACTTGAATAACGGCCAGGCAGATGAAGCTTTTCAACTAGTTGTCAATCATGAATATTTAAATTTACTAGGTTTGCATTGCCACATCGGTTCACAGATTTTCGAGACGGACGGCTTCAGTTTGGCTGCAAGCAAATTGATCGAAAAAATCGGTGAGTGGAACAAAAAATACGGCTATGAATGCAAAGTTCTCAATTTAGGAGGAGGCTTCGGCATCCGTTACACCGAAGAAGATCATCCCCTTGAACCGCATGTATATGTAGAAGAAATGGTAAAAACAGTGAAGGAAGAAACATCAAAACGCCAACTTCCAATGCCGGAAATTTGGATCGAACCGGGCCGCTCTTTGGTCGGAGATGCCGGAACAACCCTATATACGATCGGTTCCCGGAAAGTCGTTCCGAATATCCGCGAATATATTGCCGTTGACGGCGGTATGAGCGATAATATCCGCCCTGCATTGTATGATGCAAAATATGAAGCGGTGATCGCGAATAAAGCAAATCTTCCTAGAAATTGCACTTATACAGTAGCAGGAAAATTATGCGAATCCGGTGATAAGCTGATCGTGGACGCTCCTCTTCAAAAAGCGGAACCGGGCGACATTCTTGCCGTTTTCTGTACAGGTGCTTACGGCTATTCCATGGCATCCAATTATAATCGCGTACCGAGACCGGCGGTAGTTTTTGTGGAAAACGGAAAACATCAATTGGCCATCCGAAGAGAAAGTTACGATGACCTCATCTTAAATGATATGGAATATCAATTAAATAAGTAATTCAGGTGAATCAATCGTGAAAATTTCCAAATGGAAGTTGCTGGGTATTATAATAGCTTTTTGTTTAATATGGGCTTTTGTTTACATTTTTTTAATAATCCCTTTACTTCAGTAGAGGGATAAATTTCCTGATTTTTGGATGGAGTTTGATTCTTGACTTGAAATCGTGTACGATAAAATCAGAAATTCGTATGCGAAAGAAAACGAGGGAATGTTACATGTTAGTTCGTTATAAAAAATCACTCGAGAAAATAGCGATGGGTTTGCTTTCGTTTATGCCGCAGGAGAAGGACGTAAAAAAATTGATGGAAACAATGCATTCTTATGAACAAGAAGACAACTGGCAATTATATTTATGGAAAAACAATGATGAGTATGTCGGCATAGTAGGCGTTGTTGTCGAAGATTCTGTTGCAACCATTCAGCACATCACCGTTGTCCCTTCCTACCGGGGAGAGGGAATTGCCAAAAAAATGTTGAAGGCATTAAAAGATTCCGGGGAATATACAGAAATCCGGGCATGTGAAGAGACAGAACCATTCGTGAATAAATGCTTACATAGCTTGCAAGAGGCAGACGGAAATTAACGTCTGCCCTTTCTTTTTCCCTTCTTATTTTTGAATATCTATACGATTTCGCAGCATATGTTTATGAAGAAGAAATTGAGGGGAAACCGGCGGAAGGGACTTGATTTTTTCGTTTATTTTTTCCTCCAGGACCGGATTGGCCACTTGAATTGGAAAAGCTTTAAAAGGTTTATTTTTTTCAATTGCGTCAAGCGCTTTTAAACAATCGTTACATAATCTTTGAAAATCGATATAATCAAAAAATGGGTGGTTTCGGTTCGCTATGAATTTTTCATAAGCTCTTCTTAACATTTTCGATGCACCGCGAAAGTTGTTTCTGCGCCAATGGTAGAGGCCTGTTGCCAATTGGATGTACCCTGTGAGGGGATGTTCTTTTTCTTTTGGCGCGATTGTCTTCCAATAATCCTCTAAAACTTCGTGACATTCAAAATAATCTTGATTACCATTGAAATATGCGCAAAAATCGAT
Organism: Ureibacillus sp. FSL K6-8385; assembly: GCF_038593155.1. GTDB lineage: Bacteria > Bacillota > Bacilli > Bacillales_A > Planococcaceae > Ureibacillus > Ureibacillus terrenus. The sequence goes on from NZ_CP151968.1 coordinate 967,729, forward strand.
AAATGACGGATGCAGCAGGGGATGCATTTTTTCATAACCTCATTCCTATTGTCATTTTATTAAGATTCAAGGTGTGTGACATATGTATGAAGTAAAATTGGATGCCTTTCAAGGACCGCTAGATTTATTATTGCATTTAATTCAGCGGTTGGAAATCGATATATATGATATTCCGATGGCGGAATTAACCGCCCAATATATGGAACATGTACGGGCCATGCAAGTGTTGGAGCTGGAAGAAGCAAGCGAATATTTAGTGATGGCGGCAACTCTTCTTGCCATCAAAAGCCGGATGCTTTTGCCCGTTCATGAAGGGGAGATGGAAGAATCGGAATTTGAAGTGGAAGAACCGGATCCCCGGGAAGAATTGGTGCAAAAATTGGTGGAGTATAAAAAATTTAAAGAGGCTGCAAATGAATTGAAAAAGTTGGAGGAAAACGCTCCGGAAAATTTCACAAAACCGCCTAGCGATTTGTCTCCATTTATGCAGGATGAACAGCTGACATTGTTTAATCCGGATGTCAATGTTTACGATTTGCTGTATGCTTTCCAAAAAATGCTGAGAAGAAAACAGTTAAGAAAACCATTGAAAACAACAGTAAAAAAACAGGATATTCCGGTCAGAGAGCAGATGTTTAAAGTGGTGGACGTGCTAAAACAAAGAGGCGGCAAATCCAGCTTCTTTGAACTTTTTCCATATGAAGACAAGTCAACCTTGATTGTAACCTTTCTGTCTCTTCTCGAACTTATGAAACGCCAAGTTGTTTACGTCGAACAAGAAAACAATTTTGAAGATTTAACCGTAATTTTGCAGAAGGAGGAACTATTGGGTGAACTCGAAGATATTGATGAGCAGGATTGAGGCTCTTCTATTTGTGGTAGGGGATGAAGGATTGACGGTCAAACAACTTGCGGATTTATTGGATGTGGGGGAAGTGGACATAGAAGCCGGGTTGAGCGAGCTGAAAACCTGCTACGAAAATAATCCGGCATCCGGGCTTACCATTAAACAATTGGCGGATACATATTTATTAACAACAAAACCAGAATTGGCAAATACAATCAAAAAATTGGTCGAACATCCAAATAGCCAGGTATTGTCTACAGCTGCGTTGGAGGTGCTTGCCATCATCGCTTATAAACAACCGATCACAAGGGCCGAGATCGAAGACTTGCGCGGTGTAAAAAGCGAACGTCCAATACAAACTCTTGTTTCCAGAGGACTCATCCGGGAAGTCGGACGGGCGGAGGGAACAGGACGCGCGATTCTTTACGGCACGACAAAAGAATTTCTTCATTATTTTGGTTTATCCGATTTATCGGAACTCCCTCCGCTGCCGGAAGAAGAGTTTGAAGCAGAGCAAGAACAAACAGATCTCTTTATGACAAAATTCCAGGAAGTGTTTCAAAATGAAAATGCTAAAAGGAGTGGCTAAGTGAAATTAGCAAAGTTTGCGATTGCTTTTGCTGTTTCAGTGACTTTCTATTTTTTGTTTCAGCAAGTTGCAAAGGCTTCTTATGTTGTCATTGATGCGGACACGGGAAGAACGCTGATTGGGAACAACGAGCATGCGAGAATGCCCATTGCAAGCCTTACAAAAATTTGGACTGCCCTCGTTGCCATCGAGAACAGCGATTTGGATGACGAAGTGGTCATTTCAAGGGAAGCCGCCATGAGTGAAGGGTCTTCCATCTATTTGGAGCCGGGTGAAGTGGTGACCGTCGAAACATTGCTGTACGGTCTTATGCTCCGTTCAGGAAACGATGCGGCGTACGCGTTGGCGGAACACGCAGGAGGGTCTGTCGAAGGATTTGTTGATTTGATGAACGAAAAAGCCATGTATTATCGGCTGAATCAAACGTATTTCACCAATCCGTCGGGTCTGCACCATGATTTGCATCTGTCCAGCGCTTATGACACGGCCCAGATGTTGCGGATCGCTTTGGCAAACAAAGATTTTTATAAAATTGCTTCCACAATCCAATATAAAAGCAATACGAAAAACGGAACGGTTTGGCTCAACAAACATCGTCTGCTCCGAGAACAGGTCGGCGCGGTGGCAGGAAAGACAGGTTTCACCAAAGTGGCGGGCAGAACACTCGCAACGTATTTTGAAAGAGATGATGAACGGATTATCGTCGTAACATTAAATGAAGCCAACGATTGGCAAGTACATAAACAACTTGCGAATCAGGTGTTCGAAGAATATGATGTGAAAACGATTGTAAGAAAAGGGAAATATAAAGCCGCAAATAATGTAACCGTGGAACTGAAAAAGCCGATCAAATTGCTGATTTCAAACGAAGAAGAGGATCAATTGCGGCATGTCCTGCATGTTTCAAGGAACAAAGATGTGAAATATGGAATCTGGCATATATTTTTAAACGATGAAAGCATTTATTCTGAAAAGGTTACGCTGAAATAATTATTTTATAAAGCTGTCCGGTCGGATTGGTTTTCGGACAGCTTTTCATTTTGAAAAGCGAGTGATTTTTCTTTAATATTAAGACAAAATATGACATAATTTTCATCAGGTAAAAAGGTTCTCAATGATTGGGTAGGGGTGAGTCATCTTGGAAAGGCTTCAGAAAGTGATTGCACAAGCGGGAATTACTTCAAGGAGAAAAGCGGAAGAACTGATTTTGGAAGGCAAAGTGAAAGTCAACGGCGAGGTGGTTACGCAGCTGGGGACAAAGGTTTCCGCAACGGATGTCATTGAAGTAAACGGAATCAAAGTGGAGAGGGAACAGAAAGTTTATTTTCTCTTTTATAAACCGAGGGGGGTCGTATCCACCGTTTCGGATGACCGGGGAAGAAAAACCGTTCTGGATTTTTTCAAAGGCTATGTGGAACAAAGAATTTTTCCTGTCGGCCGGCTTGATTATGACACATCAGGCCTTTTGCTATTGACGAACGACGGGGAATTTGCCAATTTAATGACCCATCCAAAATATAAGATCGAAAAGACTTATATCGCGCGGCTGAAAGGAATTCCAAGTTTTGAAGACATAAAAAAGCTTCGGAAAGGAATTATGCTGGAAGACGGCATGACGGCCCCGGCAAAGGTGGAATTGAAAAAAATCGATCGCAAGGCTAATAAAGCGATTTGCGAAATTACCATCCATGAAGGGAGAAACAGGCAAGTACGCCGCATGTTTGAGGCGATCGGGACACCTGTTGTGAAATTGAAACGGGAACGATTTGCCTTTCTTGATTTGAAAGGGTTGAACGCCGGAGAGTTTCGCGAATTAACCCCCCATGAAGTAAAACAGCTCCGGGTTTTGGCAGAGACGGGAAAAATCGGTTAGTACTACTATCATAGTGATAACCTTCAAAAACATTTCAAATTTATCCTTGAAATATTTGCTATAATGAAAGAGATTTTACTGATCTCTCCAAGGAGGATATCAATCATATGGACAAGAAAAAGAAGCGCATGGTGATCAGAGGGTTAATTCTCGGATTGTTGGCTTGTGCAATAATTTACACGATTTACAACTCTGCGACGAAAGACAAAGTGGAAGTTTTGCAGGATGGCGATAAGGCCCCGGATTTTGAATTGGTCGATTTGGAAGGAAATACCCACCGTTTATCCGATTACAAGGGACAAGGAGTCTTTTTGAACTTCTGGGGAACATGGTGCGAGCCTTGCAAAAAAGAAATGCCGGCCTTGGAACGCCAATATCAGCAATTTAAAGACCAGGGCGTGCAAGTGTTGGCAGTCAATATCGCCCAATCCAACTTCGAAGTCCAAAACTATGTCGATCAATTACATCTCACATTTCCGGTGGTCATCGATAAAACAAAAAGCGTCATGCAAGCCTATAATGTTGGACAATTGCCTGCATCTTTTCTGATTGATCCGGAAGGAAAAGTGAAAAGAATTCCTCCTGGTGAATTGTCTGAACAGCAAATTCAAACTTATATGGAGTCAATTAAGCCAGAATAGGAGTATTTCAAATTATGGAAAAAGTCAAATGCGTATGTGGCCATGAAAATCCATTCGGAACCAAGATTTGCGGAAAATGCGGCAGACCGTTGACGGAAGAGGCGAAAGCCCAAAAGGTGCTTGATATGAAATACGATGGATCGGCCATCCGTTCAAAAACTTATAACAAATCAATTATCGATAAAATTTGGAATTTCTTTTCCAGCGTAAAAGTAGGCGTATCGTTAATCGTCATTACTTTAATCGCTTCTTCCTTTGGTACATTTTTCCCTCAAAAATTTAATATCCAGGCGGCAACGGAAGCGGAAAAAGCGCTTTATTATGAACAAAACTACGGTACTCTTGGAAAACTCTATTATGAACTAGGTTTATCCGATCTCTATAATTCCTGGTGGTACCAAATTTTAGTGGGCCTATTGGCAATTTCCATTATTGTGGCGAGCCTTGACCGGGGCATTCCGCTTTATAAATCATTAAAAAATCAGAGAGTGAAGCGCCACGAAAGCTTCATGAAGAAACAGCGGATTGTCGCCCACGGACCCGTTACAGAGGGGGATGCTTCAAAAACCCTTGATTTAATTGCCGAGAAAATGTCAAAATTGCGCTATAAAGTGCGCCGTGATGGAAACGCTTTATTGGCGGAGAAAAACCGTTTCGCCCGATCAGGCCCATACATAAACCACTTGGGGCTTATTATCTTTTTGTTTGGCCTGATGCTCCGTTTTATTCCCGGATTCCATGTGGACGAGGCCATGTGGATCCGTGAAGGGGAAATCCGAGCAATACCGGGGATGGACGGTTATTACCTTGAAAATGAAAAATTTATTTTAGAAACGTATGATAATGAACCGACAAGAGCCCAAATAGAACAGGGAGTTTCCAAGATCGCCAAAAACTATCAATCGGATGTAAAGCTTTATAAGCAGCCTGAAGGGGCTGTTTTGGGCGACACGGAAAATCTGGATTTGGTGAAAGAGTATTCCATCCGGGTAAACCATCCTCTTAAATATGATGGGTATTCCATTTACCAGATGGATTATCGGTTAAATGAATTCAAATCGATGACTTTCGGGTTGACCAACAAGCAGTCTGGAGAGTCTCTCGGAACGTTGACCATTGATTTGACAAATCCGGAAAAAGAATATGTTTTAGGGGAAAACACAAAAGTCGAGATATTAAACTATTATCCTGATTTTTCCGGCTTAAAGGACGGGATTCCGCAAACGGCTTCCCAATATCCTAATAATCCGGCGTTTGTATTCAAAATGATTACTCCGGACAAGCCGGAAGGGGAGATCAGTTTCGTATCCATTGGTGCAGCACCTGTTGAAGCAGGAGATAATGAATATAAAATGACATTTAAAAATGTAGAAACAAGAAATGTGTCAGGATTGGCCATCAAAAAAGATGTAACCATCCCGATCTTGATTGTTGGCGGAATTGTTTTCTTGATTGGGCTAGCAATTGGTTCTTACTGGAATCATCGTCGCCTGTGGGTACAACAACTGGAAGACGGCACTCTTTTGCTTGCTGCTCATACAAACAAAAACTGGTTTGGTTTGAAAAAAGATTTAAATGTTGTAACGGAATATGCTCATTTACCTCAATATATCGACCAGCTTGAAGAGAATGATGAAACGAAAAGGGAAGGTGACGATGTCGAATGAGTCTTATTGATATAAGCAGCAATCTGCTGTTAATCGCATTTTTTGCATATATTTTAGGAACTGTGTTGATTGCGGGTTCCATCAAGCGGAATGATGGCGCAGCCAGCAGAGCGGAAAAATGGGGCAAAGCGGGTATTGTTGTAGCCGTTGTCGGGTTTATTGCACAACTGGGTTATTTCATCACCCGCTGGATTTATGCGGGACATGCTCCTGTCAGCAATATGTTCGAATTTACAACAGCATTTGGTATGTTTTTGGTGGGGGCGTTTTTGTTAATCTACTTTATTTATCGGGTCAAAACCCTTGGATTGGTGGCATTGCCAATCGCCATACTTTTTATTTCCTATGCGACGATGTTCCCGACGGATGTGACGCCGCTTGTTCCATCGTTGCAAAGCCATTGGTTGACTCTCCATGTCGTGACCGCGGCAATCGGGCAGGCGATCTTGGCCATCAGCGCGGTGGCTGGGCTTGTTTACCTATTGAAAGAAGTCGATCCGAAACAAAAATCAAAAGAACGTTTTTGGCTTGAAGCAATTTTATATCTTTTCGTCGTGATTATCGGATTTGTCGTTGTGACATTAACATTCCGCACCATGGGGTATGAGGCGGAGTTTACGTACGTTGATAAGAATGGCATGGAGGCGGAGATTGTTTATAATATGCCGGCATTGTTTGGCATGAACGAATATGAATTGAAAACGGACGGCGTAATGGAACCGTTAGTGGAATTGCCTCCATATATCAATGCGAAAAAATTGACAACAGTTGTCTGGTCATTTATCGCAGGTACGATTCTATACTTGCTTTACCGTTTCATTGTGCGCAAACGTATTTGCGAGCTGCTGAATCCTTTGGTGAAAAAAGTCAATACCAACCTAGTGGATGAAATTGGATACCGTTCTGTATTGATTGGATTCCCGGTTTTCACTCTGGGGGCTCTCGTCTTTGCCATGATTTGGGCACAGGAAGCATGGGGCCGATTCTGGGGCTGGGATCCAAAAGAAGTATGGGCTCTTATTACATGGCTTTTCTATGCAGCTTATCTGCATTTGCGCTTGTCGAAAGGATGGGAAGGCAGAAAATCTGCCTGGCTTGCATTAATCGGATTTGCCATCATCATCTTCAACTTGGTATTTGTCAACCTGGTGATTGCAGGTCTACATTCATATGCATAATTCCTATATACTTCAAATTTCGTGAATATATGACAAAATTTTAAGAATTTGTGAAAGGCCTTTCCTCTTTTGGGAAGGCCTTTCTTTATTTATCTTTAATTTTTTTTCATAAAATTGTACAATGTTTATAGTAGATAATGCAAAGAGAGGGGTTTTACATCGTGTCTGAAAAAGTGTCGATCTTGGTTGTAGATGATGAAGACAGAATTCGTCGTCTATTAAAGATGTATTTAGAACGGGAAGGATACGAGGTAGACGAGGCGGAAAACGGCGAAGTCGCTCTAAAAAAGGCGTTGGAAAAAGATTATCATTGCGTTATTTTAGATATCATGATGCCGGAGAAAGACGGTCTGCAAGTTTGTGAAGAATTAAGAGAAAAGAAATCAACGCCAATCATATTGTTAACAGCGAAAGGTGAAGAAGCAAACCGGGTGCAAGGTTTTGAATTAGGGGCGGATGACTATATTGTAAAACCGTTCAGTCCTCGGGAAGTCGTTTTGCGCGTGAAAGCGATTTTACGACGCTCCAGCGCATTGAATCAAGTGTCAAATACAACTGCATCGAGAGATATCGTCGTATTCCCTCATCTTACAATCGATAATGATGCACACCGTGTAACATGTGATGGACAAGAAGTGAACTTAACCCCTAAAGAATATGAATTGCTGTACTTCTTGGCTAAATCACCTGATAAAGTATTTGACCGGGAACAATTATTAAAAGAAGTATGGCATTATGATTTCTTCGGTGATTTGCGCACTGTCGATACGCATATCAAGCGCTTGCGAGAGAAATTGAATCGCGTATCTGACAAAGCTGCCAAAATGATTGTAACCGTATGGGGCGTAGGTTACAAGTTCGAGGTTATCAATGACTAGAATATGGAATAGTATTGTCGGGAAGCTATGGGCAACCATATTGCTTCTCGTTTCATTTGTGTTATTTATTTTCACGGTTGCCATGCTTGAATTTCTTGATGATTTTCATATTAAGCAAGCGGAAAGCTCGCTTAAGCAAGCGGCAACGACCATATCAAACATTGTTGCCCATACGGATATCGATCAAATTACCGATGAGTTATTGAAAGATTTGTTGAATGAAGATACCAATGCCATTATCGCCCTTAAGGACCATACGGTGATTTCCAGTTATCAATCCGGAAAAAATCAGGAAGAAATAAGGAAGGAATTATTGGAATCTGAAGAGTTCAAAAAAATCTTTGATTCCAATAAGCCGATCATTCGGCAAATGATTTTGCCATCCCAAACAGAAGAAGACAAGATGGAATCCTATTTTGTTTTGGGATACCCATTGTCAATAGAGAATGGAGTGCAGGGGGGATTGTTTATATTCCAGAACCCGACGGCACTTCATGAAACGACAAATCAAACAACGAAAATCGTCTTTCTTTCGGCCATAATCGCCTTTGTACTGACAACTTTCTTTGCCTTTTTCTTATCATCCAAAATTACTCAACCCCTTCGAAAAATGCGTGAATATGCTTTTGACATCGCCAAAGGAAAATTTGACGAACAGCTGCCGATGAATCAGAACGATGAAATCGGCCAATTGGCGGTGGCATTCAATCAAATGGGGCGGCAATTGAAGCATCATTTGGAAGTGATCAACCAAGAAAAAGAACAACTTTCCAGCATTCTGACATCGATGACGGATGCGGTGATTTCGTTTAACCGAGATAAAACCATTTTGTTGAGCAATCCTCCTGCGGAACGGCTATTACAGCGCTGGTTCATTCGAAACGGCATGGATAAGGAATTATTCTTGCCGGAAGAATTGTATGAAATGTTGGATCATGTTCTGAATTTTGAAGACAAGCTGGAGGAAGACCTGGAAATTGACGGTTCCTATTACCGGATCACCATCAGCCCGCTGAAAAGCAGCGGTCAGGCGATTCGCGGTGCCATCGCCGTCATCCGGGATATGACGGAACAGATTAAATTGGATAAATTGCGTTCGGACTTTATCGCCAATGTATCCCATGAATTGAGAACGCCGATTGCCATGTTGCAAGGTTATTCCGAGGCCATTATTGATGGAGTCGTTGAATCGGAAGAAGAGAAGAACGAAATGATCCGAATCATCTATGATGAATCCCAGCGGATGGGCCGTTTGGTTGCCGATTTGCTCGATTTGGCACGAATGGAATCCGGACATGAGACATTGGTGAAGGAAACCGTTCCAATCAACCCGGTTTTTGAACGGATTACCCAAAAATTCAGCCAAGTGGCGAAGGAAAATCATATTCATTTGAACTTCCATACAGAAATGCCGGATGATGCGGTAATCAATATCGATGAAGACAGAATCGAACAAGTGTTGACAAATTTGATCGACAACGCAATCCGCCATACGCCGGCAGATGGCAGTGTAACGGTATCGCTGCAACAAGAGTTGTCTTATTTGAAAGTTCAAGTGTCCGATACCGGGGAAGGAATTTCAAAAGAAGATCTGCCGTTTGTTTTCGAACGGTTCTATAAGGCGGATAAAGCAAGAACTCGCAACAAAAAAGTGGGTACAGGCCTAGGACTTGCCATCGTAAAAAATATTGTGGAAGCGCATAATGGGAATATACGGGTAGATAGTGAAGTCGGAAAAGGGACGACCTTTACATTCTATTTGCCGTTGTAAATGGTTAAGAATCCGTGGATACTCCAGGTAAAGAAGTTCAGAAAAGACAAAAAGCAAGTTTGTCCCCTATTTGGCCTGGAGTAGAAGCGGATTCTTTTTTGTTTCCGAAAAAAGTTTCTGCGGAAATCAGCTCAGGAAGTGAAACGTTTCGTTTTTTTAAACGACAAACTCAATAAGGGATCGAGGTGTCATGGATTGAAAGAATCCATATTCCATCGGCTGTATGATCATTATCATCAAGATGTGTTCCGTTTTTTGGTATTTTTAGTCAAGGACCGATCGGTCGCAGAAGACTTGTCCCATGAAGTCTATGTGCGCGTTTTAAAGTCGTACGAACGTTTTCAGGGGAAAAGTTCTGAAAAGACCTGGCTTTTTTCCATTGCAAAAAATGTGGCAATTGATTATTTCCGTAAGAAGGCTGTGCGTGCCACACGCTCCTATGATGCGTTTGACTGGGAAAAGGAACAACTTGTGTCCCCAATGAAATCACCGGAATTTTTTTTGGAATTAAACGATGAAACGAGGCAAGTATTGGGGGCTTTGGAAAAATGCACGGGGGACCAGCAATTGGTGATCATTATGCGATATTTCCAGGAATTGTCCATAGCGGAAACCGCTGCAATTCTAAATTGGACTGAAGGAAAAGTGAAAACGACCCAGCACCGGGCAATCAAACAATTGAGGGAGCTATTATCACAGAATAAGGAGGCGAAGCAACATGAATCATGAGGATTGGAATGACAAACGCATTGAAGAACTATTATCAAAAATTCCAAAAATTCATGATACCCGTTCGAAAGAAGAAGTATTTGAACGTTTAAAAAAGGACGGGATTTTTGAGGAAGAGCCTCCTGAGAAAAAGAAACATCATAAAATCATCCCGTGGATGATTGCGGCGTGTGCCGTAGTGTTTATTGCCATACTCCTTCCTTTGTTGATAAAAAATCCGGCGACTGACGAGACAACACAGCCTGAAGGCGCGTCAAATACGCCCCCGAATCAGGAGATGAAAACTTTTGATTATAATCAAAAGGGGCAACAGGAACAATTGGATTCATCAATTACAACGATGGCGGATTTGAAAACGGCCGTTTATCCGGAAGAATTGGAAGGAAACACCCTTTTCCGGATTGGTCTTGCAAGCGACGACGCGGACAGCATTCCGGTGACCATTTTAATTCCGAATACACAGATTCTAAGAGATTTCGGGAAATCCGATCCGACTCAAGTAGAACTTTATAATGTTTATGCATCCCGTTTGAACGAAAGGCTATTAGGATTTATGGAATATCACCCATATGCGGGGGAAATCAGTGAACGGGGTGATACCGTAGTCCATAAATTGCCGGAAAATCATCCATATGATACGGCTTCCGCAACCCTTTCGACCTATTACGCTTCTTTGATTGATACTTTTACGGATTATAGAAAAATCGAATTTGTCGATGAAAATAATCAGCCGTTGATATTCAAGGAAGTGGGGGAAGAGTACCCGCTCCAAATGGGTCCGGAAACGCGGCAATATGCGTATTTTAAATATGTTCAAAATGACGGGTCTGAGTTTCTGGCGCCAAATTTTAGAGAAACGTTCCCGACGGTTGAACAAGCGATGGAAGCATTGAAAACCAGCACAAACGATATTTATCGCTCCGTCATTCTGCCGAATGCTGATTATTCTGCAGTTGAAAGCAACGGGGTTGTGAGGGTTACGTTTTCCAACCCTTTGGATTTATCCAATTATAACCAGGTGGAAGCGATGCAAATGATTGAAGGGATGTTGTTGACGGCAGCAGGATTTGGCAAGTCCGTGCAATTTGAAAACATCGTGCAATCGGATTGGCAAGGCTTTGATTTTAGAAAGCCGTTGCCGATTCCGGCGGGTCCAAATAAATTGCCCTATACGGTTTTAATGAATTAAAAATGCTTATGTTTTGAAAGTGCGATTACGGATCAGAAGGTTTTAGGACAATAAGAGAAAAAAGTATTCAAAATATTTCTAATTAATTCCTTTACAAATACTCGGAATTCTCCTATAATAGGATTAAATTTAATAAGGATTAAATCATCTTCGGGGCAGGGTGAAATTCCCGACCGGCGGTGTTAGAACTTCGCGTTCTTAAGCCCGCGAGCTCTTTATGAGCAGGATTTGGTGAGATTCCAAAGCCGACAGTATAGTCTGGATGGGAGAAGATGGTACAGTCGTTTCGTTATGTGTGTTTTTGCACATGGCTTGCTTTCTATTGGCTTTTTTGCTTGGTCCAATAGACAAATTATTATGGTCATGTGTTGTCACATGTTGTACATTTTCTCCCTTATGCATGTTTGCATAAGGGATTTTTAATTGCAACGAAGCCGACTAGTACCTTTCTTCTTGCGATGAAATAAGCAAAGAGGAGAGAGTGCTGATGAACAAAATGAAATTGAAATCTTTCATAACAATCGCGATGCTTTCGAGCATTTCCTGCATTTTAATGTTTTTGAACTTTCCGTTGCCGTATTTTCCTGTGTTTTTGGAAATTGATTTCAGCGATGTCCCTGCATTGATTGCGGCAATTATAATGGGACCTGTCGCCGGCATTATTGTGGAACTGATCAAAAATATATTGAATTGGATTTTTATCGGTGCACCTACGGGGGTGCCGGTAGGACATATAGCGAATTTCACGACTGGACTCCTTTTCATTTTGCCGGTCTATTATCTTTATAAAAAATCCGGCTCCTTAAAAGGTTTAATGATGGGGCTGATTGCCGGCACATTCACAATGGCCATCGGGATGAGCATTTTAAATTACGTCGCGTTTCTGCCAATGTACACATATTTTCTTGGAATGGGCGGATTTGACGCAAAAGAAATGATTGTTCTTGGCATCCTGCCGTTTAATTTCATAAAAGGAATCATGTTGATGGTGCTTGTGATGATGCTGTTCAGAACGATGAGAAGATGGATTGAAAACCAAAGAGCCCAATATTTGCTTCAAAAACAATAGAGTAAAGAAGACGGGGAAATCCCGTCTTTTATTTTTGGCAATTTTAAAATTTGTGCACATGGTACTACTTGATAAAGGGATACATATAGTTGTTAAGAGAAAGGTTATAAGGATGGTGTGATGGAAAGAACGAGACGGTCCATTTTCTTTTTTTTGTTATTGATTTGCGCATTCGTATGGACAATCTATTCCCACTTCATCAAGGGTGAAAAAGGAAGAGAGGAGACTTTCACGGAAGAAGAGTTCATCGATTTTTTGTATCAAAATTTAGGATTAGAGGAGCCGCATGATCGTGAAACCTTGGAAGAAACGGATGGCCATCATCATGATGGGCAATTGGAAACCGCTTTTCATTCAGCGGATTTTGAGGCAAAAAATTTCCAACTGAGAACTTTGAAAAACGATACCATTCGATTATCCGATTTGAAAGGAAAACAAATTTTAATCAACTTTTGGACGAGCTGGTGCCCTCCATGCAAAGAAGAAATGCGCCAGTTGAGCGAATTCTATGAACAATATGCGAAAAAACGCAATATCGAAATTTTGGCAATCAATGTTACCGATCAGGAATGGTCGAAGGATGACGTAAAAAAGTTTGCCGCCCAATATCAATTGAAGTTTCCGGTTTTGCTGGATGAGACAGGGGAAGTATCTGAGAGTTATCAAATCATGACAATTCCCACGAGTTTTATCATCAACGAAGAAGGGAAGGTTACAGAAAAAATAGTCGGCCCGGTCACAAAAGACATGTTATCGAAAAGATTTCAGTAAACAATATGTTTTATAATAGAAAGAAATGGATTGGAGGAATATTGGATGAAAGTCATTTCAACACCATATGTACTTGATGTAAATTATCACTTTATTTCGGAACAAAAGAGCCATTTTTTTGCACATTCCTTCAGAAAGCCCTCTCCCCTTTTCTGAAAGAATGTGCTAAATTTTTTGTGAATTATTTCGGAAGAGAAAATCCATCGGTTCATAGGAGGGGGAGAAGGACGTGATTCAATTTCATGACTTTGGCATTGACGTCCAAACGTATGCAGAGCGTGGAAAAGAAAACGACTTCCCTCTTCTGAAAAAGTGTCCGCATTGCCGGGCCAAGCGCCCGTTGCACCGCCACGGTTACTATGAGCGAAACGCATTGACCCCACATGGTGATTATCGCATTTGGATTGTCCGGTATCGCTGTCGGGAATGCTTGAAGACGGTGAGTGTGCTGCCTTCCTTTCTCCTCCCGTATTTTCAGTATACGTTGTCCGCCATATGGCAAGTCGTGAAAGAGCAGTTGGGATTGACCGAGGGGACGAACCGGGCTCCGTTTCTCCCGACAAAGGACGGCATCATCTTTTATGTCCGGCGGTTCTGCCGAAACCTATCAAACCTTCACAGCTTTTTTGCGAGGCGGTGGAGGATCATAGGCCCTATCGTGAAAAAAGAAAAGGAACGGGCTTCCTGGTGGATCCGGACGTTGGAGAAACACGGTCTCTATTCGGTCATCAGAGACATGTGGGAGGACGGATTCCGACACCCTTTTGCGAATCAAATGGGATCCTGATTTTACATACATATCCTAAATTGGAAATAGTTGAGGTTCCCACAAACCTTTCCTATCGACGGAGAAAAAGCGATCCGGTACGATAAGGGCAGACGGACCGGAACGGTCCTGATTCCAAGTGAGACAAGGAGGAGATTCGAATGGATGAGTCGATGAGACACGACATTGCCCTGTTTCGGTACGGGCTAATCGCTCCGTTGGTGAATGGGCAGGTGGAACCGAAGACGTATCTGAAAGAGGTGAGCGAGCGAGTGCACCATGTTCCCCACCAGGGCGACAAACGAATCGCAGCCAAGACGATCCTCGATTGGTGCACCCGATACAAAAAAGGGGGCTTTGACGCCTTAAAGCCGAAGCGCCGTTCGGACCGCGGCCACTCAAGGCGTCTGTCGCCCGATGATGAGGATCATATTTTAGCCCTAAGAAAAGAACATCCCACCATGCCCGTGACGGTGTTCTACGAACACCTGATCGAGCAGGGGGAAATCCCAGAAAATCATACCTCTTACTTTACTATATACCGATTGTTGAAAAAACACAACCTTGTCGGGAAAGAAATCTTGCCCATGCCGGAGCGAAAGCGCTTTGCGTATGACCAGATCAATGAGCTTTGGCAAGGGGACTTATCCCATGGACCAACGATTCGAGTCAATGGGAAAGCCCAGAAAACGTTTTTGATCGCCTATATCGATGACTGCTCGCGGTTTGTGCCGTACGCGCAGTTTTTCCCTTCGGAGAAGTTTGACGGGCTGCGGATCGTCACGAAGGAAGCGGTGCTTCGTTGCGGGAAGCCGAAGCGCATTTACTCGGACAACGGGAAAATTTATCGATCCGAGGTGCTGCAGTATGCGTGCGCCGAGATGGGAATTACGCTCATCCACACCCAGCCGTATGACCCGCAAAGCAAAGGGAAAATCGAACGGTTCTTCCGCACCGTACAGACGCGGTTTTATCCGCTGCTGGAGTTGGATCCCCCGAAGTCGCTCGAAGAGCTGAACGAGCGCTTTTGGAGGTGGCTTGAAGAGGAGTATCATCGAAAACCGCACGCCTCGCTGGACGGAAAAACGCCGCATGAGGTGTTTCAATCGCAAGTGCATCTCGTGTCGTTCATCGAAGATGGCGATTGGCTGGATGCGATTTTTCTGAAGCGGGAGCACCGCAAGGTCAAAGCCGATGGAACGATCACCTTGAACAAGCAGCTGTATGAAGTGCCGCCCCGGTTCATTGGGCAATCGATTGAACTCCGCTATGACGAACGGGGCGTCTATGTGTACGAAGATGGAAGGAAGGTGGCGGAGGCCGTTCGGGTTCGTTTGGAGGACAACGCCTATGTAAAACGCCATCGGTCCCCGTTTGCGGCGATTCCGGCGAAGGAGGGAGAACACGGTGTATAAATCGTTTTACTCCCTTTCGCGGGAGCCGTTTGCGAAAGAAACAGACCCGTCCGAGGCGTATCAAGGGGCGCCGTTTCAGGAAGCGTTGCGGGCGCTGGAGTACGTGAAACGAACCCGGGGGATCGGGCTGTTAATCGGAGAGCCAGGGGCGGGCAAGACGTTCGCCCTTCGGGCGCTGAAAGAGTCATTGAATCCATCATTGTATCATGTCGTCTACTTTCCGTTATCCACCGGAGGCGTGATGGATTTTTACCGTGGTTTGGCCTTGGGATTAGGAGAGGAACCGAAGTACCGCAAGGTAGACCTCTTCCGCCAAATCCAGCAGGCGATCGAGCGATTGTATCATGAACGGCGGATCACGCCGGTGTTCATTTTGGACGAGATGCATTTAGCGAAGGATGCATTTTTACAGGACATCGCGATCTTGTTCAACTTTGAGATGGATTCGACCAACCCATTTGTCTTGATTTTGGCCGGGCTGCCCCATTTACAGGGGAAGCTGCGGCTCAATCAGCACCGCCCTCTCGACCAGCGGATCATCATGCGATACCGGATGGGGCCGCTGGAGAAGGAAGAGGTGGCGGGCTACATCGAACATCGGATGAAACAGGCCGGGGCGAAGCATCCGATCTTCACCCCATCGGCGTTAGAGTCGATTGCCCTGCAGTCGCGGGGATGGCCTCGGGTGATCAACACGTTGGCCACGACGTGCCTGTTATACGGGTACCAGCTGAAAAAGGACGCCATTGACGAAGAAATGGTGCGCATGGCCGCAGAGGAAATGGGGTATTAGCACGAAAGGGGCCGAATCGGCCTCTTTTGTGCTTTCTCTTTTCCATCGATCCATCAGGCGCGCTGGAAATCTTCATCTGAAAGAGCGTGCAAACGTTCCGAAAGAATGTGCAAAATCCGGAACAATCCGCAAAAATTTTGCACATTATTTCCGAATCCGCCTGAAATAATTTGAAAAAGGGATTCTGAAATAATGTGCTAGTTTACACTTGAAGAGAAAAACAAGCAAGTCGGAAAAGTCCTCGACATAGAAAAAGCGCAAGTGATGAACATTCAGCTGAAATCCGGCGAGTCGATTCCGTCCCATTTCGCCGACGGGGATGTGTTAATCATTGTCCGCAGAGGGACAGTGGAATTTACAGTGGAAGAAGAAACGGTTGAATTGACGAATGAAACATTGCTGCACATGGAACCGAAAGAAAAGCACAGCTTAATTGCAAAACATGATGCCGACATTATTGTTGTAAAAATGAAATAAAGGTTTTGGACGGCAATAGTTTCAATCGATAAAAAAACAACATTTTCTCACAAGAGAAAATGTTGTTTTATTTTTGTTCCATTCAGTTTATCATTATCCCATAATATGGTAACCGGAGTCGACGTATACCGTTTCCCCTGTCACGCCGCGGGAAAGATCACTGAGGAGCACAACCGTCATATCTCCAACTTCTTCTTTATTTGTGTTGCGTTTTAATGGTGAAACTTCTTCATAACGATGCAAAGCTTCATTAAAGCTTGGAACGCCTTTTGCCGCCAGCGTCCGGATCGCTCCGGCAGAAATGGCATTGACGCGGATGCCTTCTTTTCCTAAGTCTGCAGCCAAATAACGGACGGATGCTTCCAAAGCGGCTTTCGCAACGCCCATGACGTTATATCCTTCAAGAACCCGTTCTGCCCCCAGATAAGACATGGTTACGATCGAGCCGCCTTCCGTCATAAATGGCCGCGCAGCTCTTGTCACCGCGATCAGGGAATAAGCGCTAGTATCCAATGCGAAGGCAAATCCTTCACGGGAAGTTTCCACAAAACGGTTTTTTAAATCTTCAGCATGGGCAAAAGCGACAGAATGCACAATTCCGTGGATGACGCCGAACTGTTCGCCGATTTGCCCGAATGCTGTCTGGATGGATTCATCGCTGTTGACATCGCATTGAATGACGGCCGTTTTTTTCTCTTTGTAGTCTTCCAAAAGTTTTTCTATTTTTGCTTTTGAGCGGTCTTTCCGATACGTAAAAATGACGTTTGCTCCAACTTCCAACAGCTTTTTCGCCGCTCCCCAGGCAATGCTTCTTTCATTAGCAACTCCCATGACAACAATATTTTTATCCTTTAAATTTAATACATCCATGGACTTGACTCCTTTAACATCAGTTATTAGCACCAACTACTAAAATATTAACAGCAATTGCAAGAAAAATCAATAATAACTATTGACAACTATTTTGCAATACAATATAGTGAAAATAGATACTTTGTAATGCAAGGTAGATAACCGGTCAATATCTTGCAATGCAAGATATTTCGTTGGAATATGATTCCTGATTCTCATCACTAAATGCGGGGTGACATATTTGTCCATACGAAGCCAGTTGTTAAAAGGGGTTCTGGATGGCTGTATTTTGGCAATTATCGAAAAATACGAAGTTTATGGCTATGAGCTTTCGAAAAAACTGGAACAGGCCGGTTTGGCGGTCAGTGAAGGGACCATTTATCCGGTATTGTTGCGCCTTCAAAAAAATGGATTTATTGTCGGCGAAATGAGGGCTTCCGATTCGGGGCCCGACCGCAAATATTATTTCATTACCGAAAAGGGAAAAGAGGCGCTCAAGGAAATCCGGAAAGAATGGAAAGTTTTGTCTTCATCTATTGAAACAATATTAGGGAGTGATGAAACATGAAAATTCCGATAAAGGAACTGATTCAACAAAACAATGAAAAAAGGGAGCTGTTATTGCCCGAAAATAAAAAATATTATGAAGATTTACTTGTATACATCCGTGCGAATTTATCGAAGGATGAACGGGCTGTGGAAGAAGTGTTGCTTGAGATGCTGGATCATTTATTGGAGGCGCAGAAAGAAGGAAAAACGGCGGAAACAGTGTTCGGGAAAAATCCGAAAGAGTTGGCGGATGAAATTCTTGCCGCTTTGCCGAAAGAATCATGGAAACATCAAATGGAATTTGCCTTAGAAATTTTGTTTACGTTTTTTGGCTGGTACTTCGCAATCGTAGGATTGTTTCCCCTTTTTAAGAAAGAAGACCAGACCGTTTATGCCGGAACTTTAATCGTATCCGGTATCCTCCTTGTTGGAGCGATTGTAATGTTCATCTATATTGTTTTAAAAATATTAAAGAATGGAACCTTCCGGGAACAAAAAAAGAGAAAAGGCATCACAATATTATATTCCATTATTGCCGGCGGGTTGTTTGCGCTCGGTCTGATCGTGAAATTTGCGGTTCCGCCTTTCGGGCCGACATTTGAAGTTTCTTATTATACAGTATTTGGAATGGGCTGCTTCTTGCTGCTTGCTTCTTACCTATTAAAGAAAATGCGGGAACAAAATGCATAGAAACAATTCATGCCGAAACGAAGAAAGGTGCATCCTGGAGCGATGCACCTTTTTTTATTTTATTCAAATTTCAAAGGGTCGCCATCAAAAGGTTCGTCTGCCACTTTGATGGAATCTGTCGGGCAGCCTTCAAAAGCATCCTGCATATCTTCCAGCAAATCTTCTGGTACTTCCGCAGTCCCCGTGTTATTATCTAAAATAACATAGGCAATGCCTTCATCATCGTAATCATAAATATCCGGGGCGGCCGCACCACAAGCGCCGCATGCGATGCATGTATCTTTATCTACAATTGTATATTTTGGCATATTATAATCTCTCCTTTATCTATCGGGCTTCCATGTTAAAGCTTCTATATTATTCTAAATCTGTTTATAGGACTTTTCAACATTAAGACCATAAAATTGGAGGTTCTGATTTGATATTTCGGTATTTAGTCTTAGATATTTTAAAAATTCTACAAAAAGAACGGACCATTTCTTCCCCGTATCATCTGCTGAAAGGAAAACGTTCCGGACAAACGATACAGGATGTGGGCATCTTCCGCTTGCATCCATACTTTGGCATTCTTCCAAAACTTTCAAGAAATAAATATGATGAAGAAATTCAAAATCTTGTTGAACAACATTTCATCCACATAACAAAGAAGAGTTTTCAACTGACCGAAAAGGGATTACGGTTTCTCCGGCAACATGAGCCTTTGCCTTTAAACGGCTGGCAATATAGGGGAAATGAACATATTTTTTTCTCAAGGCTCTCTTTAATCGTACAAAGCTTATCCCATGCGCGGGAAGAAGTGATGTCCTTTAATCCGATCCAAAAGGATGAAAGCGTACAGCAATGGGTTCGGAGTTTTTTAATAAAAAATCATTACAAATCAGGTCTTCTCGCCCATAATCTGTACGATGAAATGTTGCAAAGCCTGGGAAGAGCCAAAATCAGCGAGCAGGCAAAGGAAATTGTGGTAAAGCGCTTAACCGGCATCCGTATGCCCGGCTTCACCTGGGAGCAAATCAGCAGGGAATTGGAGATGCCTGAATTGGATGTCCAGATCATGTATGTGGCTTGCCTTCACCAATGGCTCAATGAAATTTTGGTTGGCAAAGGGCAATATCCATATTTATTTGAGATGGCTCAAGATATCCGGGTGGAGGTTCCTTTGACGGAATCTGCCTACCATACGGTTCTTCTTTTCAGGCAAGGATATTCGATTGAGCAAATCAGCCGAATTCGGAAATTAAAGAAAAGCACAATTGAAGACCATTTGGTTGAGTTGGCCATCAACGATCCGTCGTTCCCGATCGAACGATTTATCAAAAGGGAAGATATAGAACAAGTGCTCAAAGCGGTTCAACATTACCAGTCAAAAAAATTGAAATTCCTTCACGAGGCATTGCCCCATTTATCATATTTTCAATTGCGCCTTGCATTGGTAAGAGGTGAAACGGTATGCAATTAGAACAGCTGCTGCAAAAACATTTCGGCTACCCATCATTCCGGCCCGGCCAAAAGGAAGTGATCGAACAATTATTAAATGGAAGGGATACCATTGCTTTGCTTCCGACCGGCATGGGGAAATCCCTATGTTACCAGCTGCCGGCATACATATTGAACAAACCGGTATTAATTATTTCTCCTCTGCTTTCCCTTATGCAGGACCAGGTGGACCAAATGAAACAGTTTGGAGAGAAACGGGCAGTCGCCCTCAATTCTTTTTTGAACCGGCAGCAAAAACAGCATGTCATGAATTCTTTGCACAACTTTCGTTTTATTTTTATTTCACCGGAAATGCTGGTGCAGCCGCAGGTCAAAAACAGGCTGAACCAATTGGAACTGGCGCTCATTGTTGTGGATGAGGCCCATTGCATTTCCCAATGGGGGTTCGATTTTCGCCCGGATTATCTGAAAATCGGGGACGTATTGAAAGAAAACCGTCCTCCGGTTTTGGCCTTGTCTGCGACAGCGACGGAAAAGGTGCTTGAAGACATACGCCGATTTTTAAAGATGAAAGAACCGTTTGAATATATTCATTCCGTCGATCGTCCCAATATCCGATATGGCAAAAAAATCTTTCCATCAAAAGAAGAAAAAACGCAATGGCTTCTGAACCATGTATCCCATACGCAAGGGCCGGGCATCATCTATACCCGTTCCAGAAAAAGAACGGATGAAATCGCATCGCTCTTATTGGAACTCGGTCTTTCCGCTTCATCTTATCATGGCGGCAAAGATGCGGAAGACCGCCAATTTATCCAGCAGCAATTTATAGAGGGCGCTTTGGATTGGATCGTTGCTACAAACGCTTTTGGCATGGGAGTTCATAAAGCGGATGTGCGGCAAATCATCCATGATACGATGCCATCAAACGTGGCGGATTACATGCAGGAAGTTGGAAGGGCCGGCCGTGACGGGAAGGATGCCGTTGCCATTCTGCTGTACTCAGATGGGGACGAAGAAGTGGTCCGTTTCATTGCGGGGGAAGACTTGCCGAATGAAGCCCAGATGGAGTTATACGATGAATACGTGAGAAGAAACATACATCCGAAAGAAATGATGCACAATGGGTTGATTTCGGAAACATCTTTTCGGGTGCTGCACTATTGGATGGGCCTTTATCCAAAAGAACAAGTGAAATCGATTTTCCGGCAAATGGTCATGGAGAAATACCGCTCCATCAATGACATGTTATCCATTATTAAAAGCGAAGGATGCATTCGGGAGCAGCTGGTGCATTACTTCGGGCAAAAGCTGGAGCGAAAACCGGAACATTGTTGCGAACATTGCGGAATCGATTATGGAGAGTTCCTATTGCCAAGGACAGAAACCCATTTGAAGAAAAAAACATTTACATGGCAGATCAGGTTGCGACAAATTTTGCTGGGAACTGACTGAAAATATAACAATATTCTTATTTCCGGCAAAAATCTCTGAAAATAGAAAGGCCCCCTCATTTACTTTTTCTTCTCTTTTCGTCATAATAAAATAAGTAAGATGGAGGTGCCATATGAACGGGAAAGATTATCGCAAAAAAATAGAAGAACACCGCCAATCGATAGAATTAAATGATGAAAAAACAAGACTGAGCCGCAGCGAGCGCCGCAAAAAAATGAAGAAGCCGAAAGAAATGGCATTATTAAGAAATTTAACGTTCATTTTGATCGGAATCCCGTTAGTCATTTTAATTTACGTATGGTTCTTTTGGAATCCGGAAGAGGAAGTTTCGGTGGACAAAGAGGATGAAAATTTGGTGGAAGTGGAACGGAATCATGCGGTATCATCCAAAAATACAGAGAAAAAAGCGGAAGTAAACGAAAAGAAAGAATCGGCTCCAAAGGCTGAAAAAGAGGGCGATGAGCAATCCAAAGAGCAGGCTGCAGAAAAAGAAGGCAATAACGAGTCCAAAGAACAGGCAGCAAAAAAAGAAGCAAAACATGAACAGTTGGAAAAAAACGGCAATAACGAAACGGAAAATCATACCGCAACTAAACCGGCCGAAAAAAAAGAAACTCCAAAGAAAGCCGAAAACAATACGCCACAAGAACCAAAAACACCTGCTCCGTCCCAGCCAAAAACAAAAATACATACTGTCAGTGCAAATGAAACGTTATTCCGTATTGCGAAGCGATACTATAGCGATCCAATCAGCGGTGTTGAAAAAATTAAAAGAGCGAATCATTTGTCTTCCGATATCATCACCCCTGGACAAACGCTTGTCATTCCGGAATAAAATTCTATAAAATATTATACATTAATGTATGCCAGTGGCTTGAAAAGACGATGGTAACCCACCACGTCTTTTTGTTTTTGCCGAGAGGGGTATGATATGTTGGGATTGACTGCATTTTTCATTTTTTGCACCGGAATGTTCCTTTTTATGATGAAAAAAGCGTTTGAAAATCATGTTGTTCGCCATGAGATTCCGATAGAGGGAAAGAAAGAAAAATTTACAATTTTTTTTATATCTGATATTCATACACGATCCATTAACAAGAAAATGATCCAAAACATTAAAGAACCGATCCATGCGGTGATTATTGGCGGAGATTTGGCGGACAAGAGGACCCCTATCTCAAAAATTTATCGGAATCTTCGCCTTTTGCAATCATTGGCTCCCGTCTATTTTGTCTGGGGAAATAACGACCGGGAAGTCGGGGAGGAGCGTCTAAGGAAGATTTTTCAAGAGACGGGTGTCCAAATTGTGGAAAATGATGCGGTTTTATTGCCGGGCATGGTGAATCGATGTTGGCTGAGCGCCGTTGATGATGTTTCGACAAGCAATGCCCGTCCGGAATTGGCCTTTAAAAAATGCCGTCCCCAAGATAAAGTCATTTTTGTATCCCACAATCCCGTTCTGTTTTCAAGCATGAAAAATTTCCATGCGGATGTTTGTTTGGGAGGACATTACCATGGGGGGCAAATTCGGTTAGGCCCGTTTGGCATTTATCCAAAAGGTTCATTGACCGTTCAAGAAGGCACATATATCCTTGTCAGCAACGGTTATGGGACAACGATGCTTCCGTTGCGATTGGGGGCAAAACCGGAGTGCCACATTATTTGCTTAAACTTTCGCTCTTCATATTGAACAAAGGATTGACAATTCGCGTTATAATATAAAATAGTAGTTTTTTAAATAATTAAGGAGTTGTTTGTCATGCAGAAAGTAGACGCAATTATTGTCGGAGGGGGCCCTTGTGGTTTGTCGGCGGCGATTGAACTGCAAAAAATCGGTTTGAAGCCGGTGGTCATCGAAAAGGGGAATATCGTAAACGCCCTTTATCATTTTCCGACTCACCAAACGTTCTATTCTACAAGCGACCGGTTGACGATTGGCGATGTCCCGTTTATTACGGAGCAACGGAAACCGACGAGAAACCAGGCTCTTGCCTATTATCGTGAAGTGGTAAAACTGAAAAATATCCATGTGAATCGTTTTGAAAAAGTGCTTTCTGTGGAAAAACGCCCGGACGGATTATTTGTTGTCGAATCCGATAAAGCCCAATATGAAACACCTTATGTAGTTCTTGCAACCGGCTATTACGATCATCCGAATTATATGGATGTTCCCGGCGAAGATTTGCCAAAAGTATTCCATTATTTTAAAGAAGCCCATCCTTATTTTGATACGGATGTTCTGGTTGTGGGCGGAAAAAATTCAGCGGTCGATGCGGCAATGGAATTGCAAAAGGCCGGGGCTCGCGTGACGGTCGCTTATCGTGGCAGCGATTTCTCCCCTAGCATCAAGCCTTGGATTTTGCCGGAATTTCAATCTCTCATCCGAAATGGTTATGTCACGATGCTGTTCAATACAACAGTGAAAGAGATCCGGGAAAAAGAAGTCGTTTTAAATATCGAAGGGAAAGAAACTGTCATTAAAAATGATTTCGTCTTCGCGATGACCGGCTATCATCCGGATCATGAATTCATCCGAAAAATGGGCGTCACGATTGATGACGAAACAGGCAGACCTACATATGATCCGGACACAATGGAATCGAATATCGAAAATTTGTTCATTGCAGGGGTGCTTGCTGCCGGCAATAACGCCAATGAAATTTTCATTGAAAACGGAAGATTCCATGGGGCCTATATTGCAAAGGCGATTGAGAAAAAAAGAAACTATGTAACCAACAATGAGCGTGTATAATCCTTCCGGAGAAGAGCGGATTGGGAAAGGCCTTCCCAGTCCGCTCTTTTTGCGTCGAAAAAACCTATATCCACTTATTTTTCGAAAAATATTGAAAATATGTTTTATCATATTTACAATTCTCTTTAAGAATGGAAGCAATTAACAATTTTGAAAGAGGTGTCTTATGGGGATTTATCTTGTTCGTTTTGAAAAAATGGGAGAAATGTTCTGGGGAGTAAAAGAAGATGATCAGATCATTCCGGTTTCCAATGTCAATACGTTGCAGGAACTGATGCGCCACTATTTGAATGATCTTCGGGAAATCACCGAAAAACAAAAGGACAACAGTTTTTCAATCAATGAGGTGAAGCTGGTTGCGCCCGTTACCCCAAATGCAATTATTTGCCAGGGAGTCAATTATTCCAGCCATCGTGAAGAAACGGGAGTGGATGTTCAAAAGCCGCCTTTTAATTTAATTTTTTCCAAAGCGGCAAGTTCCATTTCCGGCCCTTATGATCCGATTGTGAAGCCGGAAAGGGTAAAATTATTGGATTACGAAATTGAATTGGCGATTGTTTTGAAAAAAGAGATTCATCCATGTTCCAGGATCGAAGAAGATAATTTGCATGAATATATTCTGGGCGTAACCATTGCGAATGATGTTTCCGCGAGGGATATACAATTTTTGGAGCATCAATGGTTGAAAGGGAAAAGTTTCCGTACTTTTTGTCCGGTTGGTCCTTATGTGTATGTGCCGGAACCCGATGAAATCCATGAAATATTCCAATTGGAACTGGAATTATCGGTGAACGGGGAAATTCGGCAAAAGGCGAATACCAGCCAGTTGCTGTATAAGCCGGTTGAAACATTGAATGAGTTGGCGCAAGTGATGGACCTTTCGCCGGGGGATTTATTGTTGACAGGGACTCCGGGCGGTGTGGCGATGCAGTTTTCCCAGGATGAAATGTCCTTGCTATCAAGTTTAAGCACCGGTTATGACGAAAAGAAAAACATTATTGACCGGCACGATTCATGTAAATATTTAAAAGAGGGCGACATGGTGGAAGCGACCATTTACGGCGCAGGCGGAATTCATTTGGGAACCCAACGGAATGAAGTGGTTTTGGAGAGAAGACTGTCGAAATAAGGCCTGTTCCAAAAAGATGATCAAAGCGGCATCATTTCACGCCGCTTTTTTTAAAGTTCAGAAAATTTATTTCCCCAATCTTTAAAAACATCCTGTAATACTATAAAATAGTGTTGATAAGGAAGGGAGCGTCGATATTGATTATTTTACTTTCTGCTGCGATTGCTCCAGGTTGTGCACTGTTCAGTTATTTCTATTTGCGAAACCAGATGGAGACGGAACCTCGCAAAACGCTTTTTCGGACATTTATTTTTGGATTGTTGATCACTTTTCCCATCATGTTTATTCAGCATGTCATGCAGGAAGAAAGTCTCATTTCGAATCCATTTCTCCTCAATGCCGTTTTTTCAAGTGCGTTGGAAGAATTTTTTAAGTGGTTCATCATTTTTGCCTTTGTTTTTCGGCATGTGGAATTTGATGATCCTTATGACGGCATTTTGTATGGAGCAGCTGCATCTTTGGGATTTGCCACAATGGAGAACATTCTTTATTTGTTGACATTCGGGATTGATACGGCCTTTATGCGCGCATTGCTTCCTGTTTCCAGCCATGCCCTGTTTGGTGTGGTGATGGGCTATTATTTCGGGAAAAGCAAGTTTACGAAAACGAATTATTCAAAGGAATATTTGGCACTTTCATTATTGGCGCCTTTCTTTTTGCATTTTGCCTATAATTCTATCCTGGTGTTTGAAGATTATTGGATTTATTTAATGACGCCTTTTATGCTTTTTTTATGGTGGTTTGCTTTGAAAAAAGTGAAGTTGGCCCACGAACATTTAATCAAGCATTTGATAGAACAAAATAAAATTTAGCTGGGATCTAAAAGTGACGGTTTGCTTTTAGGTCTTTTTTATTTTTTTGATGGTTCAAATGAAATAATGTATTAAACAGAGCGCAAGAAAAAACAGTTACCGGAACTTCATACAATCTGAAGTTCCGGTTTTTTGGTTGTTTCAATTTTTCGTCGCAGATCATTGGAGAATTTTTCTCGGTTCCGGAAATAGTTGTAAATTCAAGGTTTTCAAATGAATCAAATAAAATTCGCTTCAACGTGCATAATAATTCCTGACCGGCCGAACAGATTGGAAAAACGGCCATTTTTCAGGACAGGTGCATAAAAGTTTCCGATATAAACATGCTATGAAAAAGGAGTGAGATTGATGAAGAGGAGAAAAACGTTCATCGCTGTTTTGCTATTGGCTTTATTAATTGGTGCCATTCCTCTTATGAAGCCGGAAGAATCTTCCGCTTTTTCAAATCAAGTGATTGAAAGGGGAGCTTTCGGCGATGATGTCATTGAATTGCAGGCAAGACTTCAATATTTGGGGTTCTATCACGGAAAAATTGACGGAAAGTTCGGTTGGGGAACCTACTGGGCATTGAGAAACTTCCAAGAAAGTTACGGATTGAAAGTGGACGGTATTGCAGGTCCTCAAACGAAAAAAGTGCTGGTCAATAACAGCGATTTCGATCGCGAATGGGTGCATGCACAAATTAATGCAGGTCGTGAATTTACGTATTATGGCGGCATTCCACTCGATCAACAAGTGAAGAAAGGCAAAACCGGGGCTTCAAAAAGCAAAAGTTATCAGCTGCCTGCAAAATTCACGGAACGGGATTTACAGCTGATGGCCAATGCGGTGTATGGGGAAGCGAGAGGAGAACCTTATGAGGGGCAGGTGGCAGTGGCGGCCGTCATTTTAAACCGGCTCGAATCACCCGACTTTCCAAATACGATTTCTGAAATCATTTTCCAGCCAGGTGCTTTTACGGCTGTAGCGGATGGCCAAATTTGGCTGACGCCGAACGAAAGAGCGAAGCAGGCAGTGCTTGATGCAATGAATGGATGGGATCCATCCGAAAATGCCCTTTATTACTTCAACCCTAAAACTGCAACAAGCAAGTGGATTTGGACAAGACCACAAATAAAACAAATCGGCAATCACATCTTTTGCTATTAAAGGAGAGACAATATGAAAAGTTTAGTATATCTGCTTTCCATAGCTGTGCTAGCATTAGGGGTTTATGCGTATGAAGTGCGTTCGGATAATCAGGAACTGAAACAAACGATTCATGCCCAATATACAAACTCTTTGTCCAATGCCAGCGAAAAGTTGAGCTATTTGCAGCGTTCGGTGGCCCAATCGCTGCTTTTTCAGGACGAAAAGGCATTGCAGAATGAATTGGATAATATTTGGAGAACAAGCAATGAGTTGCGCTCATCCATCAGCAATTTACCTTTGAATCCGGATGTAGCAAACCAATGGCTCCGCTACCTTGGAAAAATAGGAGATGAAGCCAAGAGAGCTGCGACAGAGGGCGATTATGAATCATGGCAAAAGAAAATGACAGTGGTCCATCAAAATTTGGAGAAATTGACAGATGAATGGACTGTTGCAACAGCCCAATTTTTTGAAAACGATCGGAACTTCGATAAATGGCAGCAAGTTGCAAAAGCGGATCTTGAAGAATCGCCATTCAAGAATATAGCATCAAATTTAAAAACATATACCGAAAAGGACTTTCCGTTAACAACGAGTGAATCGGACTGGCTGAAAAAAAGGGACTTGAAACATATCAGAGATCGTGAAATTACGAAAGACGAAGCAATCAAAGTGCTGGAGAAATTGGTGCCGGGAATTAAAGATGCGACCTATACGGTTTCAAGAAGCAAAGAAGATGCCCCATACCCTTTCTATCATATTCAATTTGTGAAAGGAAGCCGCATTGGATATGCGGATATCACGGTCAAAGGGGGGCACCTCATTTCATTCCTCTCGGAGCGGCCGGTGCAGCCTGATAAGAATGTGACTCAGGAAAAAGTGAAAGAATTAACAAAACAATTTATCCAGCGGGCCGGTTATGATGATCTGGAAATCATTGAAATGCAGGAAAACCATGAATCCTGGCATGTGCGCCTTGCCAGGGTAGCAGGGAAACATCGTGCGATTGTTTATCCGGACGGCATACAAATGAAGATATCAAAAGACAGCGGCGAATTATTGGGATTAAATGCAATGGAATATGTACAGAAAGAAAACATTAAGGATCAGCCGGTCATTCCGATTGATTGGAAAAAATTCTTCAGACCAAATACAATCGTGGAACAGGAACGATTCATCTATACGGAAAATGAAGCATATCAATTGAGATTATGTTATGAAGTCATTGCCCGGTTCAAAGATGACAGCAATAAAACGTATCGTGTAGTTGTGGATACGGAAAACCACGATGTCATAAAAGTGGAACAATTGCCGTAATGTTTCAAATGCCCTGGAAATTCGCCGGATTTCATGCCATAATGGAACTATCATGATTTTGCGAGGCGGATTTCAATGGAATTTAAAATAGGGGCATTCCTCACATTGGAACCAATTTTTCCGGAAAAAGCGGGAGATTTATTAAAATGCAAAATAGTCGATAAAAAAGAGGATGTCATTTATATTACGTACCCGGTTAATATGAGCACGAACAAAACCGTTTATCTTTTGGACGGTTCCCGGTACCGGGGAATTTTGCAAAACGGAGACCGGAGCATTTTCGCTTTTCAGACGGAAGTCATTGGCCGGATCATGGACAGGATTCCCATGATTAAGCTTTCCTGCCCGCCAGAAGATGAATTTTTGAAAATCGAGAGAAGGGAATTTGTGCGGGTGAAGACTCCCGTGGATGTCGCTGTAGAATATGGCAATCAATTTTACCAATGCGTGGCAAATGATATCAGTGCCGGAGGAGTTGCTTTAAAATTGCCCGAAGCACTGCCGTTTGCTGAGGGGAATATTGTAAAATTGACCATTGTATTGCCATTCAAAAATGGGGATATTCAATATATTCAAACGAATGCAAGGGTAATCCGGATTTTTTATAAGGATGAACAACCATTGGCGTCTTTTCAATATCTGGATACCGATGAAGTGGATCAGCAACAAATCCTTCGTTTCTGTTTCGAACGCCAAGTCATGATGAAGGAGATGCTATACCTCCGATAATCAAATTTATTGGAGGGCTTTTTTTGTGCATAAATTATTTCGATACAATTGCAAAACTTGTGATAAACTACGGAATTAGTGAGGTAAAAACGATAACATTGGAGGAAGTAGGAGCATTATGAAAAAAAATATACAAATCGCTATTGACGGACCTGCAGGAGCCGGAAAAAGCACCATCGCAAAAATTGTAGCGGAAAAATTAGGATTCACTTACATCGATACGGGTGCGATGTATCGTGCCGTAACGTATAAAGCCCTACAGGAAAACATAGAATTAAATGATGAAAAAAAGCTGGAAGAAATGCTTTTGAAAACAACGATTGAATTGAAGCCTTCCCCAAATGGACAACTTGTTTTTCTGGATGGAAAGGATGTCACAATGAAAATCCGTTCACATGAAGTGACCGCCAATGTCCCAAAAGTGGCGGCCATTGGAAAAGTCCGCGAAATTCTGGTGGCAATACAAAAGCAGCTCGCAAAAGACGGAGCGGTTGTAATGGATGGCAGGGATATTGGAACCAATGTATTAAAAGATGCGGAATTGAAAATTTTTATGTCCGCTTCGGTTGAAGAGAGGGCGAAACGCAGGCTGCTTGATAATGAAAAAAGAGGCATCTCTTCCGACTTTGAAAAATTGAAAGAGGAGATTGCCCTTCGTGATAAACAGGATATGGAACGGGAAATCTCTCCTTTAGTACAGGCGGAAGACGCAATCTACTTGGATACAACCGATTTGTCCATCGAAGAAGTGGCGGAGAAAATATTGCATCTGGCAAAAGAAAAAATGGAATAATCTTCATTTCATTTTGCGTATTTTATTCATAAAATAGGAAATATTTTATCTATAAGGAAAAAATTTTGTGTTTATATGGAATTTCTAATAAAATAGAGATTGTAAGATGCGAAGGAGGGTTACATATGTCCGAGGAAATGAACATTGGCTTGAATCGAGAATTCCATGAGGGAGATATTGTAAAAGGGGTTGCCGTGAAAGTCGAAGATAAAGCCGTCATTGTTTCAATAGAAGGAGCACCCTTTGATGGAATAGTACCAATCAGCGAACTTTCCAGCCTGCATGTAGAAAAAGCATCCGATGTGGTGTCTGTAGGCGATGAGCTGGAATTGATGATTACGAAAATCGAGGAAGAAAATTTTGTACTTTCAAAACGGAAAGTAGATGCTTTAAAAGCTTGGGATAAATTGGAAGAACTTTATGAAAAGGGAGAATCTTTTGAAGCTGAAGTAAAAGACGTTGTCAAAGGCGGACTTGTCGTCGATTTGGGAGTACGGGGATTTGTCCCTGCATCTTTAGTAGAAGATCATTTTGTAGAAGATTTGGAAGGGTATAAAGGAAAAACGCTAAAATTTAAAATTACAGAATTGGATAAAGAGAAAGGCCGTTTAATATTGTCCCACCGCGCGGTTGTGGAAGAAGAAAAGGCAAATAGAAAGAGAGAATTGCTTGAAAGCATAAAACCGGGAGACATCTTAAACGGCACGGTTCAACGGATCGCCCCATTCGGCGCTTTTGTGGACATCGGCGGAGTTGACGGATTGGTGCACATTTCACAAATTGCCCATGAACATGTAGAAGATATCAACACGGTCCTTAAAGAAGGACAGGAAGTAAAAGTGAAAGTCCTTTCCGTAGATCCTGCAAACGAAAGAATTTCCTTATCAATTAAGGAGACATTGCCTGGACCATGGGAAAATATCGCCGATCGGGTTGAAAAAGGCCAAGTGTTGACTGGAAAAGTGAAACGGTTGGTATCCTTTGGCGCCTTTGTTGAAGTGTTCCCTGGTGTGGAAGGATTGGTCCATATTTCACAAATTTCCCAAAAACATATCAATACGCCGCATGAAGTGCTAAAAGAAGGCCAAGAAGTTCAAGTGAAAGTGCTGGATGTCAATGAAAAGGAAAAACGGCTTTCCTTAAGTATCAAAGCCCTTGAAGAAAATCCTAAAGAGGAAATTAATTATGAGTTGCCTGAGGAAGCGACAGGATTCTCCATCAGCGAAGTGATTGGCGATCAGTTGAAGAAATTGAAGGAACAATCTTAATCAATATCATGAAAAAATGCGTGCTTCTAGGAGTGCGCTTTTTTTATGTCCGTTATGTCGAAATATGATAAACCATGAGATTTTGTGTATAATACAAAAGATAAGAATTTGGAAGGATGAAGGACAGATGACAAAACCAGTAATCGCCATCGTAGGACGTCCAAATGTGGGGAAATCAACCATTTTCAATCGGATTGTAGGAGAAAGAATCTCCATAGTGGAAGATGTCCCAGGGGTAACCCGGGACCGCATTTACAGTTCGGCGGAATGGTTGAACCATGAATTCAACATCATCGATACAGGTGGAATTGATTTAGGCGGGGACGAGCCCCTTATGGAACATATTCGCGCCCAAGCGCAAATTGCCATGGAAGAGGCGGATGTCATTATCTTTTTGACGAATGGACGCGAAGGGGTTACGGTCCAGGATGAAGAAATCGCAAAAATGCTCTATAAAACGAATAAACCTGTCGTATTGGCGGTAAACAAAATTGATAACCCGGAAATGCGGGAATCCATTTATGACTTCTATGCCTTAGGATTTGGCGATCCGATTCCGGTTTCCGGTTCCCACGGAATAGGAATTGGGGATTTATTGGATGAATGCGCAAAATATTTTCCTAAAGAATACGAAGATGACTATGCGGATGATGTCATAAAATTTTCATTAATTGGCAGACCAAATGTAGGAAAATCTTCGCTGGTCAATGCTATCCTTGGAGAGGAACGGGTCATCGTCAGCGATATCGCCGGAACTACACGGGATGCCGTTGATACGCCGTATACTTATGATGGGCAAGATTATGTCATCATCGATACGGCCGGAATGAGGAAAAAGGGAAAAGTGTATGAAAGCACGGAGAAGTATGCGGTCTTGAGGGCATTGAGAGCAATCGAACGTTCTGATGTAGTGCTTGTCGTTTTAAATGCGGAAGAAGGAATACAGGAGCAGGATAAAAAAATCGCGGGATATGCCCACGAAGCGGGGAAAGGCATTATCATTGTCGTGAACAAATGGGATGCGATTGAAAAGAATGATAAAACGATGAATGAATTTACAAAAGCGATTCGAAATCAATTTTTATTTTTGGATTATGCGCCGATTGTGTTTGTTTCGGCCAAAACGAAACAACGTTTGCATCAAATTATTCCGTTGGTCAGACGGGTAAGCGAAAACCATGCAATGCGCATCCAATCTTCCATCCTGAATGATGTCATCGAAGATGCGATTGCAAGAAATCCTGCACCGACCGAAAAAGGGAAACGATTGCGCATTTATTATACGACCCAAGTATCCGTAAAGCCGCCTACTTTTGTAACGTTTGTCAACGATCCGGAACTTATGCATTTCTCTTATCTTCGTTTTTTGGAAAACCGAATTCGTGAAACCTTTGATTTTGAAGGGACGCCGATTCGTATCATACCACGTGCACGTGAGTAAATAGCGGGGGAGTCAAATGAAGAAAGTATCAGTATTAGGAGCGGGTTCATGGGGAACCGCTTTGGCAATGGTGTTAACAGAAAATGGCCATGATACGTTGATTTGGAGCCATCGAGAAGATCAAGCGAGAGAAATCAACGAACGGCATACAAACAAAAAATACATTCCAAATATTCAACTTCCTGAAAAATTGATTGCCACAAGCGACTTGCAAAAAGCGGTCGACCATGGGGAAATCATCGTTTTTGCCGTGCCTACAAAGGCTATCCGTGAAGTGGCTGAAAAAGTCAATGATTACTTAAAGAAAAAAGCGCTGATTGTGCATGTATCAAAAGGGATTGAGCCGGATACGCTAAAGCGGATTTCGGAAATTTTGGAAGAAACCCTTTCTACTCATATGGTTGAGGATATTGTTGTATTATCAGGGCCCAGCCATGCCGAAGAAGTGGTGTTGCATCACCCGACAACCATTACGGCGGCGTGCGCAAATCTTCGCTCTGCCGAAAAGATACAGGATTTGTTTATGAACCATTATTTTCGGGTGTATACCAATACGGATGTAATCGGTGTGGAGCTTGGAGGTGCATTGAAAAACGTCATCGCGCTGGCGGCAGGCATTTCCGATGGTCTCAATTATGGGGATAATGCGAAAGCGGCTTTGATTACCCGGGGACTCGCAGAAATTACCCGATTAGGCGTCCGGATGGGCGGCAATCCTTTCACTTTTGCCGGATTAACCGGCATGGGGGATTTGATTGTAACTTGTACAAGCGTTCATTCCCGAAACTGGAAAGCCGGAAATATGCTTGGAAAGGGAATGAAGCTGGACGAAGTATTGGAAAACATGGGCATGGTGGTAGAGGGAGTCCGCACAACAAAAGCGGCATACCAGCTCGCCCAAAAATATGATGTCCCAATGCCGATTACAACGGCCCTTTATGAAGTGCTGTTTGAAGGAAAAGATCCGAAAGATGCGGTGGATGAATTAATGCACCGGGGAAAGAAAAGGGAAATCGATTATTTGCAATAAAACTTGCAGGCATATGGACGGCCTCGTGGGACGTTTTGGGGTGAGAAAAGGGGCCGTTCATCATGCTATAAAGAAGGACGTTAATAATGAAAGTATTCAATAGTTGCAGATTTGGCCCAAAAACGCTGGCACTTATTGTTATTTGAAAGGTGGAATCTCGATGACGAATCCATTATCGATGATGGATGGCAACGCATTTGTTCTTGCTGCAGCCCGCGGCCCTTTGGCGAATATGCACCCGATGGATGTCATGTGGGTGTCCTTTTATTCCATCGCGGCCATGATCATTTCCATTCTCATGTTAACAGCGGCCCGGAAATGGATAAAAAACAGCATTTTGTCCTCTCTTATCCGGATTATTGCCTTTATTGTCTTTTTAATAGGTTCGTTATTAATGGTGTTAGTCATCTTTACATGGCCATCATAATTCAGGAGTGAATATGAATGAAAAAGAACCTGATTTTTTTCGCAATGTTGCTATTAACATCTGTTGTCTTATCCGGTTGTTTATTCCCGGATGAAGAACGGGCGGAAAATCAAATCCCTGATGAAGCCCAGCTGATTGCGGTACAAAATGCCGTGGACCAATATAAAGCGGATACGGGTGTATTGCCGATTAAAACAAAAGATCAGGATACCGATATTTTCATCAAGTATCAGATCGATTTTTCAAAACTTGTTCCAAAATATTTGGCCAATGTTCCCGGAAATTCTTATGAAAAAGGCGGCATATTCCAATATATCATCTGGGATCCGGAGAACAATCCGACAGTAAAACTGGTAGATTTGCGCACGGCCGAAACCATTCGGGAATTAAATCTTCGCCTTCTCTCAAAAAAATATATGATGTATAAGAAACAAATCGCCGATTATGTCTATTCGATAGATTATAAGAAACTGGGGTATCAAAATGAATTGACGGTGCCAAGCCCGTATACCAATAATCATTTGCCTTTGGTTGCTTCATCAGAAGGGAAAGTTTATGTAGATTATTCCATCGATTTGGCACAGTTTCTTAAGGAACATGATGTGAAACCGAAACCGGGAGAAGATATCCGCATGCTGCTTGTCGAAGCTTACCCGGTAGTGCCTGCCTATTCTCTTCCATATACCGTGAATGAAAATAACGAACCGGTCTTCATGTACGATCCGACCAAAAATAATGAATAAAAAATAAAAAATTTAAACCTTGTACGACTTTTCGTGCAAGGTTTTTCATATTTTAGTTATATAATTCATAGATTGAAGCACAAAGGAGGAGCTAAAATAGGGGAACAAATCTTTCAACAAATAGCGGAAAGAACAAATGGCGATGTATATATTGGAGTTGTTGGGCCTGTAAGGGTCGGTAAGTCCACATTTGTGAAAAAAATGATGGAGTCCATCGTGCTGCCGAACATTGTGGATGAAGAAGAGCGCAAAAGAGCGCTGGACGAGCTGCCACAAAGCTCACCCGGCCCTGTCATTATGACGGCGGAACCAAAATTTGTTCCTGCCCATGGAACGGAAATCTGCATCGGGGAAGATGAAATCCCTTTCCGTATCCGTTTTGCCGATTGTGTCGGGTATGTCATCGATGGTGTTAAAGGCTATGAAGATGAAAATGGGCCGAAATATGTCCACACGCCATGGAGCAGTGAGCCGATTCCATTCCAAGAAGCGGCCCGGATTGGAACAGACAAGGTCATCCGTGACCATGCAAACATCGGGGTTGTCGTCACAACGGACGGTACAGTAAACGGGATTGCCCGTGAAGCTGCACAAGTGGCGGAAGAACAAATTGTTGAACAATTAAGGGATATCGGAAAACCATTTGTCATCATTTTAAACAGCCAATTTCCACACAACCAAAATACGCAGAAGCTGCGCAATGAATTGATCGAGCGCTATGGCGTTCCGGTGATTGCCATCTCGATCGACCAAATGACGCTGAAAGACATGGAGTATATTTTGGAAGAAGCGCTCTATGAATTCCCGGTAGAAGATATTGAAGTGGAAAAACCGGATTGGCTTGATGTCCTTGAACCGACGCATCATGTAAATGCAACGCTTTCGGAAGCGGTGGGCAACGTTCTCAATTCTGTCACAAAAATCCGGGATGTCCACAAAGCGGTAGAAGATTTGAGAGATATTGATTTTATTGAAACTTGCGACATTGAAAAAGTGGATGCGGGGCTGGGTGTGGCGACGGTGCGCATCACCCTGAAGCCTGAAATTTATAAAGCGGTTTGCAACGAATTTTTAGATGCCCCAATCGATACGAAAAAAGATTGGCTGTTGTTCATAAAAGAGGCACAAGAGGCGAAAAAAGCCCAAAAACGCTTCCGCGAGGCGATTGAAGAAGCAACGGTAAACGGCTATGGCGTAACGCTTCCGACGGTGGAAGAATTTGAACCGAGCGAACCGGAAATCATTAAACAGAACAACTTCTACGGAGTGCGCATGAAGGCAAAAGCGCCTTCCTACCATATCATTCGCGTCGATATGGAATCTGAATTTTCTCCGTTGATCGGTTCCGAATTCCACAGCCGTCAGCTCTTAAAAGATTTGCAATATGCCTATAAGCATGACCGCGAAGCCTTATGGCAAACCCAATTGTTTGGTACACCGCTTCATGAAGTATTGACGGAAGGAATCAGGTTCAAGATGAATGCCGTTCCGCCGAGCGCGAAGAAAAGAATGCGCCAAACGATTGAACGTATGGTGAATGAAGGAGAAAAAGGCCTCATAACGTTCATTATTTAATAAACGGATGAAAAATCTTGAAATGTCAAGAATTAAGGGCTGCTTTGACAGCCCTTTTTTAGTTGGAAATCACAAACACATCACATTTCTTGCAAATTGGTCACGTTGCCCAGAATTTCTGTAAAATACTACGTGAAAAATCTTGATTTATCAGCATTCTAAAAAGAATAAATGTAATATTTGCGTTTATTATTTAAAAAATGTGAAATAATAAAAATAATGGATTGTTATTATAGGACTTTTTGTCACGTGGACGAAAAGTCCTTTTCGTTATCCGATGATGCAAAAATACAACTTTTCTTGGACAAACATGCATAAATACAGTTGCACCAAGTATTTCAATATGTTACTCTTTTTACATGATTTAGCTTTTCCAACCCTTTGAGAGGAGGTGAATAGCATGAATAAGACAGAATTAGTAAACTCAGTTGCTGAAGCTGCAGGTCTTTCCAAAAAAGACGCTTCCAAAGCAGTTGACGCAGTTTTCGATATCATTCAAGAAGCTCTTGCAAAGGGTGACAAAGTGCAATTAATCGGTTTTGGAAACTTTGAAGTTCGTGAACGTGCTGCACGCAAAGGCCGCAATCCTCAAACAGGGGAAGAGATTGAAATCGCTGCAAGCAAAGTTCCAGCTTTCAAACCAGGTAAAGCACTTAAAGAAGCTGTTAAATAAAGCTTCTTTAAAATTACATAGAGCAGTCGTCATGAATATGATGACTGCTCTTTTTACATATTATATTAACGATTGATAATTCAATTTTACTATCAGAGGGGTAAAATAAACAATCCCCCAATAAAAAAATATTTTTTGTAAAAGCCTTTTGCGATTCACGTCTGTATGTGCTACGATTCAATTTGACAGTGTTGTGTTTTGTCGATTTAGGAGGAACATATATGTCTAACATTGATTTAAAAAAAATAGAAGAAGCAGTAAAAATGATTTTAGAAGCCATAGGAGAAGACGTTAATCGTGAAGGACTGATCGATACACCCAAACGGGTATCCAAAATGTATGAAGAAATGTTCAGCGGATTGAAAGAAGATCCAAGATGTTTATTTGAGACGGTCTTTCATGAAGAACATGAAGAACTAGTTCTGGTTAAGGATATTCCATTTTACTCAATGTGCGAACATCACCTCATTCCTTTTTACGGAAAGGCCCATGTTGCATACATACCCCAGAATGGAAGGGTTGCAGGTTTAAGCAAAATCGGCCGATTGGTGGAATCGGTGAGCCATAGACCGCAGTTGCAGGAACGGCTGACAACGACAATAGCCGATATTTTAATGGAAAAATTGGAACCACAAGGCGTTTTTGTGATGATCGAGGCGGAACATATGTGCATGACGATGAGGGGATTAAAAAAACCTGGCACAAAAACGGTCACTTCTTGTGCAAGAGGAATCTATGAGGAAGATGATGTAAAACGCCAAGAAGTGATTTCATTTATTCAAATGTCTTAATTAACATACCGGATTATGATATGATAACAAAGAAAATGTAGATGTGAGGGAGAAGTATGAACCAATCAGATTATGTTGTCATTGAAGCCGAAGAGGATGGCGTACATGTAATCGGTTTAACCCGCGGCCAAGATACGAAATTTCATCATTCCGAAAAATTGGATGCCGGGGAAGTCATGATTGCCCAATTTACTGAACATACGTCCGCTATGAAAATCCGTGGGAAAGCAAAAATTTACACGGCTCATGGCATTATTCAAAGCTATTCGAAAAAATAAAGCCATAGATGCCTGGCGACTGTATGAAGTGCAGGAAACAGTGCTTGAAGTGGAATGGAGTAATACCTATGGATACAACATATATCGAAAATCAAATTGAACAATTAAAAAAAGCGATTTATCGTCAAGTCGAACATAGAACCCTTGTTAAATATACCGGCGATCCATTGGTGGATGAAAATCAATTATTTTACTTGCTGCTGCCATTATTAAATGGTGACCATTGGGACGAAGAAAATTATGAGGGCGTCATTGCTGTCGGGATTGTGGAAGCGTCCCTCGCCGAGCATTCCTATATTGATGAGCATGATGCCACTTCAAAGGTGCAACAGTTGACAGTGCTTTCTGGCGATTATTACAGTGGTCGTTTTTACGAAATTTTGGCAAATTCAGGGAATATTTCGTTGATTCGGGAACTTTCTGAAAGCGTCATTTTAAGATCTGAACACGAGATTCGGATTTATGAACCGAACCGTTATGCCATTGATGATTGGTTGGAAACTTTAACCATCATTGAGACGGAATGTATCAGCAGATTTTATCAATTATATAATTACAATCACTATTTGTACATTATGAAAAAACATTTATTGATTCTTCGGTTGCAAAATGAACTATTAAACTATAGAGAAGGTAATAGCTCACTGCTTTTACAAAAAATGATGGAAAGTTTTCAGCGCAGCGAGGACATGAATTTTGAGCATTACCTTCAAAATAAGATCGATGGACTTGTACATCAATTGCGAGAGTTGCTACGCACCTCCTCTATGAAATCCGAGCTTAAACGATACATCGAGGAACGATTGATTAGAGAGAGCAAGGAAAGGTAATGAAAACAATGGAAAAATCCAAAGAACAACGTGTTCATGAAGTATTTGAGAAAATTTACAAGAATTACGACAAAATGAATTCCGTCATCAGCTTTAATCTGCATGTCAAATGGCGGGAAGATGTTATGAAACGGATGAACGTAAAACCGGGATCTGCATGTTTGGATGTTTGTTGCGGAACGGCCGATTGGACTGTCGCGCTGGCGAAGGCGACAGGGGAAAAAGGGATTGTAAAAGGTCTTGATTTCAGCAAGAATATGCTGAAAATCGGTGCTGAAAAAGTGAAGCCTTATCCCCAAGTGGAATTAATCCATGGAAATGCAATGGAACTTCCTTTTGATGATAACACGTTTGACTACGTCACAATCGGCTTTGGGCTCCGGAATGTTCCGGATTACATGCAGGTATTGAGGGAGATGCACCGGGTATTGAAACCTGGCGGAATGGTCGTCTGCCTGGACACCTCCCAGCCGGAACTGCCGGTTTATAGACAATTGTTCCGTTTCTATTTCCGGTACATCATGCCGCTATTTGGGAAAATTTTTGCGAAAAGTTATGAGGAATATTCATGGCTTCAGGAATCCGCAAGCACGTTTCCGGGAATGAAAAAGCTTGCGAAAATGTTTGAAGAAGCGGGATTTGTCAATGTCACATATAAAAGCTATAGCGGCGGCGCAGCAGCAATGCATATGGGATTTAAAAAGAAAGAGAATTAGGGAGAGGTTGGCGAGTGGAAAAGATGAAGTTGCAAAAGCTCTATTCCGATTTCAAGCCGGATATAGATATCATTGAAAACGAATTAGAAAAGGCTTTACAGTCGACATCGCATCTATTAAACGACGCCTCTCTCCATCTTTTGCATGCGGGCGGGAAAAGAATTCGCCCACTTTTTGTTTTAATGAGCGCGAAATTTGGCAATTATAGTATTGATCGCATGAAATATGCTGCTGTCCCTCTCGAATTGATTCACATGGGGTCGCTTGTACATGATGATGTCATTGACCACTCCAACATGAGAAGAGGGCGTCCTACCGTTCGTTCTCAATGGAATAATCGGGTTGCGATGCTAACCGGCAGTTTTATTTTTGGACGGGCCATTCAATACGTAACGCACATAGAGAATCCAAAGGCCCACCAAATATTGGCCCGCACAATGGTGGAAATCTGTAAAGGGGAAATCATTCAAATTGAAGATAAATTTCGCATAAATCAAAACCTGAAAGACTATTTCCGGCGCATTAAACGGAAAACCGCGCTGCTCATTGAATCAAGCTGCGAAGTGGGGGCGGTTGTTGCAGAGGCGGATCCTGAAGTTACAAAACGTTTAAAGAGATTTGGCTATTATGTCGGGATGAGTTATCAAATCGTGGACGATGTGCTGGATTTTACATCAACAGACAAGCAGCTTGGCAAACCGGCAGGAAGCGACCTGTTGCAAGGCAATATCACATTGCCGATTTTGTTGATGAAAAATCATCCAAAAATTCTTCGGTTTATCGAACGCGCTTCAAAAGGGATTGTGACAGAGCAGGAACGTTTGGAAATGCTGCAAATTGTGCGGAAATCGGATTCCATAAAACAAGCGTTGAAAATCAGCGACCAATATTTAGAGAAAGCGATGAAGGAAGTGGAACGGCTGCCTGACAATCCGACGAAGAAAAGGTTGAAGGAAATCGCATTATTTATAGGCAAACGCAAATTTTAAAAAATCGGACATTGGTAGTTGAAGCTTAAGCGTGATTTTGTTAATATTTAGCGGTAGGTAAAAACCTTGGAAGTTAAGGAGTTGTTAGACATATGGCAATTGAAAGAACATTTTTGATGGTAAAACCGGATGGCGTAAAACGCCAAGTGGTAGGAGACATTATCGACCGCTTTGAGCGTCGCGGTTTTGTAATGCGCGCAGCAAAATTAATGAACGTTCCCCGCGAATTAGCGGAAAAACATTATGAAGAACATAAAGAAAAACCGTTTTTTAATGAATTGGTGGATTTCATTACTTCCGGACCTGTATTCGCAATGGTTTGGGAAGGGGAAAATATTATCAAACTGGCTCGTGTCATGATGGGTGCTACAAAACCTGAAGAAGCGCAGCCAGGTACAATCCGCGGTGATTATGCGGTTACAATTTCCGAAAACGTCATTCATGGTTCCGATTCACCATCTTCCGCTGAACGTGAAATTAAATTATGGTTCAATGATGAACTTGTCTAAGATTTATACTTTTCCGGCTATTCCACGGCAATGCGATTGCTGTTGGAATAGCTTTTTTATTTATGAAGCCCGGGATGTTTCCGGTCTGATTTCAGGTAAAAATTTTTTTCGCCGTCATAATTTAACTTTTTGAATTTTTTATATATTTCAGAAAAGAAAAATTTTGTATATAATAAGTGTACGTCATTAGAGGAGTTCGATGATCATGAATGATTATGAACGGTTTATTGCAGGCATCAAGAAATTGACAGGAATCGATTTATCGCTCTATAAAGAGGCGCAAATGAAACGCCGATTGACTTCCCTTTATGAAAAAAAAGGATATCACAATTTTGTGGAGTTTTTGCGGGGAATTGAAAAAGATAAATCGTTAATGAATGAATTCCTCGACCGGATGACCATCAATGTGTCTGAATTTTATCGAAACGCAAAACGTTGGGAAGTGCTCCAGAATAAAATTCTTCCTAAACTTCTGGAAAGAAACAAGCGGCTGAAAATATGGAGCGCGGCATGTTCAACGGGAGAAGAGCCTTATACGATTGCCATGGTGCTCTCCAATTTTTTGCCGTTGTCAGATATAAAAATCTTGGCGACAGATATTGATGAGAATTGTCTGCAGAAAGCGAAAATAGGGGTTTATCCCGAGCGTTCTTTAAATGAAGTTCCTCCCGATATAAAAGCGAAATATTTTATCCGGGAAGGACAATTTTACAGGGTAAAAGAGGAAATAAAACATACTGTCGCATTCAGAAAGCACAATTTGTTAAGTGACCCATATGAAAAGAATTTTGACTTGATTGTTTGCCGCAATGTCATGATTTATTTCACCGAAGAGGCAAAGGATTATATATATCAAGAATTCAGCAAATCACTCCGGCCAGGAGGCATTTTATTTGTGGGCTCGACAGAGCAGATTTTTAATCCGGCCCGTTATGATTTGGAAGTGGAAGACACGTTCTTTTATCGAAAAAAATGAGCTAGGGAGGGCGTTTTTCGACATTGTGCGAAAAGCGTATTATCTTTTGATAAATCGTCATTTTCATAAATTATTCTATTTATCATGTTTTTTACTATGCATTATGTTATATTAAAAAATACATACTTTAGCGAGTTGAAGGGAGAAAGTGTTTGATGAGATATTTAACAGCGGGGGAATCCCATGGTCCGCAACTAACGGCAATTATTGAAGGGTTGCCATCCCTTTTACCGATTACAGCAGAGCAAATCAATGCAGATCTAAAACGGCGCCAAGGGGGACACGGACGGGGACGCCGCATGCAAATAGAAAAAGATACGGTAGAAATCGTGGGCGGTGTCCGTCACGGGAAGACATTGGGGTCCCCTGTCGCATTAGTGGTGAAAAATGATGATTGGAAACATTGGACTAAAATCATGGGGATTGAGCCCCTTCCTGAAGACATGGATCCCGCGGAAATTAAACGCCGAATTACGAGGCCGCGGCCTGGACATGCCGACCTGGTTGGCGGCATCAAATATGGCCACCGTGATTTGAGAAACGTTTTGGAGCGCTCAAGCGCGAGAGAAACGGCTGTCCGTGTTGCTGTCGGCTCTGTGGCAAAAGCCCTTTTGAAGGAACTGGGCATTTCCGTTGTGGGCTATGTGACTGAAATTTATGGCATCAAAGCCGATACATCGAAAGTTGCCGGCAAATCTGCAGACGAAATCCGTCAAATGGTTGAAGATGATTCTTGCTATACTTTTGATTCTGAAGCTTCGGCAAAAATGGTCCAAGCCATTGATGAGGCAAAAAAAGCCGGAGATTCCATCGGAGGAATTGTCGAAGTCATGGTGGAAGGAATGCCGCCAGGGGTAGGTTCCTATGTGCATTATGACCGCAAATTGGACGGGAAACTTGCCCTGGCAATGCTCTCCATCAATGCCTTTAAAGGGGTGGAGTTCGGCATCGGTTTTGAAATGGCGCGAAGAAAAGGTTCTGAAGTGCATGACGAAATTATTTGGGACAAACAGCACGGTTACCAGCGCCGCACAAATCGGTTGGGCGGCATAGAGGGCGGCATGTCGACAGGGATGCCAATCATCGTCCGGGGCGTCATGAAACCAATTCCGACGCTTTATAAGCCGCTTGAAAGTGTGGATATTGAAACGAAGGAACCTTTTAAAGCGAGCGTCGAACGTTCGGATGCTTGTGCAGTTCCGGCCGCATCCGTGGTGGCTGAATGCGTGATTGCCTGGGAAATTGCCAAGGCGATTGTCGAACAGTTCCATAGCGACCAATTGCCGCAATTAAAAGCGCAAATCGATGAAGTACGTA
This sequence comes from Ureibacillus sp. FSL K6-8385, assembly GCF_038593155.1. Taxonomy (GTDB): domain Bacteria; phylum Bacillota; class Bacilli; order Bacillales_A; family Planococcaceae; genus Ureibacillus; species Ureibacillus terrenus. Next base: position 1,011,591 of record NZ_CP151968.1, read on the forward strand.
AATTGGCGAAGGAGTTTTAATAATGCGGATTCCAGTGAATACGAAGAGCCATTTCTATGAAGTTTACATCGGCAGCGGAATTTTGCGTTCCGCTTTCGAATCTTTGAAAGAAAAAATTCAAAAAGCAGATACCCTGGTCGTTTTTACAGATGAGAATGTATGGCGGGCACAGCAAAAATATTTCACGGAAAACTTTCCATATCCATTTGAAGTGTTTGTCATGCCGGGAGGAGAAGCTTGCAAAAGTTTTAAAAATTTCGAAGATGCCCACACTTTTTTGATTGAAAAACAATGTTCCCGAAAGTCTTTTTTATTCGCTTTCGGCGGCGGTGCCGTCGGCGACTTGACAGGCTTTGTAGCGGCGACGTTCATGCGCGGCATCCCTTATATCCAAATTCCTACGACGATTTTGGCCCATGATTCGGCAGTGGGGGGGAAAACGGCAATCAATCATCCCCTCGGCAAGAATCTGGTGGGGGCATTCTATCAACCGGAAGCCGTTGTTTACGACATGAACTTATTGGACAGTCTGCCGACGAAGGAAATTCGTTCAGGAATGGCGGAAGTCATTAAGCATGCGATGATTTCTGATGAAAAATGGCTTAAAGAATTAATGCTGACGCCATCCATCACCAATATCGGGAAAGAGAAGCTGGCGAACCATTTGAAATCGGGAATTGAAGTAAAGGCCAAAATTGTATCCGAAGATGAAACGGAGCATTCCGTCCGAAAGTTTTTGAACTTCGGACATACATATGGCCATGCGATCGAAGCTGCGGCGGGATATGGCGGCCTTGCCCATGGGGAAGCGGTGATGATCGGAATGATATATGCTCTGTTGCTGAGTGAAAGATACGGCAATATTTCACGGGAATTTACAGCAGACTTTGCAAAGTTCGCCTACAGGAACGATTATCCTCTGAAAAAAGTTGATGAATATTCTTTTGATGATTTATATGAATATTTAATGAAAGATAAAAAGATTGAATACGGAAAATTGAAGTTTGTGTTATTACAAGAAATAGGAAAACCTTATGTGAGGGAGATTGGCGAATCCGAATGCCGGAAAGTAGATCGGGAGCTTCGCGGTTTGCTTGAGGAGGTATGCAAATGATTCGCGGCATACGTGGGGCGATTACGATCAAATCCAATACGCCTGAAGTGATTTATAGCGAAACTGAAAGATTAGTGAAAGAAATGGCGAGAGCGAATAATATCGCTCCTGAAGATATTGCTTCCGTGATCGTCACAACCACGCCGGATATTAACGCCGCATTTCCGGCGAAGGCAGTGCGTTCAATTGAAGGGTGGAAATTTGTTCCGACGATGTGCACCCATGAAATGGATGTTCCAGGAGCGTTGCCATTATGTATTCGTGTGCTGATGCATGTAAATACAACTGTACCCCAGAAAGATATTCACCACATCTATTTAAATGATGCTGTCAAACTCAGACCGGATTTAGTGAGAGAAAAAAGATAAAGAAGGAGCGCTGGTCATGAAATTCAAAGAACAAATATATGGAATGAAAGCTTATCAACCCGGCAAACCAATCGAAGAAGTTCAAAAAGAATTCGGATTAAAAGAAGTGATCAAACTTGCTTCCAATGAAAATCCTTTTGGCTGCTCTCCAAAAGTGAAAGAATTTATCAAAAATAACGACATTAATTATGCCATTTATCCGGATGGCTACGCACAAGAACTTCGCACAGCAGTCAGCAAACATCTTGGGGTAGAAGAGAATCAATTGCTGTTCGGCAGCGGATCCGATGATATTATCGCCATCATTTCCCGCGCGCTGCTTTATCCTGGCGTCAATACGGTCATGGCTGACCCATCCTTTTCCCAATACAGCCATAATGCGGAAATTGAAGGGGCCGAAATCCGCAAAGTGCCATTAAAAGATGGCAAACATGATTTGGAGAAAATGTTTGAAGCAATCGATGAAAACACTTCGATTGTATGGATATGCAATCCGAATAATCCGACAGGAACCATCGTGGCAGACGAAGAATTGAGCGCCTTTTTAAAGAAAGTGCCAAAAGAAGTGCTTGTCGTATTGGATGAAGCCTATTTTGAGTATATTACCGATCCGGCTTATCAAGATACGCTGCATTATGTGGAAGAATATCCGAATGTCATCATAATGCGCACATTCTCCAAAGCATATGGGCTTGCCGCATTCCGTGTAGGTTATGCCATCGGACAGGCGGATGTCATTTCAAAATTGGAACCGGTGCGGGCTCCTTTCAACAACACGGTATTAAGCCAAAAAGTTGCCATCGTCGCACTGGAGGACCAGGAATTTATCAAAGAAACGGTGGAAAGAACGGAAAGAGCAAAACGACAGTATGAAGAATTCTGCAAAAAACATGGGTTAAAGTATTACCCATCCCAAACAAACTTTATCTTATTTGAAGTAAAAACAGACAGTGATGTGATTTTCCAAGAAATGATGAAGCGCGGATTTATCGTTCGAAGCGGAAATGCCTTGGGAACACCGGGATTCATCCGTGTTTCCTTCGGCACGGAAGAACAGAACAGCAAATTCTTGGAAACTCTTGAAGGGGTATTGAAAGAACAAGGAGCATTGGTATGACCCGTAATGTGTTAATCATTGGTTTAGGGTTAATAGGGGGGTCCCTTGCATTAGCTTTGCAAAAAGCTCCCGAAACAAAAGTGTACGGCTATGATCTTTCCGAAAAGACAAGAGAACTGGCCAAAACATTAAACATTGTTCATGAAGTGGTGGAAGATGTCGAGGAAGCGGCGAAAAAAGCGGATTTCATTATTTTTGGAACACCTGTGAACGCCACTTTGCAATGGATGGATGAGTTAAAGAACTGGTCATTGAAGAAAAATGCCATTATTTCCGATACCGGCAGCACAAAAGGGCTGATCATGGAGAAAGCCCTTGAGCTTCGGGAAAAAGGACTTACATTTATCGGGGGCCATCCGATGGCAGGCTCCCATAAAAGCGGCATTACGGCCGCCAAACCATATCTTTTCGAAAACGCTTATTATATACTGACACCTTTTGATGATGAAGACGGAAATAAAATCATCGCTTTAAAAGAATTATTGAAATATACATTGTCAAAAATAGTAAAAATCAATGCGGAAGAACATGACCACATGACTGCCGTTGTAAGCCATTTTCCGCATATCGTAGCTGCTTCCCTCGTCCATCAATTGGATGAAGAAAACAAGAAATTTCCGATGACGAGCATGCTCGCTGCGGGGGGGTTCCGGGATATTACCCGGATTGCCTCATCGAATCCGATGATTTGGCGGGATATTACTTTGCAAAACCGCAAGGAACTCATTGGGCAAATGGATGCCTGGATTGAAGAAATGCAGCGGGTAAAGAAAATTTTGATGGAAAATGATGATGAGTCCATCGAAGAATATTTTAAAAAGGCGAAAGATGTCCGGGATGCATTGCCTATTACAACAGGAGCATTCTATTCTACATACGATTTATATGTGGATATTCCGGACTATCCTGGGGTGATTTCAGAAATCACCGGTTATTTGGCGGAAGAGAATATCAGTATAACGAACATACGGGTAGTTGAAACGAGAGAAGACGTCTTTGGTATTCTGGTCATCAGTTTCCAAACCGAAAAAGATCGGGAAAAAGCGATGAACTGCATTCGTACACATACGAATTTCGAAATGCACGTCTCTTAATGTTGCCGTATGGAGAGGGGGAAGAGTGTTGTCTTCGAAAGTATTGGTGTATAATAAACCGAGGTTGGAAGGAATCATTACAGTACCGGGAGATAAATCCATTTCCCACCGCGCCGTAATGTTGGGGGCCATCGCAAAAGGAACAACGACGGTTACCGGCTTCCTGCCCGGAGAAGATTGTTTAAGTACAATTGATTGTTTTCAAAAATTGGGTGTCGATATTCAAGTAGATGGTACAAATGTCAAGATCAGCAGCCCGGGAATAGAGGGATGGCAGGAACCGAAAGAAGTGTTGTACACGGGAAACTCGGGAACGACGACACGGCTGTTGCTTGGAATTTTATCCGGCACCGATTTTTTTAGTGTCATTACAGGGGATGCGTCCATTGGCAAGCGTCCAATGGGCCGTGTCACAAAGCCGTTGAAACAAATGGGGGCACAAATTTTCGGGCGCGAAGGAGGACAGTATACTCCTCTTGCAATAGTAGGGTCAAGATTAAAAGCGATCGACTATACGATGCCTGTAGCAAGTGCCCAAGTAAAATCCGCCATTTTGCTTGCAGGCCTTCAGGCGGAAGGAACGACGGTCGTACGGGAAAAGGAAATTTCCCGGGACCATACAGAACGCATGTTAAAACAATTCGGAGCAAACATCGATGTCAAGGATGGGGTCATCTCCCTTGAAGGGGGCCAACAGCTTCATGCAACCCATGTTGATGTTCCGGGCGACATTTCCTCTGCGGCTTTCTTTTTAGTGGCCGGATCGATTGTTCCGAATAGCGAAGTGGTATTAAAAAATGTCGGCATCAACCCGACAAGGGCAGGCATCATTGAAGTGATGCAACAAATGGGTGCCGATATCACCATCCATCAAGAAAATGAAGGGGCGTCTGAACCGACGGCAACCATTACTGTACGAACTTCCCAATTAAAAGGAACAACGATAGAGGGAGAGATTATTCCCCGTTTAATCGACGAAATTCCGATTATTGCTCTTTTGGCAACCCAAGCGGAAGGAACAACCGTCATCCGTGACGCCGAAGAACTCAAAGTGAAAGAAACAGACCGCATTGCGGCCGTAGTGGCAGAGTTGAAAAAACTTGGCGCGGATATTACGCCTACGGATGATGGCATGATTATCAACGGCCCTACGCCGCTAGAGGGGACAAGTTTGTGCACCTATGGGGACCACCGGATCGGCATGATGGCAGCCATCGCCTCCCTGATTACCGATTCCCCGGTAGAAATTGACGATGCCGATTGCATTGCCGTCTCATATCCAACATTTTTTGAACATCTTGATTTATTGTTAAAATAAATGACAGAAAAAGGTTCATCGAATAGGATGAACCTTTTTCTTGTCTTGCGAAAATTAGTTTTGTAGCATATTTATTGATATAACGAAAGCAAAGGTGATCGAATTGAACAACATCACACAGGACATCATTCAGGCGATAGAAGGCGGCGAAGTGGGCCGCATTGATTCTCTGTTGGAGACATTATTTTTAAAAGAAACACCGGAAGTACAGTATGAAATATACGAATTGCTTTTGCAATACGGGTACATACAGCAGGCAAAACGCGTATTGGAGCATTTGCGTTTTCTGTTCCCGGATGAGGCCCAAATTTCCATCGATTATGCTTCTGTACTGATTGAGCTGGGCGAGGAAGACGAGGCCCTTGACATCCTGTTCGGGATAGATCCAAGTACGCCGGAATATCCCCAATGCCTGCTCCTATTGGCGGATTATTATCAAATGCAGGGACTTTATGAAGCGGCGGAAAAACGCATCAATGAAGCATTGGAACTGCTTCCGGATGAACCGTTAATCCAGTTTGCCAAAGCGGAACTGCTATATGAAACCGGCCGTTTCCCGGAAGCGGCACGCATTTATGAAAACCTGCATAAAAAAGTGAAAGAAATTGCCGGGGTACTCCTAGCGGAAAGACTCGCGGAAGTTTACCGCGCGGGCGGAGGATTTGAAAAAGCGCTGGATTATTACATGGAAGCTTTGGAAGAGAAAGTGACGGCCGACTTGCTTTACGGCAGTGCTTACAGCGCCTTCCAATGCGAAAAATATGAAACTGCCATCAGGCAATTGGAAGATTTAAAAGAACTCGATCCCGACTATTTCAGCAGCTATTTATTGCTGGCCCAAAGTTATGCCATGCTGGAAGATAATGAAAAGGCATATAGCGTCATCAAAGAAGGAATTAAGCGGGACGAATACGAAAAATCCTTCTATTTGTTTGCGGGTAAAATCGCGCTAAAAAATAAACTCCCTGAAGAAGCCATAGAGCATTTGAAAAAAGCGGTCGAATTGGATCCCGAATATATGGAAGCGATTCTTGTCCTGATGTCGGTTTATCATCAAATGGAGCGCTATGATGACATTATTGAGTTGTATGAAAAATTGGAAAGGGAACAATTCGAATGGGTTTCTTTATCCCCTTTTGTTGCAGATGCATTCGCAAAAAATGAACAGTACGATAGAGCATACGAAATTTATAAATCAGCATATAATGAATTAAAAGATGATCCATCATTTCTTGAAAACTACTGCTACTTCCTGATAGAAGACGGCAAACGCGAAGAGGCTAGGGAAGTAGTACAGCGTTTGATCGAATTGCAACCGACAGAAATACAGTGGTTGGATTTACTTGATAGTCTAGAATAGGGGGGACTATTATGGCTTCTTCCGTACCAATCGCAGACAAAAAGAACTTCGTGCGTTGGTTCTTGAAAAACTTCCAATTAAAGAGGCGAGAGTGTGTCTGGATTCTGAATTATTTGCTGAGCAATGATGAGTTGCTAAAAAATATCCATTTTGTAGAAGAAGCTCATTATTGTCCGAGGGCGATTGTCATGTCGAGCGTGGATTCGAATGGCGTGCCATTCCGTTTTTATAAAGGCAATATCATGACAAGCGATGCCGAGAAGTCTTTTCATGATTTAAGGCTTTATCCAAACGAAGATATGTACATTCAGCTGAATTTTCCGAATGTGCCGCCAAATCAATTGTATTTGGCTGTATTGGAGGAAAACCCATATATTCCGAAGGACCTGAATCCGAACGAAAAAGACCGATTGATTGCGGAAGAAATTCTTAAAACGAGCATGCTGACATTCCAGGAAGAGAAACTATTGAGGGAGATCGATGAAGCGCTCGACCAGGGAAATAAAGAAAAGTTTTTGGAACTCTCCAATCTGTTACAGGCATTAAAAGAAACCTCAAAACACTAGAGAAATTCAGTCGAAAAGATTATATCTTTCGACTGGATTTTTTATTTTTCCCCATCTGTTTCAAATGTGCTGGGGTATAATATTATTTATGATGAAAAAATGTTACTTTGGAGGAAAAAATAATGTATTTTCAAACGAAAGATGTACAACAATATCAACAGAATAAAGAATTTATTGATACCGCTATAGTTCCGCTCCTTTCATTGGATTTTTCCGAAGACAACATCGTGAAAAGCAGTTCGGAAGCGGAATTTTTAATGGCGTTGACAGCCTTTGTTGAACAACAATTCAGAGGACGATTGATGCTCCTTCCTCCTTATTCTTATACGGAGCAAACAAAAAGGGAGGAACTTGTCCTCGCCTTGAAACAAAACATACAAGAAGGAGGTTTTAAACATGTCGTGTTCATCACATGCGATCATTATTGGACAAAGCTCCAGGATGAATTGGATGTGATTTGGCTGCCGGCCATTCCAATCGAATCGATGGATAAAGATGTCAAAAAACGTATATTGGAAGAGCAATTAAAACAGCTGATCCCGATCCTATCATCGAAGTGGTATCAACGTTAACAATTCATTCAATAATTGTTCACAATCTATGGAAACCAATATAATGCATTATTGACCTGCCCATTTTATTGATATATCATAGATATGTCCTAGTTTATACTATTATTAATTATATGTAATTATGTCTGTTGGACTGACCTTAAGTTAGAGGGGGGAAAAGGATGAGTAACAAAAAGGTTTCAAGACGTCAATTTCTTAACTACACTTTAACTGGTGTTGGTGGTTTCATGGCGGCAAGCATTCTGATGCCGATGATTCGCTTTGCTATTGATCCTGCTTTGCAGGCAAAAGCGGAAGGCGATTTTATACTGACTAGCCAAAAAATTGATGAATTAACAGATGTTCCGGTACGTGTGGACTTCTCTTACGAACAGGTAGATGCTTGGTACAAGTCTGAAGTATCCGAAATGGCTTGGGTTTACAAAGAAGGCGACAAAATTATAGCGCTTTCACCAGTATGTAAACACTTAGGATGTACCGTAAACTGGGAAGGCGGCGAACACAAAAACGAATACTTCTGTGCTTGTCATGGTGGACGTTATGAGAAAAACGGTAAAAACATTGCCGGTACACCGCCAACTGGACCATTAGATCAGTATGAAGTTTCTGAGAAAGATGGTTACTTAATGCTTGGGAAGAAAATACCAAACACATTAGCTTAATTAGTTAGGGGGTACAACACAAGTGCGTAAATTATATGATTGGGTCGATGAGCGTTTAGATATCACCCCAATATGGCGTGATATTGCCGACCACGAAGTGCCAGAGCACGTTAACCCTGCACACCACTTCTCGGCATTCGTTTACTGTTTCGGAGGACTGACTTTCTTCATTACAGTAATTCAGATCTTATCTGGTATGTTCTTGACAATGTACTATGTACCAGACGTTGAGAATGCTTGGAAATCAGTTTACTACTTGCAAAACGAAGTAGCATTCGGTGAGATTGTGCGCGGTATGCACCACTGGGGAGCATCATTGGTAATCGTCATGATGTTCTTACATACGCTTCGTGTGTTCTTCACAGGTTCGTACAAAAAACCTCGTGAGCTCAACTGGATCGTAGGTGTTTTAATTTTCTGCGTAATGTTAGGTCTTGGATTTACTGGATACCTACTTCCATGGGACATGAAAGCGTTGTTCGCTACGAAAGTAGGTCTTGAAATTGCCGGTTCCGTTCCATTCATCGGGGACCTAATTAAAGTATTGCTTGCTGGTGATGATACAATCATCGGTGCTCAAACATTGACGCGATTCTTTGCTATCCACGTATTCTTCTTGCCAGCGGCTTTATTTGTGTTGCTAGCAGTTCACTTTATTATGATCCGTCGTCAAGGTATTTCTGGACCACTATGATTGATATGTGGTTTCATTCGTTAGTTCAAAAGGAGGGGACAACATGCAGCGCGGAAAAGGAATGAAGTTCGTCGGCGATTCACGCGTTAAGGCTTCCAACCGAATGCCTAACAAGCCGAAAGATTATTCCGAATATCCAGGCAAAACAGAAGCCTTTTGGCCAGACTTCTTATTAAAAGAATGGATGGTTGGTGCTGTTTTCCTGATCGGTTATTTGTTATTAACGGTCGCTCATCCTTCGCCATTAGAGCGTCCAGCTGATCCAACAGATACATCTTACATTCCATTGCCAGACTGGTATTTCTTATTCTTATATCAATTGTTGAAATATTCATTTGCTTCTGGTGACTACAACGTTATCGGTGCAATCGTAATTCCAGGATTGGCAATCTTGTCATTATTGTTAATGCCATGGTTAGATAAAGGTCCTGAGCGCCGTCCATCTAAACGGCCGATTCCAACTGCAATTATGTTATTAGTTGTAGCTTCAATGTTCTATTTGACTTGGGAATCAGTTGTGAACCATGACTGGGAAGCATCCAAAGCCCAAGGTCAAATTACACCAAAAGATTTAGGTTTGGTACCTGATATTGAAATTGATGAGAACTCTGAAGGTTATAAAATCTTCCAATCTCAACAAACTTGTGTTGGATGCCACGGCGGTGATTTGACAGGCGTTGGTTCAAACCCTATGTTATTAGGTAACCAATTAACTGCTGAAGAAGTTGAAGAAGTAATCCGCAATGGTCGTGGCGGAATGCCTGGTGGACAATTCTCCGGTACTGACGAAGAATTGAAGACATTGGCAGAATTTATTGCAAGCTTGAAAGAGGAATAATATTCATTTGCTAAGGGCCGGTTTCCAAAACTGGCCCTTTTCTTTTTTGGATTTAATGGATATACATAGAATACCGAATCGTTACACATCCTATAGCGGCTTTGGTATTATAACTTATGTAAAAACTTACTTATATATACCGATGATAAGGAGTAACAGGATGAGAACCATTTTGCTGCAGTTTCTATATTTATTGCAAAACCGCACTGTCCTGACAATGTTATTTATCATAAATTTCCTGGGGACGATCTACGGTTATATTTGGTATGCGCCACAGCTTTCAAGAACGGAACCGCAATTTCTCTTATTTGTTCCGGATAGTCCGACGGCGAGCCTGTTTTTTTGTTTCGCCATTTTGGGATGGTTGTTGGGAAAAAATTTTAAACTCATGGAAGCACTTGCCCTTATTACTTTAATGAAATACGGTATATGGGCTGTAGTGATGAATATACTAACATTGGCGGAGACAGGCTCAATCGGCATTCTTGGATGGATGCTGGTCGTTTCCCATTTTATGATGGCGGTCGAAGGCATTTTATATATGGCCAATTATCGATTTACCCTTGTGCATATTGCCATTGCATCCGTATGGACTTTGCATAATGATGTTATAGATTATGTATATGGACAGATGCCGACTTACAGCAGTTTATATAAATATGCGGATCACATCGGGTACTTTACTTTCTGGTTATCGATCGCTTGTATATCCATAGCCTATTATTCTTTTAAAAAGCGCAATAATTTGAATATAGTGCAATAAATGGTTAGAATGTATAGTAGGATTGATAGAAAGGGGAATAAGGTAGCAAGATGTATCTTCTCTACTTTATAATCATTTTGTTATTGCCGATTTATGCTCAATTGAAAGTTCAACGTACTTATAAACGTTTTTCCCAAGTTCCTGCATCCAAAGGATTAACCGGTGCCCAAACCGCACGGATGATATTGGACAGCCATGGTCTTTATGATGTACGTGTAGTACCGACGCAAGGTATTTTGTCAGACCATTACAATCCAATGACGAAAACGGTCGCATTATCTGAAGGAAACTATTATAGCGACTCTTTGGCAGCCATTGCGGTGGCGGCCCATGAGTGCGGGCACGCTGTCCAGCACCAGGAAGCGTATTCCTTTTTGGTGTTGCGTTCAAAGCTGGTCCCAATTGCCAACTTTTCATCCAATATCTCCTGGATCTTTGTGATGATTGGAATCATCGCCCAAAGCGCCAATATGCTGCTGTTGGGGATTATATTGCTCGCTGCCGGCGTATTGTTCCAAGTGGTAACATTGCCGGTGGAATTTGATGCGTCGAAACGGGCGATGAATGAAGTGGTACAGTTGGGCATCATTAATAACAATGAAGAACATGGAGCAAGAAAAGTGTTAAGCGCCGCGGCTTTGACATATGTAGCGGCTGCAGCCGTAGCTGTGCTTGAGCTATTGCGGCTAATTTTGATATTTACAAATATGAGCTCGAATGAAGAGCAATGAAAAAACGAAAGATCGAGGTCAGGGTTTTGCCCGACCCGTTTTTTTTTTTTTATCTAATCCCATGGGGAAAAGAGTGCATAAGGCCAGTTGCAATAAAAATTTCAAATTTTTGTTGAATAGGCTTATAACCCTTCTTTTTCATTAATAAGATATAGCAAACTGCCGGAAGAGGGAGGGGACTGATGAATAAATATATTTTGAATTGGGCTTTGTTCGGTCTGGCCACTTTGGTTATTCTCGTAATCTTGGCAATCTATTCGATAAAATTATCTTTACATTTTATAGTTGAAGATGACAAAGATACCTATGACGGATTCAGAATTTCGGAAATCGAAAATTCAACTCCAACAGATGAAGAGGAAACCATCACCGTCGATTTTGAAGAAAACCGTTAGTTATACAAAAAGGCTGTCTAAAGCGGGTGCTTTAGGCAGCCCATGGGAAAATCAACAATGATTCCAAGGTGCATTGCTATTCTTCAATCCGGAACCCTTCTCCTGTGACGTCTTTCACATCAATGATGGAGACGAAGGCTTTGGGATCCAGTTTGCGGATAATGGATTTTAATTGGACGATTTCATTTCTGCCGACTATGCAATATAAAACATCTTTTGGCTGCTTTGTATAATATCCGTACGCATGGAACACCGTAATTCCGCGTTCCATTTTTTCAGCCACGGTTTTGGCAATCTCTTCGGGTTTTTCCGAAATAATGAAAGCCCCTTTGGCTGCATAGGCCCCTTCCTGCACCATATCAATGACCCTTGCTCCCACATAGACGGCGACCAGCGTATACATCATGGTAATGGAGCTTAAATATGTTAGCCACGAAACAAGCAATACCAATGAATCGAACAAAAACATGGTCTTACCCATGCTCCAGCCGACATATTTGTTGGCCAGACGGGCAATGATGTCGACTCCGCCAGTTGTTCCTCCGCACCGGAAAATAATGCCCAAACCGGCACCGACAAAGACACCGGCAAATAATGAAGCAAGCAGCAAATCGTTTTTTAGATCCAAAGAAAATTGATAAATCTGGAAAAGTTTCAAAAATAAAGACACGCTTAAGATGCCGAAAATTGAATATAAAAACTCTTTACGTCCGAGCAATTTCCAACCTAAAATAAATATTGGAATGTTTAATACAATATTTGTAATGGCTGGATCAACATTGAATGTAAAGTATAAAATTAAAGATATTCCGCTGAATCCGCCTTCCCCCAATTTATTGAGCATATTAAAATGGACGAAGCCGAAGCTGTAAATGGCTGTTCCAATAAGGATTCCAATAATTTCTTGAATCTTAATATCCTTCAAAGTATAACCTCCTTAGTACGAGAGCGATATGTATGATTGCATGATTATTATGTTTTATTTTTCTACTTTTGACAACTAGTGGCCTTTTCATTACGATGGAAAAAAGAGAAAATTTTATTGTTTTTGGCTTTTAGCTTCCGCAACTATGCGGCTATCATCGTCTTTTTAACATGGTTCCAAGAATTGCTGGAGTCATTGCAAACCGTGAAATGAACATAGATCAATACGAAAGGACGAATCACAATGTCATTAAGAGTAGCAATTGCAGGATGCAGAGGAAAAATGGGGAAAGAGGCGGTAAAAACCGTAGTCGGCCAGGAAGGAATGGAACTGGTTGCCGCATTGGATTACAAACATGTAGGCGAGAGCCTTGCAGAGCTTGAGATGTTTCCGCCGGATTTGAATGTTCCAATTTATTTGGATTTAAACCAGTTGATTGAAGAAACAAAACCGGATGTATTAATCGACTTAACAAGCCCCCATGCGGTATATGAGCATGTAAAGGTTTCGCTGTTGAACCACGTACGTCCGGTAGTCGGAACAACCGGATTTACCGATGAACAATTGGAAGAACTGACTGAACTCGCGCGGGAACAAAAAACCGGCTGCATCATCGCGCCGAATTTTGCCATTGGTGCAGTATTAATGATGAAATTTGCAAAAGAAGCGGCAAAATATTTGCCAAACGTAGAAATTATCGAACTTCATCACGATCAAAAATTAGATGCCCCTTCAGGCACAGCGAAGAAAACGGCGCAAATGATTTCGGAAGTTCGGGAGCAGCATAAACAGGGGCATCCATTGGAAAAGGAAACGATGGACGGCGCAAGAGGGGCCGAATTTGAAGGAATGCGCATCCACTCGGTCCGCCTTCCGGGATTGGTGGCTCACCAGGAAGTGATTTTTGGAGGAAAAGGCCAGTTGTTGACAATTCGCCACGATTCTTTTAACCGGGAATGTTTTATGGATGGCATTGTATATTGCGTGAAGAAAGTAATGGAATTGGAAGAATTGGTGTATGGAATGGAAAATATTTTATAAAGAATGGATGAAGGAAAATGAAAATAGCACTAATTGCCCACGATAGCAAAAAAGACAGTCTTGTTGAGTTTGCCATTGCCTATAAAGAAATATTGTCCCAGCATGAATTGTATGCGACAGGGACAACAGGCCGCCGCATTATTGAAGAGGCAGGGCTTAAGGTGAAATGTTTCCGTTCCGGTCCCCTTGGGGGAGATCAGCAAATCGGGGCGATGGTTGCCAATAATGATATGGATATGGTGTTTTTCTTCCGCGATCCTTTAACAGCCCAGCCTCACGAACCTGATTGTACAGCCTTGATCCGATTATGCGACCTTTACAATGTTCCACTTGCAACCAATATGGGAACTGCAGAGATATTGCTGAAAGGATTGCAGGAAGGATTTGTGGATTGGAGATTAATCCAGGAAAGGAAATTTAATGAATAATTTCCCTGTTTCTCTCGTATCATTTGTTGGATGGTGCTGTGTTTAGTCTTTTCATTGCGGTGGTATAAGTTATTGCGTATAAATTAGAATGAAAGGACGTGTGTCGGTGAGAAAATTAAAGATTGGAATAACATGTTACCCTACGGTAGGTGGCTCGGGAGTATTGGCGACAGAGCTTGGGAAGAAGCTTGCAGAACGTGGCCATGAAATCCACTTTATCACTTCCAGCGTGCCTTTCCGTTTAAGGAAAATTTATCCGAATGTATTTTTCCATGAAGTGGAAGTCAATAATTATTCCGTTTTCCAATATCCTCCATATGATATTGCGCTGGCAAGCAAAATGGCGGATGTCATCATAGATCAGAAACTGGATGTTTTGCATGTCCACTATGCGATTCCGCATGCGGTATGCGCCGTGCTGGCACGGGATATGTGCGGAGAAAATATCGGAATCGTGACAACCCTTCATGGTACAGATATTTCAGTATTAGGCCAAGATTCAACACTCTCCCAGGCCATCAAATACGGCATTGAAAAATCCGACATAGTCACAGCAGTATCCAACGCATTGAAAGAACAAACTTATGAAATAATCGCGCCAAATAAAGAAATCGAAACCATCTACAATTTTGTCGACGAATCGGTTTTTAGACCGATGGAAGAAGCGACGGAGTTGAAAAAGCAATATGGCATCAGGGAAGATGAGAAGGTCATCATTCATTGCTCAAATTTCCGGAAAATCAAGAACTTGCCTGACATCGTTGAAACGTTCTTCCTGATTCGCAATCAAATTCCTGCGAAATTGTTGCTGGTCGGCGACGGACCGGAACACCATCGGGTCATGATGCAGGCAAAAGAGTCGCCATATAAGGACGATATCTTGTTCCTAGGAAAGCAGGAAAATGTGGAAGAACTATTTTCTATTAGCGATTTAAAATTATTGTTATCGGAAAAAGAATCTTTTGGATTGGTGCTCTTGGAAGCGATGGCATGCGGCGTTCCGGGCATCGGAACAAATGTCGGAGGAATACCTGAGGTAATCGACCACGGCGTCAACGGGTATATTGTTGAACTAGGAGATGTTTATCAGGCGGCTGAGTATGCCGTTGACCTATTGACGGATGAAAATAAACTTGCCGAATTCAAGAAGAATGCGATTCAAACGGTTCAAACGAAATTCAAAGCGGAACCGATTATTGACCAATATGAACAATTATATTACCGATTGGCGGCATTGAGGGTATGAAGATATGAAACAAAGAAATGATTGGGAAGCAGCATTACGGGTTATTGAGAAAATAGAAAACGCCGGATATGAGGCGGTCATTGTCGGAGGAGCGGTCCGTGATTATTTGCTGCAAAGAAAGATCAATGATGTTGATGTGGCCACGAGCGCTCTTCCAAATGAAGTAAAAAAAATTTTTTCCCATACCATTGATGTCGGAATCGAGCATGGAACGGTCGTTGTCCTGGACGAGGGAAGCCCGATCGAAGTGACAACTTATCGCACAGAGGGTACATATACCGATTACCGAAGACCGGATGAAGTAACTTTTGTGCGAGATTTGCCGAAAGATCTGGAGCGGCGCGATTTCACCATTAATGCAATGGCTTTTACAAAGGATGGAAACATCGTTGATTTATATGGGGGAAAAGAAGATTTAAAAAATGGCATTATTCGTGCAGTGGGAGACCCCAATGCAAGATTCCGGGAAGATGCATTAAGAATGCTCAGGGCCGTTCGTTTTGCAGCACAATTAGGATTTACAATTGAAGAAAAAACGATGAAAGCCATCCAGGAAGATAGCGATCTGATTGAATTTATCGCCCGGGAACGGATACGCATGGAGCTATCGAAAATATGGGTGGCGGATTATGTTTTTCTTGGAATAGAAGCCCTTGTTGAAAGCAATCTGGCCTCATACCTCCCCGGCAATTTCGCAAAACATCTGGAATCTTGGAGACATTTCCGTACAAAGAAACCGGAAGTGGGGTGGGCGTATCTTTGCCTGCTCAACCGTTCTGATATGGAAGACCTGTTCGAGTTCTACCGCTATTCAAATAAAGAGAAAAGCTTTGCGAAAAAAGTCATTCACGCCTATGACCGTCTTTTGGAACGATGGGATGAATATGATTATTTTTCAAACGATTTAAACACATTGGAAACAGCTTATGATTTTGCCCACTGGCTGGGGAAAAAGGTTCCTTTTTCCAAAGAACATATTGGAAAAGTTAAAGAACATCTCCCTATTCAATCGATGGATGATTTTGCATTAAACGGGAACCTGCTCATTCAATGGTCCGGAAAAAGAGGAGGACCTTGGGTGAAAGAGGCATTGAACAAGGCATTACATGCAGTGTTGACAGGACAGGTAAAAAATGATGAAGAACAGTTAAAGGAATGGTTCTACAATGAGTTTGTCAATGAAAGATAAAATTATACAACGCTTTCTTTTAGCAAGAGGGGAACCCATTTCAGGTCAACAGCTCGCAGATGAATTAGGCATTTCCCGGACTGCAATTTGGAAACATTTGCAAACCCTTCAAGATGAGGGGTATGAATTCATTACAATCAAGAAAAAAGGTTACCGGTTGGTTTCCGTTCCTGACCGGGTAGATGCTGCGAGAATTTCATCCTATTTAAATACGAAACGGTTTGGCCATACCATCCATTATTTTGAAGAAGTGGATTCAACCCAATCGATAGCGCAACAGCTGGCAAGAGATGGGGCGAAAGATGGCACGATCGTGATCGCCGAAGAACAAACAGGCGGTAAAGGAAGAATGCAAAGGCCATGGTATTCGGCAAAGGGGAAGGGGATTTGGATGACGGTAATTATTCGTCCAAATATTCTTCCCCACCAGGCTCCCCAGTTGACGCTGGTTGCGGCTGTCAGTCTGGTGTCGGCCATGAAAACTTTATATAAAAACTTTATTCCGGAAATTAAATGGCCGAATGACATTTTAATTAACGGAAAAAAATGTGCGGGCATTTTGACGGAAATGCTTGCGGAAATGGACCGGGTCGATGGTCTGCTCATCGGAATCGGAATCAATGCAAATCATGAATTGGATGATTTTCCGGAAGACATTCAATCAATAGCCACATCCATTGCAATAGAAGAGAAGCAAAAAGTGGACCGTGCCCAGCTGGTGGCCGAGATTTTAAAATATTTGGAGCATTATACTGATGAATACGTCGCAAATGGATTTGCGGCCATTAAGCGATTATGGGTGGAACATTCATGCACCATCGGTAAACGCATAAAAGCGACAACGATCCGGGAAACGGTTGAAGGAGAAGCCATTGGAATTACGGATGAAGGGGTTCTCGAAATCCTGTTGGATGACGGCCAGATAAAGAAAGTATATTCTGCCGACATTGAAATTCAAAATTAATGGATGTTTTGGACATACTTCCTGTCTTTCCCATATATAAAGCGCTTTACAAACTTGTCAATTTTCTGTATCTTTTTAATGAAGTTGCTTATATTTCTTGGACAGTATCCTTGTGAACTGTACCGAAAGCAGCTTAATCAATCGGGAATCTGCCTTGATCGGTAAAGACAGGGACGGAAGAAAACAGGTTCGAAACATCCGAACATACACTATCCTTCTGTCCATTTTTGGAAGAAGGATATTTTTGTTTTCTTCCTCCGAAATTTCGAAGGAGGAAAAATCATGAAAACGACAAGCGATTTTCTAAAAATGAAAGCGGCCGGAGAAAAAATCGTCATGATTACCGCATACGACTACCCCGCTGCAAAATATGCGGAAGCAGCGGGAGTCGATATGATTCTCGTTGGCGATTCTTTAGGTATGGTCGTGTTGGGTTATGATTCGACGGTGCAGGTTACAGTGGACGATATGATTCACCATGCCAAAGCGGTCCGCCGTGGCGCAAAAGATACGTTTGTCGTCGTGGATATGCCTTTTGGTTCGTACCACGGAGACCCCAATGAAGCGTTGAAAACGGGTGTCCGGATGATTCAGGAATCAGGAGCGGATGCGTTGAAAGTGGAAGGTGCCGGCGAAGTTTTATATGTAATAAAAAAATTGGTCCACGCAGGCATTCCGGTAGTTGCCCATTTAGGATTGACGCCTCAATCGGTCGGAGTACTCGGGGGATATAAAGTGCAAGGAAAGACGGCGGAACAGGCGAACCAGCTTATTGAAGATGCTTTACGATGCCAGGAAGCGGGAGCCATGGCGGTCGTTTTGGAATGCATTCCGCATCAATTGACCGAAATCGTTTCCCAAAAATTGGAGATTCCGACCATCGGCATTGGTGCGGGGCCTGAAGCGGATGGACAAGTACTTGTATTTCATGATTTGTTGAGATACGGAAACCATCACATTCCTAAATTTGCAAAAGAATTTGCAAATGTCGGGGCACAAATTCAGAAGGGAATAGAAGGTTATAAAAAAGCGGTGAAAGAAGGTTCATTCCCTGCTCCAGAACATTGTTTCAATATGAAAGAAGAAGAATTATTCTCGATTTATGGAGGCAAGTAACGGATGGAAGTCGTGAAAACAATCGCCGAACTAAAAGATATTGTAAGAAAGGTGAAATCGGAAGGGAAGACGATCGGGCTCGTTCCGACGATGGGATATCTTCATGAGGGGCATATGGCTTTGGCAAAAGCGGCAAGAGAGGAAAACGACTTTGTCATCATGAGCATCTTTGTCAATCCGACACAATTTGGACCGAATGAAGACTATGAATCTTATCCAAGAGATTTGGAACGGGACAAAAAAATTGCGGAATCAGTAGGAGTGGATGTTGTGTTTGCGCCGTCTGTCGAAGAAATGTATCCGACAGATGGAGGCATTCGGATCCATGCTGGCCGCCAAGCGACGATTCTCTGCGGTGCATCAAGACCGGGTCATTTTGACGGGGTTTTGCAGGTGGTGACAAAACTTTTCCATATTGCAGAACCGACAAGAGCGTATTTTGGCCAGAAGGATGCACAGCAGGTGGCCATTGTAACGACCCTTGTGCGCGATTATAATTTCCCGTTGGAAATCCGGACTGTGCCAATCGTCCGGGAAGAGGACGGCCTTGCAAAATCTTCGAGGAACGTTTATTTATCCGAACAGGAACGAAAAGAAGCGCCGGCGATTTACCAGGCGTTGAAACTGGCAAAAGAAGAATTTTTAAATTCGAAGGACGCAGAGAAAGCGGTTCAGAAGGCAAAAGATTATATTTTATCAAATACTGCGAGCGGCCGGATTGATTATGTGGAATTGTTGTCCTATCCTGATTTGAAACCCATTGACGAAAAAACGGACCAATTTTTGCTTGCGGCTGCGGTTTACATCGGTAAAACTCGTCTGATTGATAACATCATCTTTTCAAAATAGGGGGAAATGAAAATGTACAGAGAAATGATGAACGCGAAAATCCATAGAGCCCAAGTAACGGAAGCGAATTTAAATTATGTCGGATCCATTACAATCGATTCGGATATACTGGATGCGGTCGGCATGCTTCCAAACGAAAAAGTGCAAGTGGTAAATAACAATAACGGTGCCCGCTTCGAAACATACATCATTCCCGGCGAGCGCGGCAGCGGAGTGATTTGCGTCAATGGCGCGGCTGCCCGTCTTGTACAGGAAGGGGATATTGTCATTATCATTTCCTACGCTTATGTGGAGCAGGAAAAACTTGCCGAACATAAGCCGACTGTCGCGATAATGGGCGAAGGAAATACAATCAAAGAAATCATCCACTACGAACCGGAAGCAACAGTGCTTTAATATATTTGACAAGCTGAATATTCAACAAAGGGCAAATTGGACATGTTTAGAATTCCAATTTGCTTTTTTTATGGCAGAAGACTCGGCAAATCTTCCGGCATCAAGCATATAGGAGAAGCGGCAGAATCAGTATTCCGGAAATCATTCATTTTTTACGGTCGGCGAAAAGATCTGTTCCAAATTTGTTTGAAGACAAAGAAAAGATTTCAATGTTTGATAGCAAAAGGAGAGTGTAAATGAAACACATGACCAGTCTCCCAATCTATGTTAAAATTCGCTTGTAGCTTATAACTATTGATATAGTGAGTTGAGAAAGAAATGGAACATCAAAAATATGTCATTGTCGATCTGGAAACAACCGGCCATTCCCCAAAAGAAGGGGACCGGATCATTCAAATTTCAATGGTCACCATGAAAAATTGGGAAGTGGAAGATACCTTCACCACCTTTGTACATCCGGGAAGATCCATTCCGGTTTTTATACAGGATTTAACCAATATTTCAGATCAGGATATTCAAGACGCCTTGCCATTTGAACATTATTCGGAACAAATATATAGCATCTTGCAGGACGCCATTTTTGTTGCCCATAATGTGGATTTTGATCTATCTTTTCTGCAGGCGGAATTTGAAAGGGCAGGATTGCCGGAATGGAGAGGAAAGAAAATTGATACGGTGGAGCTTTCAAAAATTCTTTTTCCAATGGCCATCGGTTATAAATTGGCAGATCTTGCAAGCGATTTAAATATTCCGCTGGTACATGCCCATCGCGCGGATGATGATGCGATGGCGACGGCCTTATTATTAAAAAAATGCTGGAAAGAAATCCTGGCTTTGCCGGTTCAGACCATTGAACAGCTGCATAAATACTCATTTAAATTAAAATCAAATATTTCCCATTTATTTTTTCAGGCATTGCAAATCAAGAGAAAAAATCTCGGAGAAGAAAGTTTTATTGTTTATCATCAATTTGCGTTCAAAAAGGATTTGCCGATTTCCCTTCAGCATGGACCAATCCGGTCTTTCCCAAACACCGATGAAGAAAAAATGGAGCTTCTGTCAAAACAATTTCCCAATTTTGAAAAACGGCCCTGCCAATTTCAAATGATGGATGCCATTTGGGAAACATTGCAGAGGAAAAGTGAAATCATGATTGAAGCATCCACAGGGGTTGGAAAAACGTTAGGGTATTTGCTGCCTTCCTTCATTTATGCCAAACAGCAGGGAAAGAAAATCTGCATTAGTACGTACACTTCTTTTCTGCTTGAACAGATATTATATAAGGAAATTCCGAAAATCGAACAGGTTTTGGGAACGAAAATCCGGGTCGCCTTGTTAAAGGGCATGCAAAATTATATCGATATCGAATTATTTGAACAGCTATTGAAACAAGAAGAACATACGTATGATGAAACATTGACGATCCTGCAAATACTTGTCTGGCTTTCAAAGACGGATACAGGGGATTTAAGCGAATTAAATCTTTCCGGGGGCGGACAGCTTTTCATTGATAAAATCCGTAAAAAACGCCGCAACAACAATCCTTTTGATTTTTATGAAAGAGCGATTGAGAAGAGCAAGAAGGCAGATATTATTGTAACGAATCATGCCATGTTGTTATCGGATTTGGAGCGGCTTGAGCCGGTTTTTCATTCCATCGAGGGATGGATTATAGATGAAGCCCATCAGTTTGTACAGGCCGCCATCAACCGCAATCAAGTAGTGTTCTCATACGCCCGATGGAAATATCAATTGGGACAAATGGGAATCACTTCTGATAATGGTTTATTCAAATCCATTCAAAAAGCAGCATTGAAAAGCGAAAGAATCTCAAAACGTCAATTTGGCAGATTGGAAAAATGTTATTTGACCTTTTTGGATTGTTTCGACAGGGCGATGCAAACGCTCATTGTTGCCATACAAGTTCAAAAACGTCCTCAATTGGATTATAAACAAACGGCATTTTTAAAAGATTTGTCTTTGGACCGGAACGCAATGAAAGAAGTATCAAGCGCCCTTCAAAATTGGATTGATTTGGCGGAAGAATTATCCGACCGTTTTCTTGAGGCAAAAGAGTTATCGGCGGAAAATAAAATGTTATTGGAACGTTGGGATTATTGGATTCGGGAATGGAAGGTCAAGCTGGCTGAATGGGACTCCATCTTTTTTGAAGCAAATGATCATTATAGCATTTGGATTGAATTGGACAGGCGGCACATCCCGGGAAGCATCCGCATTTACAAAAAACCTCTGGAAATTACGGAAGCCATTGATCGATTGTTTCAATTATTCAGGCAAAAAGCGGGAATCATCTGGACTTCCGGTACACTTACCATCCCGGGCAACGAACGCTTTGTCGCAAAACAATTGGGGATTGGAAATCATGTCCCTGTTTTGAAGCTGGAAGCGCCACAAAATTATTATTCGGGCGCAAAAGTTTATATCGCTACGGATATGCCGGATATTCAAGCAGTGCCACAGGCGGAATACATTGAAGCGGTGGCGGGGGCTGTTTCCCTCATTGTTCAATCTACCGGAGGCCGTTGTTTTGTTTTATTTAATTCCCAAGATATGTTAAAGAGAACGGCCGAGCTGATCGAAGAAGCCGATTTATTAAATGATTATCTGTTGTTTGCACAAGGGGTTACAAGCGGCAGCAGAATGAAGCTATTAAAAGCTTTCAAAAAGTTTCAACGTTCCGTGTTGTTTGGTACGAACAGCTTTTGGGAAGGCGTTGATGTGCCCGGGGAGGATCTGAATACGGTGATCATCGTAAGGCTTCCTTTTTCTTCCCCGGATGAACCGATTTTCAAGGCAAAAGCGGATAAGTTAAAAGAGAAGGGAAAAAATGCCTTTACGGATTTATCTTTGCCGGAAGCCGTTTTGCGTTTCAAACAAGGATTCGGACGGCTCATCCGTTCATCAAAGGATCACGGAGCCCTGATTGTGCTGGATCGGCGAATTGAAACGAAATCATACGGCAAAGAATTCATTCAAGCGCTTCCGGACATCAAAATAGAAAAACTTCCTTTGCTGGATATGGTGAAAGATTTGCAACACTGGTATAATAACTAAGGTGAGGAAGAGAAGCAGATAAACAACGAAAAAATTATAAAGAACAAGGTGTTCAAATGAAAAATTGGATTATTTTTATTACAAGTTTTGTGTTAATATTAACAATTGGAATATCTGTTTTAGTCCTCTGGAAAGCCTCAAGCCCATTCAAATCCATCGAAAAAGAGGCAACGGAATTGGCCATATCATCCAACATCATTCAAAAAGCCTCCGAAGCTTATGTCTATAATGGCAATAAGCCGTATGTCACCGTTTTCGGGGTAGACGAAAAGGGGGATAAATTGGCCGTCTTTGTGCCGATTACGCTGGATGAGAAAGCAATCCAATACGTACGTTTGGAAGACGGCATTTCGGAAAAAGAGGCTTTAGCTGAATTGGATCAGAAAGATGTTAAAGAAGTGCTTCATACGAAATTGGGCTACGAGGAACCGGGCGCCGTTTGGGAGATTGCTTATATTAATCACTCTGACAAACTCAACTATGTCTATGTTTTATTTGAAGATGGACAATGGTGGAAACGCATTTTGAATTTATAGAGGAGTAGATCATAAATGAAAGAATTTTTATCCAATCGTGTAAAAACTTTAAAACCTTCTTCAACTTTGGCCATTACTGCAAAAGCAAAAGAAATGAAAGCGCAGGGCATTGATGTGATAGGACTTGGAGCCGGCGAACCCGATTTTAACACTCCGCAAAACATCATTAATGCCGCAATCGACTCAATGCAAAAAGGATATACAAAATATACCCCTTCCGGAGGGCTTCCGGCTTTAAAAGATGCGATTATTGAAAAATTTAAACGCGACAACCAATTGGAATATAAGCAAAATGAAGTCATTGTCGGCGTAGGTGCAAAACATGTTCTTTACACATTGTTCCAAGTCATTTTAAATGACGGGGATGAAGTCATTATCCCGACACCGTATTGGGTATCCTATCCTGAACAAGTAAAATTGGCCGGCGGTGTTCCGGTATTTGTAGAAACAACAAGTGAACAAAACTATAAAATGACTGCGGAACAGTTGAGAAATGCGATTACGGATAAAACGAAAGCGGTGATTATCAATTCCCCTAGCAATCCGACGGGAATGATTTACCACCGCGAAGAATTGGAAGAAATTGCGAAAGTTGCGTTGGAGCACAACATCCTGATCGTATCGGATGAAATTTACGAAAAGCTCGTATACAATGGGGCCGAGCATTTCTCCATTGCCCAAATTTCAGAAGAAGTAAAATCGAAAACCATCGTGATTAACGGTGTTTCAAAATCCCATTCGATGACCGGCTGGAGAATCGGATATGCAGCGGGTGATGCAGATATCATTAAAGCCATGACAGATTTGGCTTCCCATTCTACGTCCAATCCGACAACCGCTTCCCAATATGCGGCGATTGAGGCTTATAACGGGCCGCAGGATTCAGTGGAAGAAATGAGAAAAGCTTTTGAATCCCGCCTGGAAACGATTTATCCAAAATTGAGTACAATTCCCGGCTTTAAAGTGGTAAAACCTCAAGGCGCCTTTTATTTATTGCCTGATGTAGGAGAGGCTGCGGCAAAAACCGGGTTTGCAACTGTCGATGAATTTGCCGGTGCTTTATTGACAGAAGCCAATGTAGCGGTGATTCCGGGTTCCGGTTTTGGCGCCCCGTCAACCATCCGCATCAGTTACGCCACATCTTTGGATTTATTGGAAGAAGCGGTGCGCCGCATCGAAAAATTTGTTAAAGATCACTGGAAAAATTAATAGTGCTTCATTTGTCAGCGTCCGTCATTGCGGGCGCTTACTTTCTAATGAAAGGAGTCAAGGAGATGAAGGATCAGCATAGCCGGCTCCGCATGTGGATCGAACAAAAGCTTGTGAACATTCCTGAACTTTTTTTTCGGCACTATAAACAACTGGGAATTGCCGATGATGAAGCCATGCTTTTATTGCACCTGATGGCTTTTCATTCGGAAAATATCGATTTTCCGACTCCCGGCGCTTTGGCCGAAAGAATGCATTTAACGGAAAGGGAAATCACTGAGAAGCTGCAGCGGCTTCTGCAAAAGGGGGTTATTGAAATTACGCAAGGTATAGATGCGAACGGCAAAATCTTCGAAAAATATTCGATGTTTCCATTATGGGAGAGAATGCTGGATTTCATCGGCAAGCGATCGATGGATCAGGAAGAACAACAAAGAAAAAATGAAGAAGGGGAAATCTTCACCCTTTTTGAACAAGAATTTGGACGATTGCTTTCCCCGATTGAAATCGAAACCATTTCTTCTTGGCTTGACCAGGACCATCATTCTCCAAAAATCATACGGGAAGCATTAAAGGAAGCGGTTTTGGCCGGAAAGTTATCGTTCCGCTACATCGACCGTATTTTGTTTGAATGGAAAAAGAAAAATATCCGGACAATCCAGCAAGTGGAAAAACAGCGGGAACAATTCGCCAAACATCATAACCCTTCCGCTCTTTCGAAGCAAAATGCGACGGAGACACGCAAAAAAGTGCCATTTTATAATTGGTTAGAAGAAAGAGAGTAGGGGAGATCAAATGTTGACAAAAAAGCAATGGGAACATTGTTTGGAAGTCATAGACCAAATGTTCCCGGATGCCCACTGTGAGCTTGTACATAGCAATCCTTTTGAGTTATTAATTGCGACGCTTCTGTCTGCCCAATGCACCGATCAACTCGTAAACAAAGTGACAAAAGATTTGTTTCAAAAATATAAAACCCCTGAAGACTATTTGGCGGTGCCTTTGGAAGAATTGCAGCAAGATATCCGATCGATTGGGCTTTACCGCAATAAAGCCAAAAACATACAGAAATTGTGCGAAAAGCTCATAACTGATTTTAATGGAGAAGTTCCTCAAACGAGGGAAGAATTGACTTCGCTTCCTGGAGTGGGAAGGAAAACGGCGAATGTCGTCATGTCCGTGGCATTCGGAATTCCGGCTCTTGCGGTCGATACCCATGTGGAAAGAGTGACAAAACGACTTGGCTTATGCCGATGGAAAGACAGCGTGCTCGAAGTGGAAGAAACGCTGATGAAAAAAACACCGAAGGAAAGATGGTCAAAAACCCATCATCAATTGATCTTTTTTGGCAGATATCACTGCAAGGCGCAAAATCCGCAATGCCATCAATGTCCGCTTCTGGAATTGTGCAGGGAAGGGCAAAAGCGGCTGAAAAAAGGATTGGTCAAACAATGATTCGGGTACGGAAAGAGGCCATTCAGAAGGAAAAAATAGAGCCTTATTTTGAAAAATGGGACTGTTTATCAAAAGAGATCCATGCAGCACATGACGAGCGCAATGGCAAAAAAGCGAAAGCTTTAATGGAGCAGGGAATCGCACTATTTGAAGAGCTGATGGTAAAAACTGCTGATACGGAAGAGAAAGAACTGATGGTAAATGAGAAATATGAAGGAATGCCGCTGAACGGGATGGACCGGCTTCTATTCATTAAAGCAAGACCCGGCCAATACGCTTGCTTCGTACAGTTGGATGAACTGTTTAAAGAAGCGAAAAAACGGTTCGCGAGGTTAAGGGTACAAAAATAAAAATATATATTGTTGTTCGGCCCATTTCGGATTGGAAGCTTTTTGATTTTGCAGAATGCTATTTAATAAAGGTAATAAGAAAAATGCAAAAAGAAAAGGCAAGTGGAACATTTCCACTTGCCTTTTCTTTATGAACTTTCTGAAGTGGTAGGCGGAGCCGGTTCGGTAGGTGGGTTTGAGCCGTTATTATCGGAGTTTTCATTGCCTGTACCCGGATTTTGGTTATTTCCGTTATTGTTTCCATTATTATTTCCATTATTATTTCCGTTATTGTTTCCATTATTTTGGCCGTTTTGATTTCCTTGATTTCCGCTATTGTTATTCGGCGGAGTTGGTTCTTCGGTTTCATCCGGCTTTTGGACATCCGGTTCCTCAATTTCACCGCCGATCGTAATGGAGACAGAAGCAGGTTTACTGCGGGTTTCTCCCACTATTGCAACCACGGTGAATGTATACGTTTTTCCATCTTCAATACCGGTAATCGTCGCTTGTTTGTTGGCGGTTGTAGTGACAACCTTTGCCTGGCCGCCATCGGATTTCATGGACACTTCGAATTGGACGTCCGAATCTTTATATTCTTCCGGTACGTTGAAATCCCATGTCAAATCCACCATGCCAGGGGCTGTATTGACCGCCTTCAAATTAAATGGCGCTTCAAGCTCTTTATATTTATCGGACACTTCTTTCGGTTCTGTTCCCCGCACAAACAACTCTGTTCTCCGTTTGTCAGCAGGAGTATTTTTGCTTGCCAATTTCAACGGTTCAGTGCCGACTTCAATCGTCGCTTCCACAACGGAATTTGGTTTTACGAACCGTTTCGTTTCTTTGCCTTGGGAAATTTGCCCCATGATTTTACTGAACAGCACTTGCGGCAGACGCCGTTCATCCCAGGTTGTAATCGGATCTTTCCGTTTTTCGTAACCGCTCCAAATGGCAATGGAATAATTCGTCGTATAACCGACAAACCAGGAATCCGGCACGGCCGTATTTGGCAAATTATATCGCCGAAATTCTTCGGCGCTATAGTTTGTGGTACCCGTTTTACCTGCGACATCCAGTCCTGGCACCCTGGCGGCCGTACCCGTTGCGTTTGGTTTGGAACCAACGACATCCCTGAGCATGTCGGTAATCATGTAGGCTGTATAGTCGTTCATGGCTACAACCGGTTCCGGTTTGTTTGTAATTTTGGAACCGTCCCGGAAAACAATCTCTTTAATAGTGTGCGGTTTGTTATAGACACCGTTGTTTCCGAATGCCGCATATGCACTGGCAAGCTGAATCGGAGATAATTCGATCGCACCGCCGCCAATAGCGTCCGATTCATAAATTTCTTTATTTTTAATGCCTAATTTTGATACAAATTCGCGCGCCCGATCCAATCCGACTTCTTGCAATGTTTTGACAGCCGGAATATTGCGGGAAGCATAAAGGGCTTCGCGTACGGTAATCGGGCCAAAATATTTTCCGTCCCAGTTTCCTAGACTTTTTCCATCGGAGTACGTATGCGGTTCATCCACAATCGTTTTTCCGGTGGACCATTTGAAATATTCAATTGCCGGACCATAGGCGATCAGCGGTTTCATCGTTGAACCAGGAGGTCTTTTCGAGTCATCGGCAAAGTTATATGCTCTTTGGCTTCCGTAATTCCGGCCTCCGCCGACGGCTCTTAAAGCGCCTGTTTTTGTGTCAACGACCGCGATACCGGATTGAATCGTTTGGGTAGGGAAGTTATTGGCGTTATTCAAGGCGTTTTCAACGACAGTTTGCGCTTTTGGATCCAGTGTCGTATATACTTTTATCCCCTCGGATAACAAACTTGGATCTCTTTCTTCGATTTCATTCAATACAACATCCAAAAAGGCATCGTATTTTGTGCCGGCCAGTTGTTTTCTCTGTTCTTCCGGAAGAAGCCGTGAAGTTACATCGATTTTTTTCGC
Organism: Ureibacillus sp. FSL K6-8385; assembly: GCF_038593155.1. Lineage (GTDB taxonomy): Bacteria > Bacillota > Bacilli > Bacillales_A > Planococcaceae > Ureibacillus > Ureibacillus terrenus. The sequence goes on from NZ_CP151968.1 coordinate 1,039,899, forward strand.
TTCTTCCGCTTCGGCTTCAGTGATTTTTCCGTGCTGAACCATCAGATTTAATACGATGTCGCGGCGTTTTTGAGCCTGCTCCGGATTTTTAAACGGATTATAATTGTTTGGACTTTGCGGCATTCCCGCCAAAAGGGCAATTTCATCCAACTCCAATTCATCCAGGTCTTTTCCGAAGAAATACTCGGCTCCAGTAGCAAAACCGTAGACATTGCCGGATATCAACACTTTATTGAAATACATTTCAAAAATTTCTTCTTTGCTGTACAAACGTTCCAACTGTAAAGCTAACCAGGCTTCTTGTGCTTTCCGTTTTAATGTTTTCTCATTGCTCAGAAAAGAATTTTTTACTACTTGTTGGGTAATCGTACTTGCCCCTTGGGCCCCGAAGCCGCCTGTAACGTTAGCGATGACGGCTTTCACAAGGCGGAAGACGTCGATGCCGAAATGATCAAAAAATCTTGCGTCTTCCGTTGCAAGGATGGCGTCGATCATTTGTTGCGGTATATCTTCATATTCCACATATTTCCGGTTTTCAGCACCGAAAGTGGCAAACAGTTCCCCATTCATGTCGTAAAATTCAGCAGAAATCGGATCTTTCAATAAATCTTCATTCAGTTCAGGAGCAGAACTTGCATAATAAACGAACAGCCCCGCTCCGGAAACCACACCTGCCAGAAAAAGAGCCAGGATGGTGATAAGCCCCCATTTCAACCATTTTTTCATCGGTTTTTTCTGTTTCTTTTGTTGGGATTCCCGTATTTTTCTCAACTCTGTTCGAGAACGTCGTTTTTCGCTCAATGTGATCTCCTCGCTTTATTAAAACTATCAGTTTTCGCCGGAAATTAATTTTTTAATAGCGCTTATATAATCAATTCTAGGATTATATCCCGGTATAATTTCGTAGCTTTTGCTTTCAAAGGTTCCCAGAGGGATCGATTTTCTTCCCCCTTTTTTCATATTGCTCCACGCTTCGTATAAAACTGAAAAAGGAAGCAAAAAATACCGATTAAGTTTCGAAAATCTTACAATCGTAAATGCAATTCCTTGCTGATTGACGACATTTTTCATATGGGTGATTTGATGTTCATGGACGTTTTTTAACGGAAAAGATGTTGTACTTTCGGTTTCCTTTGCCTCGAAATCGATATAGTAACCGTTCCAAACACCATTATAATCCGTTGTTGATGGAGTGCGGAAATACGCTTCCCGAATGACTGCCGCACTTCTTTTCGGGTACTCTACTTTGACGATTTGGATTGGAACAGGTTTCTTATGAATGATGGCAATCTGCCTGCTTAAATAGTATGCATTTGTCTCATTGATTTCATCTTCAAGGGTTTTCCCGCGATTTCCAAAGGAGAAATCTTTACTTTTTTTATTCATCGTATTCTTGGAAGTTATATTTTTCGGATTATAAGGTTTTCCGTTTGGATATTTCAGCACCGCAAATCACCCTCTAAAAAAAATGATATCCAAATCTAGTAATAAGTTTAACATAAAAATTTATCGAAAAAATTGTTCTTTTAGCTAACGATGTCTAGTTTTGCCTGGCGAAAGGTATTTTCCTCCGTTTATGGAATTAACAAAGAAAAGGAGGTAACCGAATGAACAGATTTCAATTTCTTATATCCCAATTAGATTGTTTGGACGAATTGATGACTGCCAGGTTTGAAAACGAGCGGGCCATGATCAGTGACTACTTTTTTGGCCAGATTGTTTCCGCTCATCAGAAAGTAAGCTTAGCAGAAAAGAATATTCATGTAAAGAATACTTGTTCCCCTTTTAATAGTGAATTAGAATAGATTTTGATAAACTGGATATTTAGAAAGGTCTGTATTCTATGGAACTGTTGGAGTTGACAAAACGGCTGCTTGAAGAGTGTGATGCGTCAAGGAATCGTTTCTTGAAAATGAGAAAACTTGACGCCACACCTAATTTTTTTGAGGAAGTAAAGCCGTATGCCGATCACATCCATGAATTGCTTGAATCGTGGGAAGCATCAGCCATTCAATGGATAGAGGAACACCGGCCCAAATATTTGCGGAAACAACAAATTCAAAGTGCCGCCGAAACGATGGACAAGTTTGTGGTTGAATCCTTTTATAAAGAAACGGGCAAGAAAAGATTTTTCCAATCCGTCCATTCCGTCCGTTTCATTCTTTCTACATTGCTAAGATATTTGGAGGAGGACCATCGTGAAGAAAATCAGGACGATTGATGAATTGATCAACGAATGGCAGCAGGATGAGGAATTAAAACAAAATATTGTCCATATTGCCACGATTGAGGGTCGGGAGGGGGAATATGAGGATTTTCCCGATTGCCTTCATCCTTCTTTGAAAAAAGCGCTGTTAGAGCGGGGCATTGAAAAACTGTATTCCCACCAACGCCAGGCCTTTGATTTGGCCCTTGCCAGCAAATCCTTTACGGCCATCACTCCGACGGCCTCCGGGAAATCTTTATGTTATCATTTGCCGGTGCTGCAAAAAATTTTGGAGGATTCTTCCACAAGAGCGATTTATCTATTTCCGACCAAAGCGTTGGCGCAGGACCAAAAGGCCGATTTGAACGACTTGATTGATTCGATGAATGAGGAAATTTATTGCTATACATATGATGGAGATACAGCGCCGAATATTCGCCAAAAGGTGCGGAAAGCAGGACACATTGTGATGACGAATCCGGATATGCTGCATTCGGGCATTTTGCCGCATCATACGAAATGGGTATCCCTTTTTGAAAATTTAAAGTTTATCGTCATCGATGAACTGCATACTTATAAGGGAGTATTTGGAAGCCATGTTGCCCATGTGCTGCGCCGCCTGGTCCGCATTTGCGAATTTTACGGCAGCCAACCAATTTTTATATGCACTTCCGCAACCATCAAAAATCCAAAAGAGCTGGCGGAAAAATTGACGAACACAAAACATGTGCTGATCGAGAAATCGGGGGCGCCTGCAGGAAAAAAAACCTTCATTTTTTATAATCCTCCAATTGTCCATAAGACTTTTGGCGTCCGGAGAAGTGCTGTGCTGGAGGCCACAAACTTGGCTGCGCGGCTTTACAAAGCGGGCATCCAGACCATCGTGTTTGCCAAATCCAGAGTTACTGTGGAACGGCTTGTTACCTATTTAAAAGAATTGACAAAAAATAAAATCAATGACGGGTCCATTCAAGGCTACCGGGGAGGCTATCTGCCGTCAGAACGTCGAAGAATTGAGAAAGGGTTAAGGGATGGGTCCATTCAAATTGTCGTCAGCACAAATGCCCTTGAATTAGGGGTGGATATTGGCCAGCTGCAAGCCTGCATTATGACCGGATACCCAGGAAACATTGCCAGCGCCTGGCAGCAGGCGGGGCGGGCGGGAAGAAGACAAGATTCCGCTTTGATTATTTATGTGGCCAATTCTTCTGCCCTTGATCAATATATCGTCAACCATCCCGATTATTTATTGGGGAATTCCCCGGAAGAAGCGTTGATCAATCCGGAAAATATCCTTATTTTAATGAGCCATTTAAAATGTGCATCTTTTGAATTGCCTTTTTCAACGGATGATACGTATGGCGAATTTGAGGTGCAGGAATTGCTGGAATATTTGCAGGAGGAAGGCGTTTTAGTAAAAACGAATGCCCATTACTACTGGATGAGCGACCGTTTCCCGGCAAAAGACGTGAATTTGCGTTCCGCTGCCGAAGAGAATGTGGTCATCATTGACCAAACGGTTCCGGGAGGTACGAAAGTCATTGGAGAAATGGATACTTACTCCGCCATGACCCTTTTGCATGAAGAGGCAATCTACCTGCACCAAGGGGTCCAATACCAAGTGGAAAAACTTGATTGGGAAGAGAAAAAAGCCTATGTGCGGGAAGTGGATGTCAATTATTACACGGATGCCAATTTAGCGGTTGAGCTGAAAGTATTAAGTGAAGATAAAGCAGCGTCATACGAAGACGTGACGGTCAGTTACGGAGATGTAAGCCTGGTGGCTGTTCCTACAATTTTCAAAAAGATCCATATGACGACTCTCGACAATATCGGATCGGGAAAAGTCCATATTCCTCCGATGGAGATGCATACAAATGCAACGTGGATTTCTTTCAGCCTCCCTGAAAATTGGTCGGAAGAAATGCTAACGGATGCATTGACAGGTGCCGCCTATGCCATCGGATCTTTCATTCCGGTCTTTATTCAGTGCGACCGGAAAGATGTGACGGTCGTTCCCCAAGTGAAGGCCGTCCACAACGGAAGACCGACATTGTTTATTTACGACAGCTATCCCGGAGGAATCGGATTAAGCGAAAAAGTTTATGATCTCCTTGTACCGATTTTAGAATTGACGATCCAGCATGTACAATCTTGTCCATGCGAGCAAGGTTGTCCTTCCTGTATCGGGGCTCAAGATCATTTAACGGACGGGAAAGAAAAAGTATCGAAAATATTAAACATTTTATTAAATGAAGTGATGTGATTGCATGGGCTACGAAACGAAAATTTTGCAGCTGAAAAAAATGCTCGAAAAAAAGAAAACGGAACAACCTGAAAAAACCGTATACAAAAAACCGGAAAGGCCAGCTTATATTGATGAATGGAAAAAAGCTGGGCTTTCCATTGTGGAAAATGATTTCGGCGTCGTATGTAAAAGACAAGTACGCTATCCGTCGGACTATCGGCATGGAAAATATGAATTGAAGCAATTTTTTCATGCGGTGGAAAAGTGGGAGAAGGCGGAAATCGAACATCCTTTTTCCATCAATCAGGAAGAAAATGTACTGTTTTTTGATACGGAAACGACCGGACTGAAGGGTGCCGGAACTCACATTTTCCTCCTCGGATTTCTTGAAGCGGATGAAGAAGAATTTGTGCTGAATCAATACGTATTGGCCGATCCGGCAAACGAGGCGGCGTTTTTATTTGAATCAAAGTTGTGGCAACCGGGGAAAACAGTGGTCACTTATAATGGAAAAAGTTTTGATTGGCCGCAGCTCGAGACCAGATGGACTTTCAATAAAAACTATCTGCCTAAATTGCAATCGCCTAGACAAATCGATCTATTTCATAGTTCAAAAAGAATATGGAAAAATCAATTAGAAAGATTAAAATTAATTAAAGTGGAAGAAGAAAAATTGGGGATTAAACGGGATCATGATATTCCCGGTTTTCTTGCGCCGGTCATTTATTCGGATGCGGTAAAAAGCGGGAACGCCTCCGGATTGGTGAAAGTTCTGCAGCATAATGAGTGGGATATCCTATCCCTGTTAACCCTATATATTCATTCCACAAGCCTTCTGCTTGACCGCGTGTTGCAGGATGGGGCTGTCACTTATACAAATATCGGCAAATGGTACAACGATTTAAAGGAGCATAAACAGAGCGAGCAGGTTTTATCGGCTGTAACGAAACAATTTGATGAAGAAGAAGCGGGGCTGGCCTACTACTATTTGGCATTTCAACAAAAGCGGAACAAACAGTTCAAGGAATCGGCCGAATCTTTTCAAAAGGCCCTTCATACAATTGAGGGGAGAAAAAAATTAAATGCATTGGAACAGCTGGCCATGATGTTTGAACATCGAATGAAAGAGTATTCAAAAGCATTGCAGTATACAATCGAAGGTATAGAAATCATCCGGAAAGCTGATTTTTTGAATGAGGAGCAAAAGAAAAGACAATTGGAGCATTGGGATAAACGATTGCAGCGATTAAAAGGAAAGCTTCGGAAATATTCCGAAGCGCCCTAAGACTAATATTTCCCGGTGAAGCGCAAATGGCGACAAAACCATATCCAGGAATGGTGTCGAAATTTGTAAAAATCGCATTTTTGCAGTGCTTTCCTGTCCTTTTATAAGTTTATATGTGGTATAATATAAAATGCGTATGTATCGATGGAAGGGCGATGTGGATGGAAATCAAATTAAATTCCAAAATGATTTTGGAGAAAGAATTCAAACGGCAAATGAAGGGTTACAATATTGATGAAGTGGATCAATTTTTAGATATAATTATGGAAGATTACGACAACTTCAACAAAATGATCAAAGAATTGCAGGAAGAAAATGAGCGTTTGAAAAAAGAAATAGAAACGCTGAAAAAACAACAGACGCCACAATATGCGGGCAGCACGAATTTCGATATTTTGAAGAGATTATCCAATCTGGAAAAGCATGTTTTTGGCAATAAATTGTACGATTGATAATATGCACAAGTTGTTTTTAAGAAATTTGTCTAGTATAATGATAGATGCACCATAGTGGTTTCGAGTAATCGCTGCAAACGTTCAGACGTTTGTAGAGGAAAGTCCATGCTCACACGGCTCTGAGATGACCGTAGTGTTCGTGCTTACCGAAACCATAAGGTAAGGCAAAGCTTCCCACAGCTTTGACGGCGGAAGGAAGACCTAAGTCGCGCTATGCGATATGGTCGACACTTCCTGAAAAGTGCCACAGTGACGTAGCTTCACTGGAAACGGTGAAGGTGGAACGCGGTAAACCCCACGAGTGAGAAACCCAAATTATGGTAGGGGAGCCCTCCCGAAGGAAATGAACGGAGGGAGGGACGGGGAGAATTCTTCTTCCCGTAGATAGATGATTACTACCTGACAGTACGAGGCGAAAGCCGCTTGAGTACGCAGGGACAGAACATGGCTTACAGAAATCACTATGGTGCATAGTGGGCAACTTTAAAATAAAATGTTTATACATAAACTTGGCCGTACAGACTCTCCTGTGAAGGAGGGTTTTCTTTTTGTATAAATGGAAGTATCGTATAAGGAAAATGAAATTTTGAAAAAGCAGGAATATATGCTGGAAGGAAAATATTTCTTGTCAAACAGATTCATGGTATAATTAATTGTTTGGAAATATGTAATAATCAAGGATGGATGTTCATGACAAATTTTCAATTAGTGGCTACTTCGGCAATGGGATTAGAGTCTGTCGTTGCGGAAGAGGTAAAAGCATTAGGATATGAAACTCGCACGGAAAACGGAAAAATTTTTTTTGAAGGTGATGAAAGAGCGATTGCCAGAACAAATCTGTGGCTGAGAGTTGCCGATCGGGTAAAGATTGTCGTCGCCCAATTCCCGGCGACCACATTCGAAGAATTGTTTGAAAACACAAAAGCTGTAGAGTGGGAACAATACTTGCCTGTAGATGCAAATTTTCCTGTCAGCGGCAAGTCGGTTAAATCCAAATTATACAGTGTTCCGGATTGCCAGGCGATTGTAAAAAAAGCGGTTGTAGAAAGGTTAAAACAGGCTTATAAAAGGCTAGGGTTTTTAGATGAATCGGGAGCAACCTATAAAATTGAAGTATCAATTTTGAAAGATATGGCAACACTTACCATTGATACAAGCGGTGCAGGACTTCACAAACGCGGCTATCGGGTTGGACAAGGGGAAGCTCCTTTAAAAGAGACGTTGGCAGCTGCATTGGTAAAAATCTCCAAATGGTCGCCCCACCGTCCTTTTGTGGACCTGTTTTGCGGCTCGGGCACGATTCCGATTGAAGCGGCAATGATTGGCCAGAACATTGCCCCGGGATATAATAGAGATTTCATTTCCGAACAATGGGATTGGATGGATAAAAAAATATGGGACGATGCCCGCATAGAAGCGGAAGACTTGGCGAATTACGACCAGCCGCTTGATATTTTGGGAACAGATATTGATCATAGAATGATAAAAATTGCAAAGGAGAATGCATTGGAAGCAGGTTTCGGTGATTTGATCACCTTTAAGCAAATGCAAGCGACAGATTTCACTACGGATTTAACGGATGGCGTGATCATCTCCAATCCCCCATATGGTGAACGGATCGGGGAAAGGGAAGAAATTGAGAGAGTCATTCGGGAACTGGGGAAAATTATGAAAAATTATCCTACATGGTCCGTCTACATGCTGTCTTCCATGTCCAACTTTGAACAATTATACGGGAAGAAGGCAACAAAAAAACGCAAATTATATAACGGGTTCATCCGCACAGATTTTTATCAATTCTGGGGACAAAAATCAAACAAAAAAAATTATTGATTGTTGTTCTATAAACCTCGAATATTGTTATTTTATGTCGGGTTTTTTATAATTAAATTATTGCAATACATCGTTTAGGACAAGGTTTAGAACATGAAGTGTCTTGAATGATTTCGAGACACTTTCTTAATGTCTAAAAATAGGCATTGAAAAAGGAGATTTGAAAATGCAATCATCAATACCTTTTGAATTATCAAAGGAAAAAAGTTTTTTTGATTCGCTCGCGGATTGGATTGGCGACGTGTTTTATGATATTTTGCCCGAAAAGGGCTTCGAATGCCGCGATGAACAGATTTTTATGAGCTATCAAGTAATCAATGCGTTAAAAGAAAAGAATGTATTGTTTGCGGAAGCGGGAGTCGGCACGGGAAAAACCTTAGCATATTTATTGCCCGCCATTGCTTATGCCCGCTATAAAGGGAAGCCGGCGTTGATCGCTTGCGCAGATGAAACATTGATTGACCAGCTGGTAAAAGAAGAAGGGGATATCGCAAAAATCGAAAAGCATTTAGGGTTGAACATCGATGTAAGGCTTGCGAAATCCCGTGATCAATATTTATGTTTGAAACGTTTGGAAGAAGCGGAAGTATATGAAGAGGGCGAATGGATCGACGAAATAGCCTTCGCGATTCCGGAAGAAGTTTATTCGGAAAGTTCCGCTGTGCAGATCCCCCTTTACGGTGCGAGAAGTGATTTTCCGCAAATCAGCGATGAAAATTGGAAAAAGGTTAATTACAATTCGATCATGCAATGCAGTGTTTGCGAGAAACGAAACCGGTGCGGCCAAACATTGCATCGGTCCCATTATCGAAAAGCAAAGGATTTAATTATTTGTTCCCAAGACTTTTTAATGGAACATCTGGCAACGAAAGAATCCCGGAAACGCGAAGGACAGTTGACGTTGCTACCTGAAGTGTCGATGATAGTTCTGGATGAAGGACATTTATTGGAGTATGCAGCACAAAAGGCCATGACATATAAAGTGCAAAATTATACAATTGTGAAATTATTGGATCGGATCATGGTGGACGATATCCGGGAAAGCACTTTATATGCAATGGAAAAATTGCAGGATGATCATGAACTGTTCTTCGATCAGCTCCAGGATGATGTCATTCCGTCTGATGATGACCGCAAAAAAATCCGCAAATCGGATCGGTTACTGGCTTTAGGAAAGCAGTTGATTGAAGATGTGGAACAATTATTAGAAGAATTTGTATTCGAATCGGAAATGTATGTCATTCCGGAATACGAACTGAATATCGTCGAGGAATTTTTAGAAGACTATGAAGAAGCGTTAAAAATATTCATTTCCAAAAGCGACGCCATTGACTGGCTGGAAGATACCGACGGGGAAGATACACTGGTCATCATGCCGAGATTAATAACGGAAGTATTGGAGGAAAAACTGTTCTCCAACAAAATTCCGATTATCTTTTCATCCGCAACGCTATCTGTGAACAAAGATTTCTCTTATATCGCTTCCAGCTTAGGAGTGAAAAAATATCAGCATTTCAGTGTGCCTTCTCCATTTGATTATGATGAAGTCATGAATATTTATTTACATGGGCTCTCCGATGAAGAAAAAGTGAAAAAAGTGGAAGAATTGCTGAACCAAAATAAGAAAACATTGGTATTGTTTAAATCCAGACAATCGATGTTGAAATTTAAGGAAAAATTGCCGCTAATGTCACGTTTAACAGTCGGCTTTGAAGGGGATAGAGAATTAACATCCATTATTAAAGATTTCCAAAACGGCGCCCTAAAAACTCTCTGTTCCTATCATTTATGGGAAGGGGTTGACTTGCCGGAGGAATCTTTGACCCAAATTATCATCTATGAATTGCCATTCCCGCCGAAGGATCCGCTTTTTGAAGCGAAAAGAAAATTTGCAGGAAAACCGTTCGAAGAAGTGGATTTGCCGTTTATGTTGCTGCGATTGCAGCAGGGAATTGGCCGGCTTATTCGGACTGAGAAGGATTATGGGGATATCCATATTTTCTTGAATGAAGAAGACAATGACGTCCGTTCCGAGTTTCTAAAAGTGTTGCCGGTGCAGCCTCAAAACGTATAATGTCTCATTACAGATATATGTAAAAAGTCTATATGGATTTTTTGCATATTTTTTTATTTTTGGGAATATAATTTTATCAAATTTGTTGAAACAGGTCGTGTCATCGGCGTAATATGTCAATGATTGTCTGTTTTGAAAAAATAAAAAGAAAAGGAGAGCGTCATGAGACTAAAGGGGAAAGTTGCGATAATTACTGGTGGGGCAAACGGGATTGGCAGGGCCGCTGTGAAAAGATTTTTGGAGGAAGGCGCAAAAATCGTTATCGCAGATATCCAAAAAGAAGCCGGGGAAGAGCTGGAAAAATCCTATCGGAATCAAGGATACGATGTGTTTTTTGTCCCGGTCAACGTGGCAGTGAAAGAAGAAGTGGAAAATATGGTCGAAAAAGCGAAAGAACGCTATGGTAAAATCGACATTTTGATCAATAATGCAGGAATTACGAGAGATGCAATGCTTGTCAAAATGACGGAAGAGCAGTTTAATGCAGTCATCGATGTCAATTTGAAAGGCGTATTTTATTGTACGCAAGCGGTTGCAAAAGTCATGATTGAGCAAGGATATGGAAAAATTATCAATACATCTTCTGTAAGCGGTGTCTATGGCAACATCGGTCAGACAAATTATGCGGCAGCCAAGGCCGCCATTGTGGGAATGACGAAAACTTGGGCAAAGGAGCTCGGCAAAAAGGGAATCAATGTGAATGCGGTGGCTCCGGGATTTACGAAAACCACAATGGTGGAGAAAATGCCTGAAAAAATATTAAATTATATGGAATCGATTACAAGTTTAAAAAGGCTGGGAGAACCTGACGACATCGCAAATGCTTATTTATTCTTGGCGTCCGATGAATCAAATTACATTACAGGGCACATATTGCATGTGGATGGCGGAATTATGATGTAAAATGAAAAGTACTAGTTGAAAAAATGTTCACACTATTTTAATATTTAATTTGTGTGTAATAGAAAAAAGAGGCTGGGACAAAAGATAAAAAACACCATTTTCTCACGGGAGAAAAATGGTGTTTTTTTGATAATTGAAGAAAATTGATTTCCGTTCCGGGGACGCTTTCCGCGGGCCCGGCTCGAGCCTCCTCGGAGCTCAAACCTTCGCTCCTGCGGGGTCTCGAGACTCGGGCTGTTCCCGCAGGAGTCGCCCCGTCACTCCAATCAATTTTCTGTGATATCAATTTTTTACAAAAAATTTTTTTGCAGCTCGTTCACTTTATTAGTTATGTCCCAGCCTCAATTGTGCTGTCATTTTACCAGAGTTTGAAACCTTTTGAACCAACTGGAGAGTTATTGATGATATCAATGATTGGGATTGTGTAAGCGAAGATGATCACCGCAATCATGATAATTCCCCAAAGTTTGAAGTTTTCAAGGACTGCAGGAGTTTTAGCTGCTCCTGGTGCAACTTCTGCGATAGGGAATTCTTGCTCTCCTTTTGGCGCAAAGAATGCAAGGTAAATGATTAATCCTGTAATGACTAAGATGGCGATGAACAGGATTGAACCGCCGACTGCTTGCGCAATTTGGTAAGAAATCCATTCAGCTGCTTGTTCTGAACCGCCGTATTCAGAGTAAGCGGAACGGCGTGGCGCACCTAACAAACCTGCAACGTGCATTGCGCCGGACATGATTGCCATACCGATTGCCCATAAAATACCAGCGCAGTTTGCCATGCTGTTAGCACGTTTTGTCAATTTTCTTCCGTTTAAGTGCGGAATCAACCAGAATGCTGTTCCGAAATATGTTAACGCAACCGCAGTAGCAATTGTCAAGTGGAAGTGACCTGTTACCCAAATTGTATTGTGAACAAGCTCGTTCATTTGGTAAGAAGCGTTGACGATACCGCCTGCACCGCCAGGAATGAAGGCAACCATACCAATGAACGGAAGCAAGAAGCGTGAATCGCTCCATGGTAATTTTTTGAACCATCCGAAGATACCTTTTCCGCCAAGTTCGCGTCCGCGCAATTCAAATGTTGCGAACATTGCGAAGGCAGTCATTAAAGATGGGATTACAACGAAGAACGTCAATACCGCTTGAATGAATTTCCATAACGCGTCAATACCAGGTTCCATGTATTGGTGGTGTAGACCAACCGGAACTGAAAGGATCAAGAATAACATGAACGCAAGTTTTGCCAAAGATTCGGAGAATATTTTTCCGCCGATGACTTTAGGAATCACAACATACCAAACCATGTAAGCTGGCAATAACCAGAAGTATACCAATGCGTGACCGAAGTACCAGAACAATGTTCTGGAAAGCAATACGTCAACGCGTTCCACCAAGTTTAAAGACCATGGAACCAATTGTACCAATACTTCTATGGCTACACCAAGTGTACATACATACCATAAGAAGTTGTTTACAACCACCATGAATGATAGCAGTGGTGATGACTGGCCTTTATTTTCTTTTTTCCATTGTACATAGCGCATGATTTGCGCAGCATTGATAATCCAAGAACCAACAACGACAAGCGCCAATCCTAGATAGAATACAGCATGAGCTTGCAATGGAGCATAGAAAGTGTATAGTACAGATGCTTGGTTTGTAAGAATCATTGCTGCTGCTGCAACTAAACCGATTGTTGCAACCCAGAAACCTATCCAGCCGATTGTACGTTGTTTATTTGTGAATGTACCGGAAGTGCGGCTGATGGCAGCTGTTTGGAATCCCATAATGAAGAATGTTGTCAATACAAGTCCGAGCAATACACCATGCACAGTCAAGACTTGATAGTAGTTAAGGAAACCAGGAAGTTCTACTGCTCCAGAACGGACTAGTACTTGTAGTAATCCGGCAATACCACCTAATAAAACTGCTATGAATGCGACATAAATATTGGCCAATGCCAATTTTGCATCTTTCCGATCAACAAATTCAAGCTGCTTTTTCAAGCTTGAAGTTGCAGTGCTTTGCACCGTTTCCTTAGTTGTTGTCATTATTGTCCACCACCTTTAATGTAGAGTACATCAATGCGTGACCTGAACCGCAATACTCATTACATACAATTGTATAAGTCCCAGGTTTATCCAAAGTTGTGATTTTTTCTGATACATAACCAGGTTCAAGCATCAAGTTGATGTTTGTTCCTGCAACCTCAAAACCGTGAATGACGTCTTTTGTAGTAGCGATAAAACGAACTTTTGAACCGGCTGGGATTTCAATTTCAGTTGGATTGTAAGCGAATGCTTGCGCAACAAGCACAACTTCGTAATCCCAGTCTTTTCCTTCAACTTTGTGTAATCCAGGATTGTTGAATGGTTCGATTTGATCGACATTTTCGTAGTTGATCGTCCATTTGGAATTGTTTGGATGAGTTCCTCCATGGAATGCGCTTACACCGAGAATGATAAGGAACACGATGAGAGTACCTGTTCCGAAAATCATCCACCATTTCTCATATTTGTGTATTTCCATTGTTTTCCCTCCTACTTAAGTGTTGGTAAGCGACCTAATCTAGAAACGATCAATATAAGTACTGAATGCAAGTACCCATACGATAATGATAATTAGACCTACGCCAAAGGTCGCGAGAAGAGTACCTTTTAAATTCTCTTCTGACGAAGACTTTTTATGGTTTGCCATGTCTCTCCCTCCTAAATATTTCAATTGTGTTACTTCACGTTCATCATAATAAAAATAAATCCTCTTAGATGTGATAAAAATCACAGTTCTTGGATGGAAATGTGAAATTACTGTGAAAAGCTAAAGATGCACTTTCGTGTTGTTGTGTGTCGAACGGAATCGAACGGGCTGAATATCCGGCTGAAGATTCATGGATTTCCGGCAAAGAACAGCTTCATTTTTTATTCATGAAAGAACACCCCTTTCTTTAAAAAGAAGCAATCAACAATTTCCGGTAGCCTTGTTTGAATCCTTCGCCTCAGTTTGTCGACAGCCGATTTGCATCTTTTGTAATTTAATTACCTTTTTTTATAAAAGAAAAACTCGAAATAAATTGAAATTTGTATATTTCATCTGTTTTGATTATTATGTATAATTTTGATAAAGATTATCATTATTAATGAAGGGGATCTTTTGGATGGTGTACGTGTTTATTGCCATGACGATTGTTGCGTACTTTGGGATCGGTGCTTATATCCTGAAAAATGTTTCGAAATAGTGCCAATCATTGGCGCTTTTTTATTTGCCAAAAAAATCTTTTTATTTTCTAGCGATTTTCCTTGAAAAGCATGATAATATTATAATTGTGACAAAATTGAGGCAAAGGGGTATTTGTTGCATGAATACTTTCGACGAGAAAATTGAAGAGCTGCTACAACAGGCCGCAATTCAATACATAGTGTTCAAACATAATGAAGATGAAGAGCGGATGGAAAAGCTTCATTTGTTTGCGAAAAAACTGTTGCAAAAAGAATATGTAATTGGATTTGCGGGCCATTTTTCCGCCGGGAAATCCAGCATAATCAACGCATTATCAGGAGAAGATATTTTGGCGTCAAGCCCCATTCCTACGAGCGCAAATATTGTAAAAGTGCACAAATCGGATGAAGATTTTGCGATTTGTTATATGAAAGATGATAAACCTGTTAAATTCGAAGCAGGTTACGATATAAAAACAGTCAAAGAATTGAGCAAAAACGGGGAACTTGTCACGCAGATTGAAATCGGTCACAAAGATTCCAAATTGCCGGCCGGGGTGACGGTGATGGATACACCGGGGGTCGATTCGACGGATGATGCCCACCGGATGAGTACGGAATCCGCATTGCACATCGCGGATATTGTATTTTACACAATGGATTACAACCATGTTCAGTCCGAATTGAACTTCCAATTTACAAAACAGTTAATGAAATATAATCTAAATGTGTATTTAATTGTCAATCAAATTGATAAACATAATGAAAATGAACTTTCCTTCGAGGAATATAAACAATCCGTATACAATTCCTTTAAAGCGTGGGGAGTGGAACCGAAAGGGATCTTTTTCACTTCGCTGAAGCAGCATGATCATCCGCACAATGATTTTGAAAAGGTAAAAAGCATTGTGATGGATTCCATGGAGCATTGGCAGGAACGGCTTTTGGAAACCGCCGAAAACACGCTGAAAAAAATGCAAAGTGAACACTTGGCATTTTTGGAAGAAGAAAAAAATGCCCGTTTCGAAGAGTTCTCCGAAGTTTTATCGGCCGATGAATGGGAAAACCGTGAAGATTTATTGGAACAATATGAGAAATTAAAACTCCAAACGAATTTGTTCTCACTTGAAAATTGGGAAGAAAGTTTCAAAGTAAAACGCAATGACATATTGGAAAATGCGGCCATTATCCCTGCCGATTTCCGCGAAAAATTGCGTCTTTATTTGGAAAGCCAGCAAGAAGGATTTAAAGTGGGGGGCTTATTCGGTTGGAAAAAGAAAACGCAGGAAGAAATCGAGCGCCGCAAGAAAGATGTTTATGACCAATATCAATCCATTTTGCAATCACAAGTTATCGGCCACATGAAATCTTTGATGAAGCAGCAATTGAAAGATGTCGGTGCGTTAACGGATGATAGGGCAAGCCAAATTGACGCCATGGCCTTTGATGCGCCGTTCAGTCTGATTGAAGAATGCGTGCAGAAAAATGCCATTGTAACGGGAGATGCGGTATTGAACTTTGCCAATCGGGTAAGGGAGGCAACACGCCGCTATTTTATCCGTGAAACGGATGCCTGGAAAGAAAGCCAAATACCGTTATTGCAAGAAATCAGCGTAACATCCCAGGCGCCTGTCCGGCAAAAATTGAAACATTTAGAGAAGAAAGTGAAGGCGATTCAAAGCATTTCCGAAATGGACGAACGGAAATCCTTCCTGGAGCGGCAGCTTGTCCATGCTTCCAAAAATATTAGGGATGAAGCGAAAAAGAAAAAGGAACAATGGGAAAAACAATTTGAACAAGAACTGAAAGAAGTCCGATTATTTGATCCGTCCATGTTGAAGAAGGAGCAAAAAGAGGAGGAATACGCTGAACTTGCACCGGAGCAAGTCAACCTATCGGTGAAAGGTGAAGAAGTGGTTGAAAACGCCGTCCGCACCGCAAACCTTGTAAAGCGGGTTGAAGGCTTTGAAGAAGTGGCCGACTTCTTGTTGAAAAAGGTGGAAAGACTTGAACATAAAGATTTTACGATTGCCTTATTCGGCGCTTTCAGTGCAGGAAAATCCAGCTTTTCCAACGCATTGATGGGCGAAAAAGTATTGCCGGTGTCCCCAAACCCGACAACGGCGGCAATCAACAAAATCCGGCCTGTCGATGCAAACCATCCTCACGAAACAGCCGATGTGCAGCTGAAGACGAAGGAGCAATTATTGGAGGATATTCAGTTTGCCTATGAAGCGATTGGAATGACTGTGCAATCGTTGGAGGAGGCTTTCAACCGCGCTGAAGAAGCTTTGAATGTTGAATTGAAGGATGAGCGGTTGAATGTCCATAAATCCTTTATCCGCGCCTATCAGGAAGGCTATCCGGAATACATCGGAAAACTCGGCGAGGTGCTCCGTGTAAACAGGGAAGAGTTTGAACGTTTTGTTGCCGAGGAAAGACGCTCCTGCTTTGTGGATAACATCAATTTCTATTATGATTGCCCGCTGACCCGCATGGGCGTGACACTTGTCGACACGCCTGGGGCGGATTCCATCAACGCCCGGCATACAGGGGTTGCATTTGAATACATCCGCAACGCCGATGCCATTCTCTTTGTGACATATTACAACCATGCCTTCGCAAAGGCGGACCGGGAATTCCTGATCCAGTTGGGCCGCGTAAAAGATGCCTTTGAATTGGATAAAATGTTCTTTATTGTGAATGCCATCGACTTGGCAAAAAATGAAGAGGAAGCGGAAGAAGTGAAGGCATACGTCCGCAATGAATTGCAGCGTTTTGGCATCCGATTCCCTAAATTGTTTGGTGTGTCCAGTTTGCTTGCGTTGCGTGAAAAGCAGGAAAAAGCGGAATATGCTTCCGGCATGCAGCCATTTGAAGAAGCCTTTTACCGTTTCTTGAACGAAGACCTTGCATCCATCGCAATCCAAGCGCTTCATGAGGAAGTGGAAAAAACCCATCAACGCTTGTCCGATTTAATCACGCAAACAGAGGAAAACTTAAAACGGAAAGATGAGCGCCTGGAAGAACTCGCCCAATTAGAAAATTATGTGGAAAAGCATTACAGCAGTGCGTCTACCAGCATGATTGAAAGCGATACGAAACAAGAGCTCGATGAATTATTATATTACGTACTGCAACGGGTATATTACCGTTATCCTGACTTTTTCAGAGAAAGTTATAATCCATCGACTTTTGCGGCATTATCGCCTCAGGAAGCTTTAAGCAAAGCATTGAAAGAAACATTGAGTTCATTGAAATTCGACTTTGCCCAGGAGCTTCGGGTGACGAATTTCCGCATCGCCCAATTCATTCAAAAACAAATCAAAGAACGTTTCAAAGATGAAAGCCGTTCTTTGAAAGAAATGAATCCGAGCTTCTCATTTATCGCTTATGAATTCGAAGATGCGGAATTATTGGATTTTGAAGGTCCATTTGAAGACTTCAATAAATATGCATCCGTGAAATCCTACTTCAAGAACACGAAATCCTTCTTTGAAAAGAATGAGAAGGAACAGTTGAAACAAGCGTTGGAAGATATGACAAAACCGGATGCGGAGCGTTATTTGGAAGAAGAAAAGCAGCGGATGATGGACTGGGCGAAAGAGCAAATTGCGAAGGAAGCGGAAGGATTGCGCAAGCATATTTACCACCAAGCGATGAATCAAATCCACACAGAGCGTCTGTTATTGCAGGAAGAAAGCCGTTTGGAGACTTGGAAAGAAATATATCAACAATTGCAGAAGGTGGAGTTGAAATAAGGAAGAGGGGGAGATATTCCCCCTTTTTATTTTGAAAAACAACCGGAAAAAGAAATTTTTGGGGAACTTTGTAACCTTTTCCGCTTCCATTCGACTAATTGAACGAAAACAAAAAAGAAAGGAGAGAAAGCATGAAAAAAACCTTGTCAACTCTTTGTGCATTGGCATTGCTCGGCAGCTTTGCAGTGCTCCCGGACGCGCGCGTACAAGCGCAAGAAAACGCTCCCAACGAGACTGTGGAAAAAAGGCGGAGGTTCAATTCAACTATTTTCAGGTGAGCGGAACAATCAGTAAAATCTCGAAACAAGAGAACGGCCAATTCTTTGCCACAATTGATTCGGAACAAAATCCTTTTGGTTTTTACTTCGATGATGAAACTTTGGTATTTGATAATGCCGGAAATGCGGTTGAATTGAAAGAGGGCATAAAGATAACCGCCTTTGTCGATGGTACAAAGCCGATGATCATGATTTATCCGCCTCAATATTCGCCGGATGTGGTCATTGTTAATACGGACAATCCGGGCACGGTTCAGTTGGACAAATTCGACCAAAAGTTTTTAAATGCGGCCAAAGATTTGTACATTCACTTTGATGAAAAAACGGAAATTATCAATTTATCCGGCAAAAAATTAAAGAAAGACTCGGTGATCGATAAGGAAGTACTGATTTTCTATGAAGTTGTGCTTGAATCCTATCCGGCACAAACAGGCCCGTCAAAGGTCATCGTGTTGGAACGGGATGAGAATGGGCAACAAGCATCAAATATAGAGAAAGCATATAAAATTGCGGAACAGGATCACTATTATATCAACAATGTGAAAATGGTGCCGTTAAGATTGATAGCCGAACAGCTTGGATACAGGGTGGATTCCACCGGGAATGGAGCGGTTGTATCCAAGGGCTGCGTTTTCTATATCATTACGAGAGGCAAAACAAGCTACATCCAAAACCAAACAACGAAACAGTTCGCTAAGGCGCCTGCACTGTTGGAGCCACGTAAAACATACGTGCCATACGACTTTATCGAGGAACTTGCAGGGAATTAATTAGATACATCGGGTTACCAATCATGAATGGGACACTTCAAATCATTTGGGGTGTCTCTTATTTTTTTTGTTGAAATTATGAAAATTTTATGACAACTTCATTTTTTGATCAATTGAAGTATGTGAAAAATATCATATTTGGTTTAGTAAAATAGTGTGTTTTTATCTTCACAAATAAAACATTGATTTCACAAGATTTTATTTGTGAAAAATGCGCTTTTTATTATATTTATATAATAATTCGCTATTCAAAAATATAAAAAAAGGTCATTATCAGAAAGATGAAAACGCTTTAAAAACATCGTATTATCAACATTTTTAGGCTTTCATCCAAATTTGTTATTGACTTTAATCAAGTAAAGTAATATTATACAAAAAACAATATTTATAAAAAGAGAAATAAGGGGATGAGAAAAATGGATGTTATGAAAGAATCGTTGGAAATGCATGGCAATTTTAAGGGGAAGATGGAAATTGTATCTAAGGTGCCTGTCAATGATGCGCGGGATTTGAGTTTGGCCTATTCTCCCGGGGTCGCGGCGCCTTGTCAGGAAATCGAAAAAAGCCCAATGCGGGTCTACGATTATACAATAAAAGGGAATTTTGTTGCGGTCATTTCCGATGGAACTGCGGTGCTCGGCTTGGGGGATATAGGTCCGGAAGCGGCACTTCCTGTAATGGAAGGAAAGGCTTTGCTATTAAAACGATTTGCGGATGTGGATGCGGTGCCAATTACATTGGGCACAAAAGATGTAGACGAAATCGTAAAAACAGTAAAGTTGCTTGAACCGACATTCGGTGCCATCAATTTGGAAGATATATCAGCCCCTCGCTGCTTCGAAATCGAAGAACGGTTAAAAGCCGAGTGCAATATTCCGGTTTTCCATGATGATCAACATGGAACGGCAATCGTGACTGCTGCCGGATTGGAAAATGCATTGAAAATTGTCGGGAAACGAAAAGAAGATGTAAAAGTGGTGATAAACGGTGCAGGTGCAGCCGGAATTGCTACGTTAAAACTCTTGAGAAACATCGGATACCAAAATATTGTGATTTGTGACTCGAAAGGCATCATCTATGAAGGCCGTCCATCAATGAACCCGATAAAAGATGAAATTGCAAAAATTTCGAATCCCGAAAAATTGACAGGAACTTTGGATGACGCCATTCAAGGGGCGGATATCTTCATCGGTGTATCCGTAGCAAACATATTGACGAAGGAACATATCGAAGCCATGAATCGCGATCCGATTGTTTTTGCATTGGCGAATCCAAATCCGGAAATCACATACGACAATGCAAAACGTTGGGGAGTGCGGATCATTGGAACTGGACGATCCGATTATCCAAACCAGGTCAATAACGTTTTAGCGTTCCCTGGCATTTTCAGAGGCGCATTGGATGTTTTGGCAACAGAAATCAACGAAGAAATGAAAATGGCAGCTGTAAAAGCGATTGCTTCGCTGGTTGACGAAAAGGATTTGCATGAAGATTATGTCATTCCAAAACCATTGGATGAAAGAGTGGTTCCGGCTGTGGCGAAAGCGGTGGCGGATGCGGCGGTAGAAACTGGGGTATCCAAACTGTACAGCTTGAATAAGTAATGTGATTTAATAGAAACGATGTTGGCTTGGTTTGAAAAGGCACTTCATCCCAAGCCATATTTTCTTATGCATGAAAATCTTTGATGATCAGGATGGTTTCAGAGAAATGCATCAAATTCAGATGGAAAAAAGAAGGACGATTGGCGCGGGAACAAATCCCGCCAACCGGCCGGAAAATCTTTATTTTTTACCCCCTTTTTGTTAGATGGAATCCCCAATTTATCGAATGATTAATAAACCCCTTCAGCAATCATCCCGTCTGCTACTTTAACAAATCCTGCGACATTTGCGCCAACCATCAGATTTCCAGGTGCACCGTATTTTTCAGCGCATTCTTTGGAAGTTCTATAAATATTTCTCATAATATCGCGGAGTTTTTCATCCACTTTTTCGAAAGACCAGTATGTGCGGCTGGAGTTTTGCGCCATTTCCAACGCAGATGTTGCCACACCGCCTGCATTGGCGGCTTTCGCAGGTCCGAATAATACGCCATTTGCCAAATATTCATTGATTGCTTCTGGAGTTGAAGGCATATTAGCCCCTTCAGCAACTACTTTTACGCCATTAGCGATTAAAATTTTTGCAGATTCTCCGTCAATTTCATTTTGTGTTGCACAAGGCAATGCAATATCGCATGGAATTGTCCAGATGCCTGTGCAGCCTTCTGTATAAGTTGCGTTTGGACGATATTCCACATATTTTTTGATTCGTTCGCCTTTTACTTCTTTGATTTCTTTTACAACATTCAAATCGATGCCGTCCGGATCATAAACATATCCGTTGGAATCGGAGCAGGCCACAACTTTTGCGCCTAAATGTTGGGCTTTTTCAATCGCATAAATGGCAACATTACCGGAACCGGAAACAACCACAGTTTTTCCTGATAAAGTATCATTCGCATCTTTCAACATTTCTTCTACAAAGTAGATTAATCCGTAACCAGTTGCTTCTTTGCGGACCAAAGAACCGCCGTAGCCAGGTTGTTTACCAGTAAGAACACCTGCTTCATGCATTGCTTTAATGCGTTTATATTGGCCCCATAAATAGCCGATTTCCCGGGCGCCTACACCGATATCCCCGGCAGGAACATCGACATCAGGACCGATATGGCGATACAATTCAGTCATAAACGCCTGGCAGAAGCGCATAATTTCTGCGTCGGATTTTCCTTTAGGGTCAAAGTCGGATCCGCCTTTGGCACCACCGATTGGAAGCCCTGTCAATGCGTTTTTAAAGATTTGCTCAAAGGCCAAGAATTTCATGATGGATTCGTTTACTGTAGGATGGAATCGTAATCCGCCTTTGTATGGACCCACTACGTTATTAAATTGAACGCGGTAACCGCGGTTTACATGAACGCGGTTTTGGTCATCCTGCCAAGTGACGCGGAAAGTGATGATGCGATCCGGTTCAACGATACGTGATAAAATGTTTTGTTCAATGTATTCTGGATGTTGTTCAAATACAGGAACTAAAGTGGAGAATACTTCTTCCACCGCTTGAAGGAATTCTGTTTGATAACCATATTTATTTTTAAGCTGATTATACACAGAATCGATGTACTCTTTTGCTTTGGATTGGTTTTTTACTTCAGTAGTCATTTGCATTTCCCTCCCAAAAATCTTATGAGAAAATGTTATTATGATTTTTCAAACAATTCAATATACGATTTTTTCCTCAAGGAAAATAAATTGTAAAAAAATTCTAAATAAAATTATGTTTATATAATATTTATTTCCTGAAATTAGTGAAAGGATTGGTGCTTATCATCAACGTTCTAATTGATGCGGATGCGTGCCCAGTCGTTGATATTGCTGTATTTGTTTCATCTCAATATGAGATAAAACCATTCTTGTTTTGCGATACTTCTCATCTTATTAATAGTAAGAATGCAATAACAATTCAAGTGCCGGAAGGGCGGGATTCCGTTGATTTTGCTATAGTGAATGCGGTTTCAAAATATGATGTGGTGATTACCCAGGACACTGGTTTGGCTGCCATGTGCCTGGCAAAAGGTGCCTTCGTATTGAATCAAAATGGAAAAGAATTTACAGAAGAAAATATCGAATTAATGCTGTTTTTCAGGCATGAAAATGCAAAATTTCGCCGTGCAGGAGGAAGAACAAAAGGGCCTAAAAAACGAACAGAGAAAAATAATTTGGACTTTGAAATAAAATTTCGACAAATTTGTGAACGTGCGATTTCATTGAAAAAGGAGAGTCAGAATGGTTGATTTTCAACGCAATCTTTCGGAAAAAGAACGATATATATTCGAAAAAGTGGAAAATTCCATTCCGGTTCTATGGATAAATCCGAACAAAACGGATCGTTTTCCTGAAAATCATTCCTATTCTTTTCAGGTAGTTCTGGAAGCGGAAAAACGTTTAAAAAGGTTTAGTAGTTATATAAAGTTAGTCTTTCCGGAAACAAAAAATTTACAAGGAATCATTGAATCAAAATTAATAGAAATACCGAATATGAAGCAATTGATTGAAAAACATGCAAATAAGCCGCTGGCCGGGAAGCTTCTATTAAAATGCGACCACGAACTTCCGGTTTCAGGATCCATCAAAGCGCGCGGAGGCATATATGAAGTATTGAAATTTGCGGAACATATCGCTTTTAAACATGGATTCATAAAAGAAACGGACGATTATGCCGCTTTTCAACGCAGTGAATTTAAAGAATTATTCAGCCGTTATAAAATTGCGGTCGGCTCGACGGGGAATCTGGGGCTCAGTATCGGCATTATGGCAGCAAAATTGGGGTTTCAGGTGACGGTGCATATGTCAATGGATGCCAAAGAATGGAAGAAGAAACTGCTTCGTGAAAAAGGGGTCCAAGTCATTGAATATGCATCAGATTACAGTCTGGCGGTGGAAGAAGGAAGAAGGCAGGCGGCGGATGATTCGATGTGCCATTTTGTCGATGATGAAAATTCAATTGACTTATTCAGCGGATATGCGGTCAGTGCACTGCGATTAAAAAATCAATTGGAACAACTCAATATTCGGGTCGATCAGGAGCATCCATTGTTTGTTTATTTGCCTTGCGGGGTAGGCGGTGGTCCGGGGGGCGTGGCATATGGCTTAAAGGCGATTTATAAAGAGCATGTGCACATATTCTTCGGAGAGCCGACCCAGTCCCCTTGCATGCTTTTGGGGATGATGACAGGATTGCACGACAACATTTCGGTGATGGACATAGGTTTGACGAACCGTACCGAAGCGGATGGGTTGGCGGTGGGACGGCCTTCCAAATTTGTAGGGAAGTTGATGGAGCCGATTTTAAGCGGCTGCTACACAGTAGCGGATGATTTTTTATTCGAAAGTTTGAAGGAAATGGCCCGGACGGAGGGCATTTTTATGGAGCCTTCAAGCCACGCAAGCGTATATGGGCCGATACAGTTGCTGAAAGAAGGGAAAACGTATTTGGAACATCATGGACTGCTGGATAAGCTCAATCAAGCAACCCATCTTTTATGGGGAACCGGCGGCAATATGGTGCCTCAGGAGGAAAGGGAAAAATACTTAAATAAGACCATCTAATAAGGTTCAACATAATGTTAATTTCTTCGGGCCGTCCTGCATATCAGCCGATTGGACCTCAATCATGGCAATTATGCCTGCGAAAGATAAAAAATAGGCTTATCCAAAAGGGGAAGATGTTCATTCCCTTTTGGATAAGCTTTTTATTCGTAAGCCCGAATTCAAATGACGCATTGAAAAACTTAAAACAGGGATTAAAAAAGCGTACCTATTAGTACGCATGACAAATAGCCCTACAATCTTGAATTTTTTCAGATTGAGGGCTATTTTGCTATTGCACATGATTCACGTATATTTTTAGACCAAGGCAAGTAGCGATCGATTATTTCTGGTTGCTGATGGATTGGGAGGTTTGGGAGTTCTGTCAATACTTTGACCAAGTATTGATAGAAATCAATTCCATTAGCTTTTGTCGTTTCAGCTAAACTCAAACAAACGGCATTGGCATCAGCTCCCAATTCACTCACAGAGAAAAGCCAGTTCTTCCGACCAATCACACTCGGACGAATCGCATTTTCTGCTGGGTTATTGTCAATCGCAATTCGACCGTCATATAGAAATGCTTTTAGACCTTCGGCATGTTTCAAGGTATAGTTTGCCGCTTCCGCAAGGGCACTTTTGCCGTAAAAAGGAGATTCATCTACCCATTGTAAGAATTCTTCCACAATCGGTTTGGAATATTTTTTTCGTGCTTTTCGACGTTTGCTTGGTGAAAGTTTCTTAAACTTTCGTTCCAATTCGTAGAGTCGATTACAATATTCTACACCTTTTTCGGCGTTTTTACTGTTGGCTTTTAGCCATTTTCTACGCACATGTGCCCAACAATTGGCGAATGTGACGTTAGGTAAACCAGCGTATGCAGAATATCCGTCACAAATGATGGTTCCCTTGAACTTTTCCACGAAGTCTTTTAAAACTTCCCGACTTCGCGATAACGCACTATGAAACATGACGATGGTCGGCCCTTGAGAAGCAACGCTTCGGAATACCCAGTTATAAGCATTAGACTGAGCCGACTTTCCATCCGAACGGTTGAGTATTTGAGCGTATGTTTCATCAATATGAAGAATTGATTTTTTCATAAGGAGCTCTTTCATACGATGGTAGATTGGATGAAGCCAATCCTCCGCGATTCGAATCACCCAGTTCGATAAATTTTTATCGTTTGTAAGGAGACCATAATGGTTCCATTCCTTTACCTGGCGATATAAAGGTAAATATTGAACAAACTTATCGTAGATGATTTTTGCCAAGACCGTTGGTCCAGCAATACTTCGTTGAATCGCTGGTTGTGGTGCTTTGCCTCGTTTGATTTGTGAATTTTTGCTGAGATCTTTTTTACAATTCCTGCACTCATAAGCGTGTTCGATATGTCGAACACGCTTCACAATAGCCGGTATAAATTTTGCTTCCTCACGAACAATCGTGCTGCCGATCTCTGTCATCTGAGATTGACAACACTCGCATTGTAAGTTTTCAGGGTGATGATGAATTTCTTCAATTTCTAAACCATCCACGAAGAAATCGTTTCGTTTCTTTTTATGTATTTTACGAACAACTGTATAGGTAACAGTGTCCGTGCTTTGTTCTTCTGTGTGCTCAGGTTCGTTAAAAAAAGAGTCATCATCAAATAAAGAACATTGTCCATCTGGAGCTTGGTACTTTGATTTTTCTGATTTTGAGCCATAAAGAAGCTTTGTTAAATAGCGAACTTGTTGTGACAACGATTCAATTTGTTTCAACAGTTCTTCATTTCTCTTATTGGATTGCGCGAGTTGTTCTTCTAATAATTGAATTAATTTTTCATTCGAATCATTGCTCACATCATTCACCACATTTCCGTCCAAATTCAATAATGTCTTGATTATATCACTAGTAATCATTGGTTAAAAGACACCTTTTTTAGATTTTTGTATGGCTTTCGGTTGATGAATTGTGAGTCCTTCAAGTAACCAACGAAGTTGTTGTTGCGTGAGCCGACGAACTTCATTTTTATTTCGTGGCCATTGGAGTTTGCCATTATCCAATCGTTTATAAAGCATAGCGAAGCCATCTCCATCAAAGTATAAACATTTATAACGATCTTTCCTTCGACCGCAAAACAAGAAGATTGCCTCGCTGTATGGATCGAGTTCGAATGAATCCTGAATTAGCGTTGCTAGACCGTCGATTCCTTTTCGCATATCTGTATGACCGCAAATGATATAGATATTTTTGCATTTTGTAAAATCATGAATCATTTCGATTCAACTCCCTGATAACCGCTTGAAGTAATTGAGGTTTGACACCGGGGTAGAAGGAGATTTTACACTGATTGGATTGAATGACGCATATTGGTCTGAGTGGACCACGACTTGCTGGGGATGGAGTTGGATCAGATTTGGACTCTAATTTTACAGGCACGATATTGAGTTTTTCCGTTGTCAAAAAAAGAACACCTCCTCTGTAATTGTTACTTTCATCTTACAGGGAGGTGTCATTGATTTATAGGCGTTGTTTGATTTCGGGCTTACTTTTATTCGGCCAATATTTCCTTTACCGTCTCTTCCACTTCGCTCCGGCTCATTTTTTCTTTTCCTTCTTTCAAAGCGTTCAACGTTTTATGGGCAAGGGCAAGCGGCAAACGGCAGAAAAGCATAATGGATCGTTTCGTGATATCTTTCATATAGAGATCGGCTTTGCGCAAATTTTCCTCCGAATAGTTGAACAAATCCTCCAATGTCCATCCATCCGGAATGAAGCTGACGCCCCGCTTTTCGAGATCTTCCTTTTTATTTCTTAGAATATTGACAGCCTGCAAGCCGCGTCCATATCCGATCGCAAGTTCCCGGTCCGTTTTGACTTTGCTGTCCCATTCCCATAAATCCGAAAGCATGACGCCGACAAGTCCTGCGACGTAATATGTATAATCGTCGAGATCTTCCTTTGTGCGGACTTGCCAGTTGGCTTTCGCCCATTTGGCCATTCCAAAAGCCATTTCACTTGCTGCATTGCAAACTATATTTTTGGCTCCTGAAGGCAGAAGGGAAATCCAGTCGTTCATGCGCAGCGTCACTTCAGGCAAGTATTGTCTAACCGGCTCCAACAATTCCAGATAGCGGCCGTTAGGAAAAGCTTCTTCTTTTAATAAACTTCCGGTTTCCATTAAAATGTCATGCTTCAAGCCGTTCGTTACTTCCGGATGTTCATTGTCCTCGATTTCATCCAGGGCGCGCATGATCAAATAGGCATTGGCAACAGCCTTTTTTAAATCTTTTTTTAGAAATGTGATGGGAATATAGAAGGTGCGGCTCGTTTCTTTCAATACTCTCATCGCATCTTTTTCAAGCGCTTTTTGGTTCATTTGTCCGATTATCCTCCGATCCGTTACTCTTCCTATCTATCCTAACATTCATTTTCCCAAAAGGAAAAACAAAACTCCTAAAAACTATTATAGACAAGGAAAAACCATTATTTGCACATCAAAATAACGATCATTGGAAAGGTATGTTATGCAAAAAAGCGTGTTTTTATCGCTGCTTTTCGATACAATGGGGTGGGACAGTTTAATAGATAAAGGTGGATTCATTCGTGCGAAAGGAAACGTATATATTTTTGGATATAGAGGCAGATGTAGTGCGCGGAAAACAACATATCATTGAAATCGGCGCCGTGAAATGGCTTCCGAATGATCGAGTGGAGTTTTTTTCCGAATTCATCCAGCCATATAAATTTAAAAAATTAAATAACCGGATTCACGAGTTGACGGGCATACATACTGAAGATCTCCTTTCAGCTCCCCCCTTTAAACAGGTCATAAAGCGCTTTAAGGAGTGGACTCAAGGGAATACCATATTCGTTACTTTCGGGGAATTTGACCGTAAATTATTGGAAGAGGAACTCCTCCGCAACCGTATCAAACGGCGTTTCATTTATCCGATCGTTGATTTTCAACAAAAATATATGATTGACAATCAGATTAAGGTGCAGCCAAGTCTAAGCGATTTAATGGCAAAATTTGATGTCGTTGCCGCAACACAACATCGGGCATTGGATGATGCCATTTCCCTTTTTCAAATTTTTAAAGCCGCCGATGGCCACGGGATGATTGAAAAGCAAAAGACGAATCAATTCGCCCTTTTGTTAAACGAAAGCCATCATGGGGAGAATGGGGCCGAAGTCTATTTTACATACGTAACCGGCGAGGTTTTTCCTTCCGATATCAAAATCCATTCGATGGATTCCATTCATCAATCCTTATCATGTATAAAAAAAGAACGGGAAGAGGTTCAAGAAGACGGCAGCATCATCAAAACGGAATGTCATGAAATTCTCCCAAGCGAAGAATTGGCAAAATTTTTGCGCTCAATCGTAAACGACTTGGATCGGAAAGTGCTGATCACCCGTTCCGGTTTAAGGCAGATTTCGCGCCTCAGCCGCCTGCACCAATGCGTCTTTCCGAAAACGGAAGTCATGACATTGCAAAATTTATTGATGGAACCTGATGCAGTAAATCAATTCACGATGAACGGCCAAACATTGGATACATATGAAAGAAAAATTTATAAATTATTATTCAAATATAAATACAAACTAATAAAAGAGTTTAAAAGGAGAAATTTAATTACGGGACAGGTAGTAAAAGTTTAATTTTATTCATAAAAATTATATAATTTTACTATAATGAATTTCTGTTTTGAATTTTAATAAAATTTTAAAAAATATTGAAATGAAAAAGGAATACGGTTAAAGTGTAGAGAGTGGATTAATAAAAGGAGAGCGTTTATGCGGAAAACAATAGGAATTGATGCAGGAGGCACTTTAACAAAAGTCGCTTACTTGAATGATCAAAATGAATTCCAATTTAAAGCGTTCCCTTCAAAAGACTTATCTATGGTGAAGGAATGGATTGAATCCTTTCCTGAAATCGAAGAAATCGGTATTACCGGCGGCAGGACTGAACAGCTATTATCCAAGCTGAAAATCAATAAGCCCATTGATTATGTTGTGGAATTTGATGCAACGATCAAAGGGGTAAAATATTTGTTAAAAAAGGAAGGCCACAATATCCAAAAAAGCATCATTACAAATGTAGGCACAGGCACAAGCATCCATTATATGGACAATGAGAAGCATGTGCGCGTCGGCGGGACAGGCATCGGAGGAGGCACATTAACGGGACTGGCCACTATCATAACAGGCCTTTCCGATTTTAAGGAAATAACGGAGATTGCAAAGCAAGGGAAAAGGGAATTCATTGATCTGTTTGTAAAGGATATTTTTGAAGGAATGGAGCCTCCGATCGAAGGACATTTGACGGCAAGCAATTTTGGGAAAGTCAATTTATTGAACAATACGTCCTACAAAATCCCTGATTTGTTGGCCACAATCCAGGCGCTGGTTGGCGAAGTCATCACGACATTGAGCATCCAGTATGCGGATATGAAAAATTCCGAAACGATTATCTATATTGGATCGACATTGGCGAATAACGAACATTTAAAAGAAGTGATTGCCAATTATACGATTCTGAAAAAGCACACGCCGGTCTTTTTGAAAGATTGCGGTTTTTCAGGAGCCATCGGTGCGCTATTAAACAAAGTCGAACAAAGAGAAATCGCCAAAACATAAAAATGGGATTCTTCAAGCGGAAGAATCCCATTTGTTTTTAAACCGCTGATTACATCCCTTTGCGGATGGCTTGCCGCGCCAGTGCATCAGCGGCTTTATTTTGTTGTTCCGGTATCCATTTGATGAAAAAGAGTTCAAATTCTTCGGCCAGTTTCAGAGCGGTTTCCAAATAAGGCTTAAATTGTTCGCTTTTTACATACCGCTTTTCAATGGAATTTACTACAATTTTTGAATCCGAGCGGACAGAAACGAAAGAGGTGCCAAGTTTTTTGGCTTCTTCCAGCCCGCGGATCAGTGCGATAAATTCCGCAACATGATTGTTTGATTCGCCGATATATTCGCCGATTTGGATGGAATGTCCTTCCCCTTTAATAAATAATCCGATTCCGCTCGGACCAGGATTGCCGCTACTGGCCCCATCAATATAGACTTCCAGCATAGTTCCCCCATTTTCTTTTCACAATAAAATATATTCTAATCTTATTATAGCGCGAATATGAAAAAACGGTGAAAGGATTCAACTGCCAGTGTTTATGGAAATCGAAAAACTTTCTAATTTTTCCCCGAGTTCGACAGTCACTAGGCAAACAAAATGCCTCTCGCCCCTTGATACAAAAGGGATCGGAGGCATTTGGGCACACTTCGGGCGTGTATCTAGGTGCGAGGGTGGATGCCTAGAATCTTTGGAGGAGGTTCCAGCCCTAGAGCCGCAAGGAATAGCGCTTGTTTGGCCGTCAGTTCGGTTCGTTGATAAAGGTCGCCGTTTTTTGAAGAAAAATGTCCAAGCATGAGACGCTCGCATTCGTCTCTTACTTTCGGCCACGATTCATGAGTTCGGATCTCCACGATCCGAACCAGCAAGAGAGCCAGCCAACTGAGCAGCACATGCGCCCGGATATGGTCTTCCAAGCGATGATACATGGGGCGCAGCTCGAGTGTTGATTTCAACGTCCGAAAGGCCTGCTCGATATCCACCAGTTGCTTATACCCGAGCGCGACATCCTCGGCAGACAAGGTGTCATCGGAGGTTCGGATGAGATATTTGCCATCGTACTTTTCCGCTTCACGAACCGCTTGCTTGTCGATGCGAAGCGTTCCATCCTTCAATTGACGCAAGTATTTTCCGTAGGACGGATGGGAACGCAGCCGGCAGGTGGCCTTATGATGAGCTTCATTGGGGAGTTGGCGAAGCCCCTCCAACTCCTCTTTCAGCGATTCGAGCAGCTTTTCCCGTTCCTTGCGTTGGCGTTCGGCTTCGCTGGGATTGTACACGAGAACATAGCGCTGACGCGCTTCTCCGTCGCCCACGATGATTTCTTTGATATGCAAGTTCTCGCGAACTTGTTGGTAGCGCCCGCGACGGTTTAGGGCCTCTTCGACGGCGGCTTTGCCGGACCGCATTTTTTCGCCGACAATGTAGTGTCCCCCGGCCTGTTGCAAGATTCGCAAATTCTCTTCAGACGAAAATCCGCGGTCCATCACGCTGATCACACGCCCAAGCTTCCAGCCAATCAAGTCTTGTTTCACCTGTTTGATGACCGTCATATCCATCGTATTGCCAGGCCATACCCAAGCGCGAATGGGGACTCCTTCCCGGGTAACGGCCAGTCCAATGACGATTTGGACCAAATCGGGACGCTTATCTTTGGAAAACCCCTGCTTTCGAAGCGATTCTCCTTCTGGTGTTTCGGATGGATCCACTTCGAAGTACGACGAAGTCGTATCAAAGTAAATCAAATCGACTTCCAGGTTCAATAAATCGGCCACGGCATGGAACACTTGGCGTTCCAATTCCGGCTGCACAGCCAGCAGCTCATCCATCGCCCGGTACAACTGGTGGCTGGCGACTTGGGGAAGATGAGGGATATGCACGTCTTTCTCCACCCACTCCTCCATCGCCAACTTGCTTGACGGATGAAGGGCACGATTCGCCACCATGGCAAAAATCAGCCGTTCCAACGGAATCTGATGATGTCGGGAGGCAAACAAGGAGTGGAGAATCTCTCCCAATCCCAGTTGTCTCCAGAGCTGATCCAAAAGCCAAGCGCCACCAAGGCGTTTGCTTGATTGAAACTGAAAGTCATCCGACACTTCTCCTGTCAACGTCTCGATTTCCCAAGCCTGCTCAGGAGAAAGGAATCGCGAAATGCTTTTGGCCAGACGCTCCAAGACAGCGCGATCCACCTCGTCTTCGCGCCCAAACGAATAAATCACCTTCGCTTTCGCATATTTGGCCTTCGGATCCCATTCGTTGTGAGCAAGCTGGAGATACGCCACGGTCGTTCCATCTTTGTTTTTGCGTGTTACTCGCCGTATGTACATGCCTATATTATAACCGATATTCAGCTGTTTTAAAAGTTAAAATAAACAAGTCGTGTGCCTATGAAATTCAGTGTTTTTTTCTAGGATCCGCATCGCGAAATCTTTGATATAACAGCATTTTGGCCATTTTCATTTGCCTAAAATGGCCTCAAAACTGTCGAACTCGGGTTTTCATTAAAGCAGGTTTGCTTTTACTGTTCAACATGAACCTCAAAATGTTCAAGAATGGACAATGCATTCTATAAAAATAATAAGTTTAATTTGATTATTCCAATATTCCCATTTTCATCGCCTTGACTACTGCTCCAACCCGCGAGTTGACATCCAATTTTCTTAAAATAGATGATACATGGTGTTCCACGGTCCTTTTACTTATGTTTAAAAACTTGCTGATTTCTTCATTTGTCATATCTTCAGAAATATATTGGAGAATTTTTAATTCAGCATTTGTAAGGGGGAAATGGTTTTTAGATGAAATGTAAATTGGAAAGTGTTTTATTCCCGAAAAACTTTGCCTAATTGCATTGGCCAATTCAAAGGCGGAATTTTCTTTTGTAACAAATGCATAAGCCCCGGCTTCGTAAGCGGCGTGAATGTATTCGTCATAGTCGTAACCCGATAAAATAACGATTTTACATGATGGATATTTTTCAGTGATTTTCTTCGTCCATTCAATCCCGTTATCGTTTTTCATTCTTATATCCATGACAATGACATCAGGGTTATGTTTGACTATTTCCTTCTCTAAGTCGGCGGGATGACAAATCGTATTTACAATTTCCAGATCAGCTTCATTTTCTAACAGTTGTTGAATCCCTAGCATCACTAATAAATGGTCGTCTACTAGTAATACTTTAATTTTCATCTTTTCCATCCTCACTCATTGGCAGAGTAATCGAAACGCAAGTCCCGGCCCCCGGTTCAGATTGTATGTCAAGTGTGCCTTTTAACTGATTAACCCTTTTTTGAATCGCAATCAGGCCTAAATGATTGTCTTGCGATAACTCCGATAAACGATTCGGTACTTTGAATCCAATACCATGATCTTTTACTTTTATGTTTAGGAGATTGTTCGTTTCTAAAACAGAAACGAAAACTTTCTTTGACGAAGAATGTTTGATGGCATTGTAAACCAATTCTTTGATCATTTGGAACACTTGAAGAGAGAGGGAAGCGGGAATGACTCTCAGATTCGTATTATAATCAATCTCAATGGTAACATTAAGGTTCGTTTGGCATTTTCTTTTTAATGAATGGAGACTTTTCTCCAATCCCAAATCTTCTACGATAACCGGATATAACTCATGGCACATTTCCCTTATTTCAAAAATACTGCTGCGGAGCGACTCTTTAATGTCTTCGAAAACACTGTTATCCATTTTTTTATATTTGCTCAAGAATTCAAGTTTATTGAAAAGGAGGATTAAATTTTGCAACACCTCATCATGGAGGAAAACAGATAGTTTCTTTTTTTCCTTTTCTTGTTCATTCAGCAGCAGCAAATCAAATTGTTCGGAAGGGAGAGATTCCTCCACTGTTTCCTTTAGCTGTTTTTTGATTTGCAGCAACGATTTCGAGCTGGCAAATAATTCTGTCGCGTCGGTTCGGATTTTTTCTATCAGTTTTATTTCTTCTTTTTCAAAAACCGTCGCATTCGTTTTCTCCCCGATCAGGAACCATCCGATCGTTGCATCTTCCAAATTCATAGGGTACGAAAAAAACTTCTTTCCATGGATATTCATTTTTTCAGGATGGCGGCCATGATGGACGCATGTCAGCAGTTCCGTATCGTTGAAATGGAAAAAAGCCCCTGTTTTATGTAAAATCGTTGGGATGTTATCGTTTTTCCATATCAGGCATACTCCGCTAACATCAATTGTTTTGTGCATTAAATCGGCAATGAGTTTTGCGCAATATTCCAAATGCTTCCCGTTCAGTAATTGTTGAAAGATAAGCAATTTTTCTTTTTGTATTTCTTGCTTTATCAGATGCCATTTTTTCATTTTTAAAGGTTCCAACCCTTTGTGGATCAAGTCATAAACAACGAAGGTGAATGCGAGCAAAGAGTTCATAAAAATAACTGTCTTTAAGTCGAAATTGTAAAACATAAACAAGAATAGGTTAAAAACAACCAAAGCCAAAATCATCACTAATAATTGGAAACTAATTTTTCGAAAGATTTCTCGAAAATCAACAACTTCTTGCTTCGTTAATAGATATGACAATGTCATGGGAAAGACAATGATGCTGCTAAGCGTATAATGAAAAGGAATGCCCGAAAAAGAAAAAAATGCATCCCGAATTAAGCTGAGAATGACAACAGGAGCAAACGATAGAATCAGACCGGCGATTAAAAGATACATTTGATTTTTGATTTTATCGGAATTGGATTGAAGGTGTAAAAAAAATAGGACAATACAGGACAGTAACGATAGAACCATGTTTGCGACAATGCATGGGCGAACGATTGTGTTGACGATGACATGGTGATGAATGCCTATTGAGAAATAAATGAGAGTCGCGAAAATGGCTATTAATAATGTAATCATACGAACCCGGCGAAAAAATGTTGGTTTTGTAGATGAAGGAAAATGCTCAAAAAAATTCATAAGGACGTAAGGAGCAAACGAAGCGGTGATCACTTCCAATTCTTTTGCCGTTTTTATATTCCAGCTGGAAGGTGCTGACAATGCAATAGCTAGTCCGCTGATGAACATTAACGTGAAAAAATGTTGAACAACGACCGAGTTCGGTTTTTGCACATAGCTATAGATGCCAATAAACAAAAATGACATTCCAATGAATATCGCGAAATAATGGTGAAAAGGAATATGCTCATTGTACATTTTTAAAAGAGTATAACAAGTAATGAAGACGGAAATGAGCAGCATGACAAAAGGGAAGATTTTCTTGTTCATGTTATCCCTGGCTTTCTAGATAACTTTTTAAGAATTTACTTGATGCTGAATCATCACTTGTTCAAACATGTAGTTGGTGGACAAGTGAATTTGCAAAAAAGTCTTCTTCCTCTTTTCCTTTAAAATTCTTTTAACCTTGCATCCACGGATTTTCTTTTGCGTTCAATCCACTTGTAGAAACTCCACTAATGCTGGAAAAGACTTTTGGATTTCAATTCTCCTTTTCTAACGCAAGTACCGTTGTTCCAATGGAATCCTTTTCTGGCAGTGTTTATTTTACACTATATTACAATTTTTGTCATGATTTTCTAAAAAAGTATTTTCCACAATTAAATTTGCGGTAAATACGGATGTTTATCGTTTTTAAATATAGTAGATTGTAGTCGTAGGCAATGAAAGCAGATTGAAAATTTCAAGTGTAATTAGAAAATCGCAGAAATTCTTGATCAAATAATGCTGAAAATGGGCAACCGGTTATAACAGGTTATCATTACTCGCGCGAGCAGGACAATTGTAGACATGATTGCCCGTGGGGCGAATGGGCTCATTAATCATCTTTCTGTCTTATTCTATCGTTATCGAGAGGACTGAAAATACACTAGGAATACTTATTACTAATTGCTGCTACCATTGCCTATTTTATTTATCGTAACCAGTCTCCACAAAATTTTATATTTATTGCAATTGTTGTGTTGCTTTTAATATCCGTATTTAATTCAAAAGAAAAGCAAAAATAGGTGATGTTTATGAAAGCGATTGTCGAGAAAGAATTTAAAAGCTTGTTCAAAGGTTTTAAGTCTATTGCTGTGATTGCATTTTTTCTTGTAGTGTGTTTCGCCGCTTCTAAATTTTTCAGTAATAACCTGGATATATTGCAAACAGATCATGCCGAATCAGCTTACGTCTCCAGTATTCGGGCGCTGGTTATGTTTTTAGGGTTTCTCTTTGTCATGTCCTTATCCCATGATGCAATCAACCGGGAAGTTGAAAACCAAACGATCCGCTTTTTGGTTACGAAATCCGCCAGAAGTTCTATTGTGATTGGCAAGTTTTTAGGGATTTTTTTGTTTTGGCTGATTTGTATTTTATGCTCATTTATTGTTATTGGTCTATTTGCCAAGCAGATCTTTGTTTTTGACTTTCTGCAAATTATGTGTTTCATTGCCTATGCTGTCAGTCTGACCATCTTGATATCTTTAGTAATAAAAAAACCGTCCCATACCACATTTGCTAGTATTTTGTTAGGTATTGCGCTGCCTGTTGTAGGATTGTGGTCTGTTATCTCGACCAAATTCATATCGGAAATCATTAAATATATACTCCCGTATTACTATATTGTGAAAGGCGGTTATTATATCATTTTTCCGTTTTTCCTCTCTATCCTTATGCTGTTGACGGCCTTGGCGATATTTCAAAGGAGAGATTTGTAGTGAAAATCATAGAGGTAAATAACCTGAAAAAGAAATTTAAAGATCATTATGTTGTGAAAGGCGTTACTTTTGATGTAACAAAAGGTGAAATTTTCGGGTTTTTAGGTAAAAATGGCGCGGGAAAAACGACAACAATGAATATGTTAACAGGTATTATTTTGCCCTCTGAAGGCAGTTTTACTATAGGTGGAAAAACGAATCAAGAAATCGATCAAATCAAGAGAATCATCGGCGTAATGCCGGATGCCGCAAACTATTACTATGATTTCACTGCCATTGAACATCTTATATTTTTTTCAAAATTAAAAAACTTAAAAATGAAAAAGAGTGATTTGCTTGATATTTTGGAGAGAGTAGGGCTGAAAGGTCATGAAAAGAAAAAGGTCGGCAGTTATTCGTTCGGTATGAAAAAAAAGCTGGGAATTGCCCAGGCTATTCTGGGGAAGCCGCAAGTCGTTTTTCTGGATGAGCCTACTTCCGGTTTGGATCCGGAGTCAGCCGTTGAAGTTCAGCAACTTATTAAAGAGCTGTCCCAAGAAGGCATGACGATTTTTTTAACTTCACATAATCTTGTTGAAGTCGAGAGAATCTGTGACAGAATAGCTATTATGGAAAACGGTATAATATCTAAAATCGGGAGCATGGAAGAATTAAGAGCTCTACATCAACGTACGATACGGCTTTCCATCAAAATAAAGAAAGAGGATTCTTTTATTGCCCATTCCATGAAAAATCATTTAGTCGATCATGTATCTGACGTACAAGCGAAAGACCAATATTTATATTGTTATCTGTATAATGAAGCTGATATACCTAAATTGATTCATTATTTATCCGGCCAAAACATTGATATATATGAAGTAAAAACGGAAAAAGCCACTCTGGAAGATATTTTCTTTGATCGGGCATCCGGGGATGAGATAGATATGATCAAAACTTGTTTTTTACATTTTATGGATTGATTGTATTAAAGGATTTTCGCCACAAAATGCACTTGGCAATCATGTTGTTTTCAAAGATTTGATCGCTTTGCCAGGCTTTCGGATGAATTGAAAGACATGACCGAAAAAATCACTTCCCCCCCGTTGTGGAAAGGGAAGTGATTCCGCTTCAAAAAGAACGGCCTGTTCCGCTGTTTAAAACATTTTTCTTGTTTTGCAGAAGTTCCATATGAATGTCATTTATATGGAACTTCTGTTTTATTTTCCCCTTTTTGTTTCGGGTATCGAATCGATTTTTTGTGAAATACTTTGCATGGATTGTTTTCGCTTGAAATAATTAATATTTTAAATGGGGAAATTATGATAAGCGCTTTGACAAATAAAAAATCCCGATAGTAAAATATAAAAACTAGTAAAAGGGGGAGCATGTTTTGTGAATAAAATGGCAGTCATTAAAGATATAGATGAATTAATCGATACTTATTGCATTGATTGCCCGATCAAAAAGGATTTGAGACAAACAAGGGGGAAGGCGGGGGCACACCGTTTTTGTATCGAACAATGCAGCGTCGGGGAACAATTGCAATTTTTAGGTAACGAATTGTTGAAAATCCAAGAGAAGGATTCCAAAAGTAATTGAATTCCTTTTTGAGCGGATATTACAATGGTATAAAATATTATATGAGTGCTCATGATTCCATTTTATGAGCATAAATGTGGTTGGAAAACATGGCGGGCAGCTTTCGAAATGGGCTGCTTTTTATATGTGCATGTTTGAAGGGGTTTTTTGGAAAAAACGAATGAAATGAAGAAATATGGATTTTATTAATGAAAATTGAATCAAAGTTCAGTAAACTTATGCTATAACGATGAAATGACAGGTGATTGTAGTGATAACACTGAAAGGGAAAAAAGTGCTCATTGCAAGCGGGGGAACCCTTGAAAAATGGGACCAGGTCCGGGGGCATACGAATCTTTCGAAAGGAACGATGGGCTGTTTTTTGGCCGAAACGGCATATTCCATGGGGGCCGAAGTGATTTATTTGCACGGATATTTCACGAAGCTTCCCGAACATAAAGAACAAATGAGGCTCGTACGTTTCGAAGGGATTGAAGATTTAGGGGAAAAAATAAAAGAAATTCTTCGAAATGAAAAAGTGGATATCGTCATTATGGCAGCGGCCGGTTCGGACTGGATTGTGGACAAGGTCTATGACCAAAGCGGCAATTTGATAAAGGAAAAAGGGAAAATGCCTTCCGATGAACCGCCGATCATCCATTTTAAAAAAGCGCCTAAAATTTTAGGGAAAATTAAAGGCTGGAATCCTGAAGTGCTTCTCGTCGGCTTTAAACTGGAAGCGACAGAAGATGTGGGTTATTTAATTGAGCGGGCAAAACTTCGGATGAAGGAATCGGATGCGGACTTTATGGTAGCAAACAGCTCCCGGTCTTTATACGGGGATGTGCCGCATTATATCATCTCTTCTTCCGGAGATTTCATCGAAGTTCAGGGAAAAGAACAAACGGCAAGAAAATTATTGGAAATATTGGCTGAAAAAGTATACAATTAATTGATATTGAAAGACTAGTATCGCTAGTCTTTTATTTTATATGATAACGAATAATTTAAATTTGTTTTATAGGTATTGGAGGATGGGTTCCATGTCGCTTCAAAGTGTCAAAGAACATTTGAAAAAATTTAGCCGTGAACAGGATATTTTGGAATACGATGAAATCAGTGCAACGGTGGAACAGGCGGCTGCCGCCTTAAACGTCATCCCTGCGCGGATTGCCAAAACGTTGTCATTTAAAGATAAGGAAGGCAACGCTTTTCTTGTCGTGGCCGCAGGGGATGCAAAAATCGACAATAAAAAATTCAAATCCACATTCGGCATTAAAGCGAAAATGCTAAGCGCGGAAGAAGTGGAACATTTTACGGGGCATGTGGTCGGAGGAGTTTGCCCTTTTGGGCTGGCCCATGATTTGGATGTATATTTGGATATTTCCTTGAAGCGTTTTTCGACGGTGTTTCCGGCATGCGGAAGCATCAATTCGGCGATTGAATTAACATGCGACGAGTTGTTTGAATATTCATACGCCAAGGATTGGGTGGACGTCGGAAAAGACTGGGATGCATTATTGACTGACGAAGTTGCGGCTGCAACTGAAGCATAGCGGGGGATGATTATGTATTTTTTTGATCATATTGTGCACTTTGTCAAAAAGCCGATAGCCATGGTCGAAAAAACGGGAGAACTTGGCCTCCATACCGTGGAAGGCGGAAAACATGAAATGTGGGGTACCTATAACTCCCTCTGTTATTTTGGCCTTTCCTATATCGAATTTATTGGCGTTTTTGATGAAGAGCTGCTGGAACAGTCCGCAAAAATTCCATATACATTGCACGAGTCTTACAAAAAACGGAACAAACGGGATGGGTTTACACGGATTGCGATCAGAACATCTACAATTGAAGAAGATGCGGCAAAATTGCGCGCGAGAGGTTATGAAGTGATTGGGCCGGATGCTTTTTCAAGGGTACGGCCGGATGGAAGCGTGCTGACGTGGAAATTGCTGCATTTTGGAAAAAAAGATTCACCTTTTGAATTTCCGTTTCTCATCCAGTGGGACAGTTCTGACAAAGAACGGTACCATGATTTGGTCAAGAATGGGAGCATTCAAGAACATCCGGTCGGCGATGTGGCAATCGAAGAAATCTCTTTGATTGTCACTGATTTAAAGCGGGCGGACGAATGGGCCGATTTATTTCAACATGAAATTGTAGAAAAAACGGCGGCATATATTAAATTGAAAGCGCCGAATTGCCAATTCAGCTTTTATTTGGGCCAAAAAAATGAAATCGCCGAAGTGAAAATCCGCGGTGCAAAAGAAGAAAAGCAAGTGATATTGGAAAACGGGAAATATTTATTTGTTCGTTAAATTTTTTAAAGGGAATTGCCTCCTGGATGCAGAAATGTTTTGCAGGAGGTATTTTTTATGGTGACCAATCTTTTTGTTTCAATTCTAGTTTTGGTAATTCTGGGTTTTTTCACTTTTGCAGGGGTTGTCATGGCATTGTTGATCGGATTCTTTGAATGGATTCCATTCATGATCATAATGGCCATCGTTCTTTATCTGCTTTTATTAGCCTTTTTGTTCCGTTTCTTCAAAACAAAGAGGAGAATCCTGTGGTTTGCCGGCATATCTTTGGTTGCGCTTGTTGCAGGTTCTGTGTGGCCGATTTACGAAAAATATGTGGACAGCATACCGACCGTTTCCTCGGAAGTGGATATTTTTGAATATAAGCCTTTTGAAGAAGGTTCAAAAGTCGTTTCTTTGGATGAGGAAGCAACCCTTCAATTGTCTGAACCGCTGCCGGTCATGGATGGCGCAACGGCGCTTTATCCCCTGTACTCCGCCATTGCGCAGGCGACCTATCCGAAAAAGGAATATGACCCTTATGACAGTGAAGTGATGGTCAATACAACGCCGGAAGCTTATGAAAATTTGATCAACGGCAAAGTGGATATGATTTTTGTCAATGAGCCGTCCAAAAACCAATGGAGGCGGGCAAAGGAAAAGGGCGTGGAATTAAAATTGACGCCGATCGGAAAAGAAGCTTTTGTTTTTTTCGTGAATCAGAAGAACAAAGTCGACGGGTTGACATTGCAACAAATCAAGGATATTTACTCCGGGAAAATTACCAACTGGAAAGAAGTTGGAGGAAAAGACGAGCCGATCCGCGCATACCAGCGGCCGGAAGACAGCGGATCGCAGACGGCGCTGGAGTCTTTGATGGGCGATACGCCGATTATGGATCCGCCCAGGGAAAATGTCGCCGGCGGAATGGGAGAAATCATCAAGGAAGTGGCCCAATACCGGAATTTTGAAAACGCCATCGGTTATACTTTCCGATATTATTCGCAAGAGATGGTAGGGAATAAACAAATTAAGCTGCTGTCAATCGATGGGGTTCCTCCGACAAAAGAAACGATTCGCAGCGGAAAGTATCCGATTACAGGAGAGTTTTATATTGTAACAGCCGGAACGGATAATCCAAATGTGCAAAAATTGATTGATTGGGTATTGTCTTCCCAAGGCCAACAATTAATCGAAAAAGTGGGATATGTTCCAATCAATGAAGGAGATTGATGAAGGCCGCAGTAGTCTATGATGATGTTCGTATGAAATGTTATTCTGATGGGGGCACCAAACAGGAAGAATGTTCTTGTTTGTGCCCTAAATATTTTTTGCGGAATAATTTTAGTGCAGGTGAATAGCATTAAAGCTTTTGCAGATTTTTTGGAGAAATTAGGCAGCAGAAAGTAATGTGGGTGATTTTTTGTTCAATCAATGGTAAAAGCTCAGTTGGGAAATGATCCTGAAAGAATAGTATAATAATATTTTGAGGCACAGAGTCGACGGCATGGAGTTGCTTTAACGGAGAAATACATATGCATTTCCGTTTCTAATGAACAAGGCTTTCATGAATTGAACATTGACAAAAACTAAAACATATAAAACAAAATCTTTGCCAATAATAACATTCGAACCAAAAGTATGTTGGCGAGTCACACGAATTTTCAGTATCAATATCTTTAAAGAAAGAGGAATTATGATGACAATCACAAAACCATTGACGGATTTAGACATTGCAAACAATGCCACATTAAAACCCATAACAGAAATTGCAAGAGCGGCAGGTATTCCTGAAGATGCTCTTGAGCAATTCGGACGGTATAAAGGCAAAATTGATCCGAATAAAATTCCGGGAAGACCGGACGGTAAAGTTGTACTGGTGACCGCAACAAGCCCGACTCCGGCCGGGGAAGGAAAGACGACCGTAACGATTGGCCTTGCGGATGCCTTGAAACAATTGAACCAAAAAGTCATGGTTGCGCTTCGGGAACCATCTTTGGGACCAGTTTTTGGAATAAAAGGCGGAGCAACAGGCGGCGGCTTTGCCCAAGTGCTCCCGATGGAAGATATCAATCTGCACTTCAACGGAGATTTTCATGCAATCACAACGGCCAATAATTTGGTTTCTGCGATGATTGACAATCATATCCATCAGGGGAATGAATTAAAAATTGATCCAAGAAGAATCATTTGGAAACGGGTTTTGGATATGAATGACCGGGCTCTACGAAAAGTGGTCGTCGGTCTTGGCGGGCCGACCCAGGGAGTGCCGAGGGAAGACGGATTCGACATTACCGTGGCTTCTGAAATCATGGCCGTTTTTTGTTTGGCGACAAGCCTAAAAGACTTAAAAGAACGTTTATCCAATATGTTGATAGGCTATACGTACGATCGCCGGCCGGTTTTTGTCAAGGATCTGGGAATTGAAGGGGCTCTGACCCTTATTCTAAAAGAAGCATTCAAACCGAATATTGTACAAACCATTGAAGGGACGCCCGCTCTTGTCCATGGAGGGCCGTTTGCCAATATTGCCCACGGCTGCAATTCCATTGTTGCCACGCAAACGGCGCGGAAAATGGCGGATATCGTTGTGACAGAAGCCGGCTTCGGTGCGGATTTGGGCGCCGAAAAATTCATGGACATCAAGGCAAGGGTAGGCCATTTCCGCCCCGATGCAGTGGTGGTTGTCACAACAATCCGGGCATTAAAAATGCACGGCGGAGTAGATAAGAGCAATTTGACACAGGAAAATGTCCATGCTCTTCTTCTTGGAATAAAAAATCTGGAGCGCCATATTGAAACAATAAGAAATTTTGGAATTGAGCCGATTGTTGCAGTGAACCGATTTGTTTCGGATACCGAGGCCGAAATTTGCACGCTGATGGAATGGGCTAAAAAGAACGATATACGGATTGCGAGAACGAATGTTTGGGCGGAGGGAGGAAA
The DNA here is from genome assembly GCF_038593155.1 of Ureibacillus sp. FSL K6-8385. Taxonomy (GTDB): domain Bacteria; phylum Bacillota; class Bacilli; order Bacillales_A; family Planococcaceae; genus Ureibacillus; species Ureibacillus terrenus. The sequence continues at coordinate 1,083,167 of NZ_CP151968.1, forward strand.
AGGCGGACTTGACCTGGCAAAACAGGTTTTGGAAGTATTAGATCAACCCAAACAGTTCGCACCGTTATATGATGTAACCGAGCCGATTGAACAAAAAATAACAACCATTGTCCAAAAAGTTTACGGGGGAATCGGTGCGGTCTTCACGGATCAGGCAAAAAGACAATTGAAGCAGATTGAGGAAAACGGATGGAGCGATTTGCCGATCTGTATGGCCAAAACCCAATATTCCTTGTCCGACAACCCGAAATTGTTGGGCCGCCCTGAAGGATTTACGATTACGGTAAGAGAAATCATCCCTAAATTAGGGGCGGGATTCCTGGTATGTTTGACAGGCGATATTATGACGATGCCGGGGCTTCCAAAAGAACCCGCCGCATTAAGAATGGATGTCGATGAAAAAGGCGATGCCGTCGGATTGTTCTAATAGCAGAAGCGGACTGGAATGATGCTCTCCAGTCCGCTTTTTTTGATTTGCCATTTTCATAATTATTGGAAACAAGTGCATCCAATATTGTTTATAAATTTCCTTTTTATTACAAAAAAATGAATATTTTGTGAACTGTCGAAATCAGTATAGCTTAATGGAATAAAAAATGACATACTATTAAAGTGTTTCACAACAAAAAAAGCATATTGTTATGTCCTGATGTGTAACCGATTACACATTTTTATCCAGAATGTGTAACCGATTACATATTTTCATAGATAAATGTGTAACCGGTACCACAATAAATATGGCAGGTGATGGGGATGGCAACGATCCATGATGTAGCTAAACGCGCGAATGTTTCGGTTGCAACGGTTTCCAGATACCTCAACCAAAACGGGTATGTGGGTGAAAAATCAAAACAAGCAATAGAGCGGGCGATTCGGGAGCTGAATTTTGTCCCCAATAAAGTTGCCAGAACTTTATCAACGAAAAAATCGAATCTGATCGGATTAATCATTCCGGATATTGTCAACCCGTTCTTTCCGGAGCTGGCCCGGGCTGTGGAAGATATCGCCTATCGAAATGGCTATACCGTTATTTTGTGCAATTCGGATGAAGATCCTGAGAAAGAGAAACATTATTTGAAAGTGTTGTCCCAAGAATATGTGGCAGGCATCATCATTGCAACCACCTGCGAAGGAATCGTCCAAGATACGGACATACCGATTGTCGCTTTGGACCGGGTCCCAAAAACTAATCTTCCATCGGTTACTACGAACAATAAATATGGGGCGGAATTGGCAGGACGATTGCTGGTGGAGTGCGGCGCCAACGAAATTTTGATTTTAAAAGGACCGAAGCTGCTGGCATCTTCTGAAGAACGTCTTTCAGGTTTTTTAAGGGCAGTGGAGGGAAAAAATATACAACTGCACATTGTCGAAAGCCCTTATGAAATGCGTGTTGCGGAAAAGTTGACCTATGAATTTTTGACAAACCATCCTTCCATTGACGGAATTTTCGGAAGCAGCGATGTTTCTGCCATTGGAGCGCTGAAAGCGTGCGAAAGATTAGGAAAAAAAGTCCCTCAAGAAATTCAAATTGTTGGTTTTGACGGAATTCAATTGGGGGATTACACTTCTCCGAGTTTAACGACAGTTGCCCAAAAGATTTACCAATTGGGTGAAACGGCGGCGGATTTGTTAATCCGCCAAATAGAAGGAAGAACAATTGAGGAAAGACATATTGAAATTAAACCTGAGCTGGTTGTGCGGGAGACGACCCGAAAGGAGTTTTTATGATGATCACCGTTGTAGGAAGCATCAATATGGATCTGGCAGTGGAGATGGAAATATTTCCAAAGCAGGGCGAAACGGTCCAGGGAACTCTATTCAAAACGATTCCCGGCGGAAAAGGAGCCAATCAAGCCGTCGCCGCGGCAAGGCTCGGCAGCCGGGTTCGCTTCATTGGCGCCGTTGGAAATGACAGTTTTGGAAAAGAATTATATGAAAATTTAATAAAAGAAAAAGTTGATGTTTCCGGCATAGCAATGACCGAAAATTCGACCGGGATCGCAAATATTTTGCTGCATAATCGCGATAATCGCATTATCGTCATACCCGGAGCCAACTATGATGTAAGCAAGGAAATGATTGATGAAAACATCCATCACATCACCGGAAGCAAACTGGTGATGATGCAGCTGGAAATTCCGGTTGAAACGGTGGAGCACGTATTGTCAATTTGCCGGAAACAAAACATTCCCGTTTTGTTGAATCCGGCGCCTGCAAAAAACTTCAAAAAAGATTGGATGCAAGAAATCACTTATCTGACCCCCAATGAAACGGAATGTGAACGAATCTTCGGAGCGGATTGGGAATCAGTCCTGAAGGAATATCCGAAAAAAGTGATCGTCACTTTGGGCAGTGCAGGCGCCGCCTTTCATGATGGAAACAATATAGTCCGAATTCCGGGGCATCAAACAAACGCCGTCGATACGACCGGAGCCGGCGATGCCTTTAACGGAGCATTCGCCCATGCAATTTGCAGCGGAAAATCCATTGATGAGGCTGTCCGATTTGCCAATGTCGCGGCATCCCTTTCTGTTGAAAAATTTGGGGCTCAGGGCGGTATGCCGACTCTGGATGAGGTCATGTCACGATTAGGAGGAAAAGAACGTTGAAAAAGCATGGAATTTTGAACAGGGAATTAGCCGGCCGGTTCGCAAAGCTTGGCCATACCGACCAAATCGTGATCGCCGATTGCGGTTTGCCGATTCCGGAAGGCGTTCCTTGCATCGATTTATCCTATAAATTGGGGGAACCCGGTTTTCTCGCGATTTTGGAGGCCGTGTTGGATGATTTGGTGGTGGAAAGCGCAGCCCTTGCGGAAGAAATCAAAACAAATAACGAAAGGCTTTCCCGCGAATTAATGAAGTTACTTCCCGATATTTCTTATGTGTCTCATGAAGAATTCAAACGGATGACAAAAAATGCGAAATTCATCATCCGAACCGGGGAAATAACGCCATATGCCAATGTCATACTGCAATGCGGCGTAATTTTTCAATAAGAAGTGGGTGATGAAATGATTGAAATGACTGGCATTTCAAAAGCGTTTAACGGCAATGCCGTTTTAAATGACGTCCGGTTTCATTTGAAAAAAGGCGAAATCCACGCTTTAATGGGGGAAAACGGCGCCGGAAAGTCAACATTGATGAAAATTTTGGGCGGCATCTATTCAAAAGATGCGGGAGAAATCAAAGTTGATGGACAAACAGTCCACTTTAAATCGCCGAAAGATGCGGAAAAGCATGGAATTGTCATCATTCATCAAGAATTGAACATATTGCCGGATTTAACGGTTGCCGAGAATTTGTTTTTGGGAAAAGAAAAAACATACAAATTCGGCATTTTAAAAACCCGAGAAATGGAGCAGGAAGCCCGGGAATTACTTTCAAAATTGGGTTTAGAGGTTCATCCGAAAACAAGAGCCGGAGATTTATCCGTCGGAAAGCAGCAAATTATTGAGATTGCCAAAGCAATTGCAAGCGACGCCAAATACATCATCATGGATGAACCGACTGCCGCTTTGACGGACCGGGAAATTCACACACTCTTTAAAACCATTAGGGAATTAAAAGATAAAGGGATTTCCTTCGTATATATCTCTCACCGAATGGAAGAAATTTTCTCCATCTGTGACCGGATTACGATTTTAAGGGATGGCCGATATGTCGGGGAGCGGAACATACCGGAAACAACTTTAGATGAAATAGTCGCGATGATGGTCGGCAGGGAGCTGGGTGAACGCTTCCCTGAACGGAAGGCGAAAATCGGAGAAGTCAAATTCGAAGTGCGGAATTTAACGGTGAAAGGGCTGTTTGAAAATATTTCATTCAACGTCCGCAAAGGGGAAGTGGTCGGCATGGCAGGCCTTATGGGTGCCGGCAGAACAGAAGTGGCAGAGACGATCTTCGGCTACCGAAAAGCCGACAGCGGCGAAATAATCATTGACGGCAAAAAGGCGGCCATTAAATCTCCGATGGATGCCATGAAATACAAAATTGGCTATGTGACGGAAGATCGAAAATCGAAAGGATTGGTGCTTGATTTTTCCATCCAGGAAAATGTGTCTCTTGCCAATTTAAAAAAAGTTTCCGTTTCGGGCATTGTGAAGAAAGAAAAAGAATCCAGCCTTGTAAACCGATATATCAGGCAGTTGAAAATTCGTACGTCCAGTCCAAAACAAAGCGCCAAATCATTAAGCGGAGGAAACCAGCAAAAAGTGGTGCTTGCCAAATGGCTGGGAACGGAACCGGAAGTGCTGATTTTGGACGAGCCGACCCGCGGTGTCGATATCGGGGCAAAAAAAGAAATTTACCAAATTATTAATGATTTAGCAGAGTCAGGTGTCGCGATTTTAATGATTTCTTCCGAGCTTCCATAAATCATCGGAATGGCCGATCGCGTCCTTGTCATGCATGAAGGGAAATTGACGGGGGAAGTTACGAAGGAAGACATGACTCAGGAAAGAATCATGCACTTTGCAACAGGTGGTGAACAAGTTGTCTAAATCGACGAAAGATATCATTTCAAAACTAGGGCCGTTAATCGGATTAATTCTCCTGATTATTGTTGTCAGCATCCTGAATCCCAGTTTTTTGGCTATTTCCAACATTTTTAACGTGTTAAGGCAAGTATCGATCAGCGCCATTATTGCCTTTGGGATGACCTTTGTCATTCTTACAGGAGGCATTGATTTATCGGTCGGCTCAACCCTTGCATTGACAGGCGCGGTTGCTGCCAGTTTATTGGCAGGCGGGACGGACCCGATCGTTTCCATGGGGATAACGCTGATCCTCGGCCTTATTCTGGGAGCTTTCAACGGTTTGATCATTACAAAGGGAAAAGTAGCTCCATTTATTGCCACTTTGGCGACGATGACCATTTACCGGGGATTAAACCCTTGTTTATACGGAAGGCAAACCGATTTCAGGTTTGGGAGACCATGTATCTTTTCAATTGTTTGGGAAAGGTTATGTTTTAGGCATTCCGGTTCCGGTCATCACAATGCTGATTTCTTTTTGCATTTTGGCTTTTATTTTGCATAAAACGACCTTTGGACGGCGTGTTTACGCGGTTGGCGGCAATGAAGAGGCAGCAAAATTATCAGGGATCAATGCCGGCCGGGTAAAAATTGCCGTTTATGCGGTTTCCGGTTTTCTTGCCGCATTATCGGCATTAATATTAACTTCCCGATTGAATTCCGCCCAGCCGACAGCAGGGGAGTCTTATGAATTGGATGCCATTGCTGCCGTCGTATTAGGGGGAACTAGCTTGAATGGCGGGAAAGGATGGATTTTCGGAACATTAATCGGCGCATTGATTATCGGGGTATTGAACAACGGCATGAACTTAATTGGTGTATCTTCTTTCTGGCAACAAGTCGTGAAGGGGATTGTCATACTGCTTGCTGTATTGCTCGATCGCAAAAAAGACTAATCAAGGAGTGGCTGTAATGAAAAAAATCAAACTTTTCTTTTTTGTTGTTATTGCATTATTGACGATGTCGGCATGTTCCATGGATTCTTCTTTGGAACAAAAAGATGGGAATAAAGGCACAAAAGAAGGTTCCTTCAAAATCGGTTTTTCCATTTCCACATTGAACAACCCTTTGTGGAAGAGTTTGTACCGGTGGAGCTTGAATTGGTGAAAAAGCGGTAAAAATGAAAGGTAGAACTTAGTAGCATTTGCTCGAGTTCTACCTTTTGTGTTATTTGTTTTTCTTCTTTTTTTCTTCCACGATGAAATTATCCAGTGCGAGAAAGCGGTTGCTTGCAAACAACAAATAAGCAGCCATGGACATCAAAACCAAATCAAATTCATAGCCATGAAGGAATCCCTGTTCATATTTGACTGTTGCAATCGCTCCTGCCATAAGAAGAATGAAAAGGAAGGAAAATAAACGAATGGAAAAACCGATTACGAGGAAAATGCCTCCAATGATTTCCAGTCCTGCCACAGCATAAGCCAGCAATTCCGGGTACGGCAACTCGTAGCCGGCAAAGCGTTTCGCCACTTCCTCAAGCCCTTCCTGCCATTTTGCATATCCATGAATGAAAAAAGTGACTCCCAATACCACACGAATTATGAAACCTCCAAATTCGCTCTGCTTCAAACGGATCCCCTTTCCACTTTTTTTACTATCATATTAACGCCCGACCATTCTTAACACTTTTTGTCCCATATTTTTTGAAGCTTCATTTCTCCATCAATTGACATTTTGGGATAGGGGATCAAATATTTATGGTCGAGAGAATTTTCATTAGTATTTTATTTATTAAATTAAAACAAATAATTTCGATAAAAATAATTGACATTAGAACAATTTTCATTTATGATTTTGTTAAAATTAAATAACTCGGCTCACTGGACAACTGGAAGCTTCTTTTAATGGTGTGCACGATCATGGAAGCTTTTTGAAAATAGAATTGCCTACTAGACAACTGGAGGCTCTTTTTATCAAATCCGATAAAAAGAGCCTCTTTATTTATTTTTCATTTATAAAACTGCTATTCTCCCAAGAATAGTGGATTGAAATAAAGGAGGATCAATATGTCTTTACAATTTGCTTATTGGGCACCCAATGTAAGTGGAGGTTTAGTGATTTCGAATATTCCGCAAAAAACGGGATGGTCATTTGAGGACAATAAACGTTACGCGCAAATCGCCGAAAAATCAGGGTTTGATTACGTATTAATACAAACACGTTTTTTGGCAAGCTACGGCGCGGAAAATCAATTGGAGGCTGCAGCCCTTGCATCCGCTTTGGCCGCTTCAACAGAAAAGTTAAATCTTATTACTGCGGTTTTGCCGGGTCTTTGGCATCCGGGGGTTATGGCAAAGATTATTTCAACAATTGATCATATCAGCAATGGCCGTGCAGCCATCAACATTGTCAGCGGGTGGTTTAAAGGCGAGTTTAACGCCTATGGCGAGCCTTGGCTAGAACATGATGAACGTTACCGGCGTTCTGAAGAATTTATTGAAATTTTGCGGGGGTTATGGACAGAAGATGAATTTACGTATAGAGGGGATTTTTATCAAATCAACAATGCCCCATTAAAGCCGAAACCGGTAAAAACGCCAAAAATCTTCCAAGGCGGCAATTCGAGAGCTGCGAAAGAAATGGCGGGGCGCGTATCAGATGTTTATTTCATGAACGGAGGTTCTTTGGAAGAAATTAAGAAGCAAATCGATGAAGTAAGAGCGCTCCGTGAAGCAAATGGCAAGGGTCCGATAGAATTCGGTGTTAATGGTTTTGTAATTGTCCGGGATACGGAAGAAGAAGCAAAACAAGTATTGCGGGAAATTGTGGAACAGGCGAATCATGAGGCGGTTCAAGGTTTCCAGGAATCCGTCAAGCAAGCCGGAAAATCGACCGAGGAAAAAGAAGGGATGTGGGCAAATTCCACATACGAAGATTTAATCCAATACAATGACGGATTTAAGACAGGATTGATCGGTACGGCCGAACAAGTGGCAGACCGCATTATTGAGTTGAAGAAAATCGGGGTCAATATCGTCTTGACAGGCTTCCTGCATTATGATGAAGATCTTCAGGCTTTTGGAGAAAAAGTCATTCCTTTAGTGAGAGAAAAGGAAGCAAAATTACAGTTGCAAAATGTGTAATAGCCGCAAGTGTTTACCCTTCCAAAAATCTTATATATAAATTTAAACCGTCGGATGACGGTTTGAGAACCGACTTTACAAAACAGAGGTTCTGCATGTCTTTGCAGGCCTCTGTTTTTTTATAAATGAATTGCTGAAACCGATTGGCCAAATCGGAATCTTTTAGGAGGTGTTAGGCGCAAAAAGGATGCAAAACCAATATTAATAATAAGTTTTTTGGTTTTATACCCATTAAAAGAACAAGAATAATAAGAAAGGGGAATTATATGACAATTCAATCAAAAATTGAAATTGTGAGAAAAGCAGGCCGCCTCGGCGCAGAGGTGCGCGGTGTGAAATTGACGCCGGATATTGACAACGAAACTTTGTCCCAAATTAAAGAAGCATTGAGCGAGCATTTAGTATTGTTTTTCCGGAATCAGCATCATCTGGACGATGCAACCCATGAAGAATTTGCAAAGCGTTTTGGTGAATTATATGTGCATCCGACAGTGCCGGCTAAAGAAAAAACAGCGGCAATTTTTGAACTGGATTCCCAGGAGGGGGCGAAAGCCAATACATGGCATACAGATGTGACATTCGTTCCTGAAGTGCCCCGCTATTCCATCTTGCGGGGTGTGGAAATTCCGTCGGTCGGCGGAGATACAGTTTGGGCCAATACCCACACGGCCTTTACGGATTTGCCTGAAGAGCTGCGGGAACTGGCCGAAAAGCTGTGGGCCATCCATTCCAATAAATACGACTATGCATCCTATGCGTACATCAACCGCATCAAAGACCGGGATGCAGAAAAGTGGTCGGAACATCGCCGGAATGTCTTCTCCAGAATCGAGTATGAAACTCGTCACCCTGTCGTATTTTTGCATCCGGAAAACGGCAACAAACATTTATTGCTTGGCGGATTTGTACGGCAATTTGAAGGATATACGACGGCAGAATCCGCAGCAATTTATGAAATTTTACAAAACTATGTAACACGTTTGGAAAATACGGTCCGTTGGAATTGGCAAAAAGGGGATCTCGTTATTTGGGATAACTTGGCTACCCAACATTATGCCATTGCGGATTACGATGAACGCCGTATCGTCCGCCGCGTCACAGTATCCAAAAATATTCCGAAAAATGTAAACGGTGAAGAAAGTTCATTAATCAGCAAAAAATAAAGAAGAACGTGGAAGAAATGCTCCAGCGGTTGTTCACTGCTGGAGCATTTGATTTTATGCAGAAGTTGTCTTTCAATATTCAACCGGATTTAAATGAAAGCCTTCACCGCTATTCCGTTCTTTTGAAGCTCTTCTTTAATATATCTTGCAAAATCTGCCGCATGCTCACCATCGCCATGAATACATACGGTATCGGCGCGCAGATGCACATCAACACCTTGGCGGGATTTGACTTTGCCTTCTTCGATCATCCTAACCACTTGCTGTACGGCTTCATCTTTGTCCGTAATCAATGCATTTGGCTTGTTTCTGGAAGTCAAGGTTCCATCCATTTGATATGTCCGGTCGGCAAAAACTTCGTGAGCTGTTGTCAGCCCTATTTTTTCTCCCGCTTTTGTTAATTCGCTGGAAGCAAGGCCAAATAAAATCAGGTCAGGTGAGATGTCGTATACCGCTTTCGCGATGGCCTCCGCAATTTCAGGGTCTCTTGCCGCCATATTATAAAGGGCTCCATGGGGTTTTACGTGCTGCATCTTTTCTCCTTCAATGGCCAGAAATGCCTGCAAAGCCCCTACTTGATAGACCACCATGTCATAAGCTTCCTGATAAGTGATCGCCATTTCGCGGCGCCCAAATCCGACCAAATCCGGCAAACCCGGGTGGGCACCGATTTTTACGCCGTGTTCGATCGCCATTTTAACCGTCTCCCTCATGACGGAAGGGTCTCCGGCATGAAAACCGCAGGCAATGTTGGCGGATGTCACATATTTTAAAATTTCCTTTTGATTCGGGAGTGTATATCTTCCGAAATCTTCCCCAATATCGCAATTTAAATCAATCGATGTCACGAACAAAACCCCCTCATTAATATGAAAGTTGTTAAAGGCTGGACTGAAATGTTAAAAAGTTGTTATGAAAAGATAAACAAAAAATGGAAGTTGTTCAATGGATTTATGGAAAATATAACATATCATCATTTGTTTTGATATAATTTTTTTACTATTTTATCAAGTGGGGGGACTATCGGAGCCATGGCTGTCCAATTCAAGCCTCTCGGAGACCAGGCGGTGCTGGTCTATTTTGGCAATATCATTTCGGAAGAAGTACATAACTCGATCAAAAAGTTTATGTACACCCTTGAAAAAAACTGGGTCGACGGTCTCGTAGAAATGGTGCCCGGCTATACGAATGTTTGTGTTTATTATGATGTCATGAAAGTTGCCGGGTGGGAAATGGAAGGACATTCTCCTTACGAAAAAATAGTTTGCTATCTTCGGGCTTTATTGCATGAAGAAACGGAAATGCCGGTTGAAAACAGCCGAATCATTGAAATACCGGTTTGTTATGGGGGAATTTATGGTCCGGATTTGGAGGAAATTGCCCGTTATCATCATTTGTCAGAGCAACAAGTCATTCAGATACATAGCGGGAAGGAGTATCTTGTTTATATGCTCGGGTTTGCACCCGGGTTTGCATTTTTGGGAGGGCTGGATGAACGGATTGCGACTCCCCGCAAAGACACCCCCCGTTTGAAAATTCCGCCGGGATCTGTGGGAATAGCAGGCAGGCAAACGGGCATCTATCCCCTTGAAACCCCTGGCGGATGGCAAATTATTGGACGGACGCCTTTGCAATTGTTTCTTCCGGATCAAAATCCGCCGGCGTTGTTGCGTACAGGAGATCGGATCCGTTTTGTTCCGATTACGGAAAAAGAATTTAGGGAACTGGCAGGTGAAGCTTAAATGACATTGACGATCCTGAAACCCGGTCTAATGACAACGGTACAGGACCTTGGAAGAATCGGATTCCGGCAATATGGCGTCATTGTCGGGGGAGCCATGGATGCTGTATCCTACAGGATTGGAGAAATGCTGTTGCAGCAACAACCCCAAGCCGCTTTGGAATTCACTTTGGCCGGGCCCACCGTCCGGTTCAACTGTAATGCAGTATTTTGTTTAACAGGCGCCAATTTCGAGCCCATTTTAAATGATAGGCCATGCACGATGTGGAAACCCGTGTTTGCCGAAAAGGGAAGCATTTTGAAATTGTCTTCCTGCCGGGAAGGGGCGAGGGGGTATTTGCATATAAAAGGAGGAATTCAAGTCGAAAAAATATTAAATAGCTGCAGCACTTATATACGTGCAGGGATTGGCGGATTCAAGGGGCGTCCTCTGAAAAAGGGGGATGAACTTCCCGTCCGGGAATCCGTGCCGTCCCAAAAAGGGAAATGGGGGATACTGCCAACAAACGGTCCCTCCTTTCACCAGGATGTTGTCATTCGGGTCGTAAAGGGCACGGAATTCGACCGATTTACGGAAGAAAGCAAGAAAGCATTTTTCCAAAATGCCTATAAAGTATCAAAAGACGCCGATCGAATGGGCTATCGTTTAATTGGGGAAGCCCCCCTTGCTACAATCGAATCATTCAATTTATTATCGGAAGCGGTGACTTTTGGGACCATCCAGGTGCCTCCAAACGGCCAGCCGATCATCTTGATGGCTGATTGCCAAACGACCGGCGGCTATCCGAAAATCGCGCAGGTGGTTTCCGTAGATTTGCCGAAGCTGGCGCAGCTCCAGCCTTTTTCAAAAATTCGTTTTCAACTCATTTCATTGGAAGAAGCGCAGAGGCTAAAAATACGGCAGGAAAAAGCTTTAAAACTGCTGGAGTCGTTAATCAGTCATTCATCTTGAATTTTTTGCGGATTTTTTAATCTGGTATAGTTCTTTCGTAAATGATTTATTAATTAAATTGCAGTGGAAAAGAAAGTATGATATTAATGATAATAATAACCATTCTCAACACGTGAAGGGGTAGTATGCATGTATACTGTAACGAACCGAATCAAAGTGAAAAAAGGTTTTGCCAAAAAAATGGCTCCAAGATTTACCCAACCCGGTCCATTGTTAACTTTTAAAGGATTCAGAAAAGTGGAAGTGCTGGTCAGCGAGCAATTTGAAGATTATGATGAAATGAGCGTGGTCATGTATTGGGATACTTTGGAGGATTTCAAAGCATGGAGAGACAGTGAAACCTTCAGGGAAGCGCATAAACGGCCAGGCAACGGGGGCGGGGAAAGCCCAACCATTGACAATGTGGTAGTGATTGCAGAAGTGGCTTCCATATTAGAAAATAAATAATCATCTTGAAAGAGCCATCTTCAGGAATTGGATGGCTCTTTTGCTTTGCTGCGATATTCATTATAGACCTTATAAGCTTCATCGATGGACTGTTTGATCATTTTATCGAATGTATCGGTGGAATTTAATTCTTTCACTGCTGCTTTAACAAATTTTGATTGATCTTCCAAAAAACGTTGAATTTCTTTCTCCGAACCTAAGTGAGAATCAAAATAGATGTGGTGCTTGTTTCGCTCCGCCATATAGGACAAATGATTTTTTTTCATTACATCAAGAATCCACTGATTCAAACCTGTAGCCATTTGAAGAGAAATGATGTAATATAATAACTCAGGGCGATTTTCGCGCGCTTTTAACTGATTAAAATGGACATTTTCTTGAAGAGCATTTAAGATAACGAAATTTGAGGAGTAGTATAGGGTCTTTTCTGCAGAGTGTATGATATGATATTTTTCGGGAAGCAATAGCAGCCATATATTAAATGCAATGATCCATGCATCGATGATATTGAGTGCCCCTTCTTTTACAAGATGATTGAATTCGCTATATTTTTTTGCGAGATTGTTAAATTGGTCTATATGATATTGTTCGATATACAGGATGCTTCGATCTACGGTGATTTCCCTATACATTTCCAACACCCCTTTGCATAAAAAATTATGTTATTATCCCCCGAAAATAAATGATTACTGATAAAATAATTCTATTAATAGTTTACCAAATTAATTTTCAAAGAATAGACAAATTTTTTAAAAATAATAAAAAAGATATATTTTATCGACATTTTTTGAAGTTTTTTTTCAATATTTTATAGTAAATCTAACTTACAATTGTTAAAAAAGTATGATGACAATAATATGTTGGAAAAAAATTTGCTAGATAAATGAAGAGCGGGCATTGCAGAGGAGGAGTAAAATGCAGTCTGTTTATACATTTAAACATATTGAACCTAAGAATAAGCGCAACCAAAACCCCGCAATTTTTTTGTTTCATGGATTGGGCAGCAATGAAGAAGATTTGCTGCAAATTGTTGGGGAAATCCAGGAAGTTTGCCATGTTTTCAGTTTAAGAGGACCAATTACCCATGACCCCGGATATGCTTTTTATACATTTGAAGAGGAGGGGAAGCCGTCGCAACACATTTTTGATAAAGTTGTCGCCGTAACAAGAGATTTTATTTTGCAGGCGATAGACGAATATCGGCTAGACCCGAAAAAGATTTTTGTTGCCGGCTTTAATCAAGGGGCAGTGATCGCTCAGACCCTATGTGTGGTAATGGGGAATAAAATTAAGGGTTGTGCGGCTTTGTCCGGCTATCTGCCGGATTTTGTGAAGGAACAATATTATAGACATAATATGGATGAAACGAGCGTTTTCATTTCCCATGGGGAATATGATTACGACTATCCAATCGCCTGGAGCCGGGAGAGCAAAGATTTCTTCGAAAAAAACGGTGCGAAAGTCATATATAAAACGTACCCTGTTGGTCATGGTGTTTCGACAGAGAATATGCATGATTTTATTCATTTTATTCTTGAAGAAATCAATGAATAAAGCTGACTTTCATCAGCTTTATTTTTTTCTGGAATGATAAATAATTTGTTTTTTCAAACTCGATTGGTTTATAAAGATAATTTGCCCTATTGTTGTTTGTATTCCTTTAAGTAAAGATCGCAGAAATAATGCAGGATTTCTTCTCCTTTTTCATCCACAAGCGTCTTTTCCTTCAGTTTCATTGTTACAGCCGTTTGATCGGGGATGAGCCGGTCATTTTCAAAAATTAATTGAATCAATATTTTCCCTGTCGTGGAAAGTTCCTCTTTTTGTTTATCCGTCAGCTGCAAATCGTCAAACAGAGGCTCCTGCCAAGTGCCTTTCACCATCAAAAGATGCTCGTCCTGATTTTTTTCATATTCCCATTGGACATCACGTAGAATAGTTTTAAATAATTCTTCCACCGTAAAAGTAGCACCCTTGTATTCAATTTCAGATTCCCGCAAAGAAAAAGCATCGATCGTTAAACCGCTTTTCGCTTTTTCCGCTTGTGTTTGAATGCCAGAAATCGCATCTTTAATACTGCTGCATCCACTTAATAAAAAAATGGAACAAACCACTGCAATGAAAAGATGATATTTCCTCATGTATACCCCCCTAGAGTTCGAACTATTCATCATTCTCCATGATAACGAAAAAATCATCTTTGGATTAGGGTTTTTTAGAAAATTCCTTTAAATTTTAAAAGAGAAGGGAAGTTTTGATGAAAATCAATGATGAATTATTGGAAAAGTTAGGGGTTTATTTTGTCTATCATGATATTTACAACCGTTACGGCATACCCTTTGAAACATTTGTGGAACGGTGGGTGAGGGAAATCATCGATTTGTATATAAACAGTGAGAAAACATGAAAAAATCGCTAGGCTGTTCAAAAAACGGACAAGCCTAGCGATTGTCTTAGAAATGTCGCATAATCCATTCGTTTGCTTCTTTCCAGTCCCGCACCCGTATGACATTTGACGGAATGGCTTTCCGGTTGTACGGGGTATCAAATAAAAGTACGGGAATTTTCAGTTCTTCCGCCAGTTCCACCGCATTATCATGTTTATCTTCAAAGAAAACTTCGATGCGGTGTTTTTTCGCCGCTTCCAATTTATCATGGCTGCCAATCAGTTCAATATGATCATAAGGAACCTGGTGCTGTTCAAACCACCGTTTTGTAATATCATATAAAGTATTGTCACGGGCGGATATATAATACAATTCATACTGCTTGTGCCAGTTTTTCAAAATGCTTTGGGCATCTTTTGCAATTTGGCTTACAGAGTATAGATATGGTTCATTTTCTTTAAACCATCTTGCGAACTCTTTCCGATCCACGGGATGGGGGAATGCGCTCAAAAAATCATATTCAACGACATCATCGAGGACGATATTCGTTTTATACTGTTTATTGATATGTGGAATCAACGTATCAGGAGCAGTCACTGTTCCGTCGATATCGATCCCGAAACGAGGTTTAACCGGCTTCATTAAACCCCTCCTAATGAATTAGATTTGTTGTTTTTCCCTTTCCGCCAATTTCTCTGCCGCCAATTTGTCGATTTCTTTTTTCAATTCTTCAACCATTGTTTCTTCCGGCACCTTGCGCACGGTTTTTCCTTTCATAAAGAGGAGGCCTTCGCCTCGGGCGCCGGCAATGCCGATATCCGCTTCTCTTGCTTCACCAGGTCCGTTGACCGCGCAACCCAAAACCGCGACTTTCAACGGAACGTTTAATTTGGAAATATATTCTTCGATTTCGTTGGCGATGGAAATCAAATCAATTTCAATCCGTCCGCAAGTCGGACAAGAAACCAATGTGGCCATATTGGATGCAAGACCAAAGGCTTTCAACAATTCCCTTGCAACTTTCACTTCCTCAACCGGGTCCGCTGAAAGGGAGATGCGGATTGTGTTGCCGATTCCCCTTGAAAGTAGGGCCCCCAGACCTGCGGCGGATTTGATTGTGCCGGAAAAGAGCGTTCCGGATTCTGTAATCCCGAGATGCAATGGATAATCGAAGGTGCGGGCAGCCTTTTCATAAGCTTCAATGGCAAGGTTGACGTCGGACGCTTTCATGGAAACAATAATGTCATGGAAATCTAAATCTTCAAGTATTCTTATATGATGCAAAGCAGATTCGATCATGCCATCTGCTGTTGGATAGCCGTATTTCTCCAAAATATGCCGTTCCAAGGAACCCGCATTGACACCAATCCGGATTGGGACCCCTCTTTCTTTTGCCGCTTTTACAACGGCTTCCACTTTTTCACGGCGTCCGATATTCCCGGGATTGATGCGCACTTTATCGATGCCGTTTTCAATCGCCATTAATGCGAGTTTATAGTTAAAATGAATATCCGCCACTAGCGGGATATGGATGCGTTTCTTGATTTCAGGAATCGCAGCCGCTGCCCGTTCGTCTGGAACAGCAACCCTTACAAGCTGGCATCCTGCTTCTTCTAGCCGCAATATTTCAGCGACAGTTGCTTCAACATCATGGGTTTTGGTAGTACACATACTTTGGACAATGACTTCATTATTGCCGCCGATAGTCAAATTTCCTACACGTACCGGACGTGTTTTTGAACGATGAATAATTTCACTCATCAACAACTCTCTCCTTCTTGAGGTACTTTTCCCGTACCTTCACTTCCATTATTTTAGCAGTGTAAAAAAGTGTCGACAAGGAAGAAACATTTTATTTTTTGCATGGTCCGTTGCTGGAATAAATGGGTATTTTGATTAATTCGCCGGGTACGATGGCCTGCTTTTTTAAATGGGGATTGAATTTATAAAAATCTGCCATTCTCTCGGGCATAGAAATTCTCTCATCGGTAGGGTATTCGGCCAATAAGCTATGAACCGTATCCCCTTCTTTCGTAATGACCGGCACAGATTTGACGGCGAGCTGTTCATTGCATTCCTTTGTTTCGGAATAAGCTGCCAACGGAACAGTTCCCTCCGTCAAATCTATTTTAATGACTGTAATGATGATGATTACAACAGCGATTGATAGAAAAAGTCTCATAAAACAAAACCTCCTTGCTCCACTATATGAAGCAAGGAGGGATTCAGAACCTCGTTTTTTCTGTTTTCGGGTATTTTAACGAAGCAAGGATTAATAGAAAAATGGTAATGATGCAATTAATGGAAGTTGCAACCCAACTAGATACAGAAAAAAAGGAAAATAGAATGGAAAGCAGCGTCGGCCAGGTAATCGCGAAAGAGGTTGTCCGCCACATGTGCCGATATTCTCCGCGGCGTTTCAAAAGTTTCAAAAATACCGTTCCAGCCGCCGCATAGATGGAGATTCGGACAAACAATAAAACGGTGGAAGTAAAAAACAATAAAAAAAGGGCAAAAGGATAAAGCAGCCATTGGATATCTTTCACATATTGCTGCAACCCTTTAATTTGGACGGCCGTTTCCGAAACGCCCGTCAAAAATTGAATAAATGAAAAAATCGTCAGGACTGTAATAAGGATAAAAACATACTGGATGACTTTGCCGATCGGCAATATCCGATAAGCCGCAAGCTTAAATGGCTGAAATAAACTGTGCAAAAATAATTGCAGATGAGTAACCATTATTTTTTCTCCTCCATTGCAAGTGTAACACGAAACGGAAAAAAGAAAAAATCAACAAATTTGTGTATTTGAAACTTTTTTCATTCTTCCCCGTAAAAACAAATATGGAGGGAAATTGATGGAAATCATTGCATGGTTGTTGATTATTCTTTGTTTTATCGTCGCATTCATTGGATTGGTTTATCCGATTATTCCGTCCGTGTTGTTTTTGCTTTTGGGATTTTTGCTTTACGGATTGTTTTTCTCCTTTGCAGAGCTTTCCTGGTGGTTTTGGCTCACGGAAATCTTGTTCGTCATCCTGCTGTTTGCGGCGGATACCCTTGCCAATCTCGTCAGTGTGAAAAAGTTCGGCGGAACGAAGGCGGGACTTTGGGGCAGCACGATCGGATTATTGCTGGGCCCATTTGTCATACCGTTTTTGGGAATTCTGATCGGGCCTTTCTTGGGAGCCGTAATCGGCGAGTTCTTTTTTGCGGGCAGGGATTTTTATCAGGCTGTCCGGGCAGGAATCGGTTCGCTTGTCGGCTTTTTAACTTCCGTTGCAACGAAAAGCATCCTGCAATTGGTGATGATTATCATTTTTCTCATTGCAATTATTTAAAAAGCGTTTTTTGTATAAAAAGCCATTGGAACGGGAAAAGTAATGTTGGCAATAAGCATTTTATAAATGGCGGAAGTATTAATGAAACGGTTTTCGGTCAAAAGTCTGAAAATCCTTTCAAACCGGTGCGAAATAATTGAATGGCTACTTTTATTCTGCTAACCTTATAGAAGAGGTAAGAAATTACTGATTTATATAAAAGGAGGAAACTCTCATGGTATTTGAATTACCAAAATTACCTTACGCATATGATGCATTGGAACCTTATATTGATGCACAAACAATGGAAATTCACCATACGAAACACCATAACACGTATGTAACAAATTTAAATGCGGCTGTGGAAGGTACAGAATTTGCAAATAAAGACATCATTGAATTGATTTCAAATCTTGACGCTGTACCAGAAGAAAAACGTACTGCAGTGCGCAACAACGGCGGTGGACATGCCAACCACACATTATTCTGGGAAGTATTGACTCCTGGCGGTGCCAAAGCTCCTGCCGGCGAACTCGCTGCTGCAATCGATGCGAAATTCGGCAGCTTCGATGCGTTCAAAGATGAATTCTCAAAAGCTGCCGCAGGCCGTTTCGGTTCCGGTTGGGCTTGGTTGGTAGTGGATAAAAACGGCGAATTAAAAGTTACATCCACACCAAACCAAGATTCTCCATACATGGAAGGCGAAACACCAATCCTTGGTTTGGATGTTTGGGAACATGCTTACTACTTGAAATATCAAAACCGTCGTCCTGAATACATTGCCGCATTCTGGAATGTTGTAAACTGGGACGTTGTGGCTGAAAAATACGCTGCTGCGAAAAAATAATCCGCTTCTATAAAATCAGGGTCCATACTTCATGTATGGCCCTGATTTTTTTAGGAGAAATTTTGGAGGAACTTCCGCATAAATCGTGGAACTTGAGGCAGATTAAGTTCCATGGAGGTGACCGTTATGGCAAAGAAAAAAGAGAAACCATTGGACAGGGAAGAATACGGCTATGGTTATGATTTGAGCCCTGATGATTTGGATGTCATCGGCCAAAATGAACAGGAAAAAAAAGCCAATCAAAATGAAAACAAAGGAAAACCGTCGAGCAAGCAAAACCCATCCATTTTAAACGAGTAAAATACCGCAAACAAAACCGCAAGCTTCAAGGAAAACGTTTTTCCGGAGCGCTTGCGGTTTTTTAAATTGTCAACAACTTTATGCATCAATAGTTCTAAAATCCCTTATTTTTTCTTAAAGTATACCAATGAAAAGATAAGGGAGAGAGTAGATGGAAATTGATGGCGTTTTTTCTGGCGGTGGAGTAAAAGCCTTTGCCTTTGTCGGCGCCTATCAGGTGCTTACGGAAAAAGGATACACCTTTAAAAGGGTTGCGGGAACGAGTGCCGGCTCCATTGTGGCAGCTTTTATTGCGGCAGGGTACAACGTAAAAGAAATGGAAAAGGCACTCGAAGAATTGGACACAAAATCATTGCTTGATCCACCGAAATGTTCGAAAACTCTTCCCTTGTTAAAATGGTTGAATTTATATTTCCGTTTAGGTTTATATAAAGGAAGGATCCTGGAGAAATGGCTTTGCAAGAAATTGGGCGAAAAGGGTGTCCGTACGTTTGGCGACTTGCCGGAGGGGGCGCTGAAAGTCGTGGCATCGGATTTGTCAAATGGCCGAATGATTGTCATCCCCGATGATCTGCATTTATATGGCCAAGATTGGCGCGAGTTTTCCATTGCCAAGGCGCTGAGAATGAGCTGCGGAATCCCTTTTTTCTTTGAACCGGTGAAATTAAATACTGAAAAAGGGGATTCCATTTTCGTCGATGGCGGGGTATTAAGCAATTTTCCCCTATGGATTTATGATAACGGGAAAAGGGTCCGGCCGTTGTTGGGACTGAAACTCAGCAGCCCAATAACGGAAATCCATCCCCACAAAATAGGTAATGGTCTGCATTTGTTTGAAGCCTTGATCAAAGCGATGATGAACGCCCATGATAACCGGTACATCTCAAGAAGACATGAAAAAAATATCATCTTTATTCCCGTAGAGCATTACAATGCCGCCCAATTTGACCTGGATGATGAAGCGAAAAAGCATTTAATCCAACTGGGCAGAACAAAAACCGAGGAATTTTTGCAAAATTGGAGGCCGGTTGTATGAAATGCTCATAACTGAACGATTTTTTGGAATACTAAATACAAAACAGCAAATGGAGTGTTTGTGATGCCGAAAACAGAAAGGGAAATTGCCGAAAAAATCTTGAACGACAACTTGGTAGGGACGATGGCAACCATTGAAGGAAACAAACCCCATTCCCGCTATATGACGTTTTACAATGATGATTTTACTTTGTACACGGTGACAAGCAAAAAGACCCATAAGGTGGAAGAACTGTCGAAAAACCCTTATACGCACATTTTGATTGGTTATGATGGAAAAGGGTTTGGAGACTCTTACCTGGAAATCGAGGGGAAAGTGGAAATATCATCCGATGAAGGTATGAAAGAAAAAGTGTGGAACAAAATGCTGAGATTCTGGTTTGAAGGACCGGACGACCCGAACATGGTGGTCTTAAAAATTGTTCCTACCCAAATCCGGTTGATGAATTCAAAAGGGAAAGAACCAAAAATTGTTCCGATTTAACAGGTTTTGAAAAATTATCATCCAAACATTGGATGATAATTTTTTATTGTTAAAAAGAGGGTTATTGAAACCTGGAATTTTAACGAAACGTTACAAAAAATGAAAGAGGAAATTCCTTTTTTATCGAATTTAATAGTGTTATACTAAAATTTATGAAATGAGGCAGAAAGGAGGGGACCTATGAGAAAAATAAAGAAAAAAAGCAATAAAGGTTTTTCCGGTGTCAGCCTTTCATTCCGAATGAACGTATTGTTTATTTCGATTTTTATTTTGTTTTCGTTGCTGATTTTGCGCTTAGGGTATTTGCAAATCGTCAAAGGCGAAGAATACGTCCGGGAAGTGCAGCGTCAGGAAGAAGTCACTGTCAATACAAGTGCTCCACGGGGACGAATTTATGACCGCTATGGAAGAATCCTTGTGGATAATGAGCCGCAAAATGCGATTACATATACAAGAATGCCAAAGACGTCGCAAGACGAAATGTTGGAAATCGCAAAAAAACTGGCAAAATTGATTGACATGCCGACAGACCGCATCACAATCCGCGATAAACAGGATTTCTGGATTTTAAATCATAAAGAAGAAGCCTATTCGAAAGTATCCAAGGCGGAAGAAAAAAGAATTTTTGAAAAATATGATGATGAAAAAGCGGCGCAGGCAGAGATTGATAAATTGGTGAGAGAACGCATTAGCGATCAGGAATTGGCGGAGCTTTCCGACTTTGATTTGGAAGTGTTGGCGATTTATCGTGAAATGACATCCGGTTACTTTTTATCTCCTCAAATCATTAAAAGCGAGAACGTAACCGACGAGGAATTTGCCCGCGTGTCTGAACGGCTTTATGAATTGCCGGGAGTCAATACGACAACCGATTGGAAGCGGGTGAAATTGACGCCTTTAGCCATTCTTGGAAGAACCACTGTTCCAAGCAAGGGGATCCCTGAATCCAAATTGAATTATTATTTGGCGCGCGATTATGCCCGAAATGACCGGGTGGGGGAAAGCTATTTTGAAGCTCAATACGAGGAGCTTTTGCAAGGCCGGAAATCCGTTGTAAAAAATGTCACGAACAAAAAAGGGGAAGTGATTGATACAATCACTACCTTTGCCGGAGAACCCGGAAAGGATTTGGTGACAACCATCGATATTGAATTGCAAAAAGCCGCCGAAGAAATTGTGGAAAAATATTTGCGGGAACTAAAAACCTATGGAGGTTCCTCCCTGTTGGACCGCGCCTTTTTCATCATGATGAATCCGAATACCGGTGAAATTCTCGCGATGGTCGGCAAAAAAATCGAAAAGGATCCGGAAACCGGAAAACAATATATTGCCGATTTTTCATACGGCGCTTTCACCACTTCCTATGAGGTAGGTTCCACAGTAAAAGCTGCCACTTTGTTGATGGCGTATAAAGAAGGAGTCATTGAACCAGGCACGGTTTTAATTGACCAGCCAATCAAACTTGCAGGTACAAATCCGAAAAGTTCCATCTTCAACAGGGGAGGGGCAATTCGGATGAACGATTTAGCAGCGCTGGAACGCTCTTCAAACTCTTACATGTTCCAGGTTGCTTTGAAATTGAATGGTACCAGCTATCGATATAACATGGGATTGAGATTAAAAGAAGATACATTGCAAAGAATGAGAAACGGCTATGCCGAATTTGGATTAGGCGTTCCTACCGGGATTGATTTGCCAAACGAGGTGGCCGGCTATAAAGGAATATTGGATAGACCAGGTAAAATTTTGGACTTGGCCATCGGACAGTTTGATACCTATACCCCATTGCAACTGGCTCAATACATTTCGACAATCGCCAACGGAGGCTATCGTGTGCAGCCGCGGCTGTTAAAAGAAATCCATGAACCTTCCGCGGACGGAAAAACATTGGGTCCTCTTGTTGAAGAAATTCAGCCGAAAATCCTGAACCGGATTTCCAATTCGGAAAAAGAAATCAATCATGTTAAACAGGGGCTTCGGAGAGTGTATATCGGCAGCCAAGGTACAGCCCGCGCATATTTTGCCAACGCCCCTTACACTGCTGCCGGGAAAACCGGGACAGCGGAAACGCATTATACCGGTCCAATAAAAGAAAGAATCGGCACGTATACAATCAATGTGGCCCATGTGGGATTTGCACCGTTCGATCATCCGGAAGTGGCTTATGCCGTGGTGATTCCTTGGGCGACGACAGGCGATCGGTATATTAATCAAAACAGCAAAATTGCTCGAGAAATATTAGATAAATATTTTGAGTTGAAATATAAATACGCCAGCAGCAATATCAGCGATCAGGCAGTCAATAAACAAATTTTGCTTCCAACTTCGGAGGAAAAAATAGATGAAAACACAAAAGAGCAAACAGTAAATGAGTAGTGGCCGCAGTACATTGATACTGCGGTTTTTTTTTCTTTAAGAAGACCTTAAAGTAAAACACTATGGCTTTCTATTTTTGTTTCCAACCGTGGAAGAATGAAATCTTTACATTTTCTTAACAAACCGTTTATATGCCATCAATAAATGAACTTTATAGTGGACATTGTAAGATAACTTACTATAGAAGATGGGGGAAACATAGATGAAAAAGTGGAAGTATTTATCAATGACAGCATTACTTGGCTCCACATTGTTAATTGGAGCATGCGGAGGGGAAACAAGCGGAGAAGGGACAAACTCCGGGAATGGGATGGAACAGACGGAAAATGGGGAAGCCCAATTGACAGGTTCTGTGTCAGGGGACGGTTCATCCACAGTTGCTCCGATTACTGAGGCTTTAGTCGAAGAATACAAGGCTGTACAGCCGAATGTACAAGTTTCCGTTGGGGTTTCCGGAACCGGCGGGGGATTTGAAAAATTCATTGCCGGAGAAACGGATTTCTCCAACGCTTCAAGAGAAATGAAGGAAGAGGAGGCAAGGGCTCTGGAGGAAGCCGGCATCGAATTTACAAAATTCGAAATCGCTTATGATGGCATTACAGTTGTCGTCAATGCGGAAAATGATTGGGCGAAGAATTTAACCATCGAACAATTAAAAGAAATTTGGATTGAAGATGGAAAAGCGAAAAAATGGTCGGATATTGATCCATCCTGGCCGGATGAAGAAATCGTTTATTATGCACCCGGAACAGATTCAGGAACATTCGACTATTTCGATGAAGTCGTTTTAGAAGGGGAAGATTTGGTCCGCTCTGCGCAATTATCGGAAGATGACAATGTGATTGTGCAAGGAGTCGCTTCCGATCCATACGCAATTGGCTTTTTTGGATATGCGTACTACCTGGAAAACAAAGACCGATTAAAAGCTGTGAAGGTAAACGGGGTGGAACCGACAAGGGAAGCCATAGAAAAAGGGGAGTATACTCCGCTTTCCCGACCGTTATTCGTATTTGTAAACAATGCAAAAATCAAGGACAGCGAAGCCTTTTATGATTTCATGAAATTTTTGTTGGAAAACGCGGGGGATATGGCTGAAGCTGTCGGGTATATCCGTTTGCCGGAAGAAAAATACGAAGAAGGTCTGAAAAAGTTGGATGCAATCAAATAAATTGTTGAATGTGCGGGGAGACCAGCCTCCTCGTTTTCTTCATCGGGAAGGGAGTTGACATGAATGGCTCAAGATATTGGGAGAGTACATGTGATCCGGCATTTGATAGAGAAATCCCGGGACAGAAAGATCAAAAAAATGATAGAGAAGATGATGCCAATCCTCTTAGTGCTCGCGGCGTCAGTATGTATCGCAACAACATTCGGCATTTTGTTTACGCTTGTTTTTGAGACTTTTGAATTTTTTCAAAGAGTATCCATTATTGAGTATTTCTTCGGAACAGAATGGTATCCCTTTTCAAGCGGCAACCCTTCCTTTGGGGTATTGCCGTTGATCATGGGAACTTTAAAAGTAACGATCATTGCAATGATTGTAGCCGTACCATTCGGTTTAGCCGTGGCAATTTATTTAAGTGAGTATGCATCCGGGAGGACAAGAAAATTTATCAAACCGGTTTTGGAAATATTGGCAGGTGTGCCGACAATCGTTTACGGTTTTTTTGCTTTGACTTTTGTCACTCCGATTTTGCAAATATTCATTCCATCCCTGAAATTATTCAACGCCATTAGTCCGGGAATTGTGGTGGGAATGATGATTTTGCCCAGCATCATTTCATTATCCGAAGACGCCATGAATGCCGTGCCAAACGCCATTCGGGAAGGCGCTCTTGCGCTGGGGGCGACAAAGCTGGAGGTTGCTTTAAAAGTCGTTCTTCCCGCAGCGTTTTCCGGAATCATTGCCTCCATTGTATTGGCGATTTCCAGGGCAATCGGAGAAACGATGATTGTAACTCTTGCCGGCGGCGCAATGCCAAGTTTTGATTTCAGTGTTACCGGATCGATTCAAACAATGACCGCCTATATTGTTCAAGTATCTTCGGGGGACGCCGGTTACGGTACAGCGATTTATTATTCGATGTACGCCGTCGGATTTACATTGTTTATATTCACTTTGCTGATGAATTTCATTGCCCATAAGATTTCGAAACGCTTCAGGGAGGAGTATTAACCGGATGAAATATATGGATGAAACGGCCGTATTAAAACAAATAAAGTCCCGCATCAGAAAAAATAACATTTGGAAAAGCGTTTTTTTCATCGCAACCATTTTAGCGTTGCTCGCACTGGCCATGTTGATTGGAAGAATTATTTCCCAAGGTGCAAGCTTCATAGATTGGGATTTTTTCACTAATTTCAGCTCCCGTTTCCCGGAAAAAGCCGGAATTAAGGCGGCTTTAGTCGGGTCGATTTATCTGATGTTGGTCGTGGCGCCGACATCCGTCATCCTTGGTGTGGCAACCGCCGTTTATTTGGAAGAGTATGCGAAGAAGAATCGTTTCAATGATTTCATACGCGCAAATATTTCCAACCTGGCCGGTGTGCCATCCGTTGTCTTTGGGCTTTTAGGCCTGACAATTTTTGTCCGGATGCTGGGTTTAGGGAAAAGTAT
This sequence comes from Ureibacillus sp. FSL K6-8385, assembly GCF_038593155.1. Classification (GTDB taxonomy): domain Bacteria; phylum Bacillota; class Bacilli; order Bacillales_A; family Planococcaceae; genus Ureibacillus; species Ureibacillus terrenus. The sequence continues at coordinate 1,108,460 of NZ_CP151968.1, forward strand.
ATTGGCAGCGGGATTGACGATGAGTCTATTAATTTTGCCGGTGATTATTGTGGCCGCCCAAGAGGCGATTCGCACAGTCCCGAAAGAGCAGCGGGAAGCTTCCTACGCGATGGGGGCCACGAAATGGCAAACAGTCTTCTGTGTCGTGTTGCCTGCAGCCCTGCCCGGAATCCTGACAGGAAGCATCTTGGCTTTATCCAGGGCCATTGGGGAGACTGCTCCGCTGGCCGTCATGGGTATTCCGGTAATTATACATTTCTTGCCAGATGGATTGTTGAGCGAGTTTACCGCTTTGCCGATGCAAATCTATGATTGGGCAAAAAGGCCGCAGGAAGCGTTCCAATCCGTTGCGGCCGCGGGGATTATCGTCTTAATGATCATCCTTGTGTTGATGAACTCTGTTGCGGTGATGATCCGAAATAAATTCCAAAAACGATATTAAGGATGTGTGAAAATGGTTCAAACAATGAGTAATGGTGAATTAAAAATCGTAACTGTTGCCGAAAGGAATCCATATGGACTTAAAGAACCGCGGGCAAAAAAGAAAACATCTGTTTTCTCGGCGAGGAATTTTCAACTTTGGTATGGGGAACACCATGTGTTAAAAGATATCCAGTTAGATGTGAAGGAAAATGAAGTGACGGCCATCATCGGACCATCCGGATGCGGCAAATCCACATTTATTAAATCATTGAACCGCATGGTGGAACTTGTACCATCCGTGAAAACGAATGGCGAAATTATATATCGAGGACGCAATATTTTTGACGCCGATTTTGCTGTGGAGGAACTTCGCACAAAAGTGGGCATGGTTTTCCAAAAACCTAATCCATTTCCGAAATCCATTTACGATAATGTGGCATATGGGCCAAGAATCCATGGAATAAAAAATAAAAAACTGCTGGATGAGATTGTGGAAAAGTCTTTGAGAGGCGCGGCCATTTGGGACGAAGTGAAGGACCGGCTAAACGATCATGCATACCGTCTTTCCGGGGGGCAGCAGCAGCGGCTTTGCATCGCGCGGTGCTTGGCGATTGAACCGGACGTGATTTTAATGGACGAACCGACTTCCGCCCTGGATCCCATTTCGACATTAAAAGTGGAGGAACTCATACTGGAATTAAAGAAACAGTTTTCTATCATAATAGTGACCCATAATATGCAGCAAGCCGCCCGCATCTCGGAAAAAACCGCCTTTTTCCTAAATGGGGAAGTGGTGGAATTTGACCGCACAGATAAAATATTCTCGACTCCCCGCGACAAACGTACGGAAGATTATATTTCCGGACGCTTCGGCTGATGAAGGAAGAGGGGTTCATGAGCATTCGGGATAGGTTTGAATATGAATTGGAATCGTAACCTTATGGCACAGAAATTTGTATATAAATGCCTTTTTCATAGGTTTTTATTGAATTATCAAAAAGTTTATAATAAAATAATTTCAACCATATACGGAAGCAATGATGAAAAAGAGTAGCATGATGGATTTGCTGAAGAGAGCTAGCGGCTGGTGCGAGCTAGTGCAAACCATGATGTGAATGGGCTTTCTAGCTCCGGCGCTGAACTTTCAGTAGGCGTCGGCGTATGGTTGACGTTACAAACCTAAAGTGGACATAAGCATGTCTTATGTCAATAAAGGTGGTACCACGGCTCCCCGTCCTTTGCTGTTCGGGGAGCCTTTTTATTAGATTAGCTTAGAACAGAAGAGTTGAGAGGAGATAGTGGAGATGGCAGTGAAGACAGTGAATTATGCAATGAAAACATTACAGGGGGATATGATTACACCGATTTCTGCTTTTCTCAGTATTGCAGGAAAAAACAAAGTGTTGTTTGAATCTGCTGCAAAACATGAGGAAAGCGGCAGATATTCCTTTATCGCATCGAATCCGATTGCCGAATTGATCGGGGACAACAAAGGTTATTTGTTTAAGAAAGAAGGAAGGGAAGAGAAGGGGGAAGGAACAGTTTTCCAAAAATTAAGGGAGCTTCTTCCTGCTTCCAAGGAATCATTTCCATTTCCTTTCTTTGGTGGAGCCATCGGTTATTTCAGTTATGATACGGCTTTTTATCATGAGAATATTGGTGAAACATTGCCGGATGAATTAAATATGCCGGATGTTCATCTGATGTTTTACGATCGTTTTATCGTCATCGATCATTTATTGCAAAAAGTCACTATCGCATCCATTGACTTGTTTTCGGAGGGCAAAACTGAGGAAGAGCTGGAGGAGTCCATCCGCGAAATTGAAGAACAGTTGAAAAAAGGCTCTACCCTTGTAGACGTGGAACAAACCAAGATCGAATTTCGCCCATCCATCGAAAAAAGCACATTTATCCAAATGGTGGAAAAAGCCAAAAAATATATTGAACGTGGAGATATATTCCAAGTCGTTCCATCCCAACGGTTTACAGCCGATTTTGAAGGGAATCCCTTTTCCCTATACCGCAGTTTGAGAACGTCCAATCCTTCGCCTTATATGTATTATTTGGAGTTTGACGATTGTGCCATTTTAGGTACATCTCCGGAAAGTTTAGTGAAAGTCAAAGACGGAATCATTAAAACGAACCCGATTGCCGGTACGAAACCCCGGGGAAAAACGAAGGAAGAAGATGAAAGACTGGAGAACATCCTCTTGAATGATGAAAAAGAGCTGGCGGAACATCGCATGCTGGTCGATTTGGCCAGAAACGATCTTGGCCGGGTATCGAAAATTGGCACGGTCAAAGTATCCAAATATATGGTAATCGAACGGTACAAATATGTAATGCATATCGTTTCGGAAGTTGCAGGAGAACTGAGGGATGATTTGCATGTGGTCGATGTCATCACAAGCTGTCTGCCGGCCGGGACGGTTTCCGGCGCCCCGAAAATCCGGGCGATGCAAATCATCAATGAATTGGAGCAGCAAAAGCGCGGGGTTTATGCTGGAGCCATTGGCTATATTTCAACAAATGGCAATCTTGACTTGGCCATCGCCATCCGGACGATGATTGTCAAAGACGGAAAGGCATACGTCCAGGCCGGGGCGGGAATTGTATATGATTCCGTCCCTGAGTCCGAATACGAGGAAACCATCAATAAAATGAAGGCGTTGTTGGAGGTGGAACGATGATACTGCTGATTGACCATTACGATTCATTCACATACAATTTGTTTCAACAAATCGCCTCTCTCGGCAAAGAAGTGAAGGTTGTCCGTCATGATGAAATCACGATGGATGAAATTCGCCTGTTAAAGCCTGAAGCGATTGTGTTATCGCCAGGTCCTGGAAGGCCTGAAGACACTCCCCAAACGGTGAGTCTTGTGAAAGAACTTTACAAGGAAATCCCAATCCTTGGCGTTTGTTTGGGCCACCAAATCATCGGAGCCGCATTCGGCGGGGAAATAGTGCAGGCCAGCCGGATCATGCATGGAAAAACTTCCTTATTAAATTACGAACGAAAAGGATTGTTCAAAGAGTTTTCCGATGACGTTGAAGTAATGCGCTACCATTCATTGGTGATCGAACCTACAACATTGAGCGAAGAGTTTGAGATTGTTGCCACATCAAAAGACGACGGGGAAATTATGGCCATCCAACATAAACAATATCCTGTATACGGGGTGCAATTCCATCCGGAGTCGATTGGAACTCCTGAAGGAACAAAATTGATGGAAGTTTTTTTGGGAAGCGTATGACGCGAAAAAAGGGACGCATGCAGATGGCGTCCCATTCTTTTTTAAAAATATTAATTCCGGTTATGAAGGAAAAGTATGGCGGCCAATAGCAGCGATACAATAAGAAAGGCACTGATAAATGAGATGACACCGCCCCAGCCGAAGCTGGACCAGAACAGGCCTCCCGTTGTTCCGCCGACGCTGGAACCGAAATAATAGGCGAATAGGTACAAGGAGGAAGCCTGGGCTTTATTCATTTTGGCCCGGTGGCTGACCCATGAACTTGCGATGGAATGGGAACCGAAAAAACCAAAAGTGAAAACGACAATGCCAAGAATTTTGATGAACAAATTGACAGGCAGCGTCAATAAAGCCCCAGATAGCATGATCAGAATGCCGGAAAGCAGCACCTTTGGCCGCCCGAATCGATCAGACAAGCTGCCGAACCAGGCGGAGCTGAAAGTGCCGACCAGATAGACGATAAAAATCCAACCGACAATGGTTGTGCTCAGGTTGTACGGTTCGCCAATCAGTTTATAGCTGATGTAGTTGTATAATGTGACGAACCCGCCCATCAACGTGAAAGCGATGCCGAAAAGGCATAGGAGTCCCGGATCTTTTAAATGGGAAAACAATGATTTCGTCAAAGAAGCCAATCGCAATGGCTTCGGTTCAAAATGCCTGGATGCAGGAAGAGCCCATACAAAATAAATGCTGACAAGCAAGCTTAAAATCCCCAGAAAAAGCATGCCAACCTGCCAGGAAAAGAAATCGGTGATCGTTCCCATGATGATGCGCCCGCTCAAGCCTCCGACGGAATTTCCGCTGATATAAAGCCCCATGGCGATGCCGAGGCTGGAAGGAGCCATTTCCTCGCCCAAATAAGCCATGGCAATGGCAGGAATACCAGCAAACACAATCCCTTGGACGACCCTCAATAATAGAAGAATTTCAAAAGATGGGGAAAAAGCCAACGCAATGGTTAACAATGATGCGGCAAAGATGGAAAAGGTCATTAACCGTTTCCGTCCCCATGCTTCCGACAAAGAGCCGAATAAAATGAGGCTAAAGGAGAGGGCGACGGTGGCAGCGGATAATGACAGGCTGGCAACCGCCGGTGAAACCCGAAATTCCTCGGAAAATTGGGGAAAGACCGGCTGAGTAATATAAAGGTTGGCAAAGATGATAAATCCGGCGGCAAATAACGCCATATTGGCCAATCGGAATTCCCTTGTCCCTTTCTGGATATACAATGCATTTCGCCTCTTTTGATTTTGACTTTTTTTGAATGATGAATCTATGCGTCTATTATAACAAAAAGCCGATTTTGCAACTTCATTGTTTTCGGAAAATCAAGTTTGAAACCCGAAATATCATAATAATTTCATTCAGATGATTCGGGAGGTTCCATTTGCAAAAACTGAAATTTAAAAAATTGTTTAGCAAACTATTTCAAGAATTATTTGACAGGGGAAATTTGACAATCCGCCAGCTGGCGAAGAAAATTGCGGGTGCAAGAGGGCATCGCATTATTTTTGGTACTCCTGAGGAAATTGCTGACCAATTGGAAGAGTGGTTTCATCAAAATGCTTGCGACGGTTATAATTTATTATTCCAGTATTATCCTACTTTGTTTGAAGAATTTGTGGATCTTGTTATTCCGATTTTGCAAGAACGAGGAGTATTCCGGAAGGATTACGAAGGTTCCACATTACGTGAACATTTGGGGCTGGAAAAAACTCCATTTAGGGATTACGAAAAAATATTAAATCGATGACAATGATGTGGTCCCGATCAGGCAGAGGAAAAACTTCTGCCTGAAATCGGGGATTTTTACCGTAATCAATTTCCAAAAATTTTTGAAGGATTAATTGGATGAATCCGATTTTCCCGTTATTAAATTTGCGATTTCATCGACCGACATGGAAGAATTGACCTCGTATTGGCCAATTTGAATGGAACGGGCATATTCCGGCTGCGCCAAAAAAAGTTCCATCTCGACGGCATTTTGAATAATCCCCATATCTTTTAATTTTTTTGCTATTTCATAAGGGGTTTGGCCGGAATATATATATAATATGCCTTCTTTCACTTGTTTTTTCCCGGATGAATCGGCAGTATTTCGATGTTCAGAAGTTTCATCTTTTGTTGAGGCTTGGTTTTCATATTGCTTTAGTTGCCGCTTTGCTTCCTTCAATTGCAATTCCAATTGTTCAATTTTTTCTTCGTATTTGTCCGTTGAGACTTCCGTGCCGGAAAAGTAATCCAGTCCAGTATACATGATGCCGCTCAGGATGAGGGCCATTCCGAATCCATGCAGTGTCGATCTTTTCATCGTCGGCCTCCCTGTTGAAGAATGTGAAGCACCTGTTCTTTTGTCAATGTGGACATTTTACATATTTCTTCCACGGTACAGCCTTGTTTGTTCAGCTCAATCACTTGCTGGACCAATATTTGATTCACCGGTTTCGCTTGTGAAGTTTTCCGGAAATCTGCAGAATTTTTTGCGGGCTTCACTTTGAAGGAAGAATCCAGCAATAATTCTTCCTCCACCGCTTTTAGTCTCCGCTTGATGCCGTTCATTTCTTGGTAAAATTGAATGGACAAGTCTTCGACATCCTGTTCCAATTTTTTTGATGTATCCTTCAGGAAAAAGGATGCAATAACGCAAAGAATGCCAATAACGATCAGGATTGTTGATAGTGCCACAATCTTTCCTCCGAACTCAAGATTTTCCGTTATTTTACCATAAGGAATTTATTTAACATAATAAATGACGCTAGATTTTTTCTCAATTTATGTTATAATGACTTAGTCGTATAAATCATGCAATCAATAAATTTTCATGATATGATGTAAAGTGGGAGGGTTAAATCATGCGCGTAAACATTACTTTAGCTTGTACAGAATGCGGAGAACGCAATTATATTACTACAAAAAATAAACGCAACAATCCGGAGCGTCTTGAACTAAAAAAATATTGCTCTCGCGATAAAAAAGTTACTCTTCATCGCGAAACAAAATAATTTTTTTGCCAAAACCATTGCCGGTTTTGGCTTTTTATGTATATGTAAAGGATTGATGGTGTTTGAACAAAAAAGAATGGCGGCATAAAATAAAATCCGCCCTGCAGGAATTGTCCAAAGAAGAACATCATATATTCTCTACGATGATTAAAAATCGTTTGCTGAAACAACCTTTCCTCAAAGATTGCCAGACCATTGCCATTACGATATCAAAGCCGCCCGAGGTTGATACCTATGGGATTATCGAGGAATTATGGGGAATGGAAAAAAGGGTCGTTGTGCCGAAATGCAATCCGACATTGCGCACGATGGATTTTTATGAAATTTTGAGTTTTTCCCAACTTGAAACGGTTTATATGGATTTGAAAGAACCGATCCCTTCGGAAACCGTTTACGTATCCCCCGAAGAGATCGATATGGTGATTGTGCCGGGAATTGTCTTCGATCATAAAGGGTATCGGATCGGCTATGGCGGCGGTTATTATGATCGATATTTGTCCGGCTATAAAGGGCGCCTTGTCTCCCTTGCTTTCCATTTGCAGCTTGTTGACGAATTGCCGTATGAGGCTCATGATATTCCGGTCGATGTCATAATTACGGAAAAGGCTTCTATCAATTGCGCAGAAAATCGGAGGGGATAACGAAATGAAAAACATTTTGGATATTCGAAACCTGTTGAAGAGATATGGTTCTTTTATTTATACCGGTGACCGATTAGGAGATTTGATGATGATGGAAGATGAAATCCGCGAATTATATAAATCCCAATTGTTGGATCCCAAGGAATTTCAATCCGCCTTGTTGATTATCCGAAATGAAATGAAGATGGAAGAAGAGCGAAAAATGAATGCAAACAAGCGATAATTGGAAATAAACAATGAATTATTGTTTGACTCCTTTATCCAAAAGATATAGACTTGTATAGTCCAATCGGCGACAGTGGAGAACCACTGTTTTCTTTTTGGGAACTTTTTTGTAAAAAATACGTAAATATTTATGGGTGATTGTAAATGAAAGGTAATATATAATTTTCATAACATCATATTTCCGTTTCTATGATTCTTTCGATTGATTAATATAAAAAAAAGGATTAAGATATATTTTGTTTAAATGGAACATATGTAGTATATGTGAATTTGTTGTGGTTATGTAAACCATTTTTAAGGGGGATATAAGATGAAGTCGTGGAAATGGCCGAAACAGTCAATATTAATAATAGCCATTGTAGCCACATGGATTAAGACTGCAATCGTTTATCGAACCAGCTTTGAATTTGACCTGGAAAATGGAATGCAAGAGTTCATATTATTCATAAATCCGCTCAGCTTTTTGCTTTTCGCTTATGGTCTATCGTTATTTTTTAAAACGGAAAAAGCCCGGAATCGTTGGATTATCTTCACCAGCATTTTGCTAAGCATCGTTTTGTATGCCAATGTTGCATTTTATCGGTTCTTCAACGATTTTCATTACACTACCTGTACTGTTCCAAACAAGCAACTTTGGAGAGTTGGGAACATCTGTAGCTGAAATTATCGGCTTCAAAGATCTTTTATATTTTGCAGATGTATTCATCATTCTTTTTGCTGTCAAATTTATACCGAAGTTCAGAAATTCATACAGCGTCCGGAAGGAAGTTCGCCGCGCCTATTTCGTCCTGGCTTTGGCGGTGCTGTTCTTGAATCTGGGGCTTGCTGAAATACAGCGTCCGCAATTGTTGACACGCAGTTTCGACCGCGAATTACTTGTGAAAAATATCGGTACTTATAATTACCATTTATATGATTTATATATTCAATCCAAATCATCCGCACAGCGCGCCCTTGCCGATGGCAGTGAATTGGTGGAAGTTGACAACTATGTGAAAGCCAACCAGGCGGCTGTCAATAAAGAAATGTTCGGCAAATATAAAGGCCGCAACCTGATTGTCATCCAATTGGAGTCATTGCAAAACTTTGTATTGCAAAATGATATGAACGGTTATGAAGTGACGCCATTCCTAAACTCTTTAATTCACGATAAAGATACTTATTACTTCAGCAATTTCTATCATCAAACAGGGCTCGGCAAAACGAGTGATGCGGAATTCATTCTGGAAAACTCTCTTTTTGGATTGGACCGTGGAGCAGTATTCTTTACCCATAGCGGGAATACGTTCAATTCCATGGCTGAAAAATTAGGGAAAAACGGATATTTCACGGGTGTCATGCATGCGAACAATAAATCTTTCTGGAACCGGGATATGATGTATCAATCATTAAAAATGCAAAAATTCTTTGATATCACTTATTATGATGTCAACGATGAAAACTCGGTAAACTGGGGATTAAAAGACATTCCGTTCTTTGAGCAGTCAGCGGACTTAATGACCGAATTGCCTCAACCGTTCTATGTGCGCATGATTACATTAACAAACCACTTCCCGTTCACTTTGGATGAAGAGGATAAAATGATTCCTGAATATAATTCAAATTCGGGTACGTTGAACCGTTATTTCCAAACTGTTCGGTACATGGACGAAGCGTTGAGGGTCTTCTTTGAGGAATTAAAAGAAAAAGGCTTATATGATAATTCCATCATTGTCATGTACGGCGACCATTACGGCATTTCCGAAAACCATAACAAAGCAATGGCGCAGTATTTAGGCAAAGATGAAATTACACCATATGATACAGCCCTATTGCAATCTGTTCCTTTATTCATTCATATTCCGGGTTCAGGCGATGGGCATGTCATTGATAAAGTCGGAGGTCAAATGGATTTAAGACCGACAATTCTTCACTTGTTGGGAATCGATACATCAAACGACATGCAATTGGGTGCCGATTTGTTCTCCGACGAGCATGAAGACTTTGTCATATTCCGTGACGGACGATTTGTGACAGATCAATATGTTTATGCGGATGAAACATGTTTCGACCGCAAGACAGGGGAAAAAGTGGATATTCAAGGATGCAAGCCATATATTGAGCGTGCACAGAAAGAACTCGGATATTCTGATAAAATCATCAACGGCGACTTGTTGCGGTTCTATGACGAGGATACGGGAAACTTGATACAAAACTCGGTTAAATAAAACAACCCGGCTACATGCCGGGTTGTTTTTTGATTATTTAGATTAGAAATTTAAAATTTATCATTAAAAAACGGGATACATTTGAATGTATCCCGTTTTTTATACTTTCATTAGATTGCTGGAGGATAGCCTTGGTGATAAATTGTCATGAATACAAACCAACCAAAAACTATGCCAGCTGCTAGTCCAAAAATAATAGCGAGAACATTTTTTTCTTTAATTGCGCGGAACGCTGCAACTAATGAAAGAATAGCAATTAATCCGAAAAATACCATTAATAAGTTCATGAAAAAAATTACACTCCTTTCGACATCCAACCAGTATGTCGTAAACAATGTTCCCTCTCTATTTTATAGCAACGGTCATCAAATGTCGAGGTATAAAAGTGACGTTTATATGAACAACGCAATTTCTTCGGAAAAAAGACATAAAGCATTTTATGAATGTTCATTTCTTCCAATCCATTGTATAATACGCTAGAGGTGATGAATTTGTTGGATGTAAAAATTTTAAGTGTCGGACCTATCCAGGCCAATTGCTACATCGTAAGCAATAAAGCGAAGGAATGCATCATTTTTGACCCGGGCGAAGAAGGGCAAAGAATCATATCAACCGTTGAAAAAGAGCGGTTGAAGCCGCTAGCCGTCTTTTTAACCCACGCCCATTTTGACCATATCGGCGCGGTGGACGAAGTGAGAAACGCTTTTCATATTCCCGTTTATATTCATAAAGAAGAAGAGGACTGGTTGTTGGATCCGAGTAAAAACGGATCCGGAAAATTTGCCGATCTTCCAACCATCCGTTTACAGCCTGCCGATTCCATTATTGACCGCGAACAAGAATTTGAAATTGGCGGCATGAAATTTCAGGCAGTATTTACACCCGGACATTCGCCGGGAAGCATTTCCTACATCTTTAAAGAAGACGGTTTCGCGATTGTGGGCGATACCCTGTTTCAGGGAAGCATCGGCCGGACAGACCTGCTCGGCGGATCCATGGATATTCTTTTAAAGTCCATTCATGAAAAATTGCTTGTGCTGCCTGATGATTTTATTATTTATCCGGGCCACGGCCCTTATACAACACCCGCTTATGAAATGGAAATGAATCCGTTTTTGCATGGGTTTTAATATTTTAGAAAAATAAAAAAAGCATCGGGCGAAACCGATGCTTTTTATTATTATCATCAATTATTAATGTCCTGCACCAGGTACGTGGATAAAGGTTGCATAATAAGTAAAACCTGCAAAGAATATTGTTAAATATGCTCCGAAAATGTACATATACATGCGTTCTGAAAGGTTTAAGAAGCCCAATAATAAGAATAATACCGAATTACCTACGAATAATAGCGAAACCTCGATCATATCACCAAGGTAGAACATAACGGCAAAAATACCTGTCCAGAATGCCAAAACCTTGTACATATTAGCCATGTCGATTCCCTCCTTTTTGTAACGACACAATAATTACAATGTTTATTATAAATGATAGTTGACAATATTGTAAACTGAATACTTTGATAGATTTGTGACAAACAAGTGTAATATTTCACAGAGCGACATTCGGAACATCGATTTCATATTTGCAAAATTCGCAATCATGAATCATGCTTTCAAACTGGACAAAGCTGTTCTCTTCAAACAATGCATCGATTTGTCCTTTGATGTATGATTGATGCAAATCACAGATGATGTCGCTATGTTCTGCAATTTGGCTTCTAAAAGGACAATTATAAATCGTCAAAATTACTTTTTTTCCTTTTTCTGTATCGACAACTTTCGGAATGTAGCCGATAAGCAAAGCGGCTTCGGACAAGATTTCAAGTTTTTCTTCAAAATTGATTGGGGAGTTCATTTTTGCCAACCGGTTCCGCATTTCTTTGAAGCCGTCTTCATAACTGATTTTTTTTGCTTTTTCCAACGCTTCCGGCCCTAATTCATAGACAAGTTCTATGGCCCATTTAATCAAATGTTTATCTTCGCGTTTCGGAAAGCTTAATTCGACTCCTTGTTCGGATACTTTATAAATGCGCCCCGGTCTTCCGCCTTTTCCTGATTTCAAGAAGTCGGCCGTAATGAGATTGATTTCGGCAAGTTTCGTCAAATGCAGTCTGGCCACATTTGGATGGATTTTAAATTTATCCGCAATATCTTGCACAGTGAATGTTTTTTTCTGCTGCAACATGTATTCATATATTTGAAAACGCGTTTCGTCCGCCAAAGTGCTCGTAATTTTTAATGGATGCAACATTCTGTTATCCCACCCTTAGTAATATTCTGCTATTACAATTGTATCTTTATTTTTAATGAAATGATAGTGAAAATGCATAAATAATCCGCAAGTATAGAAAAATATTCAAAATTTGTAATAAAAATTGTCAAATTCTTTTCGCAAAAGTAGTTTTCTGTGAAATGAAAATTTTCAGAAAAAGTCTTTTCGAATTGCGAATTTCGTTTTATACTATTACTTAAATCAGCGGTCACAAATTATGGGGAGAGGTGATAGTGCTTGAATGTGGAGTCTGTCATCGAGACGAAATCGACCCAGCTGCTCCTGAAGGCTCTGCATTTTGGTGCCAGCGATATTTATATCGAACCGGCGCCGAAACAATACAACATACAATTCCGTAAATACGGAAAGCTGTTTCCTGCCGGTCATTTCCCCATTGATTTAGGCGACCGAATCATTTCGTATTTCAAATTCAAATCTTCTTTGGATATCAGTGAGAAGCGGAAACCGCAAAGCGGTTCCTTTGAAGAAAAGCTTTCGGATTATTTGTACGCCTTCCGAGTTTCCACTTTGCCTTCCGTCTTTAAACGTGAAAGCCTCGTTATTCGCATATTTCTTCAGAATGCCTCATTTCCGATTACCTCTTTAAGTTATTATCCGCAATCAGCCGAAAAGTTATTACGATTAGTTTCAAAAGGACAAGGACTTATTCTGCTATGTGGCGCAACCGGTTCAGGGAAAACCACCACTTTGTATTCATTGATGAACTACTGCAGTGAAACGTTGGCGCGGCATGTCATTTCGCTGGAAGATCCCGTGGAAAGCAGCCAGTCCCACATTCTTCAAGTCCAGGTGAATGAACGTGCCGGAATCACATATGCAAGCGGTTTAAAAGCGATTTTAAGACATTCCCCGGATGTCATCATGATCGGGGAAATCCGGGACGAAGAAACGGCGGAAATTGCCGTCAGCGCGGCGCTTTCGGGGCATTTGGTGCTGTCGACAATTCATGCAAAAAACTCGGTGAACTGCTTGTACCGTCTGATGGATTTAAATATTTCCATTGAAGAGATAAGACAGGCGGTGATCGGGATTGTTGCCCAGTGTTTAATCCATTTGAGGGAACTTGACAGCCGTAAAGCCCTTTATGAAATTTTGGCGGAAGATTCTTTGGAGATGGCCATCAAATTCACAATGGAAGGAAAGGAGTACCGTCTGCCTATTGAGGAAACGTTGGAATACCAAAGGGCTTTTATTGAATCGGGAGAGCATCATGTTTCAACGAATCGATAAAAGGACCGTTGCCGCCCTTATTAGCGACAAAAACAAAAGGATGCGGGATGTGCCTTCGTTTTTGAAAAGGACGAGCGATTTATTAAAAGAAGGATATACTTTTCCGGAAGCGCTGTTCATGCTGCTCCCTTATCATGCCGAAAAGGCGGAACTATGGGGCGTACGGATCCAGCAGCAATTCAACAGCGGTTCATCCGTTGCGGATATATTGCAACAGTTTTCCATACCCAGACATTTTCTTTTGCTGACCAAAATCGCGGAAGAAAAGGGTGGGTTGGCGGATACTTTGCAGTACATCAGCGAACAAATGAGATTTCAGGAGGACATGCGAAAAAAATTCATAAAACTTCTCATCTATCCGGTTTTTCTAATTGCCATCCTGGCAACGGTTTTTGTTCTATTCCGGAACTACTTCCTGCCAAATATGCAGCAAATTGCCGTATCTGCCGATTCGCAAAGGATTGCCAGCCTGAAGCTGGCCATGGTATTACTGCATTTTCCCGATTTTCTTATCGGCTTCCTTATCCTTTCCATACTTCTTTTATTTTCAATCATCCATTTTATAAGAAAAAAAGATATCGCCGATCAATTGAAGATTATTTTGAAAACGCCCGTTGCCAATTCTTTTTACAAATTGAACATCACAAGACAATTTTCCCGTCTGCTTGGAAGTTTGCTGGTATCGGGCGTATCCCTCCAACATGCACTGACGATATTGGAAGAACAGAAATTGAGCCCCCATTTGTCTTATATCGCTTCTTTGCTAAGAGAAAGGGTGATTTTTGGAGATTCGTTGTCGGATGCGGTGAACATCCTTCAATTATTTACTCCAAAGTTTGACGAGTTTATCAGGCACGGGGAGAAAAGCGGCTATCTTGGCCGTGAAATGCTGATTTTCAGCGATCTGCTCAATGAACGGATCCATTCAATGCTGAAAATTTGCCTGTCAGCCATCCAGCCTTTCTTCTTTATTTTGATCGCCATTTGCATTGTTGCTGCTTATTTGAGCATGCTGCTTCCGGTATACGACTTAATCGAAATTCTGTAAAAGGAGTGGTGCCGATGAGAAATCAAAAAGGTTTTACGCTGATTGAGATGTTGATTGTTCTGTTTATTATTTCCATCTTGATTCTGATTACGGTCCCTAATGTGACAAAACATATGAATTCCATCGACGATAAAGGATGCGAAGCCTATATAAAAATGGTTCAAGGCCAGGTGGAATCTTACAGAATTGACCATAAAACGGTGCCTACTTTGACTCAATTGATTAATGAAGGTTATTTAAAAGAAAATATGGATAAATGTCCAAACGGAAAAGGGATTGCCATTCAGACGGACGGCACCGTGACTATCATCAATAATTAAGGGGAGGGAGAAATGAAAAATGAAAAAGGATTCACTTTATTGGAAATGTTGTTGGTGCTGATGATTGTATTATTGATCGGAAGCGTCAGCTCAACTTTTTCAATCAAAATGACGGAGAAAATGCTGGTGGACCAATTTTTTCACCAATTAAAATTGGACATTCAGATGGCGCAAATGTGGGCGATGGAACATCAAAAGAGCTGTTTTGTTTCATTCTCGTCCTCAAACACTTATAAGGTCCACCATCAGCTGGATGAAGTGATATTGGAAAGGAAACTGCCTGACACGATATCGATCGATCCCGACAGCAATTTATTGACCCTTCGCATCGGTGCGGATGGATCGGTTGACAATTTTGGGACCATTACTTTCCAAACCGGTTTGGGAACAAAATATATTATTGTCAATATCGATAAGGGAAGAATCCGTTATGTGGAATGAAAAAGGGGTTTCCATGATTGAATCGATGCTGACAGTATCCGTCATTTTCGTTTTGGTCAGTTTTATTCCCGCCGTTTTCCAGCTTAAGTCTTCCCTCCACAATCAAATGCTTGAATTGCATGCTTCCCAGGCGGCCTATGAAGGGGTGCGCATCGCAAAAACGACCGGGAATACGGAAGGGAGGATATGGATTGATGACGTGGAATATACCTGGCATTTACAAAACGATACAATTTGCGTCCAATACAATCATTTGGATGAGGAACGATTAAAATGCGTCAATGCCGACGGGGAGTCCAAAACAATCAAAAAGGCTTTACATTGATTGAAGCGCTGCTTCAATTGCTCGTTTTCGGGCTGTTCGTCCAAATGGTGCTCGCTTTTTATTTCCTGATTCAGCAATGGAACCAGGTTTTTTTTACTGATGAACATATCAAATGGGAAATGTTTATCCAAGATTTTCAGCAATATTTAACGGGTGTGGAAGAACTTTATACGGCCGGGGACTCACTATATATTGAAGAGTCCCCGACAAAAATCATAAAAGTAAATAAAATTTCGGATGTTATCCGGCTCCAGATAAATGACCGCGGATATGTACCGCTTTTGATCGGCATCCGGAATGCAAAGTTTTCCGTGTCGGATGATCGTGTAACAATAAAAGTGGAATTTTTAAACGGAATGGAAAAGGAGAGGACGTTGTTTGTTCAATATGCTGAAGAATGAAAAAGGCATCATGTATCCCATTGCAATCCTGCTGCTGTTTTTTATTCTCTCCATCGTGATATTTTATAGCTCATCCTATTTAACTCAATTTTCGATCATTAATTCATTGGAAAACGTCAATGTTCGTGCTACGATAAACTTATTGAATAGATAAATGGAGAGTTTGAGCTTTAGAAAGGTGTCTTGAAATGAATAAAATATATTTGGTAGGGTTCATGGGATGCGGCAAAAGTGCGGTTGGCCGCCAATTGAACTATGCTTTGCGTCTGCCCTTTTATGATATGGATAAAGAGATTGTCAAACAACAAGGCATGTCGATTCCAGAAATTTTTGAAAAATATGGGGAGGAACATTTCCGGAATTTAGAAACGGAATTTCTGAAAAATTTCCGGGATGAGGCATGTATCATCTCGACAGGCGGAGGGGCAGCGATGAGGCAGGAAAACCGGGAAATCATGAGACGGACAGGCCTGGTCTTTTTTCTGGATGCCCCTTTTGAGGATATTTACAAAAGAATCAAAAATGATGCAAATCGGCCAATTGCACAACGCTCGACTAAAAAAGAGCTGGAAAGACTATATTATTATAGAAGGAAATTTTATAAGCGGGCAGCCCATATCCGGGTGTTTACGCGCAATCGGAACATACGGCAAATCGTAAATTATATTGTATTCCAAGTGAACCGCTTGAAAG
This sequence comes from Ureibacillus sp. FSL K6-8385, assembly GCF_038593155.1. GTDB lineage: Bacteria > Bacillota > Bacilli > Bacillales_A > Planococcaceae > Ureibacillus > Ureibacillus terrenus. Next base: position 1,124,970 of record NZ_CP151968.1, read on the forward strand.
GCGAATGAAAAAATATTTTTTTAATAAAACGTTCGCTTTTTTATCGCTTTTTTAAAAAAAGGTTGCCATTCAATACGTTCAATGTTAGGATATTGGCAAAGATGTGTATTTTGGAAAAATTTCATAATGTGCGGATGATTGTGCGGGGAGAGAACGTGTTATACGTCGCCGAAGGAGCAAGTAGCGGAGAGCTATGAATCTCTCAGGCAAAAAGACTCGTACGGGACGCAACTCTGGAGAGCGCTGATTTTCAGCCACCCAAGGGGAAAGCCGGCTATTTTGCTTAGCTGGTGTAACTTTCAGGTGCAAGGACAGAGAATTCCCTGAACAGGGGGGATTTTCTGTCCTTTTTACCTATTATTGCTTAATCACTCAAGGGAGGTTTAACGATGGGAGAATTAAAGAGGACACCATTATTTGAAGAGTATGCGAAATACGGGGCAAAAACCATCGATTTTGGCGGGTGGGAATTGCCGGTTCAATTTTCATCCATCAAAGAAGAACATGAAGCGGTCAGAAAACGGGCCGGACTTTTTGACGTATCCCACATGGGGGAGATTTTGGTGGAAGGGGAGAATGCCCAGAAATATCTTCAGAAATTATTGACCAATGATATTTCAAAAATCCCGGACGGTGGCGCACAATATAATCTGATGTGCTATGAAAATGGTGGTGTGGTTGACGATTTAATCGTTTATAATCTCGGCAACAGCCGGTATTTGCTTGTGGTGAATGCCGCCAATATTGAAAAGGATGTCGAATGGCTGAAAAAACATGCTGAAGGTGATGTCGCCATCACCAATCAATCAGATCAATATGCCATGATCGCTCTTCAAGGACCCCTATCCGAAAAAATATTGCAATCATTGACAGAGGAAAATTTATCAGAAATCAAACCTTTCCATTTTAAAGCGTCCGTGGAGATTGGGGGCTATCCGGTTTTACTTTCCCGGAGCGGATATACCGGAGAAGACGGTTTCGAATTGTATGGAGAGCCTGACGCCATCGTTTCCTTGTGGAATAAAATTTTGGAGGCAGGAAAAGGAGACGGCCTCATTCCATGCGGCCTGGGGGCACGGGATACGCTGCGCTTCGAAGCCTGCCTGCCGCTTTATGGACAAGAATTGTCCGAATCGATTACTCCATTGGAAGCGGGTCTCGGCTTTGCGGTAAAGCTTCAAAAAGAATCGGATTTTATCGGAAAAGAGGCCCTCATAAAACAGAAAGAAGAAGGGCTTCAAAGAAAGCTTGTCGGCATTGAGATGATCGACAAGGGAATTCCCCGCCACGGCTATAAAGTTTTTAAAGGCGACCAGGAAATTGGCGTTGTTACTACAGGAACCCAAGTTCCTTCTACAAAACGGAATCTGGGTTTGGCATTATTGGACATCCAATATACGGATCTTGGAACTGAAGTGGATGTGGAAATCCGGAAGAAGAAGGTAAAAGCCCAAGTGGTGCCGAAACCTTTTTATAAACGGGAAAAATAATACATGGAGGTCAAACAATGAAGCATCGATATCTTCCAATGACGGAACAGGACAAAAAAGAAATGCTCGAAACAATCGGAGTGGAAAGCATTGACGATTTATTTGCGGATATACCGGAGAAGGTCCGCTTTAAAGGGCTATACAACATTAAAGAGGCCGTTTCCGAGTCCGAATTATTGAAAGAATTGCAAGAACTTGCTGATAAAAATACAAATACAGAAAAAGCCGTTTCGTTTCTTGGTGCAGGAGTTTACAACCACTATAAACCTGCAATCGTGGATCACGTCATTTCCCGTTCAGAATTTTATACGGCATATACTCCTTATCAGCCGGAAATTTCCCAGGGCGAATTGCAGGCCATTTTCGAGTTCCAAACAATGATTGCGGAATTGACAGGATTGGATTTGGCAAACTCATCCATGTATGACGGCGGTACGGCTCTTGCAGAAGCGGGGATGCTTGCGGCAGGTTCAACTAGACGCAAGAAACTGCTTATATCCGAAGCCATTCATCCGGAATACCGTGAAGTCGTAAAAACCTACGCTTATGGCCAATCCATCGAAGTCGTGGATATTCCAATAAAAGACGGAGTAACCGATATTGAAGCGTTACAAGGGCTGATTGATGAACAAACCGCTGCAGTCATGGTCCAATATCCGAACTTCTTTGGACAAATTGAGGATATTAAAAAAATCGGCGAATTGGCCCATGAGGCGAAAGGATTGTTCATCGTTTCGGCGAATCCGTTGGCGCTTGGCATTTTAACGCCACCTGGAAAACTTGGCGCGGACATCACGGTTGGAGATGTCCAGCCATTCGGCATTCCGGAAAGCTTTGGAGGACCTCACTGCGGATATTTCGCCACAACTTCCAAATTAATGCGCAAGGTGCCTGGACGCCTTGTCGGCCAAACGGTGGACCAGGATGGACGGCGCGGATTCGTGTTGACATTGCAAGCCCGCGAACAGCATATTCGCCGCGAAAAAGCGACTTCCAACATCTGCTCCAATCAGGCTCTGCTTGCCCTGGCCGCTTCTGTCGCCATGACCGCCTTGGGCAAACGCGGTATCCAGGAAATGGCAAAGCAAAATATCATCAAAACCCGCTATGCCAAAAACGCTTTTGAGAAAGCCGGTTTTACGGTGCCATTCCAGGGCGCCCACTTTAACGAGATTGTTGTGAAAGTCAACAAGCCGGTCAGCGAAATCAATCAAAAACTGCTGGAAAAAGGCATTATCGGCGGCTACGATTTGGGCCGGGATTATCCGCAGCTTGAAAACCATGTATTGATTGCCGTAACGGAATTGCGTACAAAAGAAGAAATTGACCAACTTGTGCAAGAAATGGGGGCTTACAATGCATAACGGAAATCAACCGCTCATTTTTGAATTGTCGAAAGAGGGCCGCATCGGCTACAGCTTGCCGGAATTGGATGTGCCGGAGGTCGAATTATCGGAATTGATTCCGGAAGAATATTTGCGGAAAGAACCTGCGGAATTGCCGGAAGTTTCGGAATTGGATATTATGCGCCACTACACTGCCTTGTCCCGCCGCAATCACGGGGTGGATTCCGGATTTTATCCGTTGGGCTCTTGTACGATGAAATATAATCCGAAAATTAACGAAGAAGTTGCACGCTTCTCCGGATTCGCCAACATCCATCCATTGCAGGATGAATCGACGGTGCAAGGTGCAATGGAATTGATGTATGAACTTCAAACGGCCTTAAAAGAAATTACGGGCATGGATGAGGTGACGCTCCAGCCTGCTGCCGGCGCCCACGGTGAATGGACGGCGCTCATGATGATCCGGGCATATCATGAAGCTAACGGGGAAGGGCATCGGAATAAAGTCATCGTTCCGGATTCTGCCCACGGAACAAACCCGGCCAGTGCGGCTGTTGCAGGATTTGAGATCGTAACAGTGAAATCGGACGAAAACGGTTTGGTCGATTTGGAAGATTTGCGCCGGGTCGTTGGAAATGATACAGCGGCACTGATGCTTACAAACCCAAATACCCTAGGTTTATTTGAAGAACATATTGTCGAAATCGCCGAAATCGTCCATAGTGTAGGCGGCAAAGTATATTATGACGGTGCCAACTTAAATGCGGTGATGTCCAAAGCGCGTCCTGGAGACATGGGATTTGACTGCGTACACTTAAATCTGCACAAAACCTTTACCGGTCCGCACGGCGGAGGAGGTCCAGGCTCCGGTCCTGTCGGCGTAAAAAAAGACCTGATTCCATTCCTGCCGAAACCGGTACTTGTGAAAAAAGAGGACGGCACTTTCCATTTTGACTACGACCGTCCGCAATCCATCGGCCGCGTAAAACCGTTCTATGGGAACTTTGGCATCAATGTGCGTGCTTATGCATACATTCGATCCATGGGTCCTGAGGGCTTAAAACTTGTGACGGAATATGCGGTATTAAATGCCAATTACATGATGAGAAGGCTGGCGCCATATTATGATTTGCCTTATGACCGCCATTGCAAACATGAGTTTGTCTTGTCCGGCCGCCGTCAGAAAAAACTGGGCGTCCGTACATTGGATATTGCAAAACGGCTTCTTGACTTCGGCTACCATCCACCGACTATTTACTTCCCGTTAATTGTGGAAGAGGGCATGATGATCGAGCCGACGGAAACAGAATCGAAGGAGACTTTGGACGCTTTCTGTGATGCGCTAATCCAAATCGCGAAAGAAGCGGAAGAAAATCCTTCCATTGTACAAGAAGCGCCTCATACAACGGTGGTAAGCCGTTTGGATGAAACGCTCGCTGCAAGACGTCCGGTTTTGCGCTACCAAAAACAATAAAAATAAAAATATCCATGAGCCAAGCTCATGGATATTTTTGTTTTTGAAAATGAAATGGCTTTTTATTATCAGCGGGCTAAACATGAAAATTAATTTTTTGTTTTAATTTTTCCTGTCCAAGTTTTAAATCCGCCCTGCAGCTGATAAATTTGGTTGTAGCCTTTTTTCTTCAAAAAAAGGGCTGCGCGGGAACTTCTTGTCATATTTTGGCAATATAAATATACCGGAAGATCCGGACGGATTTCTTTATAGCGGTAACGCAATTGGGAAAAAGGAATATTGCGCGCCCCCAAAATATGACCGGATTCAAATTCCTTCGCTTCTCGCACATCGATCAACTGAGCTTTCCGGTAGCCTTTAATGAATTCTTCTTGGGTTAAATTTGTGACAGCTTTTTTCAATCGGAAGGAACTGATGATTACGTAGATAATGATAAGGCCTAGAATGATTGCAATCGTATATAATACTGTCGCCACTTCAAAATATCTCCTTTCTATTTACATAGAACATTATAAATAAGAAACTTGCATAATGCTAGGAATTTCTTCGGGGTCAAGGGATCATCGTTTTTTAATTTTTCAACTTTATTTTCAATTAGATGGTGTTTTATTTGAATAATTAAGAACGTATGTTCTATAATAAATTATATAGGTGTTCCGTCCGGAATGTAGTATATTTGAAAAAATTGTGAGTAGGATAGAAAGTTTCATTTTTTTGTCGATAAAATGACAGAGAAACAGAAGATGTTCGGATGAAAAGCATGGAATATTTTCTTAAGTTTTATGCATAAATGTTTTTCTCGGAATTCAACTCAATCTTAAAATAGAAAATATCTAATAAGAAGAAAATTTTGTACTGCATTTTTTTATTTTTGCACGGGGGTTATAAATCGCAAGGCTTATGAGAGACGTAAAAACATAAAAGGGCGTTTTATGTAACATTTTGCGAAGATTGTTGCCGGAATGCCGATTCGGCGAAATTCATGAAAAAAGACGCAACATTTTGTCGCTTTCCCAACCAGTGCGCGCTTAAATCATTTGCCAAACTGCGCTTCCTTTTGCCCGGGCTTTTGTATGTCCTTGTATTCCTAATAACATCCAATAAATTGGTTGTATCCCGCTTTTTTATTTAGGATTTATGAAGAAAAATAAGAAAGTAGCATTCGTTCATTCAGTTTGATACAATGAGTAAGTTGTGAGGTGGGATTGGAATGAAAACGAAATGGTATTTTATCAATTCAGGGCCATGCAGCCCCTCCTATAATATGGCATTGGACGAAGCGTTGCTTGAATTCCACAGCAAAGGGGAAATCCCTCCGGTGATTCGGTTCTATCAATGGAATCCCCCGACTCTTTCCATCGGGTATTTCCAAAGAGCCCATCGGGATATCGATTTTCAAGCTTTGAAAGCGCAAAATATCGGATTTGTCCGGAGACCGACTGGCGGCAGGGCCGTATTGCATGATAGCGAATTGACATACAGCATTATCGTGACGGAACAATATCCAAATTTGCCGGAATCGGTGACCGAAGCTTATCGCTTTTTAAGCGAGGGTTTATTGAAAGGATTCCATCATTTAGGATTGGATGCGTATTTCAGTGTTCCGGATACGGAAGAAAAACAGGAAATATTGAAAAAGCCGAAAAGTGCGGTTTGCTTTGATGCCCCAAGCTGGTATGAGCTTGTTGTAGAAGGGAAAAAAGTGGCCGGAAGTGCGCAAACGCGCCAAAAGGGAGTTGTGTTGCAGCACGGGGCAATCCTTTTGGATCTTGATGAGGACAAGCTGTTATCTTTATTCAAATTCCCTTCGGAGGAAGCGAAACAAAAAATGCGGGAGCAGCTGCCTGAACGGGCTGTTGCCATTAACCGTTTGACAGACCGGCGGATTACCATTGAAGAATGTATTGAAGCCTTCAAAAAAGGTTTCGAGGAAGCCCTTCAAATTGAGTTGGTGCCATATGAATTGACAGAAGAACAAGAGCGGCTGGTAAAACGTTTAGAAGAAGAAAAATATGCAAATGATGAGTGGAATTTTAGAAGATAAAGATAAAAAATCGATTACTAAAATTGTGATTAAAATTTAATATTTAGCTGCAAAGCTAGAATTTTCTATGTTTCATAGATTTTAAAAAAAGTCAACCCCTTGAATCCTTTTAGTTTATGAGGTAATCTTTTCTAAGTAAAACAACAATATATTGTGTATCTATAAATCAGTAGGTACAATATATTGTGTTTCGAACGATAAATAATGGGTAAATACTAGAATAATGATATATGGGCAAAGGGAGGCTGGCAGATGGTAGTGGTAGAGAAAACGTATTCGACCACCCTCATCGATCAATTAAACAAAGATATTGAGGAATTTCCGCAAGTACATCCGATTACACCGGATATGCATATAACGCATAAAGGTGTTTCGAGACTGGTCATGATTGACCGGTATTCATTTAAAGATACGGAAAAGAAAACGTTAAAACCCGGCGATTTTGTTGTATTAACAATCAAAGAAGACCCGAAATTCCCAGCCCGTGGTTTAGGATATATCCAATCAATCAACTGGGAAGAAAATAAAGCGGAAATATTGATTGAAGAAGAGTACCGAAATGTGCTCGATGATCCGGAAGAACAAGAGACGGGCATCATTGTAAAATCCCTTGACGTGGTTGAAAAACCGCTTGAAATTTTTTATGAACAAATCGCAAAACGGAACGCGACCGGTTTGGCCGCTGTCGAGAAAACGGAAGAGAAGCGCAAAGAATGGTTCCAAAAGTTTTATGAACAATTGGCTTCTTTAAAATTTGTGCCAGCTGGACGAGTTCTTTACGGAGCAGGATCCGGAAAACAAGTGACATATTTTAACTGCTATGTGATGCCTTTCGTTCCTGACAGCCGTGAAGGAATCAGCGAACACCGCAAAAAAGTAATGGAAATCATGAGCCGGGGCGGCGGGGTTGGTACGAACGGTTCCACGTTAAGACCGCGCAACACGCTTGCAAGAGGGGTCAATGGAAGATCCAGCGGTTCTGTATCGTGGCTTGATGATATTGCGAAATTGACCCATCTTGTGGAACAGGGAGGATCGAGACGCGGTGCCCAAATGATCATGCTCGCCGATTGGCATCCGGATATTGTGGAATTCATCATTTCCAAGATGCAGAACCCGCGCATTTTGCGTTATTTGATTGAAAATATGGAAGATGAATCCATCATTCGTCATGCAAAAGAAAAATTGAAATTTACTCCTTTAACTCCTCTTGAAGAAGCAATGTACCAAGGAATCGTCAATTATAAAAACATTCCTGGTTTAGGCGGATTCAGCGAGGCGGTCATCAAAGAAGCGGAAGCGAAATTGCGCGATGGCGGAACATACAGCGTGCACAATCCGGATTTCTTAACAGGAGCGAACATCTCGGTTACGATTACAAATGAATTTATGGAAGCGGTGGAAAAAGATGAAGAATATCCGCTTCGTTTTCCGGATGTGGAAACTTATACTCCGGAAGAAATGGCCATTTACAATGAAAAATGGCACAAAATCGGCGATGTGAGAGAGTGGGAAGCTCTCGGCTACCGGGTTCGCACTTACCGGAAAATCCGCGCGAGGGAGCTTTGGAAACTCATCAACATTTGTGCGACTTACGCAGCTGAGCCTGGAATTTTCTTCATTGACAATGCAAACGAAATGACAAATGCCCGGGCTTATGGCCAAAAAGTCGTTGCAACAAATCCATGCGGTGAACAGCCTCTAGCGCCATATTCCGTATGTAACTTGGCGGCCATCAATCTGGCAAATTTTGCTTTAAAAGATAAAAAGACGGTGGATTTCGAGGCATTAAAGGAAACAGTCCGTATAGGCGTCCGCATGCAAGACAATGTCATTGATGCAACACCGTATTTCCTTGAAGAAAACCGAAAGCAGGCCCTTGGAGAGCGTCGCATCGGCCTTGGAGTAATGGGATTGGCTGATTTATTGATTTACTGTGAAAAAGAATATGGTTCAAAAGAAGGAAATGAACTTGTGGATAAAGTGTTCGAAACGATTGCAACAACCGCTTATGAAACTTCCATTGAACTGGCAAAAGAACGTGGCAGCTTCCCATTCTTGGTAGGAGAGACGGAAGAAGAAACAAAACGTTTGCGCGAAGCCTTCATTAATACGGGCTACATGAAACGTATGCCTGAACATATTCGTCAAGGGGTATTGAAATACGGAATACGGAATTCCCATTTGCTTACTGTTGCGCCAACCGGATCAACGGGTACAATGGTGGGAGTTTCTACAGGATTGGAACCATACTTCTCCTTCACATATTATCGTTCCGGCCGCTTAGGAAAATTCATTGAAGTGAAAGCGGATATTGTTCAAGAATATTTGAGAGAACATCCGGAAGCGGATGAAAACAATCTGCCTTCTTGGTTTGTAACGGCGATGGATTTAACGCCGGAAGCCCACGCGGATGTACAATGCATCATCCAACGCTGGGTAGATTCGTCCATTTCGAAAACCGTAAACGCTCCAAAAGGATATACGGTAGAACAGGTACAAAAAGTGTATGAACGCCTGTATAAAGGCGGAGCGAAAGGCGGAACGGTTTATGTTGATGGCAGCCGCGATTCGCAAGTATTGACATTAAAAGCTGAAATGACCCATGAAGAACAATTATCCTTTGAAGAGCTGGAAGAAGAAAAGGTGGAAAAACCGGTCGTTCTGGTAGAAACGATTGCACCGCTTCAACAAACCAATGTGAATATCGGTTCGGAAGTGGGCGATACATGTCCTGTCTGCCGCCAAGGTACGGTGGAAGAAATCGGCGGATGCAACACTTGCACGGTTTGCGGCGCCCAATTGAAATGCGGATTGTAATAGCATAAAGAATTAAAAAAATAAATTATAATCCCCCTTTAGATTGTCTAAAGGGGGATTTTTGTACAAAAAACCTATTATTGGGCTACCGACCGGTTCTATTGAAATGTTATGACAACACACAGGCACCCTCCCGAGATGCGATGCGGGAGGCGTTTGTTTTAAGGAAGTTTAAAGAATTTTCATTTGATTTTCTTTCCAATAAAAGATTTTTTATGTTAAAACTAGTTTACAAGGGAGGAAATAATAATGAAAAATTATAAAGAAATCGAACGGCGATTGCTCGAGTTTTTATCGAAAGAACAAGTGACGACCAATGAAACGGTTCGGCAGCTCCATGGTCAAGATGAGTCCTATCATGCACCTGCTTTGCCGGATATCGTGGTATTTCCTCATACGGCGGAAGAAGTGAGCAAGATTTTGAAAATTGCCAATGAATACGAAGTGCCTGTAACCCCGTTTGGGGCGGGTTCGAGTTTGGAAGGACATGTGATTCCATATGAAGGCGGCATTTCCATTGATTTCAACGAAATGAACAAAATTCTTGAAATCGATCCGGAGAGCTTCATTGTCCGGGTGCAGCCGGGGGTTCGGCGTTTGCAGCTAAATAAAGAATTGAAAAAGTATGGCCTGTTTTTCTCCGTAGATCCCGGTGCGGATGCAACGTTGGGCGGAATGGCGGCAACGAATGCCAGCGGGACAACGGCCGTAAAATATGGGGTCATGCGGGACCAGGTGCTGGATTTGGAAGTGGTGTTGGCAAACGGAGACATCATCCATACAGGAAGCAAAGCGAGAAAATCCTCGTCCGGCCTGCATTTAAATGGTTTGTTTGTGGGATCGGAAGGCACTTTGGGATGCATTACGGAACTTACGTTAAAAGTATACGGCATCCCTGAGTTCGAAGTGTCTGGACGGGCAGTGTTCAAATCCACACATGACGCGGTCCGGGCGGTGACAGCACTAAAACAGGCAGGGATACCGATTGGACGGGTCGAGTTTGTCGATGCGGAATCCATTCATGTCGTGAATAAATACAGCGAAACCGATTATGCAGAGGCTCCTACGTTATTTTTAGAGTTCCAAGGAAATGAAGCGGGACTGCAAAGCGACATAGAGTTTGCCACGGAAGTGTTAAAAGATTTTGATTGCGAAGATATTCAATTCGAAAAAGATACGGCTGCACGCAATACCCTTTGGCATGCGCGGCATCATTTGGCTTATGCATACAAACATGCCTTTCCTGGACGCAAGCTGATGACGACGGACGTTTGTGTGCCGATCAGTGAGCTCGCAAACAGCATCGATTACGCCCGTTCTCTATTAAAAGAGCTGAAAATTCATGGCGGTCTATTGGGACATGTGGGCGATGGCAACTATCATGCATGCATTATGATCGATCTGTCAAATGAAGATGAAGTGGACCGGGCGAAGCGCTTCAATGAATTGATTGTAACGGATGCCATCAAGCGGGGCGGTACATGTACAGGAGAGCATGGTGTTGGAGTCGGCAAAAAAATATACCAGGAAATGGAACATAAAAATGCCTTGCAAGTGATGCGCGCCATCAAACAGGCGCTCGACCCGAAAGGCATTTTGAACCCCGGAAAACTTCTATGATTATTCATTTATCTAAAATCGGATATTTTGGCTTAATGAAAAGGCTTAGAAGCGGAGGAATTTCAGCTTCTAAGCCTTTTTGTCAATCATGATGAAGACGCAATGCGATTTCCGGATTTTTTTCGATTTCATGCAGTTTTTTGAAGGAAGCGATGGACACTTCCACCATTTGGTCATCCGGTTCTTTCGTTGTTAATAATTGCAGCCATAAACCGGGATAACCCATGAACCGCAGTACCGGCACATCCCTCAATGAATTCGTGAATTGCAAAACTTCATAAGAAACGCCCAATACAACGGGAATCAGCAGGATGCGGATCAATACTCGGAACCATAGCGGTTCTACAGGGAAAAGCAGATAAATGAACATTCCGATGATGACCGTAAACAGGATGAAGCTGGAACCGCAACGGTAATGCAATCTTGACTGCTTTTGGACATTTTCGACGGTTAATTCTAGACCTTGTTCATAACAATTTATCACTTTATGTTCTGCCCCATGATATTGAAATACCCTCCGAATAATAGGAGTCAGGGAAATAAGATATAAATAGGTAAGGAGCAGGATGAGTTTGATCCCCGTTTCCAAAAAGATTTGGGGATATTTTCCGGAAATCCATGGAGAAAAGAGCTCGGCAAGAAATACCGGAACCAGCGTAAAGACAAACTTTCCGAATAAAAAGGAAAGGATGCCGACAATGGCCACTCCAAAAATCATTTCAAGCTTTGACAGTTCTTGACCTTCCTGCTCCTCTCCTGGAGCGACATCATAACGTTCGCTGGAAAATTGCAAATGTTTGGAACCGATTCCCGCGGCTTCGATGATTGCTATATTTCCGCGGATGAATGGTACTTTTTTCAGCTTGTTCATCCATGGCTTCACTGTTTTTTTTGCATAATAATATTCTATCGATTGGTCGTTTCTTCGAATGGCAGAAACGGTATGTTCTTTTCCCCCGAACATAACCCCTTCCAGAATTGCCTGTCCTCCATATATAGGTGTTTGGCTCATAAATGTTGACACCACTCTCTGTGATTATTTTTCTACTAATTTTTTATTGTACTAAATTTTAAGCAAATGCACTACGTCAACGCATATGAAATTTTGCTGTTGGCAAAAATGTATAAAAAAAGGGGTGTGCAACATGCTGTATTTGGCGTTTGTGACAAGCATATTCGGTTCGATTCTCCTCACCGCCGGCTTAAAAATGTTATCTTGGTTCCATTTCATTCAATGGAATCCAATCGGTTTTTCAAAAAGGTACGAATTATTTGAAGGAAGTCATCCGTTTATCAGCTGGCTGTTTTTGGCTATATTAATTTTTATTGCGAATTTTATTCTTTATTTGTTGATGCAATATGTCCAAAATGTACCGCCGTTTATCACCTCCCTTGTGATTGGAGGGCTTTTTGCCATCGTTGCGGAATGGATCATTTACGATTTGCCGGCTGAAATTTATTCTTTCAAAAAATTATCCATTCCTTTTATCGTGACGGTTGTCATCGCTGCAAGATTCATCATTGAGACCGCTTCTTTCCATTATAAAGCTCAATTGGAACGAAATAGGTTGCCGTACAAGGAGACTGTGATAAAATAAAAGTGTTCATTTCTTCGACTTTTTTAAAGGAGAATCCATCATGAAGATATTGGTGTTAAATGGCCCCAATCTAAATCGGCTCGGAAAAAGGGAGCCGGAAATTTACGGGACAGAAACGTTGGAGGATGTCAAAGAACGATGCGCTGCTCTGGCAAAGGAATTTGATGCGGAAATTGAATTTAAGCAATCCAATCATGAAGGGCAATTGATCGATTGGATTCACGAAGCGGAAGATAAGGGCATCGATGGAATCGTTTTTAATCCGGGGGCTTATACTCATACAAGCATCGCATTGAGAGATGCCATTGCCAGTGTAAAAGTTCCGGTCATTGAAGTTCACATATCCAATATACATAAGAGGGAGGAATTTCGGCATAAATCTCTGCTTGCACCGGAGTGTGTCGGACAGATATGTGGACTTGGTACGTTCGGGTATGAATTGGCATTGCGCAAGTTTTTACAAGGATAAAGGAAGGAAACGTATATGAATAAACTTGACAAAGCGAGAAAAGAACTGGAAGATCGCCAAGTGGATGCCTTGCTGATTACAAATCCGTACAATCGCCGTTATATGACCGGCTTTACGGGAACTAGCGGAGCGGCAATGATATCCAAAAAAGATGCGGTATTCATTACGGATTTTCGATATACGGAGCAGGCGAAAAAACAAGTAAAAGATTTTCGCATTATTCAGCAAGAAAACTCCATACTAAAGGAAGTAGCGAAAATTGCCGATGAGTGGAAAATCCAATCATTGGGTTTTGAAAAAGATACGGTAACCTATGGAGAGTTTGAGACTTTACAAGAACTCTTGAAGGTGGATCTTGTACCATTATCCGGTGTAATTGAAAAAATTCGCTTGATTAAGACCGATGAAGAGATTAAGATTATAAAGGTTGCATGTGAAATTGCTGATGCCGCATTTTCCCACATTTTGAATTTTATTAAACCTGGTGTTACAGAACTTGAAGTGTCGAATGAGCTTGAATTTTTCATGCGCAAGCAAGGTGCAACGTCTTCATCCTTCGATACCATTGTCGCAAGCGGTCTACGAAGCGCTTTGCCTCACGGTGTTGCGACGGACAAAGTCATCGAAAAAGGCGATTTGGTCACGCTCGATTTCGGCGCCGTTTATAACGGATATGTTTCCGACATCACCCGTACAATCGCCGTTGGGCAGCCCAATGAAAAATTGATAGATATGTATAATGCGGTCCTGGAAGCGCAAATGTTGGCCCTTGAAAAAATAGGACCGGGGATGACGGGCATCGAAGCGGACAAAATTGCAAGAGATTATTTAACGGAAAAGGGTTATGGCGAGGCTTTCGGACATTCCACAGGCCACGGAATCGGTCTGGAAGTCCATGAAGGACCGAACTTATCTTTCCGTTCCAGTCATGTGCTCGAGCCTAACATGGTGGTTACGGTTGAGCCCGGGGTCTATTTGCCGGGAATCGGCGGAGTCCGCATTGAAGACGATATTGTCATCACTGAAGCGGGCAATGAAAGATTGACTCATTCGGCGAAAGAACTAATTATTCTATAATGATGGAGGAATATTCATGATTTCAGTGAACGATTTTCGTACAGGACTAACAATCATTGTAGATGGGGAATTATATCGGGTATTGGATTTCCAACACGTAAAACCTGGTAAAGGTTCTGCTTTCGTCCGTTCCAAATTGCGCAATTTGCGCAACGGAAACGTTGTAGAAAAAACATTCCGCGCAGGCGAAAAAGTGGAAAAAGCGATGATCGAAAACCGCAAAATGCAATATTTATACGCAAATGGTGACTCCCATGTCTTCATGGATTTGGAAACATATGAACAAATCGAATTGGATGCAAAACAAATTGAATATGAATTGAAATTCTTAAAAGAGAACATGGAAGTCTACATTATGACATATCAAGGAGAAATGCTCGGTGTTGAACTTCCAAACACCGTGGAATTGAAAGTGGTCGAAACGGAACCGGGCATCAAAGGTGATACTGCATCAGGCGGTTCTAAACCGGCGACATTGGAAACAGGCCTTGTCGTACAAGTGCCATTCTTCGTAAACGAAGGAGATATCTTAGTCATCAACACAGCTGACGGATCTTACGTTTCCCGCAAAAACTGATAGGAAATCGCACAAGTGGAAGGAAAAGTGGACGCTTATGGCGCGTCCACTTTTTTTATTGTCTTTTGGTCTATTTGATTGAACAAGCTCATATATTGCTTTCACAAGGAGGAGTCAAATGGAATTACAGGATGTATTAAGGGTGGCAGGAGTAGGACTAATCATAGCACTGTTGCATGTCTTTTTTGATCAGGTAGGGAAAAAAGAATTTACGTTCTATATATTTTTCATCGCATATTTATACATGGCTGCAGAACTGATCAGATTCTTACGGCTTTTTTTCGGCGAAATTATGCTATTTTTCCAATGGTTGACGAATTGACATATGACAATTTTGGTTTATGCCGTAATTCTACTACTGATTTTACTACTGATTAAAGAAGCGGTTCCAAAACTCTATTCGCTTATTGCCATCATTTTCTTTTTTATCCTATTGCATTTCCTCTTGTCGAAGTCTGTACTTCCATTAATTGGACAAATCCTGTCATATGTAAATTCGGTGCCATATGTTTCCCAGCTCGTCTATTCTGCTCTTTTTTATCAAATGGGCGTGTTCTTTAAGATGTTATTTGTCGAACAGGAGCAGGAGACGATGGGGGAATTTGTAATGTTTTCGGTCCGGATTGTGCTGCTCACTTATTGGGTGGGCGAATTGGCTAAAGTACTTTCAAGCTTTTCTTCAATTTTAGAGAAGCTTCAATAAGGGGCCTTCACAATGGATGAACTATTGAACATTTTTACCGATCCATTAAAAATTGCAGGCAGATCCATTCTACTTGTAGTCACTTACACCATTCTATTCCTGATTTTGGAAGCCTTTGTGCCTCAATTTAAAAAATGGGGAGACGCGTTATTTATCATCGTCCTCGTGTTGACACTTGGACAAACTGTGATGGATGCGTTCAGTTTAATGGGAGATATTGTGAATATTGCAAGCGACTTCTTTTTATCCATCACCCCCATCCTCATGTCCATCATTGTTGTTTTAAATGCGGTGTTTTCTTTCATTGCTTGGAGCCCAATTGTTTTGGCAATTTTTGAATTTTTGATCTTGCTATGCCAAAAAGTGCTGATACCGGGGATTGTCATTGCGCTGCTTCTTGATTTTTGTTCCAGGTTCATCCAGGAAATATCTTTTTCAAAAGCTTCGGATCTGATTCGGGGCACGGTCATGACATTGATCACGGCATCGCTTTTGTTGATGGTCGCCTTTTTATCCTTTGCGGGTGTCGCCTTTTTTACGGTGGATAAAGCGATTGCAAGCCCTGTGAAAAAAGTGATTGAACAAACCATTCCGATTGTCGGATCGCTCATTGTTGAAGGGTTTTCCATCTTCCAAAAATATCAATCGGCAGCCACGACCGTTGCTGGCTTCAGTGCAATGACCGCCTTTTGGATGGCCGCTTTTTATCCTGCCGGAAAGCTGTTGATCCATGCAATGACTTTTAAAATTCTGGCTGCCATTGTCGAACCCTTCAGCGGAGGAACCATCAGCGGCTTTTTGGATGATGTAGGGAAGTCTTTGCTTGTCCTATGCGCATCAGCCATTCTTTTGGGGATTGCTTTTGTATTCATTTGGCTGATTTTAATGATCATCTTGCAACTAGGGGTGGGAAAAAACTTTTGATCAAATTAATCGCCGTTATATTAATCGGAAAGTGTCTGCTGCTTTTAGCCGAGGAAAGTGAAATCGTGGTATATGTCAAACTGGCGACTCTATTAATCGTCATCACGGCTTTGTTAGATTTTCTAAAGCTGTAAAGCATAGAGCTTGTACTTCATTCATACAATGTTTTGAGAAGTTAGGGAAAGGGGGCCGCTGAGAACGTGAGGTGGAAAAGAAATGGACAAAGTTAAACATATTAATTATTCCAATCGCAATTTTCGCATTCATTGCTTACGTTTCAGTGACGGGCAATGCATCCAGCGAGCAATATGACACGCTTTCACCTGAAGGCAGACTTGAACAGGCTTTAAGTGAAATAGAAGGCGTTGGAAAAGTAAAGGTTTATTTTCATTACGACGAAACCCCTTCAAATGCGGAAGATAAGTTAAGCAACTATTTTCGTTCAAGCAACAACACAACCGTATCAGGATTGCTCATCGTTTCGGAAGGTGCAAAAGATCCTAAGGTTCAGATGCAGCTTCTTGAAACTGTAAGCAAAGTCATGCAAATGCCTGCTCATAGAATTATGATTGTACCGATGGAAAGTAAAGGAGATGAAAAATGAAGGTAAAAAGAAGAACAATTTGGCTTTTGACGCTGTTAAGCTTAGCTGCTGTCATTTCCGTTTATTATGTTTTTGAACCGAACCGTAATGTGGATTTAATGACAATCTTTACAGATGGCACCCTTGAAGAAACGACGTTAACAAATGTGGATGAAGAATTAAAAACGCCTACTGTATCATCCGAAAGTCATTTATTCGATGATTTGAGAATGGAGATTGCGAACGAACGCAGCCAATTGAAAGAGCAACTGACCCAAAAAATTGCCTCTGATGATTTAAGCGCGGAGGAAAAAAATAAAGCCTTTAATGAAATGAATAATCTGATTAAGAGAGAATCAGCGGAAGCAATGCTTGAAATGCTGATTGAATCTCTCGGCTATTCTGATGCGTTGGTGCATGTCAAAGATGACAAAGTGCAAGTGACAGTGTTATCCGACGAGCTCTCCAAAGCCCAGGCGAACGAAATTATCTATCTTGTCCGCCAGAAAATAGATGATGTTCAGGATGTCACAGTGAGCGTACAATCAAATTATTATTAATAGAAAATAGCGGATATGGAAGTAATGTTGTATAACAGAAGTCGAACAGTGCTTCGTTTACGTAACGAAAGCACTGTTTTTTGCTTATTTTATAGAAAAATTAAAAATATTGTTTCAAAATTTGTCGAAAGGATATAAAATGGATATTGTACTGAAAAAAAAGAAGGGGTGTCTATTTTGTTTAAGGTACAAGAATTAAGAGAGATTATTAAACTGGTTGACTCATCTTCTATTGACGAATTTGTATATGAAGTAGATGGGGAAAAAATTAAATTGAAAAAACATAATAACGTGGTAACTGAAGTGGTTGCACCTAAAGTGCAAACTGTTGTACAACAAGCTCAGCCGCAAGCACAAGCTCAGCCGCAAGTACAACAACCAAAAGAAGAGCCAAAAGCTGAAGAAAAACCAAAAGTAGAAGCCAAAGCTGAAGAAAGCAAACCGGCTGCTCAAAAATCCAGCAATTTAGATGATCCTACTTTAGTAAAAATTACATCTCCAATGGTAGGAACATTCTACCGCGCACCATCTCCAGATTCACCTCCATACGTTCAAGTAGGTGACAAAGTAGAGCCAGATACAGTTGTTTGTATCGTAGAAGCAATGAAACTATTCAACGAAATCGAAGCCGAAGTAAAAGGTGAAATCGTTGAAATCCTAGTAGAAAACGAACAACTTGTTGAATTTGGTCAACCACTATTCCTAGTGAAACCTGCTGAGTAAGGGGTGCCTAAATGTTAAAAAAAGTATTGATTGCTAACCGCGGTGAGATTGCGGTTCGTGTAATTCGAGCTTGCAAGGAATTAGGAATCAAAACAGTTGCAGTTTATTCCGAAGCCGATCGCGATGCTTTGCACGTAAAACTTGCGGATGAAGCGTACTGCATCGGTCCAAAACTTTCTAAAGATTCTTATTTAAGTTTTCCGGCAATTTTAAGTGTTGCCGAAAAAACAGGTGCTGAGGGTATCCATCCGGGTTATGGATTCTTGGCGGAAAATGCAGATTTTGCTGAAGCATGCGAAAATGCCGGCATTAAATTTATCGGCCCTTCTTCCAAATCTATCCGCATCATGGGTATCAAAGACGTTGCCCGTGCAGAGATGCAAAAAGCCGGAGTGCCGCTCGTTCCTGGTACAGGCATTGTTCCTGATATTGAAACAGGTAAAAAATGGGCAGCTGAAATCGGCTATCCAGTCATCATCAAAGCGACTGCCGGTGGCGGCGGTAAAGGGATCCGGGTTGCACGAAATGAAGAAGAGCTCGTAAAAGGCATTGAAATTACACAAAAAGAAGCTCAAGCCGCATTCGGTAACCCTGGCGTATATTTGGAAAAATACATTGAGTTCTTCCGTCACTGCGAAATTCAAGTATTGGCGGACGCATACGGAAACGTAATCCATCTTGGAGAACGCGACTGTACGGTACAACGCCGCATGCAAAAACTAGTGGAAGAAGCTCCATCTCCAGCCCTTTCTCCGGAAAGACGCGCCGAGATGGGTGAAGCAGCTGTAAAAGCGGCAAAAGCTTGCGGATACGAAGGTGCCGGAACAATCGAATTTATTTACGATTATAATGAGGACAAGTTCTACTTCATGGAAATGAATACACGTATCCAAGTAGAACATCCGGTAACAGAAATGGTTACGGGAATTGACTTGGTTCAACAGCAATTAAAAATCGCATCCGGCGAAAAATTGACTATAAAACAAGAAGATATCAAATTAAATGGATGGGCAATTGAATGCCGCATCAACGCAGAAAACGCATATAAAAACTTCATGCCTTCTGCCGGAACGGTAGAAACTTACATTACACCTGGCGGACCTGGTGTACGCATTGACTCTGCGGTTTATCCTGGATACACAATTCCACCATACTATGATTCAATGGTGGCAAAATTGATTGTGCATGCGGATACTCGTGAAGAAGCGATTGCACGCATGAAACGCGCATTAAGCGAATTTGTTGTGGAAGGACCTGGTATCAACACGACAATTCCTTTCCACTTGGCATTAATGGATAACGAAGTGTTCAAATCAGGTAAATTCAATACGAAATTCCTTGAAGAGAACGATGTATTGAATATGAATAAAGAAACTGTAAAAAACTAAATTTGTCGGAGCCTTCTTTATGAAGGCTCTTTTTTGTTTTTCAAAAAATAAAGATAGTTTTTCGTTTTGGGACCCTTTAAACCTTTGTATTTTGTTTTTTCTTTTCGACGTTATATACTAAGTTCATCAGAAAGGAGTGGGAACATGCATCCAAAATTATCGGTCCTCGATTTGGCGCCCGTTTTGGAAGGAGAAACGCCTGCAGATGCTTTTCGCCATAGCAGGGATTTAATTCAGGCGGCGGAAAAGTTCGGCTATCATCGATATTGGGTGGCTGAACACCACAATATGGAAGGGATTGCCAGTTCGGCAACATCTGTACTGATTTGTTATTTAGCGGGCGCTACCAAAAAGATTCGGGTAGGGGCAGGGGGCATCATGCTTCCGAACCATGCACCGTTAATCATTGCCGAACAGTTCGGAACCTTGGAGTCCATGTATCCCGGTAGAATCGATTTGGGATTGGGACGCGCCCCAGGAACAGATTTGCTTACGGCAAGGGCTTTAAGACGGGATGAAGCGGGTGCTTATCAATTCGATCAATTGGTCGATGAATTAATGAGCTATTTTGATGATCAAGATAGGGCGGTGATTGCGGTGCCCGGAAAAGGCCTGAACATTCCGATCTGGCTTTTGGGATCCAGTTTATACAGCGCAAGACTCGCCGGAGTTTTGGGACTGCCTTTCGCCTTTGCCAGCCATTTTGCCACGGATTTATTGGACGATGCACTCGATACATATCATCGGAATTTTAGGCCTTCCAATTCTTTAAAAACCCCATACGCCATGGTGGGGATTAATGTCTTTGTGGGAGATACCGATGAGGAAGGGGAATTTTTGGCAACAACCCTCTATCAGCAATTTTTGAGAATGATCAGGGGAAAGCGCGGGAAAACGCCGCCTCCAACAAATATGGAAAAATTGTGGACGGATGATGAGAAAAAGCAAGTTCTCCAAACATTGAAATTTACCTTTGCCGGCAACAAAGAAACTGTTTTCCGCCAAATCAGTGAGTTTTTATCACAACGAAGTAGACCCGTTAATGAACTCATCATTAACAGTCCCATTTATGATCAAGGAAAAAGACGTCATTCCTTTGAACTGCTCGCCAAAATCTTCAGAGAATCTCCGGACGATCTTTCATGAAATCTTTGTTTCAATACAGGAATGTATAAAATTTTGTATAATATATAAATAAATGTGTATTTCATTACCGACAGGTCTGAAAAGAGAGGATGAACAAAATGGCTGAAAAGTCAGTGCATGCATTTGTACAATCTGCTCCTTCCGGAAAAGAAGAACTTGGAAAAGTAGAGGTTGCTCCTGAAGTGATTGAAGTGATTGCGGGGATTGCAACAAACGAAGTGGAGGGCGTTGCTTCCACACGGGGGAATTTCGCATCCGGAGTGGCAGAACGTTTTGGCAAAAAAGTGCATTCCAAAGGCGTAAAAGCAACCATTACAGATGAAGGCGAAATCATCATTGATGTCTTTTGCTCAGTGAAATTCGGATATTCCATTCCGAAAGTGGCAAAAGATATTCAAGCAGCCATTCGCCAAGCCATCTATAACATGACCTCAATTGAAACGAGCGAGGTAAATGTCCACATTGTGGCAATCCAATTCGAAAATTCGGCAGCAGAAGAATAAGTCGAACAACATCAAATGGGATTTATTGCTCCCTTTTGATGTTTTTTTTTTGCAAATTTTTCGCTTTAAATCGGGCAAAGGATTCCTTGATATATCAAAATGAAAAAAATATGGATTTTTTTATGCCGGCAACCATCATTCCATCCTCCGAAGAAATTTTTGAAGGAACAAAGGAATGGAAAGAATTCTGAAGAATAAAATAGATAGTCCCAATTAACATCCTTTAAGGAGTGACGCTGAATGGAGAAATATATTTTGGCTTTGGATCAGGGAACTACCAGCACCCGTGCCATTTTATTCGATAAAGATGGTGAAGTGGTCCATATTGCTCAAAAGGAATTTAAACAATATTTTCCGAATCCGGGATGGGTTGAACATGATGCGAATGAAATCTGGAGTTCGGTCTTATCGGTCATTGCCTCCGTATTAAATGAAAAAAACATCCAACCGGAGCAAATCGCTTCCATCGGCATTACCAATCAGCGGGAAACGACAGTGGTGTGGGATAAGAAAACAGGGAATCCCGTGTACAATGCCATCGTTTGGCAATCCAGACAAACTGCGGATATATGCGGGAAATTGAAGGAAGAAGGCCTTGAAGAACTGGTCAGAAACAAGACCGGCTTATTAATCGACCCTTACTTTTCAGGAACAAAAGTAAAGTGGATTTTGGATCATGTGGAAGGGGCAAGAGAAAAGGCGGAAAAAGGTGAGTTGCTGTTCGGCACGATCGACACATGGATCATTTGGAAATTGACGGACGGGGCAGTGCATGTAACGGACTATTCCAATGCGTCCAGAACATTAATGTATAATATTTATGATTTGAAGTGGGATGAGGAATTGCTTGAAATTTTGAATGTACCGAGGGCAATGCTTCCTGAAGTCCGGCCGTCTTCCGAAATCTACGGAGTGGTTTCCAGGAAGAATTTCTTTGGTACAGAAGTGCCGATTGCCGGCATTGCCGGGGATCAGCAGGCAGCCCTTTTCGGCCAGGCATGTTTTGCGCCAGGGATGGTGAAAAATACATATGGCACGGGCTGTTTTATGTTGATGAATACCGGGGAGAAGGCGGTCAAGTCCAAACATGGACTTTTGACAACCATCGCCTGGGGCATTGACGGCAAAGTGGAATATGCACTGGAAGGCAGCATCTTTGTAGCCGGATCCGCCATCCAGTGGCTGAGGGACGGGCTCCGGATGTTCCAGCATTCAAGCGAAAGCGAACATTATGCGGAAAAGGTCGATTCGACGGAAGGCGTTTATGTTGTTCCTGCGTTTGTTGGATTGGGGACCCCATATTGGGACAGCGATGTGCGAGGCGCCGTCTTTGGATTAACCCGTGGAACGACAAAAGAACATTTCATCAGGGCCACCCTTGAATCCTTGGCGTATCAAACAAAGGATGTATGCAGTGCCATGGAAACAGATTCAGGGATTCAATTAAAATCTTTGCGGGTCGATGGGGGAGTTGTAAAAAACAATTTTCTCATGCAATTTCAATCGGATATTTTAAATGTGCCTGTCGAACGCCCTTCGGTGAATGAAACAACGGCTTTGGGAGCCGCTTATTTGGCCGGAATCGCCGTCGGTTTCTGGAAAAATAAAGAGGAAATTGAAAAACATTGGAACTTGGATAGAAGATTTGAACCGAAGATGAGCGATGAGCAGAGGGAATCATTGTATCAGGGATGGAAGAAAGCTGTAAATGCGGCAAGAAGTTTTAAATAGATGCTTGTTGTGAATACCTCTCCTTCAACAGTTCAAACTAACAAAAAGCATGGTTGAAAGGAGAGAGCAGCAATGAAAAAACCGGTTCACGAACGCCTTGCAGAAAAAAACAATGGATTGACAAAGGCGCAGGAAGTGCTTTATAAAAAAGATTTTAAACAGGCAAAAGAAACAGCCAAAAATATTGAAAATGGAAAATAAATCGAATATATAGACCAGGAAGCTCCATTTGTCAAAAGGACGGATGGAGCTTCTTTCGTCTGGAAAGATGTTTTTTATTTCAATCCATTGAACCCCTTTTTTGATGAAATGTTATAATAGAAAATGTTGTAATGAAAAGAAATTGTGATTTGCTAATGTATTTTTTGCAAACAATAGTTATAATATGTACGAATGTTAGAAATGAAGGAGTCATTTTATGAAACGGCACGAAATTCGTGAAAAAGCGTTACAAGTTTTGTTTCAACTTGATAATACGGATTTGACATTGGAAGAAGCTATAGTCCATATTTTTGAAGATCAGGAGTTGGATCCGTTTTTTAAGAAGTTGGTATATGGAGTTGTTGAAAATCTTCAAGAAATTGATGAACAGCTTGCAGAGAAATTGGAAAATTGGTCATTGTACCGTTTGCCGAAAGTTGAACGGACGGTTTTACGTTTAGCTTTATATGAATTGCAATATATGGATGAAACCCCTGCTGCTGTGGTGTTGGATGAAGCCATTGAGCTGGCAAAAACTTATGGGGATGAAAAATCAGGGAAATTTGTGAATGGTGTGCTCTCGAAATTTGTTGAACAATAACTTTGACAATAAATAAAAGAGTATTGGAATTGAGGAGGAAAACTGATGGCTCAAATCATTAACGGAAAAGAAATAGGGGAAAAAATCCGAAAAGAAATCGCTGAAAAAGTAAAGGAATTAAAGGAGAAGGGAGTAACACCAGGGCTTGCGGTCATTTTGGTCGGCGATGATCCGGCTTCCCAAACTTATGTGCGCAACAAACATCGTTCCTGTGAAGCGATTGGAATTTATTCCGAAGTCATTAAATTGCCTGAAAGCACAACAGAGGAAGAACTCTTGGGGAAAATCCATCAATTGAATGAGCGCAAAGATATCCATGGCATTTTAGTGCAATTGCCGCTGCCAAAACATATCAATGAAGATCATGTGATTGCGGCGATTTCGCCTGAAAAAGATGTGGACGGCTTTTCGCCGGTCAGCGTGGGCAAAATGATGCTGGGACAAGACACATTCCTTCCATGCACTCCTTATGGCGTCATGAAATTATTGGAATACTCAGGAATTGAAATTGCAGGCAAACATGCCGTTGTCATCGGCCGCAGCCACATTGTCGGAAAACCGATGGGGCAACTCTTGTTGCAAAAAGATGCTACGGTTACATATACCCATTCCAAAACGAAAGATTTGCCATCCATTACAAAACAGGCGGATATTTTGGTTGCTGCCGTCGGACGCCCTAAATTCATCAAAAAAGAACATGTGAAACCTGGCGCCGTTGTCATCGATGTGGGCATCAACCGCGATGAAAATAATAAATTGGTGGGTGACGTGGATTTTGAAGAAGTAGAGCCGATCTGCTCCTATATAACACCGGTGCCTGGCGGAGTGGGACCAATGACCATTACGATGTTATTGTACAACACAGTAAAAGCGGCCGAAAAAACACTAGGCGACAAATAACGACGAAACATGTACAATAAATGTAGGGAAGCTGTTTTTCTAGAAAAACAGCTTTTCTAATGGGCTGATTCATTGTGTTATAACAGAATATCGAAGGAGAGATAGAGCTTGATGCCATCTTCCTATTTAACGGTGAAAGCATTAACAAAATATATTAAAAGAAAATTCGATGCAGATCCCCATTTAAGGGACGTTTATGTAAAAGGAGAGCTGTCGAACGTCAAAATTCATCCATCCGGCCATATCTATTTCACATTAAAAGACGATTCTGCGCGGATCAATGCATTGATGTTCCGCTCCCAGGCAAGTCAGCTGAAATTTAAACCGGAAGATGGCATGCAAGTGCTGATTCGCGGCGATGTCAATGTGTACGAAGCGCAAGGGTCTTATCAATTGTACGTGCTGACGATGGAGCCGGACGGAATCGGTAGCCTTTTCATCGCCTTTAACCAATTAAAAGAAAAACTATATAAAGAAGGTTTATTTGATCCAAACTATAAAAAACCGATTCCAAAATTTCCGAGAGTCATCGGTGTTTGTACGGCGACATCAGGAGCGGCAATCCGGGATATTTGTACCACCATCAAAAGAAGGTATCCTCTTGCTGAAATTATCATTTATCCGACCCTTGTCCAGGGAATCGGGGCAGCGGAATCGATTGCCAAAAACATCCGGCTGGCGAACAAGCACGGTTATGCGGACGTTTTGATTGTGGGGCGCGGCGGAGGCTCCATTGAAGATTTATGGGCATTTAATGAAGAGATGGTAGCCAGGGCGATTTTTGAAAGCCGGATTCCGATCATCAGTGCAGTCGGCCATGAAACCGATACCACCATTGCCGATTATGTTGCCGACCTTCGGGCACCGACACCGACTGCTGCAGCAGAGCTGGCAGTGCCAAACATCCAGGAACTATATCAACGCATTTTAACCTGTCAATCTCAAATGCATCATATCGTACGAAATCGTCTTATATATGAAAGAAATCGGCTGAACAAATTACAACAATCCTATCCGCTTTCAAAACCGGACCGGCTGTTCCGTCCGTTTGCCGAACGGCTGATCCAGGCAGATCTCGTCTTGCGAAGAGCCGGCCAAATGTATTTGATGAAAAAGAAAAATGAGTTGTCACAAATGGAAGGAGCACTGAAACTTTATTCGTCGCAAAATTCCATCGTTTATTATAAAAAACAAATCGAACACCTATCGGGTATGCTGACTCGTGCAGTTTTTCAATCATTGAACCGAAAAAAAGAACAGTATTTATTTACCATCCGCACCCTTCAGGCATTAAATCCGTTGTCCATAATGGAGAGAGGGTTCAGTGTCACTTACAAAGACGGAAGGGTCGTTAAATCGATCTCTCAATTAAAGAAAGACGATGATGTTTCAATACAATTCCATGATGGTATGGTAAAAGCAAAAGTGACGGAAATACGAAAAGAAGCTGGTGAAAATGATGACTAAACAGACGTTTGCGGAAGCAATGACGGAATTGGAGGAAATTGTCCGGAAGTTGGAACAGGGAGATGTTCCTTTGGAAGAAGCGATTGATTTATATAAAAGAGGAATGGAGTTATCAAAATTTTGCCACGAGAAGTTGCAGAGCGCTGAAGAACAGTTGATTTCCATTGTGAATGAAAATGGTGAGAAGAAGCCTTTTGAACCAACGAACGGAGAGGAACTATAAACGATGGCTGAACGATTGAAACAATTTATGAATGTACATCTGGATTTCATTAACCGGGAAATCGAGTATCAAGTGGAACGGCTTAATGCACCGCAAATTTTAAAAGAATCTATGTTATACTCATTAAAAGCAGGAGGAAAGCGCATACGCCCGCTGTTTGTTGTGGCGGTTTCAGAAATGTTCAACAACAAACAGAAAGAAGTGTACACGGTCGGTGCCGCTGTCGAAATGATTCATACCTATTCCCTTATCCATGATGATCTTCCCAGCATGGATAATGATGACCTAAGACGCGGTAAACCTACGAATCATGTCGTTTATGGAGAGGCGTTGGCGACCCTGGCCGGAGATGCTTTAAACACGTTGGCTTTCGGCGTCCTGGCCCGAATGGAAAATGTCTCTCCTGAAAAGAAGGTGGAGCTGATCAACTTATTGAGCATCGCAAGCGGTGCAGAAGGCATGGTCGGAGGACAAGTGTTGGATATCGACGGGGAAAAAAAGCGGTATAATTTGGCTGAATTGGAACAGGCCCATGTCCGCAAAACGGGCGCCATCCTCCGTTTCAGCATTGAAGCGGGCGCCGTTCTGGCCGATGCAACATCGGAAGCGCGCCGGGCGTTAATAGAATATGCCCGCCATATTGGGCTCGCCTTTCAAATTCAGGATGATATTCTTGATGTGGAAGGCACGTCCGACCAATTAGGGAAAACGGCAGGAAAAGATGAGGCAAGCAATAAAAACACATATCCTGCATTATTGACAATTGATGGCGCAAAACAAAAATTGGAGGAACATTATCAAAGCGCGCTGAAGGCGTTGGATAATTTATCGGAAGATACAACTCTTCTTAGGGAAATCGCAAATTATATCATTTCCCGAAATCATTAGACGGCCGAATGGATTGCTTTTGTCAGTGGATTTACCTTGTTATAATGAAATGACAACCTCAAAGCGAATAAACTGAAGAAAAGGTGTGTGAGAGATGGATTTAACGACAATTACTGGTCCATCCTTTTTAAAAAAACTCAATCGACAACAACTGGAGGAATTGGCTCAAGATATTCGGGATTTTTTGATTGAAAAATGCTCAAAAACCGGTGGACATATCGGACCGAATTTAGGTGTTGTGGAACTGACGATTGCGTTGCATCGGGCGTTCAACAGCCCTTTCGATAAAATCTTATGGGATGTAGGGCATCAAGCCTATGTCCACAAAATATTGACGGGCCGTGCCGCCCAATTTGATACGCTGCGGCAATATAAAGGTTTAAGCGGCTTTCCGAAACGGGCGGAAAGCATCCATGATGAATGGGAAACAGGACACAGCTCCACTTCTTTGTCTGCCGCGATGGGAATGGCCATAGCGCGGGACATTAAAAAGGAAAATCATTATATTGTACCGATTATTGGAGATGGCGCTTTAACAGGCGGAATGGCTTTGGAGGCTTTGAACCACATCGGCCATGAAAAAAGAAGAATGATTGTGATTTTAAATGACAATGAAATGTCCATCGCTCCGAATGTCGGGGCTTTGCACAATATTTTGGGAAGATTGAGAACGGCAAAAGAGTATTCAAAGGCAAAAGAAGAATTGGAGTCGATGATGAAACGGATCCCTGTTGTGGGCGGCAAGCTTGCCCAGGCTGCCGATCGGGTAAAGGACAGTTTGAAGTACTTGGTCGTATCCGGCGTATTTTTCGAGGAAATGGGATTCAAATATTTAGGACCGATTGATGGACATGATTTTGATGCGTTGGAAAAAACGTTGGAATATGCGAAAAAAGTGGATGACCGCCCGGTTCTAGTCCATGTGGTTACAAAAAAAGGGAAAGGTTATAAACCTGCGGAAGAGGATAAAATCGGCACATGGCATGGAACGGGACCATATAAAATTGAAACAGGGGCATTTATACAAAATAAAGCGAAAGGTCCTTCCTGGTCGAGCCTTGTTTCGGAAACAGTCCGCAAATTGATGAAAGAGGATCAGCGGATTGTGGCCATCACCCCTGCGATGCCGGTCGGTTCAAAGATGGAAGGTATTCAAAAGGACTTTCCGGACCGTTTCTTTGATGTAGGCATTGCGGAACAACATGCGGCAACGATGGCTGCGGGGCTTGCGACCCAAAATATGAAACCGTTTTTAGCGATTTATTCGACATTTTTGCAACGCGCATATGACCAAGTATTGCATGATATTGCGCGGCAAAAGCTGAATGTGTTCATCGGCATCGACCGCGCCGGTCTCGTCGGCGCTGACGGCGATACGCATCAGGGGGTTTTTGATATTGCATTTTTGAGACATATCCCTAATGTCGTCATCATGATGCCAAAAGACGAAAATGAAGGTCAACACATGGTAAAAACGGCCATTGACTATAATGAGGGGCCAATCGCACTCAGATATCCACGCGGCAATGGACTCGGCGTTCCGCTTGATGAAGAGCTGCACACGATTCCGATCGGTACATGGGAAGTGCTCAGGGAAGGAAATGATGCAGCGATCCTGACTTTTGGTACAACGATTCCGATGGCTATGGAAGCGGCAGAAGAATTGTCAAAACGGAACATTCATGTAAAAGTGGTGAATGCCCGTTTCATCAAGCCTCTCGATGAGGAAATGCTGCACGAAATCATGGGCCGAAACATCCCGATCTTGACAATTGAAGAAGGGGTGTTGAAAGGCGGTTTTGGCAGCGCCATTTTGGAATTCGCCAGCGACAATCAATACCATCACATAAAAATTGACCGGATTGGAATTCCGGACCGGTTCGTAGACCATGGCAGCGTCGACTTGTTGTTGGAAGAACTGCATATTACGAAAGATGAAACCATTGCCCGCATCGAATCTTTAGTAAAAAATAAAGCGTTGGGTAAAAAGACCGTATGACGAAAACGCCGAAAGAACGGGCAGATGTGCTGCTCGTTCAACGGGGATTGTGTGAAACCCGGGAAAAAGCCAAAAGGGCTATTATGGCGGGCATAGTTTATTCAAAAGAAGCGAGAATAGACAAACCGGGAGAAAAAATTCCGGTCGATGCGCCTTTGGAAATCAAGGGTGAGCAATTAAAATATGTAAGTCGTGGCGGATTAAAACTGGAAAAAGCGTTGAAAGAGTTCGATTTAAATGTGGAAGGAAAACTGGTGCTTGACATCGGAGCTTCCACCGGCGGATTTACAGATTGCGCACTTCAAAATGGGGCGAAACATTGCTATGCATTGGATGTAGGTTCCAATCAATTGGCCTGGAAGCTGCGGAAGGACGAACGGGTTACCGTTATGGAAAAAACGAATTTCCGCTATTCAAAACCGGAAGATTTTACAATGGGATTGCCGGATTTTGCGACAATCGACGTATCATTTATTTCTTTGTCGCTGATTTTGCCGGTATTGTATAATATTTTGCTTCCTGGAGGGGACGTCGTTGCCCTTGTCAAACCGCAATTTGAAGCGGGAAAAGAGAAAGTGGGAAAAAAAGGGATTGTCCGCGATCCCAAAACCCATTTGGAAGTGTTGGAGAAAACGGCAAGAATGGCTGAAGAAACCGGCTTTGCCGTAAAAAATGCAACTTATTCCCCGATTACCGGGGGAGAAGGGAATATTGAATTTTTATTCCACTTGGTAAAACCTCAGGAAGGGCAGGAAGTGATTCCATTTACAGATTTTAAAAAAGTTGTGGAACAGGCCCATCAAGAATTCCGTTAATACTGGCAGGGAATGGCAATGGTCATTCCCTATTTTTACTTGATGAATAAACAATTGTAATGATAGTATAAATATACATTTATATTCATTAAGAGGTGCTAGGTATGAGTAAAGGTCAACGGCATATGAAAATACGTGAAATCATAGCAAACAATGAAATTGAAACTCAGGAAGAACTGGTGGCAGCTTTAAAAGAAGCAGGTTTTAATGTGACGCAAGCCACTGTATCCAGGGATATTAAAGAATTGCACTTGGTCAAAGTTCCTCTTCCGGATGGGCGTTATAAGTACAGCTTGCCGGCAGATCAGCGGTTCAATCCGCTGCAAAAATTGCAAAGGGCGTTAACGGACTCTTTTGTCAGTATTGATGGCGTGGCCCATTTTTTGATGCTAAAAACTTTGCCGGGCAACGGAAATGCGGTTGCGGTGTTGATTGACCATTTGGAATGGCCTGAAGTATTGGGTACGTTATCCGGAGATGATACAATCTTGATTATTGTCAGGGAAGAAGAACAGCGTGAAATCATTAAACAGCGAATTTTAGATTTACTTTAATTCGAGGTGGTCCGTTTGTTGAAAGAGCTGAATATTCGAAACTTCGCCATTATTGAAGAATTGGCCGTCACTTTTGAAAACGGTTTGACGGTTTTGACGGGGGAAACAGGCGCGGGTAAATCGATTATCATCGATGCTGTCCATATGCTGACCGGCGGCCGTGCAAGCCAGGAGTTTGTCCGTCATGGGGCGAAAAAAGCGGAACTTTCGGGTTTATTCTTTGTACCCGACCATCATCCGGTGTTTGAAAAGTTAACGGAAGTGGGGATCGATGTTGAAGAGGATGAAGGGACAATCATTTTGCGACGGGATATCAATGAAAATGGAAAAAGCGTTTGCAGGGTGAACGGCAAACTGGTTCCTTTATCCGTTTTGAGGGAAATCGGCTCCACATTGGTGGATATTCACGGACAGCATGAAAACCAGGAATTGATGGATGAAAAACGGCACATATTTTTGCTTGACCAATTTGCAGAAAAACAATTGCGGCCGATTAAAGAAAAATATCATCGGTTATATGAAAAATACCGTTCATTAAAAAAAGAAGTGCAGGCGATCAATATCAATGAACAGCAAATTGCCCAGCGGATTGACTTATATCAATTCCAGATTCAGGAACTCGAAGATGCCAAATTGTCTGTAAAAGAAGAAGAAATGTTGTTGGAAGAAAGGAAACGATTGCAAAACTTCCATAAGATCTATGAGCATGCCATCAATGCATACGAAGCAATTTCCGGCGAAATGAAAGGCCTGGATTATATTGGTGAAGCCATGAGCGCTTTGGAAGACATTGTACAGCTGGATGAACAGTTCATCGATTCTTATGAAGCGGTATCTTCTTCTTTTTATGCACTGCAGGATGCATCCCATCAAATCAAAAGCGTAATTGACGAACTTGAATTTGATCCGGAACGTTTAAATGAAGTGGAATCCCGCCTTGCCCAATATCAAATGCTAAAAAGAAAATACGGAAGCACCGTCGAAGAGATCATTACATATTATGAAAAAATCAAGAAAGAGTTAAACACGTTGCTGCATCGTGATGAAGCCCTTCAACAAAAAGAACAACAGTTGAGAAAATTGGAAGAGGAATTGGAAAATTTATGCGATGAGTTAACGAAAGTACGCAAAAAATGTGCAACCCAGTTAAGTGAAGCCATCATGAACGAACTTCGTGATTTGCATATGGAAAAGGCGAAATTTATCGTTCAGTTTGACCGGTTAAATAATTTCGACATGAATGGGAAAGACTATATATCATTCTACATCTCCACTAATGTCGGCGAACCGCCCAAATCTTTGCCAAAAATTGCCTCTGGTGGGGAATTATCGAGAATTATGCTTGCGTTAAAAACGATTTTTTCATCAAAATCCCAAATCACTTCCATTATTTTTGATGAAGTGGATACCGGAGTAAGCGGTCGGGTTGCGCAGTCGATCGCAGAAAAAATCGCCAATATTTCCCTTAATTCTCAAGTATTATGCATTTCCCATTTGCCGCAAGTCGCAGCAATGGCTGACCAGCATTATTTAATTTCCAAACAAGTGGAAAAAAATCGCACCTATACAACCGTCGAAAAAATAGTTGAAGAAAAACGGGTGGAAGAAATCAGCCGAATGATGAGCGGCACGGAAATTACGGAATTGACCATGCAACACGCCCGTGAGTTATTGCAGCTGGCGAATGAAAAGAAAAACGAAATAAAACATGGATTGGCATCCAAAGGTTCACTTCCGGTTTAGCAATACGGCCATCAGCAGGCGAATATACTGTTTTTTCTAGAAATGAAAGTACCTAAGCGACAAATATTTACCTCACATTAATAAAAGAACAGTTACACATAGTAAAGTTACATACATTTTGAGGAGGTGGACTATGAAATGCCGTTTGCATAATCTGTTGATTTATCTTGTGCTTGTCATCGCCTTTTTAACACCTTCAGCAGTGGCCGAAGCGAAAAAATTGATTCCAATGGGGGAATCGATCGGTATACAGCTGGAGCTGCCATTTGTTTATGTGGCACATGATGTGCTGTTGCCCAATGGCCAGTGGCTGAAAAAAGGGGAAATCATTAAGGAAGTCAATGGGAAGCATATCGAATCAATTGAGATGTTAAAGGCATCCATCACGGAAAATCAAAATACGCTGACCATCAAAAAAGACTCCGGTCAAACGAGAACCATCACCATCACAAACGAACAGGCGAATAACATCCTTCCTTTTATAAAAGATGAAACGGATGGTATCGGAACATTAACATTCATCGATCCCGAAACTAAAGAATATGGAGCATTGGGGCATCAAATCATCGACGGGGTTTTAAACAAACCCCCTGAGTTCACGGAGGGCTCTATTTTTTTAGCCTCAATTGAGCAAATTAAAAAATCCAGTCCCGGGAACCCTGGTTATAAAATTTCTGTGATCAATTCGGATGATATCCGTTTGGGGAATATTTCCTCCAATGATATTTACGGCATTTTTGGGAATTGGGAATCTGACATAAATCAGATTATGCGTAAACCGATTGAGATTATGCATGATGATGAAATACAATTGGGCAAGGCAGAGCTTTTGACAGCCATCGAAGGTTCAAAAGTCGAAAGTTTTATCATCGAAATCGTGAAAATTGAAGATAATTTTTTACAATTCGAAATAACAGATAAAAAATTGTTATCCAAAACCGGCGGCATTTTACAAGGAATGAGCGGAAGCCCTATTTTGCAAAACGGGAAATTTGTCGGAGCAGTCACCCATATGTTTGTCGAACAACCTGCCCGTGGTGCGGCCATAACCCTATCGGAAATGCTAAAAAAGAAACCGGATTAATACAAAAAGACTACATCGAGCATTCGGTGTGGTCTTTTTTTGATAATTGAATTAAAAAATTGTATTAAAATAATTTTTTGCAAAACAAATTTTGTCAAATAATACAGAAACTTTCCGACTACATTCTTATTTTTAAAATTAGAAAGGTATTTCTAAAAAAATGTCGAAAACTATATTGTCAAGTAAACCGAAACTATGACATATTTATGAGGGAGAAGGTTAAAGGGGGAATTGATGTGACGAAAATCAAAGTTGCAATTGCTGACGATAATCGGGATTTAGTGAAAACAATGGAACAATATTTCGAAAATCATCCGGACATCGAAATAGTCGCTACGGCTTCCAACGGGAAATTGTGTCTAAATATGCTTGAAGAATATAAACCGGATATTTTGTTATTGGATATCATCATGCCTCATTTGGATGGGATGGGCGTTCTTCAGGAGATCTATAACGATGAACGTTTCCGTGATATTCAGGTAATCATGTTGACCGCTTTTGGACAAGAGGATGTAATGAAACAGGCCGTTACATACGGGGCTTCCTATTTTATGTTAAAGCCGTTCGAGTTCGATCAGCTTGTTCAGAAAATTATGCATTGTGCAGGACAAAAACGGGAAACATTTAAACGTAACAGTATCCTGCAGCCTGAATCGACAGGAAAAGTGAACCAGAGACAACTTGATACAACGATAACATCCATTATCAAAGAAATCGGCGTACCTGCCCATATCAAAGGCTACGCTTATTTGAGAGAAGCGATCCAAATGGTTTACCATGATATTGATTTACTGGGTTCCGTAACGAAAATATTGTATCCGGAAATCGCGAAAAAATTTGGTACAACTCCTTCCCGTGTCGAACGCGCGATCCGTCACGCCATCGAAGTCGCATGGAATCGAGGCAATTACGAATCCATTTCCCAAATGTTCGGTTACACAGTACATCATCTGAAATCAAAGCCTACAAACTCCGAATTCATCGCCATGATCGCGGACAAAATCCGCTTAGAACTGGTTGCTTCATAATAAAATGAAATCTGGATGTATCATGGACTTTCTGCATTTGTAAATATTTTGTATTTGGAAGCATTGGTTTTCCAAATGGATGATGCGCACCATTTATTGGGTCGGTCCTGATAAATGGGTGCGCTTTTTTGCGTTCAGCAAGGATGTAAGTGGGAAAAAGATGCTCATGGAATATGGAAATAATGAAGCGGAACAAGGAAAATCTGTTCCCAACCAAACGGTTTCATTGTAGCTGCAGAAAAGCGGCAGGCTTTGTACATAAGTTTGTAAATTTCATGCGGAAAAACCTCATTCTCCTGACTTTAGCACCATTGTATAATGATGGTAGATAGGAGGGAGATGTGTGTATGGACCAACTGCAATTCGAGGACTTATTATTTAAAAAATCGTATCCATATGTCTTTAAAGAAGCACATCAGACCATCAAGGAGTTCTATACAGATTTTAAAGGCTTTTATGCCAAGAATTTCTTTAATAATAAAGAAACGGAGCTGTATTATTTTTTAGCGGATTCGGTTGTCAAAGTGGAATTTAACTATGATCCGAAACTAGAAACTTATAAATTCCCATACAAGATCAGACAATATAAAAGCAAGATCAATAGAAAAGATTTGACATATGCTGATTCAGAGGTTGAATTAACGTTGGAATTGGAAGACAATACAATCTTTTATTTCAACAGCAAAGATGACAGCAATGAAAAATGGCAAGAAAGCTATGCTGAAAATATTATTTCAATATTCAAAGTTATTTAATGTTCCAAACCACATCGGCATGATGTGGTTTTTCTTTTCCTTTGATTGAAACATGAAGTGGATGTTCCCAAGGGAAATAAGTTGGATATTTTTTCTCGCATATCAAATTTTTTTCTTTTTTTATTAAACAAAAAACGAAAAATTTATATTATACTCATCTTATCTGATAGATAAAGAGGTGAGACCGGGTGCGCATTTTTGGAAATGAATTTTTTGAGATTGTGGAAGAAAACGGAAAAGTTTTCATCAACACTTTCAAAAAAGGATTTTCAATCAGGCAGATGGATGACATTTTTCGGAAGTTTCCCCGGATCAAAGTGACAAATTTTTTAAATTTAAAAATTGCTTTGCAGGAAGCAGCAGGACAGCCGGAAGAAATTGGATATTGGCTGCCGCCGATGAAAATTGAAGTATCCAAAGACCGGATGACGGCCCAACTATTTGTATATGAGCCGAACGTGCTGGAAGATGAGAAGGCATTTCGGGAAGCTCTGGAAGATTTATTAGAACAAGAGAAGATTATTTTTGGAATAAAAGAAATTGATGTTCATTCAATTATGATTGCCAAACCCGTCGTCGTCGCCGAGGGAACCAAACCGGTTAAAGGCGAGGATGCCAAAATTACCTATCTGAAAATTCCGGAAAGAAAACCGGTTATAAGGGAAGACGGCAAAGCGGATTATTTTGATATGAACTTCATTTTTGAAATTAATCAGAATGATTGGTTGGGGGAAAAAATTCCACCGAAACCGGGAATCAATGGGAAAAATGTCTTTGGAGAAGAGATTCCAGCTCCTCCCGGTAAAGACAAGCCGCTGAAATACGACCGGAAGTCCGCTTATGAATCGGTAGAAGACGGGAAAATCGTGCTTCGCGCTTTGACAAAAGGTGTCGTGGAGGAACGGCATGGTTTTTTGACGGTGAGCCGACATTTGCCAATTAATGGCGATGTAGGGGTTGAGACAGGGAACATCGATTTTGATGGGTCCATCACCATCCGGGGAACGGTGCAGAAAGGTTTCAGCGTCATTGCGACCGGGGATATTTCCATTGAAGGATTGGAAGGCGTCACAGGAGCAAAAACCATCGAATCCAGGGAAGGGGACATCTACATAAAAGGCGGGGTGTTCGGATTAGGCCAAACGGACATAAAGGCGGGCGGCAGCATTTATGTAAAACACGTGAATGAAGCGAATTTATTTGCAAAGAAAAATATTGTCGTCGGCTTCTACTCTTTCAACTCTTTCCTGCAAGCGGATTCCATACTGTTGGACGAAGAAAATGGGAAAATCATCGGGGGAAAGGCGATTGCGAAAAATACAATCGTCACGGCTGTTTCGGGAAACCGCATGGAAAGACGGACGGACTTGATCATTCGATCCTTAGATCGCCAAGAAGGATATCAAATTATTCAAAGAAAAGCGGCGTTATTAAAATCCCTGCAGGAAGAAATTTTGCGATTAAACAATAATATTGAAAAGTTATCGTCATTCAAAGAAAATCTGCGCCAGGCGCAGTTGAAGACGTTAAAGCAAATGCAGGAAATGCTGGAAAACAAAAAGCAGCAGATGCTCCAATTGGATTTTGAAATCCAGGAATTGATGAGAGACATAAAATCGGCAGGGCAAGGCGAAATCATCGTCAAAAAAGAAGCTTATCCGGGAACATTGATTCAAATCGGAAATAAAGGGTCTTTGTTATCGAGTTTGACGAAAGGAAGATTTTCGAGGGAACTTGGGGAATTAAATGCATAAAAATGCGTTCAATGAAAGGGCAACTCCTTCATTGAACGCATTTTTTATTTTATTTTCATTTCTCTTGTTTCATCTTTCTTTTGAAATCTTGGCGCTACCCGTCCCCTTTTGCGGTCTCTGTGCAATAAGTAGCCGGCAAAAAAGCCGATTCCGGCAACTGCAAAGATCAGGCCCACAAGAAATTGCAGCCATAACCAAGGAAATGGGGAAATTAAAATGCCATATAGCGTGTCTCTCATAAATTTGATTCCAGCCCCGGCGATCAGAGCGGGAATTAATAAGACGATAAATGCAATCAAACGGGCCATGAAATAACCTCCTTTACAATTACTTCAATTTTACATTGTAGAAAAGCGGTGTCAAGATTCGACAAATAAATGCCAATATTTTATAAGGAATCTTCATATAAATTATACCAGTAATATAATACACAAAAAGAGCGAATAATCTGAAAATTGGGAAAAGAAGGATTTCCGGTGTTTCTAGTTGATTATTGGGTAAATAAAAAGTATTGTAAAGTAAAAAAATGTTATGAAATAGAAAATTTATAAATTAAATAGCGGATTCATTCATTTCTTAACAGGAGGGAATAACATTGGAAATCTTTAAGTATATGGAGAAATATGATTATGAACAATTGATTTTTTGCCATGACCAAAATTCCGGATTAAAGGCGATTATCGCCATTCACGATACAACCCTTGGACCTGCCTTGGGCGGGGCCCGCATGTGGCCGTACAAGTCGGAAGAGGAAGCCATAGAGGATGCATTGAGGCTTGCCCGGGGCATGACTTATAAAAACGCCATCAGCGGCTTAAATCTGGGAGGAGGAAAAACGGTCATTATCGGCGATCCGTCGAAAGATAAAAATGAAGAAATGTTCCGGGCGTTGGGACGGTATATCCAAAGTTTAAACGGGCGTTATATTACGGCGGAAGACGTCGGTACAACAGAGGAAGACATGAACCTTATTTATGAAGAAACGGATTATGTAACAGGGGTATCGCCGAGTTTCGGTTCATCCGGAAACCCTTCTCCTGTAACTGCTTACGGCGTATATTTGGGCATGAAGGCGAGCGCCAAGGAAGCTTTTGGGGATGACAGTCTGAAAGGAAAGCGGATTGCCGTTCAAGGATTGGGCAATGTTGCGTATCATTTGTGCAAATATTTGCATGAAGAAGGAGCCCAACTGATTGTGGCGGATATCAATGAAGCCAAAGTGAAAAAGGCGGTGAAAGAATTCGGGGCAGAAGCGGTAGAACCGAATGACATTTATAGGCAGGAAGCGGATATTTTCTCTCCATGTGCGCTTGGTGCCATCATCAACGACGAAACGATTCCGCAATTGAGAGCGAAAGTCATTGCCGGTTCGGCAAACAACCAGCTAAAAGAATCACGGCATGGCCAAATACTCCATGAAATGGGAATCATCTATGCTCCGGATTATGTCATCAATGCCGGCGGAGTAATCAACGTAGCCGACGAGTTATACGGTTACAACAGAGAACGGGCAATGAAGCGGGTTGAAACGATTTACGATACGTTAACAAAAATCTTTAAAACATCAAAAGAAGAAAACATACCGACCTATTTGGCCGCCAACCGGCTGGCTGAAGAGCGGATCAACAGCGTTTTAAAATCTAGGAAGCAATTCTTGCGGAAAGAGAAAAATATTTTAAGCAGAAAACTATTATAGTTGATATTTGAATTTTATTCGGGAGGGATGGCTTTGGCTCGTGAATATGATGTAGTTGTGATTGGCGGAGGTACCGGAGGATATGTCGCAGCAATCCGTGCCGCACAGCTTGGCATGAAAACAGCCGTTGTTGAAAAAGAACATTTGGGAGGGACTTGCCTTCACAAAGGCTGCATCCCGACAAAAACATTTTTAAGGAGCGCAGAAATTTACCGCGATGCAAAAAAAGCGAAACATTTTGGCGTGCAAATTTCAAAGATCGGTTTGAATTTGCCGCAATTGCAGCAGCGGAAACAGAACGTGATAGAACAATTGCATCAGGGTATCCGGGGATTAATGAAGAAAGGAAAAATTGACTGCTATTACGGAACAGGAAGGCTATTAGGACCATCCATTTTTTCTCCAATGGCCGGTGGGACGGTTTCCGTGGAAATGAATGATGGCTCAGAGAATGTAATGCTGCTTCCGAAACACGTCATACTTGCAACAGGAGCCAAGCCACGTCCTTTAAAAGGTATTGAATTTGATGGCAAAACGGTTTTAAATTCCGACCATTTGCTGGAATTAAAGGAGCTTCCAAAATCGATCATCATTGTTGGAGGCGGCGTCATCGGAATTGAATGGGCCTCTTGTTTAAACGATTTTGGTGTCCAAGTGACCGTATTGGAATACGGGGAACGGATTTTGCCTCAAGAAGATGCTTCCATCTCAAAGGAAATGGAAAAACAATTAATAAAACGAGGAATCGAAATCGTAACGAATGCGGAAGTGTCCCCCGAGGCGATCGAAAAAAGCGAAAATGCCGTAACTTTGAACGTTAAAGTAAAGGGCGACGACAAACAATTTATTGCAGAGAAAATGTTGATTTCAATCGGCCGGATTGGAAATGTTGAAAATATAGGCCTTGAAAACACGGAAATCGAAACCGAATCGTCTTTCATCAAAGTCAATGATGTTTACCAAACAAAAGAAAAACATATTTACGCCATCGGGGACTGCATCGGCGGGGCCCAACTGGCACACGTTGCCGCAAGCGAAGCGATTGCGGCGGTGGAACATATCGCTTCGGGAAAAAGAAAAACGGTGAATTACCGCCAAATTCCCCGCTGTGTTTATTCGTTTCCGGAGGTTGCAAGCATCGGGCTGACCGAAGAAGAGGCAAAATCGTTGAACTATGATGTAAAAATCGGTTCCTTTCCATTTAAGGGCGTTGGAAAAGCGGTAGTTCAGGGGGATGCGGAAGGGTTTGTAAAAATTATTGCGGACAAAGCAACCGATGATCTGCTGGGAGTGCACATGATTGGCCCCCATGTGACGAATTTGATCTCGGAAGCCTCCTTGGCGCTTCTCTTAGATGCCACACCTTGGGAGATTGGAGAAGCGATTCATCCTCATCCGTCATTGAGCGAGGTTTTTTACGAAGCAGCGTTGGCGGTGGACGGGAAAGCGATTCATTTTTAATTTCGTGTTCCGCGAAAGGGGAGTATGTGAATGACCAATTTACATCATGTTGAGTTGGGTTTGACTGACCAAGACGTGTTAAAAATGTACGAAACCATGCTTTTGGCCCGAAGATTGGACGAACGGATGTGGCTGTTAAACCGGGCCGGAAAAATTCCATTTGTCATTTCCTGCCAGGGGCATGAAGCAGCCCAGGTCGGAGCCGCCTTCGCCCTGGACCCAGGAAGGGATTATATCGCCCCTTATTACCGGGATATGGGCGTTGTGCTGCATTTCGGGATGACACCTCGGGAGTTAATGTTATCGGCATTTGCAAAAGCGGAAGATCCAAATTCGGGAGGAAGGCAAATGCCGGGGCATTTCGGATATAAAAAGAAACGGATTTTGACCGGATCATCGCCTGTGGCAACACAAGTTCCCCATGCCGTCGGGGTAGCGTTGGCAGGAAAAATGCAAAATAAGGATTATGTTTCTTTCGTTACACTGGGGGAGGGTTCGACCAACCAAGGCGATTTCCACGAAGGTGCCAATTTTGCGGGAGTGCATAAACTGCCTGTCATTATAATGGTAGAAAATAATCAGTACGCGATTTCGGTGCCGGTTGATAAACAGTTGGGAGGAAGAGTGGCCGACAGGGCGCTTGGATACGGAATGCATGGGGTCTCCGTTGACGGGAAAAATCCTTTGGCCGTTTATCAAGTGATGAAAGAAGCGGTGGAACGTGCCCGTCGCGGCGAAGGACCGAGCTTGATTGAAGCGGTCACTTACCGCTTGACAAGCCATTCTTCCGATGATGACGACAAGTATCGTTCATTGGAGGAAATAGCGAAAGAAAAAGCGAACGATCCGTTGCTGCTGTTTGAAAAATATTTAATGGATGCGAATGTGGCGACAAAAGAATACCTCGAGGAAATGAATGATAAAATCATGGAAATCGTTGATGATGCAACGGATTATGCTGAAAAAGCTCCTTATGCTCCCCCTGAACATGCGTTGAAATTTGTCTATTGGGAAGGGGATGAATAAGATGGCGGTTCTATCTTTTATTGAAGCGATTCATTTGGCAATGAAAGAGGAAATGGAAAGGGACGAAAAAGTATTCATTTTAGGGGAGGATGTCGGTAAAAAAGGGGGGGTTTTTAAAGCTACCCAGGGCCTGTATGAACAATTTGGGGAATGGCGAGTGTTGGATACCCCTCTTTCTGAAAGCGCCATTGCAGGTGTGGCGATCGGAGCTGCAATGGTAGGGATGCGCCCCATAGCGGAAATGCAATTTGCCGATTTCATTTTGCCCGCTGTCAATCAAATTGTATCGGAAGCTGCCAAAATCCGTTACCGTTCAAACAATGATTGGAATTGTCCGATTGTCATCCGGGCGCCGTATGGAGGCGGAATCCATGGTGCGTTGTATCATTCTCAGTCGGTCGAGGCACTGTTTGCGAACACGCCGGGACTGAAAATTGTCATCCCTTCGAATCCTTATGATGCAAAAGGGTTGTTAAAAGCGAGCATCCGCGATGAAGATCCCGTTCTATTTTTCGAACATAAAAAAGCTTATCGGTTAATCAAAGGGGAAGTGCCTTCGGATGATTATGTGATTCCAATAGGAAAAGCGGATGTGAAACGGGAAGGGAATGATCTCACCGTGATTACCTACGGCCTATGCGTCCATTATGCCCTCCAAGCGGCGGATCGCCTTGCCGAGGATGGAATCGATGTGCATATATTGGATTTGCGGACAGTCTATCCTCTGGATAAAGAGGCCATCATTGAAGCGGCCAGCCGGACCGGAAAGGTGCTGCTTGTGACGGAGGATAACAAGGAAGGCAGCGTGATGAGCGAGGTTGCGGCAATCATTGCGGAATACTGCTTGTTCGAATTGGATGCACCAATCATGAGATTGGCGGGGCCGGATGTTCCGGCAATGCCTTATGCGCCGACAATGGAAAGATTTTTCATGATCAGTCCTGAAAAAATTGAACGGGCAATACGGGAATTGGCTGCCTTTTAAGGGGGATGTGTATGACAATAGAAAAAGTGATTATGCCTCAACTGGGAGAAAGCGTGACAGAAGGAACAATAGAAAAATGGCTTGTGAAACCCGGGGACTTTGTCAAAAAATACGATCCTATCGCGGAGATCATTTCGGATAAAGTGAATGCGGAAGTCCCTTCTTCGCATACAGGCATCGTAAAAGAAATCATCGGAAAAGAAGGGGAAACCTATCCTGTCGGCACGGTCATTTGTACGATTGAAATCTCCGAAGAAAAGGAATCCAATATAAGCGAAGCGATCCGGAATGCGACAAAATCCGATTTGAAAGTAAAAATCAATGAACCGGACTACGGTCAGTTGATTCCAAAACAAAAAAGCCGATATTCTCCGGCGGTATTGAAACTTGCCAGTGAACACAAAATTGATTTGGAGAAAATAACAGGAACCGGATTGAATGGCCGCATTACAAGAAAAGATGTGCTGCAATACATTGAATCGCAAAAAGACATGAGCCCGGTTTCCGCTGGGACAACTTCAAAAGAGATTGTCCAAACTCAAAAAGAAATCGTATCGTCCCAGCCGTCAACGCCGATTCAGATTGAAAAAAGCGCGGGAGATGCGGAAATCCCAATCACTGCCATTCGACGCGCCATAGCGAATAATATGGTGAGAAGCAAGCAGGAAATTCCGCATGCCTGGATGATGATGGAAGTGGATGTGACCAACTTGGTCGCATATCGGGATTCCATTAAGAAACAATTCAAGGAACAGGAAGGGTTCAACATCACGTATTTTGCATTTTTTGTCAAGGCGGTTGCCCAGGCATTAAAAGAATTCCCGATGTTGAATTCCGTTTGGGCAGGGGACAAAATCATACAAAAAAAGGATATCAATATATCCATTGCAGTAGCCACAGATGATGCCCTGTATGTGCCGGTAATCAAGCATGCGGATGAAAAATCCGTTAAAGGCATAGCAAGGGAAATTCATGAACTTTCCCAAAGAGTCCGAAATGGAACGTTGAAGAGCGAACATACCCAGGGCGGAACTTTCACCGTGAACAATACCGGAACATTCGGTTCGGTACAATCGATGGGCATTATTAATTATCCGCAAGCTGCCATTTTACAAGTGGAAGCAATTGTAAAACGTCCTGTCATCATCGATAACATGATTGCCATCAGGGATATGGTGAATTTATGTTTGTCCATAGATCATCGGATTTTAGACGGATTCATTTGCGGAAAATTTCTTAAAAGAGTAAAAGATATTCTCGAAAATACGAATTATTATGAAAAAACGGTTTATTAATAAATCCAGAAAGCCTTGTAATTCAAGGCTTTCTTTAATTTTTAGACTTTATTGCATTGGTTTTCTAATGTATTATAAGAATTATGAAAATTATAATAACAAAAGGGGGAAGCTGTATAGCGACAACTATGTCAATCAACATGAATGAAATTGATTTTCCTGCGGTTAGTTATGAACAGTGGAAAGAAGCAGCAATCAAGTCATTAAAGGGGAAGCCGTTTGAATCGCTTTTCACGAAAACGATTGAAGGCGTTACTTTACAACCGTTATATACTCAAGAAATGTTAATTGAAAAATTAGGGGATCAATTAGAA
This sequence comes from Ureibacillus sp. FSL K6-8385, assembly GCF_038593155.1. GTDB lineage: Bacteria > Bacillota > Bacilli > Bacillales_A > Planococcaceae > Ureibacillus > Ureibacillus terrenus. Next base: position 1,168,535 of record NZ_CP151968.1, read on the forward strand.
AAACAAGTTTCGACTATACGTGCATTGCAATACTCCAATTCTGTACAAGCTGCCCAAATCATTTACGGGGATAATGAACAAGAATTCTTTGAACGGTTAAAAGACAGCGTTGAAAGAGGAAACGGCATTATCAGCATCGACAGCCGGGTTCTTGAATGGAACGACAATAATTTAACGGAATTGGCAACATACTTGGTGAAATATCCGTTTAAATTGTACGTCTACGATAAAAGCATTTTAGATGTATTTGACAAAATTCCGGAATCCGATCGCGCCAATGTAAAAGGATATATTGTTTCAAATGAACCGGTTGAACTTCAAGATTATCCGAATGTCCGCACAAATGGCGCAAATACCGTTCCATATCACAATGAAGGCGCACATGTTGTGCAAGAATTGGCTCTTACACTGGCTTTGGCCGCAAAATATGCGGAGAAGTCTGAATCCTTCGAATCCTTTGCCAATAAATTTTTCGTAAATTTTGCGATTGATACACATTTCTTCCAAGAAATTTCAAAATTAAGAGCATTTAAAGTGTTATGGAAAGCTTTTGCAAAAGCTTACGATGCCAAAGCCGTTCCGGTTCCTGTGCTTGCCGAAACATCCTTGCGCAGTTTCTCTAAATATGATATCTATGTCAACTTATTGCGCGCAGGAAATGAAGCGTTTTCAGCATTGATTGGTGGAGCAGATGCTATTACTGTATACCCATATGATGTGCTGACTAAACCTACGGATCAATCAATCCGTATTGCACGCAATGTCGTATTGGTATTAAAAGAAGAATCCTTTGTGGATGATGTGCTTGATCCTGCAGGCGGATCTTACTTCATCGAAACATTGACGAGAGAATATGTGGAAAAAGCTTGGGAACTATTCCTTCAAATTCAAGAAGCTGGTGGTATTGACGAATACGAAAATTCCGGAAAACTGAAAGCGGCGTTGGAAGAAGTATACAATGAGCGCATCAAACAAGTGGAAACACGGAAACATTCATTGATTGGAACAAACATTTACGCAAATCCGGCGGACGAATTACAAACAGAAACAAATCCGCTTTATGCAGATATCAAACGTTTGGCGATTCCGTTTGAAAAACTTCGCGAACAATATGGCCAGGCAAAACCAAAAGTCAGCATCTTGACTTACGGTAAATTAAAAGAATTCAAACCTCGCGCCGATTTTGTGAAAGGTTTCTTTGCAACAGCCGGAATCGTGCCTGAACAATCCGGAGAAATCGAATCCATCGAAGAAGCAAAAAATTGGTTGGCGCAGACAGATGCTGATTATGTGGTGATTGCAGCAACAAATGAACAAACAAAAGAAATCGTTCCTGCATTATTGGAAGCGAAAAAAGAAAATGTCATTTTGGACGTGGCAGGCAAATACCCAGAAGAAGAGGCAGAATGGCTGTCCAAAGGAGTAAACGGTTTCATTTATCTCGGTCAAAACATCGTGGAAAAGCTCACTGGACTTCTTGAAAGCTTGAAGGAGGTACAACGATGAAAGGGAACTTTCAATCAGTAAACATACAAGAAATATTGGACAACGAACAAATCCAGCCTTCTCATACATTTACAACAAATGAAGGAATTGAAGTAAAAGAATTTTATTCGGATGAAGACATCAAAGATGCCAAACATTTAAAAGACTATCCTGGTATCGCTCCGAACACTCGCGGACCATATCCAACAATGTATGTGGGACGGCCATGGACAATCCGCCAATATGCCGGATTCTCGACAGCGGAAGAATCCAACGCTTTCTACCGCAGAAATTTGGCAATGGGGCAAAAAGGGTTGTCCGTCGCTTTTGACTTGCCTACACACCGCGGATATGACTCCGACCATCCTCGCGTAAAAGGGGACGTAGGGAAAGCCGGCGTTGCGATTGACTCTGTAGAAGATATGAAAATTTTGTTTGACGGCATTCCTCTTGATCAAATGTCCGTTTCCATGACGATGAACGGTGCCGTTATTCCGATCATGGCCTTTTACATCATTGCGGCAGAAGAGCAGGGCGTAACACCGGAAAAACTTTCAGGTACAATCCAAAACGACATTTTGAAAGAGTATATGGTGCGGAATACGTACATATACCCTCCTGAAATGTCGATGAAAATCATTGCGGATATTTTTGAGTACACAAGTAAAAATATGCCGAAATTCAACTCCATATCCATCTCCGGTTATCATATCCAAGAAGCAGGCGCTACAGCCGATATTGAGCTTGCCTACACATTGGCGGACGGATTGGAATATGTGCGGACAGGATTAAAAGCTGGCATTGATATCGATTCTTTCGCTCCTAGATTATCCTTCTTCTGGGGCATCGGTATGAACTACTTCATGGAAGTAGCGAAAATGCGCGCTGCCCGCAGAATCTGGGCACAAATGATGAGCACGTTCAATCCGAAAAATCCAAAAAGTTTGGCATTGCGTACTCACTCCCAAACATCCGGATGGTCTCTGACAGAACAAGATCCTTTCAACAACGTAACACGTACATTGATCGAAGCAAACGCTGCGGCAATGGGTCATACGCAAAGTTTGCACACAAACTCCTTGGACGAAGCGATTGCGCTGCCAACGGACTTCTCAGCCCGCATTGCGCGTAATACTCAGCTATTCTTGCAAGAAGAAACGTTGATGACGAAAGTCATCGATCCTTGGGGCGGTTCGTACTATGTTGAAAAATTGACGGACGAATTGACAAAACGCGCCTGGGAATTGATTAAAGAAATCGAAGAGCTTGGCGGAATGGCAAAAGCCATCGAAACAGGTCTTCCAAAAATGAAGGTTGAAGAATCCGCGGCAAGACGCCAAGCTAAAATCGACTCCAAAGTTGAGACAATTGTCGGCGTAAACAAATATACATTAGACCATGAAGAACCAATCGATATTTTGGATATTGACAATACGCTTGTACGTCAAAAACAAATCGAACGAATCAACAAAATTAAGGCAGAACGCAATGAAGAAGAGGTGCAAAAACATCTTGAACGTTTGACGAAAGCGGCTGCCACTGGAGAAGAAAATATGCTTGCGGTTGCAGTTGATGCAGCGCGCGCCCGCGCAACGCTTGGAGAAATTTCTGACGCCATCGAAAAAGTTTGCGGACGCCATCAAGCAGTGATCCGTTCTATTTCCGGCGTATACTCATCCAACTTCTCCGATAATGAATTGATTGAAGAAGTAAAACAAATGACGGAAGAATTCTTGGAAAACGAAGGCCGTCGTCCACGTATTTTGATTGCCAAAATGGGACAAGACGGACATGACCGCGGTGCGAAAGTGGTTGCCACAGGATATGCCGACCTCGGCTTTGATGTGGATATTTCGCCATTGTTCCTGACTCCGCAAGAAGCAGCTCAAATGGCGGTTGAAAACGATGTTCACTGCGTGGGAGTTTCTTCATTGGCGGCAGGCCATAAAACATTGGTGCCTGAACTCATCGAAGAATTGAAAAAATTAGGAAGAGAAGATATTGTGGTTGTTGTTGGAGGAGTAATCCCGCCACAAGATTATCAATTCTTATACGACAAAGGAGTGGCCGCCATCTTCGGTCCTGGTACGGTCATCCCTGTAGCTGCCATCAAGATCATCGAAGAAATTTATCGTCGACTTGGCTATGAGGAAGTGACGGTATGATGGAGGAAAAGAGCTCTGAAGAAACAGCTTTGAATGTCATGAAAGGCATTGAAAGCAAACATGATGGAATGACGTATGTCGCTCCAAAAAAATTCCGCAAAAAACAAAAACAACAAATTGATATACGCCAATTGGCAAGTGAAGTGCGCGAAGGAAAGCGCACTTCACTTTCAAAAGCCATTACATTGATTGAAAGCTCCAATGCCGAACATAAAGTGTTGGCCCAAAACCTATTGCAAGAATTGTTGCCATACACCGGAAACAGCGTCCGGATCGGAATTACGGGCGTTCCAGGCGCCGGAAAAAGTACCTTTATTGAGGCTTTTGGCACAATGTTGTGCAATATGGGGAAGAAAGTTGCAGTACTGGCAATCGACCCTAGCTCAACCATTTCCGGAGGCAGCGTTTTGGGCGATAAAACGCGGATGGAAAACTTGAGCAGGCATGAAAACGCCTTTGTCCGTCCTTCTCCAAGCGCAGGTACTCTGGGGGGCGTGCACAAGAAAACAAGGGAAACGATGCTTCTTTGTGAGGCGGCAGGATATGAAGTCATCCTGATCGAAACGGTAGGTGTAGGCCAAAGCGAAACATATGTGCGGGGAATGGTCGACTTTTTCCTACTCCTCGTTTTGACGGGGGCAGGAGATGAGCTGCAAGGAATGAAAAAAGGCATAATGGAGCTTGCGGATGGCATTGTTGTCCATAAAGCCGACGGAGATAACGTCGAAAAGGCAAAGAAGACGGTCCGGGAATACCAGAAAATATTGCATTTCTTGCAGCCTTCCACTCCTGGATGGCAATCGAAGGCCCTGGCGGTATCGTCCTATGAAAAAACCGGCTTGGAAGATGTATGGGAAATGATTTGTTCCTTTGAAAAGCAAATGAAAGATTCCGGTTATTGGTATACGAGAAGACAAGAACAAACGAGCGATTGGTTCCATTCCATGATTTACGACCATTTGATCGATTCATTCTTCGGCAAGAAAGAGAACAAAGACCTGGTGAAACAATTGGAAGAGAAAATATTGCAGGGCAAATTAACCGTAACGCAAGGAATTCAGGAATTGTTCAAGGATTATGATTCCTAAAGATCATCAGTTTCGTTGAAAGGGTGTAATCCATAGAAATTTCATTTCATTTCTTCCTTTTACCGCATTTGCAATTAACTTTTCAATCCACTATGCTAAAATTAATAATTGAAAGGAGTTTGAAATGAAATGATGGATTACGATTTATTTATGCAAGAAATTATCAGAACAGCCCGTGCCGAAATGGAGAATGCGGGATACGAGCAGCTGAGAACGCCTGAAGAGGTGGAAAAGGCCTTTGCACGTCCCGGAACAACCCTTGTCATGATCAATTCTGTTTGCGGTTGCGCCGGCGGAATTGCGCGCCCTGCGGCTGCAAATGCAATCCATTATGATAAGCGGCCAGATCATTTGGTAACGGTTTTTGCCGGACAGGATAAAGAAGCGACTGCGGCTGCCCGTGCACACTTCGGCGAAGATCATATTCCTTCATCTCCGGCATTTGTCTTATTGAAAGACGGCAAAGTGGTTGCCGACATTGGACGCCATGAGATTGAAGGGCATGATGTGATGTCTGTTATTACGAATTTACAAGCGTATTTTGAGGAATATTGTGATGAAGTTTGATTAAAAATGATGAGAATCCGCATACGGAGTGGTACAGAAGTATTGCGGATTCTACATTATTTTTTCAGTGCAACTTGTATTTTCAGAAATCAGGAAATTTTATTTTTATAATGAAAATTGCCAATTGTATCTGTTGTGATACAGAAAATAACGAGAAAAGTTTTTTGAAAAAACTTTTGTGGAAATAAAAATAGCGATTACTGAAAAGTAACCGCCAGTCCATTTTAGAAAAACGACAATCCAAAAGCCAATGTCGATAGCACCATAATTGCAATCATGGCATATACGACAACTTTTTGAAATTTTTTGTTGCTCATTTTCTCGCTCTCTCCTTTTTTTCATAAGTTTAGTTTATCAAATTTGAAAAATTTCTCAAGTACGTAGCGCAATTTTCGTAAATTCGTTACAATAGGATATGTACTATAACAGAAGGGGTGTCATCATGGAAAAAATCGATCACATTGGGATCGCGGTAAAAAACCTGGATGAAACAGTAAAATACTACACAGAAGTTTTAGGTTTAAAATTAGAGAGAATCGAAGAGGTTCCAACTCAAAATGTGCGTGTCGCATTTATCGATGCCGGCAATGTGCACATTGAATTGCTAGAACCTTTAAGCGAAGAAGGAGCAATTTACAATCATATTCAAAAACGCGGGGAAGGAATCCAGCACGTTTGCTTCAGCGTCGACAATATTCGGGAAACAATGGCGGAATTAAAAGAAAAAGGAGTCCGTCTTCTTTCCGATGAGCCGATTCCTGCCGCTGGTGGTGCACAAGCTTGCTTTATTCATCCAAAAAATAGTTTTGGAGTTTTATATGAACTATATGAAAAAAGTGGAAAAGGGGTTAATGAATAATGGACATGCTAGATAAAATCAATGAGATGTATGACAGAAAGAGAGAAATTTATTTAGGCGGTGGGGACAAACGTATCGCAAAACAGCACGAAAAAGGAAAACTCACTGCCCGCGAACGCATCGATCTGCTATTGGATGAAGGCACTTTCGTAGAAATTAACCCATTCATCAAACACCGTGTAACCGATTTCGGCATGGGCGAACAAAAGGGCCCTGGTGATGGTGTAGTAACAGGATACGGTAAAGTCAATGGCCGTCCTGTTTACTTGTTTGCTCAGGACTTCACAGTGTTCGGTGGAGCTTTGGGTGAAATGCATGCGAAAAAAATCGCGGCGGTAATGGATTTGGCTGCGAAAAACGGCGCTCCGTTCATCGGAATTAACGATTCCGGCGGTGCCCGCATTCAGGAAGGGGTACTATCATTAGACGGCTATGGCCACATCTTCTACCGCAACTCCATCTATTCCGGAGTAATTCCTCAAATCTCTGTGATCATGGGTCCATGCGCCGGTGGGGCAGTATATTCCCCTGCAATCACGGACTTTATTTTAATGGTTGATAAAACATCTCAAATGTTCATTACTGGTCCAAAAGTAATCGAAGCGGTAACAGGAGAAAAAATTTCTTCCGAAGACTTGGGCGGTTCCAAAGTTCATAACTCCATCAGCGGGAACGCACACTTCCGCGCGCCAAACGAGGAAGAAGCGATTAAACAAATCCGAAGACTATTAAGCTATTTGCCGCAAAGCTACAAAGAAAAACCGCCACGCATGCCTCGTCCGGAAGGAGACGATTGGCGTCCGGAATTGATTGACGTTGTGCCAATCGAGCCAACACGTCCATACGATGTTCGAAAAGTGATTGAACAAGTGGTGGACGAAGGTTCCTTCATGGAAGTGCATTCTGAATTTGCGAAAAACATCGTGGTCGGATTTGCACGCATCGCCGGACAATCTGTTGGACTTGTATGTAACCAGCCAAAAGCTTTAGCGGGCGGTCTCGATATCGACTCATCCGATAAAGCATCAAGATTTATCCGCACATGTGATGCATTCAATATTCCGATCATCACATTCGAAGACGTATCCGGATTCTTCCCGGGCGTTAAACAGGAGCACGGGGGCATCATCCGTCACGGTGCGAAAATCTTGTATGCTTATTCTGAAGCGACAGTGCCAAAAATTACAGTCATCCTGCGTAAAGCATACGGTGGCGCATACGTGGCATTGAACTCCAAATCCATCGGCGCCGACCTTGTATTCGCATGGCCAAACGCAGAAATCGCCGTAATGGGTGCAGCTGGTGCCGCGAACATCATCTTTGCGAATGAAATCGCAAACTCTCCGGATCCGGAAAAAACTCGTCAAGAAAAAATTGAAGAATATAAAGAAAAATTCGCAAATCCATATGTTGCTGCTTCCCTTGGAATGGTGGACGATGTCATCGATCCGAGAGAAACGCGCATTAAATTGATCCAGGCATTGGAAATGCTTGAAAATAAAGAGGAATCAAGACCTAGCAAAAAACACGGAAATATCCCTCTATAATTTTCAAAATAGTAGTACAAGCCAGAATTTGGTTTGTACTACTTTTTATTATGACAATTATTTGGAAATTAGAACGAAAAAGTTTTTATTTTTTAGAATGATATAGAAATTTTAAAAACATTGTGTTAAAATGCAAATTACTTACAACAAATGAATAGTCTATACGGTGCTAATGGACATTAGCTTAAAAGGGAAACTAGTGAGAATCTAGTGCGGTCCCGCCACTGTGATGAGGAGCTCAAAATCACAAAGGCCACTGTGAAAACGGGAAGGCGATTTTGAGCGATGACTCTAAGCCAGGAGACCTGCCGTATAGAGCGGATGGTAGTGTCCTACGAGGATAGGTACACGAATAGGCATCATACTAGCATTATGCGTATCGTTATGCCTTATTGTGGGACACTGCTATTTTAGCAGTGTTTTTTTATTATTCATATATTTTTTAGGAGGGTTTTTATGAACATTTCGTTTAAAAAGCCAATTTATTTTTTAGCATTATTGTTGTTGGTTCCTAAGCCTGCCTTTGCTATGCACATCATGGAAGGTTTTTTGCCGGCAGAATGGGCTGTCTTTTGGTGGCTCGTAACATTACCTTTTCTAATAATAGGGTTAAAGAATATAAGCAATCTTATAAAGGTTCATTCTGAGACAAAATTATTGCTGGGTTTATCCGGAGCATTTGCATTCGTTTTATCCGCTTTAAAAATTCCTTCCGTTACAGGGAGTTGTTCTCATCCTACCGGGGTGGGTTTAGGAACGATTTTATTTGGACCTTTTGTAATGAGTGTTCTAGGTAGTATTGTTTTGCTTTTTCAATCATTGCTATTGGCGCATGGGGGGTTAACGACGCTTGGTGCCAATGCATTTTCTATGGCTGTTGCCGGTCCTTTTATTGCATATGGAGTATTTAAGGGGGCGCAAAAGATCGGTCTAACGTTTACATTTGCAGTCTTTTTGGCTGCCTCATTAGCTGATTTAGGCACTTACGTTATTACATCTATTCAACTTGCACTTGCTTTTCCCTCTGAAGTGGGTGGTATATTTGCTTCATTTGTCAAATTCGCTAGCGTCTTTGCGATTACTCAAATTCCTTTAGCGATTGTAGAAGGGTTGCTTTCAGTCATGGTGATGAATTTCTTGGTGAAATATAACGTAAATGAATTAAAGTTGCTTCAAGTGTTAAACAAAACTCAGGAGGCGAAATAGATGTTAAAAAATAACGCATTTATCTTATTTATTACGATCGCTTTGATTTGTATTCCGCTGATTTTCAATGGAAATGCAGAATACGGCGGTGCAGACGGGGAAGCGGAAGAATTGATCACAGAGCTGAACGAATCCTATAAACCTTGGTTTTCTAGTATATGGGAACCTCCTAGTGGTGAAATCGAAAGTTTATTATTCGTCTTGCAAGGAGCTGCCGGTGCTGGGTTTATCGGTTATTTTATAGGATATATGAGAGGCCGGAATAGGGGCGGAAATGCTGAGATACCGAAATGAGAATGCTGGAATTTTACGCTTATCATTCACCATTAAGAAACATACATCCGATTGAAAAAATCGTATTTGCATTGATTCCTTTAATACTTAATATCCTGTTTCAAAATATATACACGTCTTTATTCATATTTTTCATCATGGTTGTGATTACCATAATTTTTGGCAAAATTCCTGTTCGTATATATTGGAAGTTATTGTTAATTCCGGTCGCTTTTTTATTATCAAGTGTACTGGTCATTTTACTCAGCTTTACCGAAAGCCCTTTAGAAGGAGCAATTTTTCAATCCATCATTGGTCCCGTTGTTATTTCAATCATGAAGGAAAGTATTGAAAAGGCCTTGACTCTATTTTCTGTTTCCTTATCGAGTATCAGTTGCTTGTACTTCTTAATCTTAACGACAACCATTCAGGATGTTCTGTTTGGTTTACAGTGCTTGAAAGTTCCGCAGGTTTTGTTGGATTTAATCGCATTAATCTATCGATTTATATTTTTATTTCTGGATTCAAGCAGGACAATATTTCTTGCACAAAAAGCAAGGTTGGGACATGGTTCATCTATCAAAACGATAAAGTCGATTGGACTTATTATTAATGCTTTATTTGTTAAGGTATTCCATGAAATGAAAGATTTAAACAACGCAGTCAATGCAAGAAGTTTAAATGGTTATATAGCTGTTATTGCAAGAACAATTCGATTTTCAAGAAGCCGTTGGATATTCATTATGTTAATCAGTATATTGATTATCGCTTTTAATTTCACCGTTGGGAGAGCTGGTTGAATGAGTACTACTATTTTCGAACTGAGCGAAGTGTACTACCGTTATGAAGATGGGACTGAGGCTTTAAAAAATATCAATCTACGAATTGAACGAGGAAAAAAAATTGCTCTTTTAGGCAGCAATGGTGCAGGAAAGTCCACATTATTATTGCATTTAAATGGGTTGTTAAAACCAACATCCGGTACAATTTGCATCGATGGACAACCATTAACCTATTCGAGGAAAGAGTTGATCAATTTAAGACGTCGGGTAGGAATCGTTTTTCAAAATCCTGAAACCCAGTTGTTTAATGGGACGGTTCGAGATGACATATGTTATGGACCATATAATTTAAAGTTGCCGGAACGGGAACGAAAGACGTTAATTGAGAAAGCAATTATTCTGACAGACGTAGGTGAGTTGTTAGATAAACCGATTCATTTTTTAAGCGGTGGACAAAAAAAGCGGGTTTCCATCGCAGGTGTGCTTGCTATGGATCCTGAAGTCATCCTTTTTGATGAACCAACTGCATCTTTGGATATTTATTACACAAAGAAAATAAGGAAACTATTAGATGAACTTCATCGTGATGGGAGAACACTTATTCTTTCTACTCACGATATTGATTTTGCCTATGAATGGGCTGACGAAGTAATTGTGATGCATCAAAGTGAAGTGTTATTTCAAGGTAATTTCTCTCAACTGTTTGAAGAACACAAAGATATTATTACTAAAGCGAATCTGGAAACATCAATAATATTCGAAATAGCGCAAATATTGAAAAATGGAGGGGTGAATTTAAATACAATTGATTACCGTTCAAAAGAACAATTATTGGAAATTCTTAAAGATTATTTATTGAAGGTAACAATATAAATGGGGTGATGTCTTTGAGAGGAAAGCTATACATTGTCGGTTTTGGTCCAGGGGACGCCAATCACATTACATATCGGGCAGTGGAAGCGATAAAAGCAAGTGATTATATCATTGGATACAAAACTTATGTGGAATTAATAAAAAATTTATTAAACGTCAAACAAAAAATTATAAGTACTGGGATGACGGAAGAAGTTTCACGTGCACAGGCTGCGGTAAAACTTGCGGAAGAAGGGCACCAGGTAGCGGTCATTTCTAGTGGAGATTCCGGTGTATATGGCATGGCCGGTCTCATTTATGAAGTACTCGTTGAACAAGGTTGGCATAAAGAGTCAGGGGTTGAAGTGGAAGTCATTCCTGGAATTTCTGCCATCAATTCTTGTAGTTCCCTACTCGGTGCCCCGATTATGCATGATTCATGCACAATCAGCTTAAGTGATCATTTAACACCATGGACAATTATCGAAAAAAGGCTTGAAGCAGCGGCAGCAGCTGATTTTGTGATTGCTCTATACAATCCGAAAAGCGGAAGAAGAACAAAACAAATCGTGGAAGCAAGACGGATATTACTAAAATATCGGTCACCGAATACACCGGTTGGACTTGTAAAAAGTGCTTATCGCGAAAGACAATCGATTGTGATTACGACGTTGGATAATATGCTGGAACACGAGATTGGTATGCTCACAACAGTGATTATTGGAAACACCTCCACATTTGTATATGATGACTTAATGATTACGCCGAGGGGGTATCAACGAAAATATACGCTTGATCGCGAGGTACAACCATTGAAACCTCATGAACGATTGAAAAAAGAAGCAGAACCTTGGTCTTTGGAAAATTTGGAATCGAAGAAAAGAGAGTCAAAAAAAACCCCTTTTCAACTAGCATGCGAAGCAATTGCAATGCTGGACCGAAAGCCAAATTTCGTTGTTGAAAAAACAGACTATAAACCAGTTTTTGAGTTTGCCATAAGTCCTGGGGTGGCAAATAAACGATTCACCCCTGAGCAATTTAAGCTATTGGCTGAAGTTGTTGGTCATGAGGGAAGGATGGACTATTCAAGGGATCATCAGTTGCGGATCAGTATTCCAACTAATCATCCAGAACAAATTGTAGAACAATTATCAAATGTTGGTTTGCTGGTGATGCCTGTAGGAGATGTCATTACGGTGAAGGCTTGTGATTTTTGTGATGGTGAAAAAAAGGATTCGATACCGTACGCTGAAAAGCTGCAACAGAGATTTGGAGGAAAAGCTGTGCCGAAAGAATTAAAAATCGGCATTAATGGATGTGGGATGGCATGTTACAACGCCGTTATGGAAGATATCGGAATCGTATATCGAAAAGGAAAATTTGATGTGTTTTTAGGTGCAAAACCGGTAGGACGCACCGCACATCCGGGTCAATTGATTGAAGAGGGGTTGGAAGCTGAAAAATTAGTCGAATTAATCGAAAAACTGATTGTTGAATATAAAGAAAATGCTCATCCAAATGAACGATTATTTAAATATTTTAAACGGAAAAAAGTGCTGGCAGGGTACAAATATCAAGATAATGAGCCAAAGCTCAATTTGCAGCCAATCCCTTGTGCAGATTAGGAGGATAACATGACGAAAGCTATTTTATTTGTAGGACATGGAAGTAAGCTTGAAGCAGGAAATGAAGAAGTAAGAGAATTTGTAAAGCAAACAAGAGAATTAATTGATTCAAGTCTACTAGTAGAAACATGTTTTTTAGAATTTGCTGAACCAACGATTTCTCAAGGTATTAAGATTTGCATCGAAAAAGGTGCCAGTGAAATCTATGTAATGCCAATCATCTTGCTCCATGCAGGACATTCTAAAATTCATATTCCCGCAGAAATTGTAGAGGCGCAAGAAAAATATCCCCATGTGAAATTCACTTATGGTGAAGTTGTGGGAATTCATGAAGATATTTTTCAAATTTTACTGGAACGTCTACAAGAAATCGGTTTTGATACCCAGGCAAAACATGAAGATACAGCCATTTTATTAATTGCCCGGGGAGGAAGCGATGAATATGCCAATGGTGATTTTTTCAAGATTACAAGACTGTTATGGGAGAAGTTAAATGTTCAAGTAGTGGAAGGAGCTTTTATGGGAGTGACAAAACCATTGGTTGAAGAAGGGATTGAACGATGTATAAAGCTTGGTGCTAAAAAAATCATCATGCTTCCATATTTTCTATTTACGGGCATATTAATGGAGCGGATGAAATCCTATTGTGAACGCTTCAAAGAACAATATCCCGAAATAAACATTGAAATTGCCCATTATTTTGGATACCATCCCCGATTAAAATCTGTCGTTATTGAACGAATGGTACAAGCATTATCCGGGCATTCGAACGGTGATAAAGATATACAAAATGTTCAAAAGTTAATGGAAAAGGGGCTCATTTCCCACCATCACCATCACCATGAGCATGAACATGAACATCACCATGAGCATGAACATGAACATCACCATGGTCATAAACATCATCATCATGATTACAAAGGTTGTAACGTCCAACTTGATGAAAAAATGGAAGTGAAACCATGATTTTATTTCTTGCTGGGACAAGTGATGCACGTGAATTGGCTGTTTTGTTAAAAAAGGAAGGCTTCCCCCTAATGGCTACCGTAGTAACAGAATCTGCAGCCAAAAGTCTTGTTGATAAAGGCATAGAAGTAAAAGTTGGTAGATTAAATTATGAAAAAATGTACGAATTTTCAAGGGAAATCGGGGTGACAATGATTGTAGATGCCAGTCATCCCTTTGCCGAAGAAGCACATAAAACGGCAAAATGGGTTGCCGAACAATTAAATATCCCCTATATCCGCTATGAGAGGGAAAAATTGCAGCTTGAACAGGATTTTATCAAATTTGTTTCATCCTATGAAGAGGCAGCGGAACTTGCAGCAAAGAAAAAAGGAGTTGTCATGCTCACAACAGGCAGTAAAACGCTGGAAATCTTCGCAAATAAATTATTGCCGCTGAATGATGTTCGCGTGATTTGCAGAATGCTTCCCCGAATCGATAATATGCAAAAATGCGAGCAGCTCGGCTTCCCCCAAAAAAATATAGTGGCAATGCAAGGCCCTTTTTCAAAAGAGTTGAATATTGCCTTATTTAAGCATTTCGGTGTGACACTCATGATTACAAAAGAAAGCGGCAAAGTTGGTGCGGTCGATGAAAAAATAGAAGCTGCAAAGGAACTTGGGATTGAAACGATTGTCATTAAAAGACCAATTATAGAATTTGGTCATGTATTTAGTGAAATGGAGGAAATTGTAAATTGGATAAAAAATCAAAGAAATGAGGGTGCATTATGAATTTTAAACCGATTACGGTAGATCCGGATAAGATTTATGATTATAGTTTTGCCATTATCGAAGAAGAAATGGGAGAACATCACTTTTCAGACATGGAATGGCAAGTTGTTCGCCGAATCATCCATGCTTCGGCTGACTTTGAATTAGGAAGAAGTGTTGTATTTTCACATGGTGCTGTTGAAGCGGGCATTAAAGCAATCCGGGAAGGAAAACATGTAATTGCCGATGTCCAAATGATTGTCAGCGGCTCAGGACGGAAACGATTCCAAAAATATGGCGGAGATCTGCATTGTTATATCAGTGATGAAGATGTGTCACAAGAAGCGAAAGAAGAGGGAGTTACTCGGGCTATTATGTCAATGAGAAAAGCCGCTCGTGAACATGAAGGAGGTATATATGCAATAGGCAATGCACCGACTGCATTGTTGGAATTAATTCGTCTTGTTAAGGAAGGCATTGCAAAACCTGACTTAATCATCGGGATGCCTGTTGGCTTTGTTTCAGCAGCTGAGTCGAAGGAGGAGCTGTTGAAACTCGAAGGGATTCCATATATTACGAATATCGGCCGTAAAGGCGGCAGCACTGTAACCGTAGCTGCTTTAAATGCTATTTCAATATTAGCTGATCAGGTGTAAGGGAAATGCAGAAAACAAAGAGAAAGAGTACATCTGAACTACGGGAAGGTTATACAACGGGTTCTTGTGCAACAGCTTGTGCAAAAGCGGCACTAATCGCTTTAATCACAAAACAAGTACAAAAGAGGGTAACGATACATCTGCCAATTGGAAAAGATGTTGAATTTCTAATAGAAGATTGCAACATGGGAGACTTTGAAGTGACGTGTTCAACAATTAAAGACGGCGGGGACGATCCTGATGCAACCCATGGCGCTATTATTCAAGCAACAGTTTCTTGGAGAGAGGACGGGGAAATTTTTATCGATGGCGGCAAAGGAGTAGGCAGGGTCACAAAACCCGGATTGCCGATTGAAGTGGGACTTGCAGCCATTAATCCCGTTCCACGGAAAATGATTCAAACGGAAATTGAAAACGTATTAAAACATTTTGAGATTGAAAAAGGGGTAAATATTATCATTTCTGTTCCCGATGGTGAAGAAATTGCCAAAAAAACATTAAATAGCCGTCTCGGAATCATTGGAGGAATTTCAATATTGGGAACAAGAGGAACAGTTGTTCCTTTTTCTAATGCTGCTTATATGGCAAGTATTGTACAAGCTATATCAGTGGCCAAAGCATCCGGTTGTGAGCATCTTGTTTTTACAACAGGTGGACGAAGCGAAAAATTTGCTATGAGCATGTTTTCCGATCTTCCTGAAGTTGCTTTTATTGAAATGGGCGATTTTGTGGGTTTTGCAATGAAACATTGCAAAAAAATCGGCATTCCAAAAGTTTCTTTGGTTGGAATGATGGGAAAATTTTCAAAACTTGCCCGAGGTTCGATGATGCTCCACTCAAAAGGTTCTCAAGTAAGTTTTGAATTTCTTGCTTCCATTGCTAAAGAATGTGGAGCTGCAAATGAAAGCATCGTAAAAATTCTTCAAGCGAACACAGCGAATGAAGTTGGGGAAATCATGAGAGAACTAGGATGCAAGACCTTTTTTGACAAAATATCGGAACATTGCTGTAAAGAAGTAATTAAACATGTGGAAGGCGGATTGATTGTTTCGACTGCGATTTATTCAATGAATGGAGAATTATTAGGAAAGGCGGAAAATATTGATGCCTATTAAATTGATTGGAATTGGAGACAACGGTGTACATGGACTTCATCCCCAATTAATTGAGTGGATTGAAAATGCGGAAGTTCTTGTTGGAGGAGAAAGACTCTTATCATTTTTCCCAAATTTTAAAGGTGAAAAAATCGTATTAAAAACAAAAATAATGAGGATAGTTGAACAACTTGGAAAAAGGAATCAAAACATTGTGATTCTAGCTTCCGGAGATCCCTTGTTTTATGGTATAGGCGGACTTTTATCAAAAAAAATCCCGGTTGAAATCTATCCCTATATCAGTTCAATACAACTTGCAGCGGCAAAATTTGGAATCAGTTGGCAAGATGCCTATTTTGTCAGCATACATGGACGCCCAATAAAAGGCCTTGCTCAAAAAATCGATGGAAAAAAGAAAGTGTTTATATTAACAGATGAAAATAATTCCCCAAATACTCTAGCAAAATATTTGCTAGAGTTTGGTATGACTGAGTATGAAGCTTATATTGCTGAAAACTTGCAAGGGGAAGAGGAGCGTTGCAGAAAAATGACGTTGGAAGAAATGGAGAAATCCAGTTTCTCTCCATTAAATGTTGTGATTTTAGTTCAAACTCAAGAAGCAAAAAAATGGCCGCTTGGCATTGAAGATGAAGAGTTTTATCAACGAAAGCCGGAAAAAGGATTAATAACGAAAAAGGAAGTTCGTGTATTATCCATTAGCGCTTTGAATATAAACGCACAAAGCGTTGTGTGGGATATCGGGACATGCACCGGTTCTGTCGCGATTGAAGCTGGGAAAATTGCAAAAGAAGGAAAGATATATGCCATTGAAAAAAATGAAGAAGACATCGCAAACTGTCTCCGTAATCAAAAAAAATTTCGGGTGGATTTCACGGTAGTACACGGAAAAGCGCCGGGAGGCCTTGATGAGTTTCCCGATCCGGATGCCATTTTCATTGGTGGTACAGGCGGCAACATGGAGGAATTATTAACTGTATGTTGTCAAAGGTTGAAAAATGATGGACGCATCGTGTTAAATCTAGCAACAATCGAAAACTTATATGAATCAATCAAGATATTGAACAGATTAGGATTCCATACAGAAGTTACCCAAGTACAAATCGCAAGAAGTAAACCGATCTTATCATTGACCCGGTTAGCTCCATTAAATCCCGTGTTTATTGTAAGTGCAAAACGAAAGGAAGATGGAAATGAATAAAGGGACTCTATACGGAATAGGTGTTGGACCTGGAGATCCTGAATTAATTACTTTAAAAGCTTTTCGCACACTTCAAGAATGTCCAGTCATTGCTTATCCAAAAAAAATGCGAGGTTCAAAAAGTTATGCATACAAAATTGCAGAAGTTTTTATACGGCCTGAAGAAAAGGAAATGTTGGGCCTAATATTTCCAATGACGAAAGATGAAGAAGTATTAAAAAGGGAATGGAATAAAGCCGTTGATGAAATCTATGGGAAAATTGCCAATGGAAAAGATGTGGCGTTTGTTACGGAAGGGGATCCGCTATTATATAGCACTTTTATTCATTTAATGAAGTTAATGAGCGAAAAATATCCAGATGTCAAAATTCAAGCAGTTCCTGGCATTTCCTCTATTAACGGTGCAGCTTCCTGTCTAAACATTCCTCTGGCTGATGGTGATGAACAAGTCGCGATTATACCTGCAAATGATGATGTCGATAAAATGAGAAAAGCGATTGAAACCCATGATGCTGTTGTATTTATTAAAGTTGCAAAGGTCATAGATTTGATGCTGGAAATTCTTCGGGATTTGGGCTTGGAAAACAAAGCACACGTAGTGACAAAAGTAACATCTGAAGAAGAAATAATCTGGAGCATCGATGAATTGGACGGTGCGGATTTAAATTATTTAACGTTAATGGTGGTGCGAAAATGAAAAAAATATGGATTATTGGAGCTGGTCCGGGCGATCCCGATTTAATCACGGTGAAGGGTTTACATATTTTGCAACAATCAGATTGTATTCTCTATACAGACTCTCTTGTGAATGAAGAGTTAATTGCCAAAGCAAAGAAAGAAGCAGAAATAATAAAAACGAGCGGAATGAATTTGGAAGAAATTGTATCAATCATTGTAGATCGGGTGGACCGTGGGAAAAAAGTTGCACGTGTTCATACCGGTGATCCATCGTTGTATGGTGCTATTGCAGAACAAATCGCATTACTAAAAAAAGAAGGCATTGAAGTTGAAATCATTCCGGGTGTGAGTTCAGTTTTTGCTTCAGCAGCAGCAGTACAAGCAGAACTGACAATTCCCGAATTAACTCAAACTCTGATTTTAACCCGAGCAGAAGGACGAACGCCTGTACCGGAAAAAGAAAAATTAAAAGATTTGGCAAGCCATCATTGTACAATCGCTCTTTTCCTCAGTGCCACTTTAACGAAAAAAATCATGAAGGAATCGAAAGAAGCAGGCTGGCAAGATGATACGCCTGTAGCTGTTATTCAAAAAGCTACTTGGCCAGATCAAAAAATCGTTCGAACGACACTTGCTCAACTTGATGAAGCAATGAAAGAAAATGGGATTCGCAAACATGCCATGATATTGGCTGGATGGGCACTTGATCCAAACATTTATGAAAAGAATTCTTATCGTTCGAAACTTTACGATGCCGAGTTTACCCACGGCTATAGGAAAGGAGTTTCAAAGTGATTCAACTAGCGGAGGAGGAAATTCCGAAAATCAATCAAAAAAATGATTATGCGATTGTAGCGATTACAAAACATAGCGCAGAAATTGCGAGAAAATTAAGAGGACTTTTTCCAAATGGCGACTTGTATTATCCGCATAAGTTTGCCAAAGGTGATGAAGAGGGTCTGGGAATTCAGTTATATGATGGCAATGTTCGGATTCTGCTTTCAGCCATTTTTTATAAATATAAAGGTCTCATTTTGTTTATTTCTCTTGGTGCAGTTGTTCGCATGATTGCACCACTATTAAAAGATAAAAAAATCGATCCGGCAGTCGTTGTCATCGATGATCGGGGTAAAAATGTAATCAGTGTGCTTTCAGGCCATTTAGGAGGTGCGAATGAATTAACGAGAGAAATCGCCGCATTGCTTCACGCAAATCCCGTTATTACCACAGCATCTGATGTTCAACAAACCATCGCCGTAGATTTATTTGGCTCCAGATTCGGATGGGTTTGGGATTCCGAAGAGCATTTGACCAAGGTAAGTGCGGCTGTCGTCAACGAAGAACCAGTTGCCATAGTGCAGGAAAGCGGAGAGCGTTCTTGGTGGTTATATGATCATCCATTACCGAAAAATATCATGTTATATCCGACAATTTTGGACGCAATCGATGCGAAGCCAAGCGGTGCTTTAATAATCACGCATCGCTTACTTGCCCCGGAAGAAAAATCAATATTGCAATGCGGTATTATTTTTAGACCAAAAGTGATCGTAATAGGCATCGGTTGTAATCGCGGAACAAGCGGGGAGGAGATTCAGTCAGTCATTGAAGAGACGTTGCTTGAGTTGGGATTTTCTTCAAAAAGTATAAAAGCGATATGCACCATTGACTTAAAGAAAGATGAAGAAGGTTTATTAAAAGTGGTGGAAGAACGAAAAGTGGAATTTTGTACGTATACCGCCAAGGAACTTAATGAAATGCATATCGAAGAACCATCAGAAACGGTTTATAAATATACAGGGGCATATTCCGTGAGTGAAGCAGCAGCGAAACGGTATTTACAATCGGATTCCCTTGTCCTTGTCAAAAAGAAAAGCGGCAATGTAACGATTTCTGTAGGGGTTCTAGAACATAAGGAGGATTATCCGTGGCAAAAAGAGTAATGATTGCAGGTACATCGAGCGGTGTTGGAAAAACAACTTTAACAATCGGAATTATGGCTGCACTGAAAAAGAGAAATTTAGTCGTCCAAGGCTTTAAATGCGGTCCTGATTATATCGATCCATCTTATCATACTGCCGTTACAAAACGAATTTCCCGAAATATCGATAGCTGGATGTTAAGCCGCGAAGTAATCCGTGATATTGTAGAACGGTCTGGCCGCGATGCAGATATTTCAATTATCGAAGGGGTGATGGGGTATTTTGATGGCAAAAGTCCATTGGAAAATACCGGATCCGCTGCTGAAATCGCTGTCATTACTGAAAGTCCAGTTCTGCTGGTGGTGGATTGCTCAAGCATGGCAAGAAGTGCAGCAGCAATTGTCAAAGGTTTTCAAACTCTGCATGAACCATCGCGAATCGTTGGTGTAATTGCCAACAGAGTTGGAAGCGAGGGCCATTTTAACATTGTAAAAACAGCCATTGAACAAGAATGTAAAATTCCGGTAATCGGCTATATGAAGAAAAACAATGATCTCCATTTGCCAAGCAGGCATCTCGGATTAATTCCGGCTATTGAAAGGGGAGAATTGGATTCTTATTTTGATTCGCTGGCACAAGAAGTAGAAAAAACCATTGATCTCAACCGGCTATTAAGCATTTCTGAAACGAACAATTTACAAGAAGTTGAAAATTCTATTTTTCACGAAGATCCAAAGGTAAATGTAATAATCGCCGTTGCAAAGGATGCGGCCTTTAATTTTTATTACGAAGAAAATATTCAATTACTTAAATCGCGCGGGGCTGAAATTCAATATTTTTCCCCATTAGCGAACGAACCGGTACCTGAAGATGCAGATGGATTATATATTGGCGGGGGCTTTCCGGAAGAATTCGCAGAACAGCTTGCAAATAATGAAGTTTCAAAACAATCCATTAAAGAACTGATTGAAAATGGGCTTCCAACAGTGGCTGAATGTGGAGGGTTCATGTACTTGACAAAATCCATCCAGTCAACTGAAGGTATAAGCTATCCAATGGTTGGGATCATTGATGGAAACGTTATGATGCAACCTAAACTTGCAGCTCTTGGTTACCGGGAAATTGTTGGAGTAAACAACAATTTCCTCATGGGAGAAGGAGAGACGGCAAAAGGCCATGAATTCCATTATTCCACTTTTATACCAAATACAGAGCAGGTGCCGGCTTATGCATTGAAAAGTCGATTTGGACAAAAACAGGATGGTTGTGTTGTCCATTCATTAATTGCAGGATATGTCCATTTCCATTTCGCATCCAATCCGAAGCTAATCGATAACTGGTTGAATGCTTGTTTAAAATATCAACAACAGAAACGGAAATAAAACTATTATACTATTAAATAATTTTCAATTCAGTAAACAACAATGCAACTTTCTTCCGGGAGGGAAATATGAGCAAAGGAAAAGTATATTTAGTAGGAGCTGGACCTGGAGATGAAAAATTGATCACAGTCAAGGGGCTCGAATGCATACAGCAATCAGACTGCATTGTGTATGATCGGCTTATAAATCCATCATTGCTAGAGTATGCTCCCAAAAATGCAGAACGCATTTATTGCGGTAAATTGCCTGGAAAACATATGCTCATTCAAGAGGAAATTCATGAAATTCTTGTACAAAAAGCATTGGAAGGAAAGATTGTTACGAGATTAAAGGGAGGGGATCCCGGTATTTTTGGAAGAGTAGGAGAAGAAGCCAGTGTCCTCAAGCAGCATGGGATTCCCTTTGAAATTGTGCCTGGCGTTACTGCAAGTGTTGCAGCAGCCGAGTATGCCGGGATTCCATTAACCCATCGCGAATATGCATCCAGTGTTGCCCTTGTTACAGGACACGGATGTAAAGAAAATGGTTCTGATTATTTAAATTGGAGAGCACTCTCTGGAATCGATACGATTGCTTTTTATATGGGAGTTGGGAATTTACAGAATATTTGCCGTCAATTAATGCAAAATGGCAAAGCCCCCGGTACTCCGGTCGCGATTATCGAAAATGGTACGACGAAGGTACAACGAACCATTTCTGGAACATTAGATACGATTTCCCAATTGGCTGCGAGCGAAAAGATTACAAATCCTGCCATGATTATTGTGGGTGAAGTTGTAAAGGTAAGAGAACAAGCAATGTGGTTTGAAGATACCTTATATAAAACAAAAAACAATACCAATACACAATAATGGAAGGAGGAGAATGACAATGAAACATAAAGGACTCACTTTAATATATACTGGTGATGGTAAAGGGAAAACGACTGCAGCGTTGGGACTGACATTGCGTGCAATTGGCCGTGGAATGAATGTCTGTTTTTTACAGTTCATTAAATCGAAACAACGTATTTACGGTGAAGCCATTGCCTTAGAAAAATTAGGAGTTGCAATGGAACAATTAGGCCTCGGTTGCATTAGCCAAGGCGAAGAAGGGAAAGGCTCCGTTAAGGTTGAACAATTAGGAATCGGATTTACATGGACGAAGACACCGGAAGAGCATCGGGAAGCTTTGAAAAAAGGGTGGGAAATTGCAAAACAAGCCCTCCAAGATCCAACCATTGATTTATTAGTGTTGGATGAACTAAACAATGCTCTCAGTATTACAAACTTTCCGGTTGATGACGTAATTCCTCTTGATGAAGTGATCACAGCACTTCAAAATCGTCCAACACATATGAATGTCGTGATTACAGGCCGTAATGCGAAACAAGAATTGATCGACATTGCAGATTTGGTTTCGACTATCGATTGTACGAAACATTATTATAATGAAGGAATTTCGGCGGTAAAAGGCCTGGAATTTTAAAGGAGAGAAAATATTTGCGTGCAAGTTCAATTATGATACAAGGAACGTCTTCTGATGTGGGGAAAAGTGTTCTTTGTACGGCACTTTGCCGCATCTTCTCCAATGCAGGATACAAAGTTGCCCCTTTTAAGTCTCAAAATATGGCATTGAATTCCTATGTTACCCAGAATGGGGAAGAAATCGGCCGAGCTCAAGGGGTGCAGGCAGAAGCTGCTAGGATAATCCCTAATTCAAAAATGAATCCGATTTTGCTCAAACCGAAACAAGATATGGTTTCGGAAGTCATCGTTCATGGGAAGCATTTTATGGATATGGGTGCAACAAATTATCGAGAGAACTTTACGCTGCAAGCAATACCAATTGTGGAAAAAGCCATCCATGACTTGGAACAATCCTACGATATTATTGTGGCAGAAGGTGCCGGCAGCCCTGCGGAGATTAATTTAAAAGATCGCGACATTGCGAATATGCGGGTAGCAAAAATGCTGGATGCCGATGTGTTCCTCGTTGCAGACATCGACCGGGGCGGAGTTTTTGCTTCAATTGTCGGCACGCTTGCATTGTTGGATGAAGAAGAACGGAAACTTGTAAAAGGTATCATCATTAATAAATTTAGAGGGATGATTGAATTACTTCAGGATGGCATACAATGGCTTGAAAACTATACCGGAATTCCCGTTATTGGGGTTATCCCTTATTTAGACTGCCAGATTGAAGCTGAAGATTCTTTAGCCCTCGATACTTTAAAACTAAAAAACCCTAAAAAGAAATGCCCTATTGATGTGGCTTGTATTCAATTGCCGAGAATATCTAATTTTACAGACTTCGATCCGTTGTTTGAGGAGCCTGACGTAGGGGTACGCTTAGTTAGAGATGTGAAGGAGTTAGGAAATCCAGATTGCATCATCATACCTGGTACAAAAAATACAACGGGCGACTTAATGTGGTTAAAAGAAACGAAATTATTTGAAGCTATTCAACAATGTTATTCAAAGGGCAGCAGAGTTTTCGGAATTTGTGGCGGTTATCAAATATTAGGCGAGAAACTTCTCGATCCTGATGGTGTAGAAGGAAATTTGAAGGAAGTCTCAGGCCTTTCTCTACTGCCGATACAAACGATCTTTGAAAAAAATAAAAGAACGACCCAAACAAAAGGCAAAATTCATCCAACGCTTTTCCAAAAAGAAATTGAAGTGGAAGGATACGAGATTCATTTAGGCCAAACAAAGGTAAAGGAAAATGCATTGCCTTTTTTACAATTAAATGATGGAACAACGGATGGTATTATTGTTCATAATGGGAAAGCCATTGGCACATATTTACATGGCATCTTCCAAAATCGCTATTTTACAAGGGCGTATTTTAATGAAATAAGAAAAAGTAAGGGGTTGAATCCATTACCAATGGAAGTACAAACGGATAAAGAACGCCGTGAACAGGCATATGAAATACTGGCAGAACAAGTGCAAAGCTGTTTAAATATGGAATATATATATGCTTTATTAGAAAAACAAAAATTAATGAAAAATGGGAAGTAAATGTCGAATTACAAATAGCCTTCAATCCAAAGTATTTTTCGGATTGGGGGCAATTTTGCATTGCTTAGGATTCACCAATTTATGCTAGACTCCGCACTTATTTTCCTATCTGTGCTATAGAAACATCCCCTAACGCCATAATCAACAACACCCTTTCTGCTGGAAAATTAATAAGTTGAAAAGAAGAATTAACCTTTCAAACAATAAAACCTTTGTAATTGTATTCTGAAACAGTAAAGCGTAGAATGAGGATGAATAGTGGAAAAAAGGGGTTTTGAACATGGAAAATAGTCGTTTAGTGAATGAATTTATCGAGTTAGTCCAAATTGATTCAGAAACAAAACATGAGGAAAAAATAGCACCAATTCTTGTAAATAAATTGGAAGATTTAGGTTTTTCCGTTTATCAAGATGATGCTCATACACGCAATGGTCATGCGGCGGGAAATATTATCGCCACTTTGGAAGGATCATTGGATGTTGAACCGATTTATTTTACCGTACATATGGATACGGTTGTTCCTGGGAAGGGCATTAAACCACAAATAAAAGAAGATGGCTATATATATTCTGACGGCACAACCATTTTAGGCGCTGATGATAAAGCTGGAATTGCTGCACTTTTGGAAATGGTTCGCCGTCTTAAAGAACAGTCCATTGAACACGGTACAATACAATTCATTATTACAGCAGGCGAAGAAGATGGTCTTGCCGGCTCTAAGGAGTTGGATCGGGATAAAATTATTGCCAAGTACGGCTATGCGGTTGACAGCGATGGAAAAGTGGGAGGAATCGTTGTTGCGGCTCCTTATCAAGCAAAATTAAATGTAAAAATCTTTGGAAAAACAGCCCATGCAGGAGTGGAACCGGAAAAAGGGATTTCTGCTATTACATTGGCAGCGAAAGCCATTGCGGAAATGAAATTAGGGCGCATCGACCATGAAACAACAGCGAATATTGGGCGTTTTGAAGGCGGCAAAGCGACAAATATCGTTTGTGATGAAGTATTCATCCTAGCAGAAGCCCGCTCCATCCAAAAAGAGAAATTAGATAAGCAAACAGCTCATATGAAAGAAACTTTTGAAAAAGTGGCTGAAAAATTTGGAGGCCGCGCTGAAGTGGATGTACAGTTGATGTATCCGGGATTTTCAGTAGGTGAAACGGATAAAGTAGTACAAGTGGCAGTGGAAGCAGTAAAAAATGTTGGCAGAACACCTCAAATTGGGGTCTCTGGTGGGGGAAGCGACGCCAATGTCATTTCAAGTTTTGGCATTCCCACAGTCAACTTGTCGGTAGGCTATGAAAATATCCATACAACGAAAGAACGGATGCCTATTGAAGAACTGGAGAAATTGGCCGATTTATTAGTAGAAATCGTAAAATGCTCCGGCAAGAAATAGTTCAATTTGAGGTGATTTTATATGAAATCCATTGTCTTTCGGTGCGGCAAAGAAGAGTATGCGATTTCCATCGACCAGGTGGTTTCCATTGAAAGGATTGAAAATATTGCGCCCATTCCTCATTTGCCCGGCTATTTAATCGGGTTTGCAAAGGTCCGTGGCGAGCTGATTCCGGTGCTTGATTTTAATATCATTCTATACAATCAGCCTACCCCTGAATCTTCGGGCAGAATGATTGTATTGAATATGGATATTGTGCGTTTTGGTTTGGCAGTATCCGAAGCGAAAGAAATCATGGATATAAGCGAAGAGGATATACAACAGGTCGGTCTTGTGAACTACACCCATACAAAATACTTTACAGCAGTCGCCAACCTGGAAGACCGGATCATGACCATTGTAAATCCGAAAGTACTGGTGAATTCGTTGGAAGGAATCCGCGAAATTATTGATTATCTGCATCAATTGGTGAGGGAAGAGAAAAATGAAACCGCAACAGAATAATAAATGGCTGGAGGAGGGCTTTTATACCTTCTCTGGATTTTTTTCACGAAAAGTGAGGTGGCCATGTGAAATATCCTTATCGCCCCATTTTAAAAATTCCCAAGACGAGAAATGAAATCATTTTTGATATCATCGGGATCGGATTTTTCGTTATTTCCATTTTATATATCATCGTCCAATGGAAACATCTCCCCGATCAAATCCCGGGGCATTTTAATGCAAAAGGGGAAGTGGATCGGTGGGGTTCGAAATATGAATTATTGATAGTGCCCATTATCGGTTTATTTATTTTTTTGTTGTCGACCCTTTTCGAAAAAGCTCCCCATATGCACAATTACCCGAACCGCCTCAATGAATCAAATGCAGAGCAGTTTTATTTGAACAGCCGGAAAATGCTCAATGCAACGAAAAATGTATGCATGCTGTTTTTTGCAGTGTTGAATTTTCAAATGGTCCGGATCGGATTGGATAAACAGGATTCCCTGGGAGGTTGGTTTTTGCCCGTTCTCATAATTTCCTTCTTCATTCCGTTGGCGGTTGGCATCTATAAACAAACCAAAATCAAGTAGTGTTTGGGGTTGATTCTATGGAGATCCGAAATAAACTGCTCGAATTGTCGGAGGAAAAATACCGGCTTTTTCAAAAATCCCTCATCCCCAATCAGGAAAATATTCTCGGAGTGCGTCTCCCGAAGTTAAGGGCAATGGCCAAAGAGATTGCAATGGGAGACTGGGAAGGTTTTTTAATGGATGGGAAAGAGGAGTATTTTGAGGAAATCATGTTAAAAGGGATGGTCATCGGCCAGGCGAAAATGTCTCTTGAGGAGAGGTTGAGATGGATCCGATGGTTTGTGCCGAAAATTGACAATTGGTCTGTATGCGACAGTTTTTGCGCGGGCCTGAAATTTGCAAAAAAGCATCAAGATGAAGTGTGGAGATGGATTCAGTCTTATTTCCGGTCGAAAGAAGAATTTGAAGTCCGATTTGCCGTTGTCATGCTGCTGACTTATTTTTTGGAAGAAGCCTATCTGCAGGCTATTTTTTCCATATTGGACGGTATCCGTCATGACGGCTATTATGCCAAAATGGCCGTCGCATGGGCAATTTCTTTCGCATATTTGAAGTTTCCGGAAGAAACATCCAAATTTTTGCAATCCAATTCTTTGGATATTTTCACTTATAATAAAGCCCTTCAAAAAATAATGGAGTCGAACCGGATCGGCAAAGAAGAGAAAGAACGAATGCGAAAAATGAAAAAATCACCGGTTTAATAAGGGATGCCTTCCAATTCCAGCAACTTTTTTTTCACATCCAATCCTCCGCTGTATCCGGTGAGGCTGCCGTCTTTTCCGATGACGCGATGGCACGGGATTATAATGGATAAGGGATTCTTTCCGACCGCTCCTCCCACAGCCCGGACAGCTTTTGGCTTTTTGATGCGCTCAGCCACCTCCGAATAGGTCATCGTTTTTCCATAAGGAATGTCGCATAATACCTTCCAAACTTCCCGTTGGAAAGGGGTGCCCTGGATGTCAAAGGGCAGGGTGAATTCTTTGCGGCGGCCATCCAAATATTCAATGAATTGGGATATATATGGATCCTTGAATTGTCCATCTTCATAAATTTCGCATTGGGGAAATTGTTTATGGCATTCCCCCATCATTTCTTGCAAAGTAGCATGATCTGTCCCGACAAAGACAAGCCCTCTGTCAGATGCCGCTATTATTAGTTTCATATACGGATGGTTAAGTTGTGAATAGTAAATCATTTTCTTCTCCATCACTGTCGCCCCATTGTTTCCGGATCTTTCATATTGCATATAGCCATAAAAGAAACGGCTGGTTTTGCAAAAATACTAGCATATTTTTCATTTCATTACCATAAACAGCCGTCAACGAAGGGATATCATGATTTCCAAATTTTCTTGAAAACGTATCCGCCTATCATGGGATGATCATCTGATTGTGTAAATATTAACATCATAATAGTATAATATTAATTAAATTGTTAGAATACATGCACAGATGGGGGAAGAACATTGATCAGATTCGAAAATGTCACCGTGATACGGAACGGAAAAACCATTTTGAAAGAAATCGACTGGAATGTCAATAAAAATGAACATTGGGCGATTCTCGGTCTGAACGGATCGGGCAAAACTTCGCTATTAAACGTCATTTGCGGCTACCTATACCCTACTTCGGGAAAAGTGCAAGTATTGGGACAGGAGTTTGGAAAAACCAATATTCCGGAATTGAGAAAAGACATCGGATTTATCAGCTCTTCGTTAAAGGGGCAATTAAAAAATTTTGATACGGTGTTAAGCATCGTCCTCAGCGGCAAATTCGCATCGATCGGGCTTTATGAAGCGGTTGAGAAAAAGGATGTGCAGGAAGCGCGGCGATTAATGGAACAATTGGGCATAGAACATTTAGAAGATTCTGCATATGGGGTATTATCGGAAGGGGAGAAGCAGCGGGTATTGATTGCCAGAGCGCTGATGGCCCACCCGAAAATTTTGATTTTGGACGAGCCTTGCAATGGTTTGGACGTCATTGCCCGTGAAGAATTTTTGGAGTTCATCGAAAAGCTTGCCCAACAGGAATTTTGTCCGACATTGATTTATGTCACTCATCATGTGGAAGAGGTTTTGCCTTGTTTTTCCCATACGTTGTTATTAAAAGACGGTGAAGTGTACGCACAAGGATTTTCGCGTGAGTTATTGAAGGAAAATACCTTATCCGAATTTTTTGGCAGGGAAGTTACGGTTCAAGAGCAGCAAAATCGTACATGGATCGCAATCAAATAATTTAATAATAGGGAGCCTGGATGAATGAAAGGGAAAAATACTCAAAAAAATGAATTGTTATCATGGATTGTCGTTCTTTTTTTAGGTTTGATGATCGCTTTCATCTGCAAGGAATATGTCTTTTCGCCTGTCGTAGTGAACGGGGCGTCAATGTCTCCTACCTATGAAGATGAAGATGTTATTATTGTAAGCAAAATAAGCAAAATCCAACGCTTTGATCATATTGTTTTTCGTGCTCCAGACGAAGAAGACTATTACATCAAGAGGGTCATCGGTTTACCTGGGGATACGATTGAAATGAAGGATGACGTGTTAATCGTCAACGGAAAAAAATATGATGAGTCATATGTCAAACGGGATTCCGATTCAGAAAAGCGCGTAACAGAAAACTTCACGTTGGAGCAATTGACGGGAGAAAAAACGGTTCCGGATGGGTATGTTTTTGTAATGGGGGATAACCGGCTGAAAAGCTACGACAGCCGCCATTTCGGCTTTATTCCGATTGATGATGTCTACGGAGAATCGAAAGTGCGAATATATCCGTTAAACAGCATAAAAATCATTTTGAATCCATATGAACAATAAACTTTCCCCGCAAATTGGAAGCACCATTTTTCGCCCGGGAAAAATGGTGTATTTCTTTTATTTGGAACGTTTTTGATGGAAAATATTCAAAATACAAAGAAAGGTGTATTCTCCATGTATTATCCAATGATGCTCAATATAGAAGGCAAAAATGTCGCATTCATTGGCGGAGGCCGTGTTGCTTATCAAAAACTGAAAGGGCTGGAAAATACAAAAGCAAATATCACGATCATCAGCCCAAGCATTATTCCGGAAATTGAAGAATGGATGAAGCGGCACCGTGCAAAATGGATTCAAAAAGAGTTTGAGCCTTCCGACATCGAACAGGCGCATATCATATTTGCCGCGACAAGTCATGCGGAAGTGAACCGCGAAGTCAAATTGCACAAAAAAGAACATCAATTGCTGCTTCTTTCTGATAACCCGAAGGAAAGCGATTTTTTGACCCCTGCAGTTGTCCGGCGCGGGAAGCTTGCATTGGCAATTTCCACAAATGGGGCAAGCCCCGCTTTGGCAAAAAAAATAAAGCGGGATTTGGAGCAGCAATTTGCGGAAAATTTCGGCGATTATGTTCAATTTTTGGAAGAGGCAAGAAAAATGGTTATCAATAAAATCGATGATGCCGAAAAGAAAAAGGGAATATTGGTCCGATTATTGGATCCGATTTTTTGCGAGCTGACGATTAATGGGAATATTGAAAAAAGAGATCAGTTATTTATGAAGTTATTTGCAGAATTAAGATGATTTATCAACTATAAAATTATTATGTCAACTAAAAACGCGGTTTTCGGGAAGCAAACGAATACTTGCCATGGGTTTTGCCTGTTTGTTGCCCACACAGCCAATTAGACGCACCGGTGCATAGAATGCAGTAAGGAAGGGGGCAACTTTATGTATGAAAAGATCAAATACTTGATCGGCAAGCCCATAGGTGTTTATTTAAAAAACGGTCTAAGTGTTTCCGGCGTTTTATGCGATGCTAATGATCATGAAATTCTCATCATGGAATATTTATATCAGGAAAAATTTATCCAGCGTCAATACGATTTTCGGATGATTCAAGGAATCTACATGTTTCCGAGCTGTTCGGATGAATATTTGAACTGAGTCCTCTAGATATAATTCTAGAGGATTTATTTTTTGCCTGATCAGCGTTCATTTGGTTCGTACTACTTGCTGAAAGACAGCGGCGCGCAAGGCGTCGCTATTATTTTTCAACTCTAGTTTGGAAGTTGAATTAATAAATTTTATTAAAATATGAATAATTATTTAACTAATTGGACAATACTTATTACGAATTGACAAAATGCTTGCGAGTTTGCTTGTTAAGGAGGTCTTAGTATGATCAGGAACATTTTGTGTTTAGTATTATTTTTGACATTGTTCGCTCCATCGTTAACATATGCGAAAGAATTGGCTCCTGAAGAAGAAAACGACTTTGTCGTGAAAGTATTGGGAAGAGAAGTGGTTGAAGACGCGATTACCCGCAGATTGGCTTTTGAAAAAGCTCCTTCTGTTACCACTTACACTGTGAAAGAAGGGGACAACTTATTCAGAATTGCAGTCAACCATAGTGTACCGGTCCATTTGTTAATGGAATGGAACGGCTTGGAGAATACTTTAATCCATCCTGGAAAAGAATTGATCATTTATAATGATGAAAAGTACAAAAAAGTGTACAAACCGATTTCGGTCGTAGCGGACGTAAGCGGACAGGCGCTTCCGAAGACAGAAAAGAACGAAACAAAGATCGCAAATAGCAACAATATTGACGAATCAGCCCGGGCGGTTTCCGCCGCAAGCAATGACGAACCCCCTTCATCAGCCAAAGAATTGGTTGTTACTGCAACGGCTTATACGGCTTATTGCGAAGGATGTTCCGGGACGACAGCATATGGGATCAACTTACGGGCAAATCCCCATTTAAAAGTCATCGCTGTTGATCCGAATGTGATTCCGCTTGGCACGAAAGTTTGGGTGGAAGGATATGGATACGCTATTGCCGGCGATACTGGCGGGGCAATCAAAGGAAACAAAATTGATGTGTTCATCCCTTCTTATGATGAAGCAATGAAATGGGGAGTAAAGAAAGTAAAAGTCAAAATTTTGGATGAATAATAGTCGGCTTGGATGAAGAAAAATACACTTCACTTTCAACATAGAAAATGAAGTGTATTTTTTATTTTGGAAAAATATTATATAATCAATAGTGAAATACTTGGAATTTTTCCTGCTTTGAACCGGGCCAAGAGGTTGAATGCTCGAAATATAATACAAATTTATTAATTATTAACCAATCCTTTGGAAAACACTTCTTTTGATTTTTCCACCTATTTCAGCTATATTTAATTAAGCAAACATTAATTCCTAGAAAAAACATAGGAATTTTTCCGATAGATTTAGTTGATATAGGTGATGCTAATGAAGAATTTATTGATTAATAAAAATGAAGTGTTGTTGAAAAAAATGCAATTAATTCCATATAGAGAAAATGAGCAAATCTGCCTTGTCGGCCCAGTTAAACTTCCCGTCAAACGCGGTGATTTTGAGGCGACATTCCAATGGTATACATGGTTGAGGCTGGAGGAACCGATTAACTCGAAAGAAGCGGTTCTTGATTATATTTTAAGCGCCAACTTGCAAGAAACCCAGCAGTCTTCCGTATTGGTATACGGTGATTTTCAAAACGGAGACGAAGCCCTTATCCGCATGCACAGCATCTGCCATACAGGGGACATTTTCGGCAGCCAGCGCTGCGATTGCGGATATCAATTGCATCAATCCATGAAAATGATTGTTGAACATGGATGCGGAGCCATTTTTTATATTGCAAACCATGAAGGGCGGGGGATTGGTTTATTTTCAAAATCTCTTGCTTATCTGTTGCAGGAAGAAGGGTATGATACAGTGGAAGCCAATCATGCCCTCGGGTTTGAAGACGACTCGAGATCCTATGAAGAAGCAATTAGAGTTTTAGAAACCCTTCGCAAAAAACCTGTCACATTGATTACAAATAACCCGAAAAAATTGGAAGCATTAAAAAAACATGGCTTGCTGGCGGACAAGCATATACCGATATGGGGAGGATTAACGGAAACGAACCGAAGATATTTGGAAACTAAAATTAAGAAAGCAGGACATATACCGGAAAATCAAGTGATTTAGGAGGGGGAAACGTGTACACAGATCGCGAATACATGGAGTTGGCCTTGAATCTGGCCAAAACTGCAAAGGGCAAAACCAATCCCAATCCTCTTGTCGGCGCGGTTTTAGTAAAAGACGGGGTGATCGTCGGGACGGGTTTGCATCGCAAAGCCGGTGAACCCCATGCGGAAGTCCATGCTTTTAATATGGCAGGAGACTATGCAAAAGGAGCGACATTATATGTAACCCTTGAGCCATGTTCCCATTACGGGAAAACCCCTCCTTGCGTGGATTTGGTAAAAAATTCTGGTGTAGAAAGGGTAGTGGTGGCAACCCTCGACCCTAATCCAAAGGTTTCCGGACGGGGTGTCCAAATCCTCAGAGACGCCGGAATTGAAGTGGAAGTGGGATTGTTGGAAAAAGAAGCTCGCAAGTTGAATGAGCGTTTTTTTCACAATATGCTCACCAATCGCCCTTTTGTGACTTTAAAATATGCCATGACATTGGACGGGAAAATTGCCACTTATACCGGCCATTCGAAATGGATTTCCGGAGAGAATTCGCGCCTTCAAGTCCATCAGCTTCGCGATGAAATGGACGCCATATTAGTAGGTATTGGCACTGTATTAAAAGATAATCCGTTTTTGACGACAAGACTTCCGGACCGGCAAGGGAAAAACCCGGTGCGCGTCATTTTGGACAGCCGTTTGCAAATTCCGCTGGATGCCAATGTTTTGAATGATGAAGCGAAAACCATCATCGTCACGACAACGGAAGCTGATCCAAAAAAGATTGTCGAATTGGAAAAGAATAATGTTACTTTAATTTACTGTTCAAAAAATGAACAGGGAATCTGTCTGGAGGAAATGCTTGATCAATTATATAAATTCGGCATTACAGACATTTTGGTGGAAGGCGGAGGAGAGGTCAACGCCTCCTTTATCCGGGCAGGGCTTGTAAATAAATTCATTATTTACATTGCACCGAAATTATTGGGCGGACGCCGCTCAATCTCGCCGGTTGCCGGAGAAGATCTGGAAACAATGGATTTGGCCGCGAAAGTGGAATTTGATTCATTTGAAAGAATCGGAGAAGATCTATGTATTATCGCTTATCCAAAGCAAGGTGAACATCATGGTTAACACCGATATTGTCATCGTAGGGGCAGGCCCTGCAGGCGCATTATTGGGCTTGCTATTGGCAAAAAAAGGATTTCGTGTGGCCCTTGTTGAACAACATAGCGATGTTGCCAGGGAATTCCGGGGGGAACACTTGAATGAAGAGGGAGAAAAAGTTCTAAAAAAAACATCATCTTTTTTCAAAAATCGAAAAGCTTGGGCTTTTAAAGATGGAAGTCATTGAATATTGGAAAGACGGTAAATTATTCAAATCGATTCAACCCGAAAAGGAGAATGGTCATCTCGGCATCCATGTCCCTCAGGCCCATCTTTTGTCGGTGATCATCGAAGAAGCGAAGAAATACGACAACTTTTCCCTGTTAACAAGCACAAAAGTTGTGGATCTGTTGGAAGACGAAAATGGACAGTTCATCGGAATCAAAGGCAAAAAGCATGGAAAAGAGATTGTGATTTATAGCTCATACATTATCGGGGCCGATGGAAGATATTCGATCGTCCGCAAAAAAGCGGGCATTGAAACGTCAATACGGAAGCACGGTTATGATTTGCTTTGGGCGAAAGTTCCGGCACCCGAAGGCTGGCAGCCCTCCATCAAAATGGCTGATGTGGACGGCTATCAATTGGCTCTTTTTACACAGACAAATGGCTATGTCCAAATCGGTTGGAACATTGAACCAAGGTTCTTTTTCAAAAATACGGAAATCGCCTTTCCAAATCTTCGTGCAAAAATTGGTTCAAGCTTTTCCGGAATTGGAAGAGACGGTAAAAAACATATCACTTCCTGGGACGATTTCGTGTTGCTTGATGTACATAGCAATTTTACAGAAGTTTGGAAAAAGAATAATGTATTATTGATCGGCGATGCCTGCCATACGATGACGCCTACGGGGGCATTCGGTTTAAACAGCGCCCTTGTTGACGCGGACCGGCTAGCTGAGTGTTTTGAACAAGGCGATATTAATGAATTGAAGTTAATACAATGCGAACAGAAAAGAAAGGAAGAAGTGAAAAAACTTCTCCGTTTGCAAATCGAGAAGGAAAAAAACTTCTCTGAACAGTTTATTATACTAAACTAGGCAAGAAAGCGGGATGAAAGTTGAAATTTGGGTTTGATATTGATGATACGTTAATTAATTTAAGAGAACACGCTTTCCATTTGTATAACCGGAAACTGGGGAAACAGGTGGATATTGCGCTTTTCAGGGAATTGAAAAGGCTTGAAATCCATGAACTGTTCGGCCTGACCGATGAACAGGGCCATCAGCTGTGGAATTCTTTGATGGAGGAAATTTATTTCACTGATTGTCCCGCTTTTGAAGGGGCGGTTGATTTTGTCAATCAGTTGGCAAAAGATGGACATTCCATTTTCTATATAACATCCAGACCGAAGCAATATTGCCTCAAAACGAGATGGTGGCTAAAGGAACGGGGTTTTCCGGTCATCGATCATCAATTCTATTGCGGAATGAAGGACCGGGAGAAAGCGGAAATCATACGGAAACTGGAATTGGACGTTTATTTTGATGACAAGCCCGCCGTTTTGGAAACCCTTAAAGGCGCAAATACAAAAGTCTACATGAAAGATCAGTCGTACAACAAACAGCTCCATTTTCCCCGTGTCTATAATTGGAAAGCATTTCAATTGGAAAAATGGAATCTTCAACAAAACTAAAAAACGAATGGCCGAAAAACAGCCATTCGTTTTTTTATATTGAAAGGGAGGATCTATTTGTTTAAAGTACAATTAAAATACCTGCTTTAGTACATTGGCGTCCATCAGGCGGTTTCTGACAAGAATGCCGACCCAAGCCGCGATGCATCCTTTCACCGCTTCCAATAAAATGAATGGAGCGGCTCCTGCCATAAATGCGGCAAGGAAGGACATATCGGCAACAAATTTCAGCCAGATGGTTCCAAAGGCAAGGGTCAACATCATGCCAAGGACGTTTGCGATGAGACCATGAACATAAGTATAACCGAATTTATTCAAATACCAGCCCATGAACAAAGCGGTCGGAATAAAACCGATGATATATCCGCCTGTTGGTCCCACAAGGGTGGAAAGTCCGCCGGAAAAACCGGTAAATACCGGCAAACCGATCGCGCCAAGCAAACAGTAAACAAGCACGCTAAGGGTACCGTATTTGAATCCCAGAATGGTTACGATCAGACCGATGGCCAATGTTTGTCCCGTAATCGGAACGAGAGGAAGAGGAATGGTAATTTGCGCTAAAACAGAAATGATTGCTGCACCAAATGCTGTCAGCACTAGTCCATATGTTTTTGCAGATTTCACGAATCGTCTCCCCTTTGTTAACCTATAAAAATAGAAAGTTTACAAAAAGGATAACGAAAATTTTTTCGAATGTCAATCTCATTTTTAAAATGATGCAACGGATGACAAAAGTGGAATTCTTCAATTTATGATAAAATAATGCATGAAGAGGCAAGCGAGGTGAATGAAAGTGTCCAGGGTTATTTTTCATGTCGATATGAACAGCTTTTATGCTTCCGTTGAACAAGCCCATCATCCGGAACTTAAAGGAAAGCCGATTGCCATTGCGGGAAATCCGAAAGAGCGGCGCGGCATCATCGTGACAAGCTCCTATGAGGCGAGGGCGAAAGGCA
This sequence comes from Ureibacillus sp. FSL K6-8385, assembly GCF_038593155.1. Lineage (GTDB taxonomy): Bacteria > Bacillota > Bacilli > Bacillales_A > Planococcaceae > Ureibacillus > Ureibacillus terrenus. Next base: position 1,204,862 of record NZ_CP151968.1, read on the forward strand.
TTTATACAACGATGAACGTGACGGAAGCATTGAAAATCTGCCCTGAGTTGATCCTCCTGCCTCCCGATTTTCCAAAATACCGGGAAGCTTCCAAAGCCATGTTTACCATTTTAAGGAGTTATACTCACCTTGTTGAACCGGTTTCAATTGATGAAGGATATATGGATGTGACGGAAATCGCAAAAGAATGCCATCCGTTGGAACTTGCCAAGGAAATTCAGCTGAGAATTTATAACGAACTTGATTTACCTTGTTCCATCGGCATCGCACCCAACAAATTTTTGGCCAAGACCGCATCGGATATGAAAAAACCGATGGGCATTACCGTTTTGAGAAAGAGGGAAGTGCCTGAAAAATTGTGGCCTTTGAATGTGGAAAAAATGTACGGAGTCGGTCAAAGCATGGCAAAGAAATTGAAATCTTTGAACATGTATACGATCGGTGATTTGGCCAATGCCGATGAAGGTTTATTAAAAGAACATTTCGGAAAAATCGGGGTACGGTTAAAAAGAAGGGCCAATGGCATCGATGACAGGGAAGTGGATCCCGAATCCATTTACGAAACAAAAAGCGTAGGAAATTCCACCACTCTCCCGGTGGATATTACGGAAATGGAAGATATCGAAAAAACCTTCCGGCACCTTTCCTCAAAAGTCGCTGAAAGGCTGGAAGCAAAAAATTTATGCGGGTTTACGATTACAATCCAAATCCGGGATTGCCATTGGCATAACCATACGAAAAGCAAAACCCTTCAAAACCCCATTTATTTGAAAACGGATATTTATCAAGAAGCCATGCAATTGTTTCCGAAAGCATGGGACGGAACGCCGATCCGGCTTCTCGGCGTGACCGTGTCCAACGTCATCGACAAAAAGCGTTCGGCAGAACAGCTGTCCATCTTCAACTATGAACAATTTGCCAAAGAAGAGCCGATCTATGAAATCATTCATGAAATGGAAAAGAAATTTGGGAAAGGCATTATCCAAAAGGGAATTGATGTGAAGAAAAAAAGCTACGCATCAAAAACAAGTTTCAGCAAAGACTTTTTAGAGGATTTGAAAGATTTCATCGATGAATATTAAGATTGGAGATACGACATGGAATTGCAGTTTTTAGGTACAGGGGCAGGAATGCCTTCGAAAGAGAGGAATACGAGTTCCCTGGCATTGAAGTTATATGAGGAAAGGGGAACGTTATGGCTGTTTGATTGCGGGGAAGCAACCCAGCATCAAATTTTGCATACAACCATTAAACCGAGAAAAATTGAAAAACTGTTCATTACCCATTTGCATGGGGACCATATCTTTGGACTGCCGGGCCTGCTCAGTTCCCGCTCTTTTTTGGGCGGGGAGGAGCCTGCTCCGCTGACCCTTTACGGACCAAAGGGATTGATGAAGTGGATTCAATTTACGTTGGAATTGACCAAAACCCATTTAAATTATCCAATCCATTTTGTAGAAATTGAAGAAGGCGTAATTTTCGAGGATGAACATTTCATCGTCACGGCGAAAGAACTTGAACATGTCATCCCTTGCTTCGGTTTTCGGATTGAACAAAAACCTCTTCCCGGGGAACTTTATATCGATAAAGCGCTGGAACTTGGTATTCCAAAAGGGCCGTTATTAGGAAAATTGAAAAGCGGGGAAGATGTGGAACTGGAAGATGGTACAATCGTCCGCAGCAAAGACGTCACCGGGCCTCCAAAAAAAGGATTTGTCGTGGCAATTTTAGGGGACACCATCTATTGCAAACAGTCCGTCGAATTAAGCAGGGACGCGGACATTGTCGTTCATGAGGCGACTTTTGACCATGCGACCGCAAAGCTTGCAAAAGATTATGGCCATTCAACAAATGTGGATGCTGCAAAGGTTGCGAAAGAGGCAAATGCAAAATATTTAATCCTGAACCATATCAGCTCCAGATTCTTGCCCCGCGATTTGGAAAATTTGTTGAAGGAAGCAAAAAAAGTTTTCCCTCACGTATTTGTTGCAAAGGATTTTTCCAGTTATCAATGGAAAAATGGTCAATTAATTGATCTTTCCGCCAAGAACCTTTGAATAATCCTGAATAAATGGCGTTTTTGGATGCTGCCGGGGACGTATTTCCGGCAGCTTTTTTATTGCCTTATTTCCCGTTTTGTTTCGGGCAATAAACTTGCAAAAGACGAACAAAAAAAGAAAAAGAGAAAAAAAGACTACATATTTCGGAATGAATGGTCAAAAAATCCGATTTTCGACAACAAAATATAGCAAAAAATTACATTTCCTAGGAAATAATTGAAATAATGATTATTTCAAATTTTCGGACAAAAGATGGAACGCCGTTTTATGGAGCAAAAGAAATAGAATGGTATTCTTTTGTACCAATCAGCCAGAAATTGATAATAATCCTTTCAGAAAAAATGAAAGGGGGCTTGCCGAGTTCATTCTCCTTTGGCAAGCTCCCGGGATCTTGCTTCCGCGCTTTTAATGCAAGCAAAAATGGCTTCGGTGAAATGATAATTTTCCAATGCTTTAATTCCGGCTTCCGTTGTTCCGCCCGGACTTGTGACTTTTTTCCGGAGCACTTCAGGCTCTTCTTTGATTTGCTGAAGCATCATCGCGGAACCGGCAATGGTTTGCACCATTAATTTTCTTACCACTTCTTTCGATAAGCCAAATTCCGTCCCAATTTTTTCCCATGCTTCAAGCAGATAATACAGATATGCAGGACCGCTTCCGGAAAGCGCCGTAATGGCATGAAGCTGATCTTCTTCCACCTCGATGACAATGCCGATCGCTTCTAACAATTGCAAAAACATCGCCTTCTGGCTTTCTGAAACATGTTCATTGAAAGAAATGCCGCTTGCCGCCATGCCGATGGCCGCCGAAGTATTCGGCATCACTCTTGCAATTGGGCGGGCACCTAAAAATGTTTCAATCGTGTCCATGCTGATGCCGGCCAAAACGGAAAGAATTGCCGTGTTTTCGGAAAGATAAGGGGCTATCGTTTTGAATGCTTCTTTCGCATCTTTCGGTTTCATTGCCAAAATGACTAAATCCGCATCTCTCAAATCTTCTAAAGTTTCTAAAATATGAACGCCGAAACGTTCATTCAATTCTTGCAATCTTTGAATATTGGAACGGTTTTTCACGTAAATATGGTCTGCAGGAACAACTTCATTTTTGATCCATCCATGAATCAAAGCTTCTGCCATGGAACCTGCTCCGATAAAGACTAGTTTTTTCATCCTTTTCCCTCCATTTATATAAATACATGAATCGTCAATAAAAAATGCGTTTCCATCCTTATCAAAAGGACGAAAACGCATTGTTTCCGCGGTACCACCTTCATTTGCTTACAAAAGTAAGCACGGCTCTGGCCCTTATTATCGCTAAGGGGAACGGTCATGTTTGCATGACTGCTCGGAAGTAGGTTCAATGAATTGAGAGGACTATGCTGCTCCCACCGAAATGCAGCACTCTCTGAAGTCATCAATTCATCTACTTGGCTTCGTCATCGCTTTTTGTCATGTTCAATTATTACAGAAATTATATTCATTTCAGAAAAATATGTCAACTCAGAGACGTGACGAATGGCCAAAAAAACAGTAAAATAAAATGAATGAGTATTCACTAGGCGCAGATACAGAAAACAAGGGGGAACGAAATATGGAAATCACCAAAATAGTGATCCCTACACCTTATGATGTGGGAGATGTCAATGCGTTTTTAGTAAAAGGGGATGCGCTGTCCATTGTTGATGCCGGTCCGAAGACGCAAGAGGCTTACGAGGCCCTCGAATATGGCATTAAAAACGCAGGGTACCGTTTTGATGATATTGAGCAAGTGATTTTGACCCACCATCATCCGGATCATGCGGGATGGGTGGATGCCTTCCCAAGGGCGGAAATTCTCGGGCATGAGTATATCGATCATTGGATGAAGAAGAACGAAGAATTTTTGCGTTACCGGGAAGCGTTTTATGAAATGTATTTGAGAAAACAGGCCGTTCCTGAAGAAAATATCCAGGAGATTCTCAGCATCCGAAGAAATTTGGAGTTATATGGAAACACTCCGCTGACGAAATATATCCAAGATGGCGACGAAGTGCCGGGTCATCCCGGATTGATCGCCTATTATACTCCCGGTCATGCGCAAAGCCATTTGATTTTTCATGATCAAAAAACAAAGGAAGTCATAGGAGGCGATTTGCTGTTGGAGAAAATCGCCTCGAACCCGCTCATTGAACCGCCGGTGGATTTGTCCTTCGATCGTCCGAGAAGCCTTGTTCAATATCAAGCGTCATTGCGTTTTTTGGCGACGTTGGATGTGGCCAAATTGTATGCGGGGCATGGGAATGAAATTGTGGATGTAAAGGGATTGGTAAAGGAAAGACTTCAAAAAGATGCCCACCGGACAAATCAAGTTTATGAAATCTTATCAGAACCTAAAACGGTATATGAAGTGACGAAAGCGTTATATCCGGCCGTTTATGAAAGCCAATTGGGCTTGACATTATCCAAAACCCAAGGGTATTTGGACGTATTGGTGAAAGAAGAGCGGGTCCGATGCGAACAAATGGGGGACCAAGAATTCTATTCAAGAATTTGACAAGGTCTGCCGGGGAAATGGGAGAAGTGGAATTGATCTGTTCAATTTCGCCTCTCCCATTTGTACTAGTTGCAAAAATAACTGATTTAATTGGTGTTGGGAGAAATTAGAAGCATTGATTGTATTAAGCTATGATTAAATATTTGGTCCAATTTCTCCTCCTGTAAATACAGCCTTTTCAACCCTTGCATCAGTTACGCTAGGATCTTGACCCACAATACGTGCAGTCAAATAATAAGTGTTTGGACCTGGATCCGGTGAAGTGTCTACAAAATTAATTGTAGTTATATTTCTATTAACAAATCCACTATTTACAATAGTATCAAAAAAGGTAAACAAAGGCGTAGTAAAACCAGGATCGTTTATAAATGCTCAGCGCTATTTGGACGAATGCTGGTCCAGAAAATGTACCTACAATCGATTCTACTGTTGCGGTCAACCATACGCGATTGCTTACATCATCAATGTTCAACGTAATCGTTAAGAATAAATGCCTAGCATGATGATAAATGACGAAATGCGAAGATATAAAAACCCGCATTTCAGGAATTCCCCCTGAGCTGCGGGTTGGTTTTTATAAAGAATGCATATGTTAAGCTTTGAATGAAAGTCCCGGTCCGAAAAATTCAAAATGGATGCGTTCATCCGGAACGCCGAGCTCTCTCATCATCGGAATCAGGGCTTCCATAAATTTTTCAGGGCCGCAAATATACACTTCCGAATGATCTTTGATGAATCGGTCCAAATCCTCTTTTGTGATATAGCCGTCTGTATCCGAATATTTCACAAAATATGTTCCGCCCAATTCATTAAGTTTGTTTTGAATCCGTTCTTGGAATACGGCCAATTTTTCATTGCGGACGGATTGGACAAAGGAAACGTCGCGCCCTTTTTCCATGGAATCCAGCATGGCGTATTGCGGTGTCACACCAATTCCCCCCGCTACAAACAATACCGGGTTGCCGTTTTCCGTTAAAGTGAAGAGGCCTGCAGGAGCGCTGATTTCCAGCGTGTCTCCTTCCTGTACATGATCATGCAAGTAATTGGATACGACGCCTTTTGGATGGTTTTCCGCCTCGCGTTTCACTGTAATCCGATAAACATTTCCGTTTGGCGCCTGGGATACCGTGTAGTGACGAAGCGCCGTATATTCTTCCCCGGGAGCTTTCACTTTGACCGTGATATATTGGCCGGGCCGGTATGGAGGAAGCGCTTTCCCGTCTTCCGGCGTCAAATAGAAGGAAGCGATCAAATCATTTTCCTGTTCCTTTTTCACCACTTTGAACGGCTTGAATAGGCGCCATCCTCCATTGGCTTCCGCCTGTTGATACAGCTCTTCTTCCACTTGGATAAAGACATCCGCAATCACGCCGTATGCTTCTGCCCAAGCTTCGATTATTTCATCCGTCGCCGCATCGCCCAATACTTCTTTAATGGCGGCGAGCAGATTCTCTCCAACGATTGGGTAATGTTCAGGCAATATACCGAGCGCCCGATGTTTATGGGCGATTAAATGCACAACCGGCAAAATGGATTCCAAATTGTCGATATTCGCTGCCGCGGCATAGACGGAAGCCGCCAGAGCCTGCGGTTGTCTTCCTTCTCTTTGGTTGGATTGGTTGAATACATTTTTTAGCTCAGGATGGTTCGTAAACATTCTTTTATAGAAATGTTTTGTAATATCCACCCCATGTTTTTCAAGGACCGGTGCGGTCGATTTCACGATGTCGATTGTCTTTTGTGATAGCATTGTTGTGTCACGTCCTTTCTAAAACACTATAAACCGGCGGAAAATTAAAAGCAATATTCCATATACATCTTTAACATTTTTGCCACAATTGATGTATCAAAAATACTGCTTTAAATTGAAATTTTTGTGTAAAAATCTACTTGCATTTTGAAAAATGGTATAATGAATGCAGATTATATAAATTGAAGCGTGGTGGATTTGTTTTGCGTTTAACATTATATACAGACTATTCCTTGCGGGTTTTAATATATTTGGGACTGAAAGGCGACCAGTTGTCGACGATCCAGGAAATCGCAGACCGATATCATATATCCAAAAATCATTTGATGAAGGTGACCTATGATTTGGCGCAAATCGGTCTAATTGAAACGGTACGCGGACGGGGCGGGGGAATACGCCTCAAAGTTGAACCGAAAGATATCAATATTGGCAAGCTGGTAAGACATACAGAGGAAGATTTCCACGTTGTGGAGTGTTTTGAGCGGGAAAATAATCACTGCATCATTTCTCCGGCCTGCCAGCTGAAGCATGCATTGAATGAAGCTTTAAAGGCGTTCCTGCATGAACTGGATCAATACACTTTGGCGGATTTCCTCCAATCAAAGGAGGAATTATCCGATTTGCTTAAAAAGGAAACCTAGACTTAGGGATGGTCCTGCAAAGGATATCCCTTTTTCTTTTGGACTACATATGTAAAAATCTATAAAAATAAAAGATTTGGAAAGGATTAATGGAGGATGAAAAAAATATTTATTACCGGATCCACAAGCGGACTTGGAAAAATCATTGCAGAACGATGTTTGAAAATGAAGTATGAAGTCTATGCGACCGGAAGGAATAGAGAAGCGCTTGATTTTCTTTCCAATCTCGGAGCCAATGTAATCCAGGGAGATTTATGCAGCAAAGAAGATATTCATCGAATATGCAATGAACTGCCCGATATCGATGTGGCCGTCATCAACGCGGGCGTCGGCTTCTTTGAAAACGCCTATGATTTATCTGATGAAGAGATTGATTTGATGGTGGACGTGAATATCAGGGCCCCGATTTATTTGGCCAGAAACCTGGCGAAAAAAATGATTCCAAGGCACTCCGGCCATTTCATCTTTATCGGCTCACAGGCGGGGAAAGTGGCGACGAAAAAGGCCAGTGTCTATGCCGCCTCGAAGCATGCAATCACCGGCTTCGCAAACGGCTTGAGGCTGGAACTGGCTCCATTCAACATCAAAGTGTCTGCCGTGTTTCCGGGACCCATCGATACCCCATTTTTGGACAAAGCGGATTCGACATCCACTTATCGGAGTTCTGTCAAAGGTGTTTTATTGAATCCTCAAACGGTTGCCAAAGAGGTCGTCAATTTAATTGAACATCCTGCCAGGGAAATTAATTTGCCCCGCATCATGGGCCTGACGAGCAAGCTATATGCGGTTGCCCCCGGAATTGTCGAAAAAGTGGGGAAACGTTTTTTTACAATAAAATAATGGAAGTGCATAAGAAAACATTATTTTGCTCTCTTAAAAAAATCTTTCGTCTACTTACAAACATACACTTGTATTTATTTTTATAATCTGTTAAGATTCATGTATAAACTTTTAATAGATTGTATAAAAATACATCTCAGGAGTCGAAGGAGTACAGGTTTATGGCAAACAAAAAAGTAGTTCTAGCTTATTCAGGCGGTCTTGATACATCTGTTGCTATTCCTTGGCTAAAAGAACAAGGGTATGATGTAGTGGCAGTTTGTTTGGACGTCGGTGAAGGAAAAGATCATGAATTTATTCAAAAGAAAGCTCTTCAAGTGGGAGCTGTTGAATCATATATCATTGATGCGAAAGATGAATTTGCGGAAGAATATGCGCTGGTGGCTCTTCAGGCGCATACATGGTATGAGCAGAAATATCCGTTGGTTTCCGCGTTATCGCGTCCATTGATTGCGAAAAAATTGGTGGAAATCGCGAACAAGACAAATGCGGATGCAGTGGCGCACGGATGCACAGGTAAAGGAAACGACCAAGTTCGTTTCGAAGTTTCTATCAAAGCGCTTAATCCGGAGCTTGAAGTATTGGCGCCTGTACGCGAATGGGCTTGGAGCCGCGACGAAGAGATCGAATATGCGAAAAAACATAATGTTCCGGTTCCCGCAACAATCGATTCCCCGTTCTCGATCGACCAAAACCTTTGGGGACGCGCCAATGAAGCGGGTGTCATGGAAGATCCGTGGGTGGCTCCTCCAGAAGAAGCTTACGGATTGACTGTATCCATTGAAAATGCGCCGGATACGCCGGAATATGTAGAGATTGAATTTGTGGAAGGAAAACCGGTGGCATTAAACGGCAAGGAGATGAAATTGGCCGATTTGATTCTTGAATTAAATAAAATTGCCGGCCGCCACGGTGTAGGACGCATCGACCACGTGGAAAACCGCCTTGTCGGCATCAAATCCCGCGAAGTATATGAAATTCCGGGAGCAAAAGTTCTTTTAACTGCCCACAAAGAACTTGAAGACATTACGCTTGTGAAAGAATTGGCGCACTTCAAGCCAATCGTTGAACAAAAACTGTCCGAAGTGATTTATGACGGTTTATGGTTCAACCCTATTCGCGAAGCGCTTTATGCCTTCATTAAAGAAACACAAAAATATGTAAACGGAACAGTTCGCGTTAAATTGTTCAAAGGCCATGCCATCGTAGAAGGACGCAAATCTCCAAATTCTTTATATAGCGAAAAATTGGCCACTTACTCCAAAGAAGATGCGTTCAACCATCAATCAGCGGTCGGATTCATCGAACTATGGGGTCTTCCGACAGTAGTGGCTTCACAAGTCAACAATAAAACATTAAAAACGAAATAATGAATTTTTGCGCGAAGAGGTCTAGGGGAAATTATTTTAAGACAGGCCGGGGAGGAAAATGCTTGTCCTTAAAATAATGAGCCTGGGAAGGGGAGTTTCCCGGGCACTTAGGCTGCTTCGCTATTCTTATGCATGGAAAACAAATTTGGATAAGGACAGGTGGAAACAAATGACAAAACTTTGGGGAGGGCGTTTCCAAAAATCAGCGGAGAGCTGGGTGGATGAATTTGGAGCGTCCATCGGTTTCGACCAGCAATTGGTAATGGAAGATATCGAAGGCAGCCTTGCCCATGTCACGATGCTTGGGGCACAAGGCATTTTGCCTCAAGAAGATGTGGAAAAAATCAAATGGGGGCTCAATGAATTAAGAAAGAAAGCCGAAAAAGGCGAACTGGAATACAAGGTTGAAAATGAAGATATTCATTTAAACATCGAGAAAATGCTCATCGATTTGATCGGCCCGGTCGGCGGAAAATTGCATACGGGGCGCAGCCGCAACGACCAAGTGGCGACAGACATGCATTTGTTTTTGAAGAAACGGGTCAAAGAAGTTGTCGAATTGATCGAAGCTTTCCAAAAAACGATTTTGGAGAAAGCTGAACAGCACATCGAAACAATCGCTCCCGGTTATACACACATGCAAAGGGCGCAGCCGATCAGTTTCGCTCATCATTTGATGGCCTATTTTTGGATGCTTGAACGGGACAAAGAACGTTTCAATCAGTCCTTGGAACGCATTGATATTTCGCCATTGGGTGCCGGGGCCATGGCCGGCACGACATTCCCGATCGATCGGGAAATGACTGCCGGATTGTTGGGATTTTCCAAGATTTATGAAAATTCCATGGACGCTGTGAGCGATCGGGACTTTATTGTGGAATTTTTGGCAAATTCCGCTTTACTTATGACCCATTTATCACGGTTTGCAGAAGAAATCATTATTTGGTCCACGGACGAATTTAAATTCATTGAGCTTGACGATTCCTTCTCGACGGGTTCATCCATCATGCCGCAAAAGAAAAATCCGGATATGGCGGAATTGATTCGCGGCAAAACCGGGCGGGTTTATGGCAATCTGATCGGTTTGCTGACTGTTTTGAAGGGGACGCCGCTTACCTATAATAAAGACATGCAGGAAGACAAGGAAGGCATGTTCGACACCCTTCAAACAATCTTAGGCTCCCTCAAGATTTTTGAAGGGATGGTCCGGACGATGACAGTCAATACAAAGCGTTTGAATGAGGCGGTTCACAGTGATTTCTCCAACGCAACCGAGCTGGCGGACTATTTGGCAACAAAAGGAATGCCATTCCGGAAAGCCCATGAAGTGACGGGGAAATTGGTGTTCAAATGCATTCAAAAAGGAATTTACCTGAAAGATCTGACATTGGAAGAAATGAAAGAAGAAAGTGAATTGATTGATGAAGATGTTTACGAAGTGCTGAAACCTGAAGCGGCGGTCGCCCGGCGTCTGTCCCAAGGCGGAACGGGATTTGAACAAGTGCGGAAACAAATTGAAAAAGCGAAAGAATGTTTAAAATAATCCTTTTGGTGCCGGTTTTACCGGCACCATTTTTATTTGGGAGAGAAGCGGTACCGGCAATTGATTTTGCGGATGAATAGCCTCCCTCGAATAGTAGAAAATAAGGTAAAGGAGAGGAGGTTGGCGCTTTGAGATTACTGATATCACTTGTATTGGTTGCTTCAACGATTTTGATCGGAAATATCATGTCCGACCCTTCGGAAACACGGACCCAGCAAACATCCCCCGCTTATGCGAAATGGGGAAGAATCGCCATGGAAAAGGTGAAAGAGAAATACCGCCATGCGGAAATCATTGATTATTTGCATATTGGAAAAGTGACGGGAGATAAAACTTCCACGGAAAAATTCAAGCTGTGGCTCAGGGAAAGGAACCGCGAATTTGGCGTCTTTGTCGATATCACATTTGATAATGAAACGGAAGAAATCATCAATGTGGAATTCCAAGAAACCGACCGGTAATAACAGAAAAATCTCCTTTGCGCGGTTTTGGCGTCTGCAAAGGAGATTTTGTGTGAATCTGGGGGATTTATACCCGGATTTGTCCATTTCCTCGGATATAATATTTGGTTGATGTCAAAGCAGGCAGCCCCATTGGGCCTCTTGCATGCAATTTTTGCGTGCTGATGCCGATTTCCGCGCCGTAGCCAAATTCAAAGCCGTCGGTGAAACGGGTGGAAGCATTGACATAGACGCTTGTTGCATCTACGCGGTTCAAGAATTTTTCCGCGTTCTGTTCATCATTTGTAATGATCGCTTCCGAATGTTTTGTACCGTAATGATTGATGTGATCGATTGCTTCATCCACATCTTTTACGACTTTCACGCTGATTGTCAAACTTAAAAATTCCGTAGCATAATCTTCTTCCGTTGCAAGGGCGGCTCCTGGAAGCACCTCGCATACTTTTTCGTCCCCGAGAATTTCCACCCCGGCATTTTGGAGGCTTTCCAATAGCGGTTTTCCATGTTCTTTGAACCAATCTTCCTGAATCAATAAGCTTTCCGCCGCGTTGCAAACAGACGGTCTTTGGGTTTTGGCGTTGATGACCACTTTTTCCGCAATTTCATAATCTGCAGATTGGTCAATGTAAACATGGCAATTGCCGGCTCCCGTTTCCAGCACCGGAACGGAAGCTTCCCTTACGACAAGATCAATTAATTTTTTGCCTCCCCGCGGAATTAGGACATCAATATACTCTTTTAGGTGGAATAATTCGGAAGCCGTTTCGTGGCTCGTATCTTCAATTAACTGAACCGCATCCACAGGCAAGGCGGATTTTTCCAATGCCCTGTGAATGCATGATACAAGGGCGATGTTGGAGTGTTTTGCCGACGAGCTTCCGCGCAAAATCACGGCGTTTCCGGTTTTTAAGCATAGGGTCGCCGCATCTACGGTTACATTGGGACGTGCTTCGTAAATCATGCTGACAACTCCGAGCGGAACCCGGCGTTTTTCGATTTTTAAGCCGTTTTCTTTTGTAAAGCTTTCCAATACTTCTCCAACCGGATCCGGCAATTCGATCAATTGCCGGATGGATTCCACCATGCCTTGAATGCGCTGTTCATTCAACAGGATGCGGTCGAGAATTGCATCCGACAGGCCATTTTGTTTTCCATTTTCCAAATCTTTTTGATTGGCTTCCAGGATGGCATCCTTTTCCATTAGCAGCTGATCGGCAATTTTGCCAAGCGCATCATTTTTTTCTTCTGTCGTTTTGACATTCATGATATAGCTGGCCATTTTGGCTAATTTTCCTTTTCGTCTTACTTCGCTTTCTGTTATGGACTGTGTCATGGAAATACCTCCTTTGATGAAATTTATAATGTAACCCATTTATCCCGATGGATCACTTCGATGAATCCGTCGTGAAGCTCATCGGTTTTTTTTCCGCAGGCAAATTCGATTTCTTCGCTGGAATAGAGGACTTCTCCCCGTCCAATGAGACCGGATTCCCCATATACTTCTACGACATCTCCACGGTCAAAGTCGCCTTCCACTTTATAAATGCCTGCGGGCAGCAAACTTTTGCCTCTCAAAAGCAGCGCTTCCTCTGCGCCTTTATCGATAAACAATTTTCCCTTAGGTTCCGTAAAGGCGATCCATTGTTTTTGGCTCGGCAGGACTGGCAGCTCATCCCGTTCAATATACGTTCCATCCCCCCGGCCTTCCAGTATTTCGATAAGTTTATCCGGACCGCTTCCGGTTCCAATAAAAACTTTCACCCCGGCTTTGAGGGCGGTGCGTGCAGCCAGCAATTTCGACTGCATGCCGCCGGTGCCGACCTTGGATCCCGCCCCTTTTGCCATTTCCAGCATTTCGTCGGTGATTTCCGTTAACCTGCCGATTCGTTTGGCGTTCGGGTTTTTTTGCGGATTGTCATCGTAAAATCCGTTGATATCCGTCAAAATAATCAGTTGATCGGCATGAACCAATCCGCTGACAAGGGCGGAAAGCATATCGTTGTCCCCAAAAGTAAGTTCGGTCACAGAAACGGTGTCATTTTCGTTGATAATCGGCAGGATGGAGCGTTCCAAAAGTTCGCTGAAGGTGGCAAAGGCGTTTTTGTAGCGCTCTTTGTTGGAAAAATCGGTACGGGTTAACAGCACCTGGGCGGTGGTGATGCCGTATTTCGCAAATTGTTCCGCATATAACTGGATCAGCAGGCTTTGTCCGACGGCGGCCGCCGCCTGTTTTCCTTTCAGCGTGACAGGGCGGGTCGGATAGCCCAGTTTCCGAAATCCCGCCGCCACAGCTCCCGAAGACACAAGCAGGACTTCATGGCCCTGTTTTACGATTTTTGCAATCGCTTCGACATGTTCCTGTATTTTTTCGTAATCAATTTCGCCTTTTGAATTCGTCAGTGAACTTGAACCGATTTTAACGACAATTCTTTTCTTTTCCATAGATAACCATCCTCGAATATTCATCGTATAAATAAAAAACCTTTTCCGCCCCAGCTTTTAGGGCGGAAAAGGGTTTCCGCGGTACCACCTAAATTGGATTATAAAATAATCCCACTTTACCTCAGATAACGCCTGAGCGTACGTCCAGTTTTGGCTGGAAGCTGACGAAGCAGGTTCAGCAGCTCTTGTTTGTACGATGTCTTTCAGCCCATGGACACCGCTCTCTTTCCAACAGTGTGCTGCCTACTGGTCTTCGCTGCGCTTTTTCCTTATGTGTTCCGGTTCGTATATTTCCATTTTAAATATGCATTATATTTAGAAAAGTGTCAACAATTTCAACACAAAAATTATCCCGGGAACTTTCCGTTAAAAAGGGTTTTGATCGGATTTATAATTTAAGTAGCGGAATTAAAGCAAAGGAGAATATCGCCATGTTATTTATAGAAATTGACAACGGAGTGGACATTGTAGGAGATATCCATGCATGTTTTGATGAATGGATGGAAATGCTGGACAAGTTGGGGTACAGAAAAAATGAACAGGGGCTGTTCATTCATCCGGAAGGGAGAAAAATCGTCTCCCTTGGGGATGTGATGAGCAGGGGCCCAAGATCCATTGAGACGATGCAATTTTTTTTAAAACATTGCGGAAAAAATATGTATATGGTGGACAGTAATCACGGCTGGAAAATCGCCCGTTGGCTGGACGGAAGAAAGGTGCAGCTCAAACATGGGGATGAAAAAGTGGCGGAAGAGTTTATAGAATTTGAAAAGAAGTACGGGAAGGAGAGAACTGTCCGGTTGAAGAGGCAATTAAGGGATTTATTCATGAATTTGCCTTCCCATATCATTTTAAGGGATCATGGACAGCCGAAAGTCGTATGTGTCCATGCAGGAATCCGGGAAGACTTCATAGGAAAAGAATCGGAAAGAATCAAAAATTTTTGCCGCTATGGAGATGTGGCGGGGATGGACCGGCACGGGAAACCGATCCGCCGGGAATGGTATAAACAATATAAGGGAGAATTGATGGTTGTGTGGGGGCATGATCCAAAACCGGAACCTCTCGTGATCAATAATACAATCAATATTGACCAGGGAGTCGTCTTTGGAGGAAAACTGACGGCTTTCCGTTATCCGGAGAAGGAATTTGTCTTTGTTCCGGGAAAGAAAGATTATGCCGGTTCAAATGACAATCCATTTACAGGAAACAACTAAAAAAACCCCTCAAACCCAATGAAGGATTTGAAGGGTTTTCTTAGTTTTCAACCATTATGATGGTGGCCTTTCATCGGTGTCAGGCTGCTTGTTTTATATATTTATTAAGCAAGTGGTCTAGTTGCTGGCTGCAATTTACTACTTCCGGATGTGTGAAACCTAGTTCTTGTGCTTTTCGATACATATTTTTTCTTTTGATTTCTATCACAACTTTTAACACTTTTTTATAGAGCGTGTTAAACATCTTTACTCCTCCAGTAAAAATTTGTTTCTTATTTTTTATTTTTGTTTCTTGCTGTAGAAGCTATTTCATTGTATATCATTTATTTCGAAAAAAATGTCGGATTGTGGTGGAAACTATACATTTTCATAAATTTGTCACAATTTAATAGGGTTAAAAAGTAGAAAAGTGGGTATATATTTTTATTGGCTTTTTGTTAGCTGCGTAAAACTGGTCATATAAAATGGAAAAACAATAAATTTCGAGAAGAATAAAAAATTGAGGAAACAGTATTGTCAGAAACGGAAGGAATGATGAGGGCAAAAAAAAATCATCCAACAAAATTGGATGAAGATTTTCAATAAACTTGCTTTTGAATTAATTTGTGAAAGAAAGAATAGCGTTGTTTTTGAAAGCTTTCAAAGTGCGGATCGCTTCTTCTTTTGTATCGTATTCAAAGCAACGGAAAGTGTCTGTTTCAAAAACTGTTACAACCCACATCAAAAATCCTCCTCTCAAAAATTTCGCTGAACCCTTTTGATTTATTTCCACCAAACTTTTTCCGGCAGTTGTCATTTCGTAAAGGACAAGATTGCTGACTTACCAAATTTTTGAAGTGCCAAAGCCGCTTCTCTTTTATCCGCAAATTCAAAGATCCGATAAGAATTATTTTCAAACACGGTAAGTACCCACATCTTGGGATCAAACTCCTTTAGAATAATTTTGTTATATAACAATTTTTAGGTTCGGAAAAATTGTTATATATCAAATTTCAATTTCATTGTACAACGGAAAAGTGAAAAAGAAAACAGTTAGTGAAAGTTTTCACATTTTGTTCAATTTGATGGCGCTTTCATTTTTCAAGGAAAATTCACAAACAAATTGTTTTATTGGCAAAGTATTTTAGGCGGCAAAATCCAGCGAAAATTTTTATTTTCGCTGGATTTTGGGTTATCGGGCCAAGTGTTTGTAGAAATGTTTCGGAAATTCGAGGCCGAGATTTTCGAATTGCTGTTCTGCTTTCTCAATGGCTTCCTTCACTTTCGCTTTCGTCTCTTCATCCAATTCCTGTTTCTTCGGCATTTCAATTCCTAATTCCTGAAACCGTTTTTCAGCTTCTTCCCGTGTAATGGAACCGCTTTTCAATTCTTTCCAGATTTCTTTTGCTTTTTGCTTTGTTTCTTCATCAAGATTTTCGAAGGCCTGGCAGTGTCCGTTTTTCGGGATGACGCCAAGTTGTTCGAGTTTTTTATTTGCTTCTTCGGAAGAGATTTTCTCTTCATCCAATTCTTTAATGATGGCCAGAATTTGTTGTTTCTTTTGATCATCTAATTGGGAAAGAATTTGATGGGGGTTCGGATGATCAGTTTTTACTCCCAATTTTTCAAGCTCTTGATGCAATTGATTCAAAATTTGGTCCACCTGCTGTTTTTTTGCATCATCCAGCTGTTCATATTGTTTCAGGAAATTTAAGTGATGATGATCTTCTGCGGCATCTGCGCCAACAGGCAAAAAGAATAGTCCGAAGATGAAAAGGAAAGTTAAAAAGGGAAGGATTTTTTTCATGTACAATCACCTCTTTATAGAATTTTCACTAATATTTATCCTTCCCAAAACTTTCGAAGTAACAAGCGGTGATTATTGGCAGATGCGTCAGAAAATGAACAATAAAAAAAGGAGCATACAAATGCTCCTGAAACTTTGCGCCTATTGTCTTTCTCAATAGGGCTTAGGCTACCAATGTTAAGTTTGTGTAAGAAAGAATCGCTGGGAGATCGATTTCTTCCATCATTTTAACTGCTTCTTCTTTTGTTTCAAACTCAAAAATCCGGAAAGTTTCGCCGTCAAATACAGTGAGCACCCACATCGTTTTTCTCCTCCTGAAAAAATTTAATTTTGTTATATAACAACCGAAACGGTTTTTTCTTTTGTTATATATCAACTTTCACTATCATTGTACGACTTATTTAGAAAAAAAGAAAGGATTCGTGAAAGTATTCACATTTTGTTCATAAATTATATTTACAAAATGTTTAAAGAAATGTCATGAAAAATTATTTTTTTAAATAGTCGTCAATCGGAATGATTTTTTCTGGAACATTCTGATCCGGTTCTTTATAGGATTCCATTTTATTCTTGTTCCCGATATACATATTAAAATTGCGGTGGGTGCCCTTCATGTAAATAATCCGGTTTTTCTTCATCCGATAACCTCCAAAACAGCGGGAGCTTATATGTTTTTGTTCGATTTTTGGTTTCGATCATGGTTGGTTTTATTGTTTTTATTTTTAACCTTCGCATCAAATTCCTCTGAAATTTCGGCGGTATTGTCCAATGGATTGTCCTTGTTGCTCGTTGTATTTTTGTGCAAATGTTTATAAGTTTCAAATGGGTTATGAGTCCGCTCATTCAAAACTTTCGGATTATTTTTGCTCAATTGTTTTCACCTCCCGGCATGCATTTTCACTTATTATTCGCAAAAGGCCGGCTGCTATTCCACCGTCTTTCAAAATCACCGGGAATATATTATTTATGGCTTTTTCCACTGTCGGTTCCCGATTCAAATTTTTATGATGCAAAGAGAAAAAAAGAGAATAAAAATAGAGAAAAAGCAAATACCAATGAGCGAAAAACTATTTTCGTTTATTAATTTTTCGAGAACATGCGGAATATTACTCAAATGGGGCATTATAGTGAATTCCATTTTGGACAATCTAATGGAAAAGGGAGGTGAATGAACATGATGATAGAAAAATCCTCCTATTGGAAGGAAGAATTCGCCCGTCGTCTTGAGGGCAACGGACCATGGGATGACTGGACGTTGTACAAAATGGCATATGAAGTGGAGAAAGATCAATTGATTACCGATTTTTCAGGATTGCAAGCCCCAAAATTTTTAACTAACATAAAGTTTCTTGACCATCAAATCGAGGCGGCAAGAACGGTGATCGAAAAGATGAACGGGAAGGCGATTCTGGCGGATGAAGTCGGGCTCGGAAAAACGATTGAGGCCGGTTTGATTTTGAAGGAATACATTTTAAGAGGTTTAGTAAAGAAGGCACTGATTTTGGTTCCTGCTTCATTGCTTACCCAATGGGTGGATGAATTGAACGGCAAGTTTTTTATTCCCGCCATCGGTTGCAAAAAGAAAAATGTCCCTTTTGAACATTATGATTTTGTCGTGATGAGCATGGATATGGCCAAACGCAGCCCTTATCGCGAAAAAATTTACGGGCAGGATTATGACATGATCATTATTGATGAAGCCCACAAGCTGAAAAACCACAAAACCCAATCCTATCAATTTGTACAAGGATTAAAGAAGAAATTTTGCCTGTTATTGACCGCCACCCCAATCCAAAATAATATATTTGAAATTTTTTATCTTGTATCATTATTGAAACCGGGCCATTTAGGAAATGTCGAAAGTTTCCAGACTTATTTCAATAATGGCAAGAACGGCCTGAAGGAAGATGATTATTTAAAAGAACTGGTGAACCAGGTGATGATCCGAAACCGCAGACAGGATACCGGCATCGAATGGGTCGGCAGGCATGTACAGACGATTCCGATCCGTTTTACAAAAGAAGAGCAGGAAGTTTATCAAATGATTCAACGTTTAAAAGAGCGCACAACAGTTTTCAACAATTCCTTTGCCTTAACAACAGTATTAAAAGAAATGTGCTCCAGCAAAGAAGCGGCCTACCTGACTTTGGAAAAAATGAAGGAAAAAGCGCGGTCGCAGGCGGAAATCGATTATATCGAAGAAATCATCGGGAAATTGGCCAATTTGGAAGTGAATTCAAAAGCGGAAAAAGCTTATGAAATCATCCGAAAGGCCAAAGAGAAGGTCATCATTTTTACCGAATATCGGGCGACGCAGCTGTATTTGCAATGGTATTTATATCAAAAGGGAATCAAAAGCGTGTTGTTCAACGGAAAGTTCAGCAAAAATAAGCGGGATTGGATGAGGAGATTGTTCCAGGATGTTGCGGATGTTTTGATTGCCACGGAATCCGGAGGGGAAGGCATCAACCTGCAATTTTGCCATCATGTGATCAATTTCGATTTGCCTTGGAATCCGATGAAAATTGAACAGCGGATCGGCCGTGTCCACCGGTTCGGGCAAGAGTCCGATGTATATATTTACAATCTGGCCGTTCAAGATACGATTGAAGACCGGATCATTGATTTATTGGGCAATAAAATCGATGTTTTTGAAAAAGTTGTCGGCGAGCTGGACGATATTTTAACGAACAAAATGGAGGAACGAATATACCGTTCCCCATCCTTTGTATCCAATTTTCATTTTGAAGATTTCGGTTTGGAAGATCAGCTCGGTTTCACATAATACTTCTCGCATGGAAGGGGGAAGGGCAATGTTGGCAGAACAGATTCACGGATTTTTAAAAACTTTTTTTAAAGTCACCAATTGCGAGATTACGGAAGAGGGTCCCCATTATTTGACGGTCCAGTTGACGGCGGACATTGATAAACGCATCATGAACCGCCCCTTTTACTGGCAGTTTATTGAAAGTACAAAAGCCGAACCTAATCCGCTGAAGGTCACATTTATTACGAAAAAGAGCGAAGAACAGGAGATCCGGGGGGAATATATTCATTACGGCTCGATGCGGATGCATCAAATTTTCCAGGCGACAAAGGAATTGGGATCTTTTGTCCGGATGTACCAAAATGAAGAAGGGGCCAGTTTATTTCCGTGGATCGGCGCAAATTTCAAAGTTTCCTATCATGCGGACCAGACGAAAGAAATGCTTTTTTCGTTGGGAATCAATTTAATCCATGGCAGCGTCAAAAGCAATTTTCAAGATATATTGAATGAACTGGATTTGACAAATGAAATGCCAAAAAACGCCTACTGCCTCCCTTATATTGTTTCGCCGATCAGGGCCATTGAACGGCTGGAAACTGCCGTTGAAAATTATATTGCCAATGATGACATGACATGGGCGGAGGAAGCAAGAAAACGATGGAAAAGGGAGCAGGAGATTTTGGATCATTTTTATCTGGGAGTGGAAGAGAAGCCCAAAATTTATGAAACCGAGAAGAAGGCCCTTGAAGAACGGTTTCGGCCGCGAATCAAAATGGAAATCGTAAGCGGAGGGCTGTTTTATTTAAAATAGGGGAGATTTTCGACATGATTTTGTCATCGGCTGTACAAGTATAAAACGGCAAAATGTATGGCCATGTTAAATAAAAAAAGAAAGGAATGGAAAATGAGAGGAAGAGTGTTTTTTGCTCTTATACTGGCCATGTGTCTGAGTGTCGCCGGCTATTCCCTGTACGAAAAGGAACAAAATCAACATGATGAAGAAAGGATCGAAGATGTTTACTATTCTTACGATGAACATGGACCGGATGCCGCTAATGTTTGCGAAAGGGGAATGATGCAATCCCCGGTTCAAATAACCCGGAAAGATGCATTGCAAAATCAGTCGCCTGAAATAGAAATTCATTATGGAGAAGGACGATTTGAAATAATCAAAAAAGCCCATACGGCAGAAGCCGTTTCGAAATCCGGCCAAAACTATATTTTGATTGATCATCAGCAATACAAGTTGGAATCATTCCATTTCCATCTGCCAAGCGAACATCAAGTAGAGGGGCAAAGCTATGAAATGGAATTGCATTTCGTGCACGAAAATAAAAATGGGGAACAAGCCGTCATGGCCGTTTTTATCCAGGAAGGGCAAGCCAATGAAATGGTGAAAGAAATATGGAGCCGATTGCAGGACGGATTTTCGAAAAAAGATAATGTGTCAATCCGATTGCCGGAATTCATTCCAAAGGAAAGAAGGGCATTTTATTATACCGGTTCTTTGACGACTCCGCCATGTACGGAAGGGGTAAAATGGATTGTGTTTGAAATGCCGGTTGAATTTTCGGAGGAGCAAATCGGGACATTCCATCGGCTTTTCGGAAACAACAGCAGGCAAGTCCAGCCGCTTAACGGAAGAAAGATTTATCAATTGACAGTCCGGTAGTGATGTAATAGCAATGGAAAAAAAGCTTGAGCCTTTTACAGGCTCAAGCTTTTTTATTTTTTTCCTTGCCTTTCATTAGTGTTTGGAACCGCTCCAATTCCGAATCTTTCTTCGGCTTCAGATCATATGGATTTTTTTCCGATGAAAATTCTTCGTTTACATGCACTCCTATATCCGCAGCTTTGTCGGATGTCGGATCGTTGATAATCCGATCCATCGTCCCGTCAAAATGCGGAGTGGCCTCTGAGTGCTGATGATCGCTTCTTTTTGGCAATTTCCTCATCTCTTTTTTGTTAATATGGCATTTCATCAATTTTTTATGAATGGAAGGGAAGAAGAGGGCAAAACAAAAAGGAGCATTACGCTCCTTATTGCAAACTGACAATTTTTAAATTTTGCTCTTTCAAATAATCGATAATTTTAGGCAGAGCCTTCACCAATTGGGGTGATTCATGAAGGGTTATGATGGCGGCGGAAACCGGTTCGTTTTTGATGTTTTTGATAATTTCATCAGCCGTTTCCGCTTCCCAGTCTTTAGGATCCAGATTCCATAAAATGATCTGGCATTGTTCATTTTGCGCGGCAGCCTGCGTATTTTCATCGATCAAACCGTTGGGAGGCCTGAAAAATTTTACGGGCTGACCGGTAATGTTTTCGATGATTTTTTTCGATTCGCTGATTTCATATTGTTGTTCATCCAATGTTTGTTCAGTCATCGAGTCATGGGTCATTGAATGGCTTCCGATTGTATAACCATTAGAATGAACATATTTTACAATATCCGGGTGTTTTTGGACGTTGTATCCGATAAAGAAAAACGTTCCGCCAACCTCTTTTTCTTTCAGAATATCAACGATTGCTTCCGTATATTTGGATGGACCGTCATTGAAGGTTAAAGCCGCATAACCTTCGGGAATGCTGAACGTCAAAAAATCATTGATTTGCAGGGAAGGAATTTCCGGCTTCTCATTGGCGGTTTCTGAAATTTGTTCGGCATTCTGCTGCTTTGAAGCTCCGATATTTTCCGTCGAATTGAAAATGGATGTAGAAAGTATGTCAAAAATGATTATGCATAGGATAATCACAACGGCGACTATTAACGAAGCGGTCAAAATTGATTGGGGAAATCCTTTGATGGAACGGATTCTTTTTTTCAATTGCAGCTTCGATAACAAGTATGTATATGGTTTCGGTTTGGCTTCTTGTTTTTGTTCTATGGAGGCAGCAGATGCCGTTTCGTCAACTGCGTGACGAATTTCATCATTCATTTCATCCGAAACAGCCGGGTTTTCGCTTTGTCCTTCTGCTTGTCCTTCCAGTTCTTCCGCCCCTTCTTGGATTTCGGAATCTTCGTCATTCCGGCTTACGCAGCTTTCCTTTGCATCGGCTTTTTCGTCAGATGTATCCGTTTCCTTCTCTTCACGGGGAGGGTTGATTTCACGAATCTCTTTCGCTTCAGCATGGATTTCTGCAGCGTTTGGATCCTCAAAAGCTGAATCGGTTTCTTTCCCGTTCGGCTCCTCATCGTTTTGGGGAGGAATCGCCCGAATAGGCTTCTCAATGACCTCTTCGGCATTTTTCAAAACGCTGAGAGTATCTTCTTTTGGCAGATTAGGGAAAATAAAATCATAGGACAGTAAATCTGCGATACGATAACAATTTTTTATTTTTTCCAACTGCTGATGGAATTTGAATGAGCAGCGGAAGTTCATTTTCCGGCTCGCATCCCGATACGTTCCCGTAACGGAACTGGAGCATTGTCCATTTTGAGGATCGACGGCAGTTTGAAGCGACAAACGGTAACGTTCAACGCCTTGGAATTTGCAAATTTCTTTCAATGATTTCGCCGTTTCATTGTCAATGAGCCAGTATAGTTCAGATTGATCGTTGGTAGCAAAAATCCTCAATTTTAATAAGTGAAATCCGCTGACTTCGTGGATCGACAACAGTTCAAGTATTTTTACATTATGGACAGACATTCCTTACTCCTTTCTCCCGTGAAAAGATCAACTCCGCATTTATTCTTCGTTCGGTTTTTGCAGGAAGGAGAAAGACATTCTTTCTGTGAAGTCGGAAATTGTTTTCATTAATTGCGCCTTTTCTTCAACGATTTTTTCATATTGTTCCTTATATTTTTGATTTTCGATTTCCAGATTGCGGATCCGCTCTTCTAGTTCACTGATTTTCTGCATTTGTTGCGTCTGGATTTTGGAAGATTCTTCATACAATTTGTTATATTTCGCTTTTTCAGTTTCCAATTGGTTGACTAATTTGTCATACTCCAAATTATGGGTTAACTGATATTCCTTGTAATCTTCAAGCAATTGATCATAGCTCATTTGTTTGTTTGTCAAGCTGATTTCCAAATCACGGATTTCTTTTGTTTTTTCCTGGATGATTTGATCTTTTTTCAGCGAATCACGTTTTAAACGGTTGATCGTTTGATTGGCATTTTCCAGCTGCTCCACCAAAGCATTGTATTTATAGGAAAGCAATTGGCGGTCCTTGATCATATTCTCAATGGACACGATCACATCCATCGCAATTTTGTCCTGCTGATCCCGAGAAAAAATAATCGATTCATTCGAATCAATTTGCTGAACATTTTCCTTCTCCGGCTGTTCTTCTTTTTCGCTCTCTTTCGGCAATTCTTCGACAACCGGTTCGGAAGGCTCATCTTGGGATTGTTCTACCTCATGTTGATTCGATAACGGGTTTTTAAACCATCCAAGCCGCTTCTTTTCCATTTCATTAGCCAAAATATCATCTCCTAAAACCTGATAAAAAAATAAACAAAATTTCCCATTTAAATAGAAAAAGGTTACAATTATATACAAATTCCTACTTTCATTTTATATGTAAGTCGAAGAATGTCAACTGTTCGTTGAACTGATATGGGTGAAGGGAGCGGATTTTTGAAGTATCTTTGACCGCCGATTGAAAATACTAAATTTAATTAGGTAAAAGGGAGGAAGTTTTTTGAAAATCGTTGTTGTATGGACCTATCATTATAAAGGTGTCGAAACGACATTCCGCTCGGATGAAATGGCGCCTGCCCAGGCACTTTCCGTTGCAGAAGAAATTTCGAAAACGGGCAGGGCAAAAGCCATCACGTTTCTCGATGAACAGGGTGGGACATGGACCGCCAAGGAGCTGAAAAAATATTTAAAAGAAATGGAAACGGAACCTGCAAATGTCGTTGTTTATTTTGACGGCGGATTCGATCTTGGCCGTCGCGCTGCCGGCGTAGGCTGTGCCATTTATTTTGAACAGAACAACAAACGCTACCGGATCAGAAAGAATCTGAAAATGGATAGTATAAAATCCAATAATGAAGCGGAATACGCCGCCCTTTATTTCAGCATCCAGGAGCTGGAATCAATGGGCGTCCGGCACCAGACCGTCCGTTTCATCGGCGATTCACAGGTGGTCATCAATCAAATGAGCGGAGAATGGCCGCTTTACGAAAAGGATTTAAGCTATTGGGCGGATAAAATTGACGAAAAACTGAATCAGCTGGGCATCCAACCGCAATATGAATTAGTAGGCCGGAAATCGAATGAAGAAGCGGACCGTTTGGCAACCCAGGCCCTGAATGAAATTGAAATCGACGGAAAAATTGAATTGCAATAATGATTTGGAAATAAAGTTTTGACTTTTCTCCTTCTTTTTATTCAGTCCGGCTTAAAACAAAGTTACAATGAAGAGCCGTTATGTTATAATTACATAAACAACTGAAAATTCCGTATTTTTGCAGGGGTGGCCGAATCGGCCTGAGAAGGTGGAATCACCTAACCCTTCGAACCTGATGCAGTTAGTACTGCCGTAGGGAGCAAAAATACCTTATGAATATTATCGGCTGATATTGGGTATTTTTTGCTCTCCGGGCAGGGGAGCTTTTATTTTTTTTCGGAAATAAGGAAAAAATGGGGGTTATCGTATGAGTCTATACAGAATCCGGAAAAAAAGCCCGTTGATCCACTGTATCACCAATTCGGTGGTGACCAATTTTACGGCCAATGGGTTGCTTGCCATCGGGGCATCACCTGTGATGTCCGATGAGCCCTTAGACGTGGAGGATATGGTGTCCATTGCAAATGGTTTATTGATCAATATCGGAACGTTGAATAAACATTCCGTCGAAGCGATGTTTCTGGCCGGCAAAAAAGCAAATGGGCTGGACATTCCGGTTGTGTTGGATCCGGTCGGGGCAGGCGCCACAAAATATCGAAAAGAGGTAACGGACAACTTGTTAAAAGAGATTCGTTTCCAACTGATCCGCTGCAATGCAGGGGAATTGGCGGCCATTGCAGGAGTCGAGTGGCAGGCCAAGGGAGTGGACAGCGGAGAAGGGGAGATGGACATTCTGCAAGTTGCCATGGAAGTGGCAAAAGGATATCAAACGATTGTCGCGGTATCCGGAAAAGACGATATCGTAACCGATGGCAATACCCATTACATCGTCAGCGGCGGCCATGAGCTGATGACTCAGGTGACGGGCACGGGCTGCCTGTTAAGCGCCATTTGCGCGGCGGCATTCAGTTTGGAAGGCAATCCGCTTGAAAACGTCCGGGACGTGTTGGCGGATTATAAAAAAGTGGCGGAACGCGCTTCAAAAGAAAAAAATCTTGGTTCCTTCCAAGTGGAAGTATTAAATGCTTTGCATCAAATTTCAAGAGGTGAATGAAAATGAATATCGTGTTGACCATTGCAGGATCAGACAGCGGAGGAGGAGCGGGCATTCAGGCGGATTTAAAGACCTTCCAGGAGCTGAATGTTTTTGGAACTACGGTGATTACCGCACTGACGGCGCAAAATACATTGGGGGTAAACGGCATCTATCCCGCGACACCCGAGTTCGTGGAATTGCAGCTGAATGCAATTTTTGATGATTTCGATGTGAGAGCTTTAAAAACCGGGATGTTATTTTCTGCGGAGATTATTCAAACCGTTGCGAGAAACTTAAAAGACCGGAACCTTCGAATCGTTGTCGATCCGGTCATGATCGCAAAAGGCGGACAAGCGCTCCTCAAGGATGATGCGGTGCAGGCGCTGATCCGCGTTTTGCTGCCGATTGCCACGGTGCTTACCCCCAATATCCCGGAAGCGGAAACCATAACCGGCATGAAAATACAAACCGGGGAAGAAATCCGGAAAGCGGCCCAAAAGATTTTGGAGTTTGGGGTTGAATGCGTTGTCATGAAAGGGGGCCATTTGGAAGATCCAATGGCTGTTGATACGGTGTTTTTCCAAGATGGTTCCTCTTTCCAAATGAAGTCTCCGAAAATTGATACGAGACATACCCATGGAACAGGCTGCACATTTTCCGCCGCCATTACGGCTTATTTGGGCAGAGGCTTATCCATCAAAGAATCGATCATTGAAGCGAAAAAATTTGTTCAGGCTGCTATCGAAAACCCGCTGAATATCGGCCATGGCCATGGTCCGACCAATCACTTCGCCCATCGACTCGGAGCAAAGGCGGAGGTGGAAATCATTGAATAGAAAAGATTTGGCCGTGTACTTCATCATGGGAACGGAAAATTGCAGAGGCGAAGAGCCGCTCAAAGTGTTGGAAGAAGCCCTGCAGGCGGGAATCACCTTTTTTCAGCTGAGGGAGAAAGGGGAACGGCCGTTAAAAGGGGAGGAATTGGAACGATTCGCCCGGGAATGCCAATCCCTGTGCAAACGGTATCATGTGCCGTTCATTGTGAATGACGATGTGGAACTTGCTTTAAAAATTGACGCGGATGGCATACATGTGGGGCAGGACGATACCCCTATCGAAGAAATCCGGGGACGATTTCAAAACAAAATCATCGGAGTTTCCGTCCATAACGAGGAAGAAATGGCCAAGGCGGTGGAAGGCGGGGCGGATTATGTCGGGATTGGTCCCATTTATGAAACGAAATCAAAGCGCGATGCCAAAAAACCGGCAGGGGTTACTTTCTTAAAGAAAGCGCGTGAGATGTATCCCGGCATTCCGATTGTTGCAATCGGCGGCATTACCCCGATGAATGCCCGGGAAGTGATTGAAGCGGGGGCCGATGGAGTGGCGGTCATTTCCGCCATTTGCGAAAGCGGAAATCGCCAACAAACGGTGCGGCTTCTAAAGGGAAAACAATGACCCTATCGAAAAAAAGATTTACAAATAAAAATATTTCAATTATAATAACTTGCGTAGATAAATACGGGAAAAGACATGGTGGAGTCTGTCAAAAGGGCTCCACCATGTCTTTTTTTGGACTCCATTCAGAAAAATAAAGAATAGGGGGTTACAAAAATGGATGTTTTTGATTTTATTTTACAAATTGTACTCGTGCTGTTCGTTGCCAAAATCGCGGGGCAAATCAGTCTTCGTTTGGGACAGCCGTCCGTATTGGGAAAAATCATTGCGGGTATTGTCCTTGGCCCCGCTGTGCTCGGATGGATCGAACAAACCGAAATCATCCATGTCTTCAGTGAAATCGGGGTATTGTTGTTGATGTTCCTTGCCGGAATGGAAACGGATTTGGAAAGTTTGAACAAAAATGTAAAAGCGGCAACCCTTGTAGCCGTTTTAGGTGTTATAGTGCCCATTCTGATGGGGTGGGGGGCTGCTCCACTATTTGGTCTTCCAACGTCCGAAGGCGTCTTTTTGGGATTGTTGCTTGCGGCGACGAGTGTAAGCATTTCCGTGCAGACGTTGCGCGAAATCGGTTGGCTGAACAGCAAGGAAGGGGCGACATTGCTTGGGGCGGCGGTGCTGGATGACGTCGTTGTCGTCATTCTTATTGCTGTGGCTATCGGTTTCTTTATGGGAACCGACACAAACATCGCGTGGGTCATTGCCCAACAAATCATTTTCTTCATCGTCATTTACATTGTCGGAAAATATATTGTGCCAAAATTCATGAAACTGTTTGGCGGGATGTTGGTGACCGAGCCGATCATTGCCGGCGCATTGATTTTATTATTTGCCGCCGCGTATTTCGCCGATTTTCTCGGGGTATCCGGAATCATTGGTACTTACTTCATGGGGGTTGCCCTCAGCAAAACGAAATACGCCCAACAAATCGAACACGGAATTTCCCCGATTGCCTACGGTATCTTTGTTCCGTTCTTTTTCATCAATATCGGTTTGCCGATGAGCTTTGACGGCATAGGGGATCAGATTATATTCATCCTCGTCTTCTCGGTGATTGCGGTTCTTTCCAAATTCATCGGCTGCGGTCTTGGAGCGAAAGTTTGCGGTTTCAGCTGGAAATCCTCCGCCGGCATTGGGGCAGGGATGATTTCCCGGGGGGAAGTGGCATTGATTTTGGCTTCCATCGGCCTATCGGGCGGCATTTTGTCCGAAAAGATTTATGGGGCCATGATTGTCGTAATTGTCGTGACGACATTGGTGACGCCGCCTCTGTTAAAATTCATCTTCGGAAAACGGCTGGAAGCTGAAGAAGTGTAAAAAAGGCTAACCATTTTAGGTTAGCCCTTTTTTTATTGCAGCTTGAATTTGCTGATCGTCTGCGACAATTCTTTGCTTAATTCGTTTAATTCTTCCGAAGCTTCAGCGACGGATTGGATGGCTGTTAATTGTTCGTCGCTTGCGGCGCTCACTTCTTCACAGGCTGCCGCAGTCGTTTGGGCTGTCATGGACATCTCTTCGATGGTTTCCATCACCCGATCTTTATAGGCATCGATGCTTTCAATATCTTCCGATACGGTTTTGAATGTGTTTTCCAGGTTTTGGATTAACAATGATAAGTTCCGGAACAGATTTCCCGTATCTTCCACAACGATTTCTTGTTGTTTGAAG
This sequence comes from Ureibacillus sp. FSL K6-8385, assembly GCF_038593155.1. GTDB lineage: Bacteria > Bacillota > Bacilli > Bacillales_A > Planococcaceae > Ureibacillus > Ureibacillus terrenus. The sequence goes on from NZ_CP151968.1 coordinate 1,233,738, forward strand.
GTTTGTTGCATTTCGTTCATTTGTTTTACGACCTTCAATGCTTCCTGCTGCAATTGATGGATGGTCGATTTGACGTGTTCTGTCGCCTTTGCCGACTGTTCCGCGAGTTTCCGGACTTCTTCGGCGACAACGGCAAAGCCTTTGCCGTGCTCTCCCGCCCGGGCGGCTTCAATGCTTGCATTTAGCGCAAGCAGATTGGTTTGCTTCGAGATTTTAGAAATGGAATCCATCACCGAATCAATGGCTTGAATTTTCTCTTCCAATGCCGATACGGACAAGGACATGTTCTCCAATTCTTCTTTGGAATTGTCGAAGGAGTCCAACAAATGATTCATTCTTTGATGGCCTTCATCATTCAAATCGTTTGCTTCCTCCGTTATTTGTTTAAGCGCCGTTGATTGCCCGGCCATTTGATTGATTTTTTCTCCCAATTCCGCAGATGACATGGTAACTTGGTCCGCATTTTCACTGGACAGGGCAGCTCCAGCCGCAATATCCCTTACCGCTTTCGTAACCTCCGCGCTGGAGGCATTCGTTTCTTCCGCAAGGGCGCTTAAATAGTGCGAGCGGTCTTCCACTTGTTTGGAGGAAGATTGGATTATTCCGATGATTTTTTTCATTTCCTCTACCATTTTATTAAAATGTTGGGCTAGCCGGCCGATTTCATCTTTACCCTTCAATTCGATGTGGACCGTCAAATCGCCTTGTGCAACTTTTTCCATGGAAGATCCTAAAACCGTAATCGGTCGGATGATTTTGGAAATAATGAAATAAAGAATGACAAAAATGGCGACAAGCAGAATGAGCGCGGATAAAAGAATCATATTATGTATGCTGTCTGCTGTGCTATGTAACTCTTTTTCATTATAAACGGCGGCAACCGTCCATCCCAATTCAGGGATTTTTTCATAGACAATTACATTGTCTTCCTGATCGATCGCTGTTTTTAGGACATTTTTCTGCTTGTCATCTTTCAATATTTGATTGACAAAATCCAAGTTGCTTAAGTTTTCGCCCGTTTTTGAAGGATGCACAATGGCATTGCCGGAATCGTCCAATACCATGGGGTATCCTTTATAACCCATATCGATTTTGGAAATTTCCTCTGTTAGGCTGGATAACAAAATGTCGACACCTAATACCCCTATTGTTTCATCGCCTTCCTTTACCGCCTTGGAACCTGCGATGGCGTATTCGCCTGTTGAAGCGTCCACATACGGCGGTGACCAGATCACTTCATCCGGATTTTTCCTGGCTTCCGTGTACCAGGAGCGGGAATTTACATCCAAATCAAAAATTTCATCGAAATGGGGTTCCGTAATGATCTTTTGTCCATCGGCAAAGTAAATATTCGCCGCAGAATCATAAATGGTTAAATATCTTTTTAATTGCTGGCGGAAAGCTTGATCCGCTTTGTCATTAAAAAGGGCGGAGCCATGGTAATAATCCAGTACATCCTGATCTGTAGCCATTTTCAAAATGCTTTGTTCATATCCATCAATAAAGGTGGAGATGGAGTTGGCCATTTCATCGACAAGGACCTCACTCTGGTCAATGACCGCTTCTTCTGTTTTGGATGAAATGAAGATGGAACTGGAGGTCGCCAGGGTTCCCAGGCCGATGACAATAATAAGGAGCACTGCGCCAATTATTTTCCATCGTATGGAAAGTTTCATTATTTTTCCTCCTTTTAATTTTTGCAACATTTTTAATAATAGTAAAAAAAGAATAGGTTGTCTATCTGACTAGTTCTTTATTAATCAGATTTCACAAGATCAATAAACCCGCTGCTTATAGGATGATAGTCATGATTTTGTTATAAATATTGTAATTTTTAAGAAGATGAGATAAAAAATCAACGTACGGCGGGAATCTGGGCTTCCTTTTCTCTTTGAAAAATCTTATTTTTGGAATATATCGGCTTCCCGGCGCAACAATTAACTGCAAAATTTTAGATAGGAATTGTATTTATTGCTTGAATTTGGTACATTATATTAGAAAAAACTAAAATTCGTTTACTGAAAATTTAGCATTCGCTGAGAGCTATATCGCCACCCGAAGCCTGGAAAAAGAGCGGATACGGCTCGATATATGCCATGCATTGGCGGTAACAGGACTATTCAGCGTAAAGGCGTCCAAAAGGGGACATCTTTACGCTATTTTGTTGCGAGGAGGATGACGATGTCACAACAGACGAACGATTTTACAAAATGGTATATCGAAACCATTCAAAAAGCGGATTTGATGGACTATACGCCGGTGCGCGGATGCATTGCGTTTAAACCGGACGGATATGAGATATGGGAACATATTCAGGAGGAAATGGATCGGCGCTTTAAAGAAACGGGGCATCGAAATGCCTATTTTCCAATGTTGATTCCTGAATCTTTCTTCCAAAAAGAAAAAGAACATGTGGAAGGATTTTCGCCTGAACTTCCATGGGTGACGGAAGCTGCGGGTGAGAAACTGGAAGAACGCTTGGCGCTCAGACCGACTTCCGAAACAATGATCGGATATTTGTATTCCCATTGGATTAAATCCTACCGCGACTTGCCGGTGCTTATCAACCAATGGGCAAACGTATTCCGCTGGGAAAAGAAAACATTGCCATTCATCCGGACTTCCGAATTCCTTTGGCAAGAAGGGCATACGGCGCATGAAAACGAAGAAGATGCGCGCAAAGAAACAATGCAGATGCTCAATATTTACAAAGATGTAGTGGAAAATGTATTGGCCATACCTGTATATGACGGACAAAAAACTCCTTCAGAGCGCTTTGCGGGGGCAGTCGATACGTATTCCATCGAAGCGATGATGAAAGATGGAAAAGCGGTGCAAGCCGGTACAAGCCACTATTTGGGAACAAAATTTGCCGAAGCGTTCAACATTAAATATTTGAACAGGGAAAATAAACATGTTTATGTTCATACGACTTCATGGGGTACTTCAACCCGTTTGATCGGTTCGGTGATTATGGTGCATGGGGATGAAAAAGGATTGGTTCTTCCTCCAAAAATTGCACCAACTCAGGTAATCTTGATTCCTGTCGGTCCATGGAAGAAAACACCTGCCATCATTGAAAAATTGGAAGAAATCCGAAAAGCTTTAAAAGAAAAGGGGATCCGTGTACGTCTTGACGATTCAGACCAATCTCCGGGATTTAAATTTAATGAATGGGAGTTAAAAGGAGTGCCGGTCCGAATTGAACTTGGACCTCGTGATTTGGAAAACAATCAAGTCATCTTGAAAGCCCGCGATGAAGATGAAAAAATCACTGTTTCCATTGAATCCGTCGTGGAAGCGGTGGTAAATGAATTGGAAACAATGCAAAAACGTCTCTATGAAAAAGCGAAAGCATTCCGCGATGCGAACTCCCATACTCATATTGATACACTGGATCAATTAAAAGAACATATTGCAACTTGCGAGAAGGAAGGCAAAATCGCAGGATGGGTTCTTGGCGGCTGGTGTGGCGACGATGCTTGCGAAGCGAAAGTGAAAGAAGAAACGAAATTCACATCCCGTAATATTCCATTCAATCCGCCAATGAAAAAACACACTTGCATTACTTGCGGAAAAGAAGCGAAATATACCGTGTGGTTTGCAAGAGCATATTAACCGGTGAAAACAGGGCTGTTGAGAAGAACGAATCTCGACAGCCTTTTTTATGAGAAAAATTTTGACGTATTCAAAAAGCCTGGCAACGGATATCTGGTTTCCAATTAAACACGGTTCTAAATAATCCATTTCTATTTTAAAACTTCCTCGCGCCACATTTTCTAGTAAAATATAGTTACACACACGAAGCTAAACCAATAAGGTGATGAAATATGGGCAGAAGCACATTTGTCATTAAGCAAAGGGCATTTTTGAAACTTTATATGATTCACGAGGCCGAGAAAGGGAGACTATACGGTCTTCAAATCTTGGAAAACTTGCAGGATTACTTCAAAGATCTCGGTTATCGTCCGACGAAATCCGAAGTCTATAAATCCCTGCATGAATTACTGAAAGACGGCTATTTGACAAGAGAACCAATCATCAAAGAGGGAACGGAAATGCAGACGCTGTATATATACCGAATCGGGGACAAGGAAAAAGTGAAAGCGTATAAAGATACAATAAAAGCGGATCTTGACCGTTCGATTGCCCTCCTGAAAAGAGCGTTGAAAGACAATTATTCCCAAAAGAGAGGGTAGAAGAGGGTGATTCAAAAAAATGGAAATTGAACCGATATTTGGTTTTTGCCGGTTCTCAAATCAATCATAAAAGAGCGAATGGGACATTAAGTTCCATTCGCTCTTGGTCATCTTTTTTCTGTTATTGATGTTTCTTTTGGAATTCATACATGAAATCTCTCAACGCGATGCAAGCTTCAACAGGCACTGCGTTGTAAGTTGAAGCACGGCATCCTCCGACAGAACGGTGGCCGTTTAGTCCTACGAAACCGGCCGCTTTGGCTTCGGCCAAGAATTGTTTTTCCAATTCTTCATCCGCCAAACGGAATGTGATATTCATTAAAGAACGGCTGCCAGGTTCTGCATGTCCTCTGTAGAATCCGTTGCTTTCATCAATTACATCATAGATATATTTCGCTTTTTCTTCGTTGCGTTTTTGGATTGCTTCAAGGCCTCCTTGTTCTTCAACCCAGCGCAACACTTCTCCCAGCATATAGATGCCGAATGTCGGAGGAGTATTATATAAGGAGTTTTTATCGGCATGAGTTTTATATTTTAACATTGTTGGAAGCTCTGTATTGGCTTTTTCGATCAAGTCTTTGCGGATGATGACAACCGTCACCCCGGATGGTCCCAAGTTCTTTTGCGCGCCTGCGTAAATAATTCCAAATTGGCTTACATCAAATGGACGGGACATGATGTCACTGGACATATCCGCAACTAAAGGCACGTTCCCTGTATTAGGGAATTCTTTCCATTGAGTACCGTAGATTGTGTTGTTGGAAGTGATATGAACATAAGCGTCGTTTTCATTGAATTGAATTTCGTCAAGTTTAGGAATATTGCGGTAGCCGTTTTCTTTTGTGCTTGCAGCGACTACGGCATTACCGAAAAGTTTTGCTTCTTTATATGCTTTTTCAGACCAGGAACCAGTCAAAACATAGCTTGCCGTTTGATCTTTTGTTAGGAAATTCATCGGCACCATCGTAAATTGAAGGCTTGCGCCGCCTTGCAAAAAGAGCACATCATAGTTATCAGGAACAGATAAGATTTTTTTCAATCGGTTGATGGCATTATTATGAACTTCATCGTATTCTTTGCTGCGATGGCTCATTTCCATGATGGACATGCCAGTGCCGTTATAGTTGACCAATTCTTTTTGGGCTCTTTCCAGCACTTCTAATGGTAACGCGGATGGTCCTGCGTTGAAATTGTATGCTCGTTTGTTTGTACTCACTGTTTAACACTCCTTGAATATTTCAATATATTTTGATTATATACTCTTTTTTACAAAATCGAACAATATTTTTGCAAGAATTAGTGAAATTTTCCGAAATACAGAGAATAGCTGTCAAATTGTTAAAAATTTATGCGAATTCGAATTTTTAATAGTTACCGCAGTTTTTCGCCAGAACAAATGCGGAGGAGGAAAAATATGCCGAGCTATTATGAAAAGCATAAAGATCATCTTATGAAAAAAGTGAAAGAAGTCTCGCCGGAATCATTCAAGGCATTTTTGAAATTTGAAAGGGAGATTTTTAGGCCCGGGGCGCTCACAAAAAAAGAAAAGGAGCTGATTGCCGTTGCCATTGCCCATGTAATAAAATGCCCCTATTGCATTGATGTTCACACAAAAAAAGCGAAATTTTCGGGCGCAAGCATGAAAGAGCTGGCGGAAGCTGTATTTGTTGTATCTGCGATGGAAGCGGGTGCAGCGACGCAATATAGCAGCTATTTTAATCGGGAAAAAAGTTCACATCAAGAACATCATTCTAAACCATTTGAGGCTTATGCCGATTTTGTCCGGGCTGTCATGGAAGAAGGAAGTTTGACCGAAGAGTTCAAAACGCTGCTTGCATTGACTGTATCTTACGTGATTCAATGTCCCCAATTAATAAATTTTCATACCAAACGCTCAAAGGATTTGGGGGTATCGGAGGAAAGGATTGAAGAAGCCATTTTCGTCGCGGCTGCATTAAAGGCGGGTGGCGCATATGCGCATTTGATCCATTTATATGAAAGTTATTTTGAGTGATAAAGGGGGTCTATCTTTTATTGAACATGAATCCGCATTTTTAAGAATTTTAATAACTTTATTGTAATTTGGTTTAAGAGATTATTCTTTTGCATATAAACAAATAAAATAGAAAGAAATGAAAATGGACATGCAGATTGACGGGCTGATCTGGAACGCCAATGTAAGTTGCGTAAAAATATTTTTTATAGGGAGAATCAATTTGATTTCTAAATGAATGTTTTATTCATCTTAACCGAAAGGAATGGAGGAATAGTTTTGGAAATTATTGCATCGGTGCTTTTTTATGTGATACCGGCATCCTTTATTATCTGGTTCATGGTCAATATCGTTTCGTCTTTAAGACGGAATAATAAAATATTGGAAGCCATCTTGGAAGAATTAAAAAAGGGGAATTAGTATGACAAAAAATTCCCTTATATAAAAATATTGGGGATTAACCGCTTTCAATGATAAACTATTCGTAGAAAAATTTATAAAAGGGTTGGGAGTATGTGTTTAATTCATCTTCACTTTAAAAATCATCCAATGTACCAATTAATCATCGCAGCCAACCGGGATGAGGTTTATGACCGGCCGACGGAACCCGCCCATTTTTGGGAAGATGAACCCGGAATTTTGGCGGGCAGAGATCTTCTGGAAATGGGCACATGGATGGGCGTTTCGAAAAACGGACGGTTTGCCGCGATTACTAATTTCCGGGATCCTTCATTGCCGAAAAAGCCCCGATCCCGAGGTGAGATTGTACGGAATTTTTTAAAGAGCAGCGTCCATCCAAAAGAATTTATTGATGAGCTGGCAAAAGAGAAGGATTCCTACGGTGGGTTTAACGTAATCGTTGGCGATCCGGAACAATTATTTCATTACAACAATATTTTGGATGAGAAAAATGAAATTAAGCCGGGTACCCATAGCATCAGCAACCATACATTAAATACCCCTTGGCCGAAGGTAGTGAAAGGGAAAGCGAGATTTGCCGATTATATTCAGCGCAATCTAGGAAAATTGGACATTGAGAAATTGTTTGAAATTATGATGGACCGCGAAATCGCACCGGATGAACAGCTTCCGGATACAGGGGTCGGGTTGGAAATGGAAAGAAAATTATCGCCGGCCTTTATTCAATTGCCTCATTACGGTACCCGTTGTTCAACGGTATTGCTGATCGACCATGAACAAAATGTCACTTTTGTAGAAAGAACTTTTAATAGCGGTAATCTGAAATTCGAGAAGAGGTTTCATTTTAAAATAGAAGAATAATATAAAATGAATTTTTTATTTTTGAATTATGCTATTGTCCCTGCATCCCCCATATTGCAAACATACACTGGAGTAGGCAATGATGAGGGAGGGAAATATATGGGATATCAATATGGTTATAGCGGAGGCTATGGCTATGGATATGGTGTCCATGGCTTTGCTTTAATCGTTGTATTGTTTATCTTGCTTATTATTGTAGGTACACACTATAAACAATTCTGATCATATAAAGAATCAAAATAAAAGACGGATCCTAAAGAATTTCTTCAGGATCCGTCTTTTATTTTGAGGAACTCTTGGATTTTAAAAGGATATCATGGCGATACATAGAAAATATAAATATTAATATAGTGATAAAGGAGATGTAAAAAATGGACTTGGGATTGGAAAATAAAGTGGCCGTCATTACCGGGGCGAGTAAAGGAATTGGTTTACATACAGCCTTGCAACTTGTAAAAGAAGGGGCAAAGGTCGCCATCTGCGCAAGAAAACCGGAAGGATTGAAAGAAGCAAAGGAATGGATTAAAGGGCAAACAGGAAAAGAGGTTTTTACCATTGCCGCCGATGTAACAAAAGAAGAGGATTGCAGACGATTGATCGAAGAAACCGTTGCCCATTATGGAAAGTTGGACATATTAATAAACAATGCCGGAACTTCTGCAGCTTATTCTTTTGAAGAAGTGGATGCGCCATTATGGCAGGCTGATCTGAATTTGAAGTTGTTCGGCGCCATTTATTGTTCGAAATATGCGCTCCCTTATTTAAAAGAAAAAGGGGGATCCATCGTGAATGTTACGGCTTCCATTGCAAAGACTCCCGGAGAAAAAAGCCTTCCGACAACGGTAAGCCGTTCCGCCGGAATGGCGCTTACAAAAGCGATGAGCAAAGATCTCGGAAAATATAATATTCGCGTGAATACCGTATGCATCGGCCTGATCCGAAGCAGGCAAATCGAAGAAAAATGGAAGCGGGAAATGCCGGATGCCGCTTGGGAAGAGTATTCAAAAACAATGGGAAAAGCGATTCCCCTTGGCAGAATTGGAGAAACGGAGGAAGCGGCCAAAGTCATCACATTTCTTGTGTCAGATGCGGCTTCCTATGTGACAGGCACTTCCGTAAATATCGATGGCGGTTCTGCCGGAACATTGTGACCCTCCCAAAAAAGCTTCTTGAAAGAATTGAAACTTTCCGGTTCCTTCAATCGTATGTTTAATCGTAAAGTTTGTGTAAACTAAAAGTACAAGTATGACGGATTTAAATGAGAACGGAGGATCGCCATGTCAGAAATGAAAAATCCATTGTTTGAAGATTTGGATGCGAAAATTAAACAAGAAAAACAAGAAATCGTCGAAGCGCCTCCCCAACTTGTAACGGATGAAGAGATGTCCCAGCTGCGCAAGCGGCAAATCGAACTGAAAACAGATCCGGCAGTTCTTGCCCTTGCCGAAAAAATAGACGTACGGAATCAAATTGCGGTGCTGGAGTTTGGAAAGGAAACGGCCAATGCCATTTCAAAATTTTCGGATCGGATGCTTGCTTCCATCAAACAAAGCAAATTGGAAAAATCAAGCGAACTGATCAATCATTTAAATAAAATCATGTCCCGTTTTGATCCGGAAGATTTTAAAGAAGAAAAGCAGGGATTCTTTGCCCGTCTTTTCGGCAAAGGGAAGGAACAGCTGCAAAAAATTCTATCCAAATACGAAACGATGAATAAAGAAATCGATGCCATTTATCACGAAATTACAAAATACGAACAAGAAATGAAAAAGAATACCATTGAATTGGAACAAATGTACGAACAAAATCTTGAATATTTTAAGAGCTTAAGCGAACATATCGCAGCCATCGAAGTGAAATTGGAAACATTGAAGCCGGAAGTGGAAAGATTGCAGGCCCTCGCCAATGAAGGGGATCAGGAAGCCGTGATAGAGCTGGAAACGCTCGGCCGTGCGATTGAACTGTTGGAACAGCGCCGTTACGATTTGGAAATGGCCCAGCAAGTAGCATTCCAGGCTGCACCGCAAATCCGACTGATGCAACAAGGCAACAATCATTTGATTGCCAAAATCAATTCCGCTTTTGTAACGACGATTCCAATTTTTAAACAGGGGCTAATACATGCGGTAACAATTAAGCGCCAAAAATTGGTATCGGATTCCATGCAGGAATTGGATAAACGCACAAATGAAATGTTGATGAGGAATTCGGAAAACATCCGCCGAAACAGTGTGGAAATTGCTCGTACGGCAGGACAGCCAAGCATCAAAATTGAAACGATTGAACAAACTTGGAGGACGATTTTGGCTGGTATTGAAGAAACAAAACAAATCCAGGAAGAAACGGTCCGCAATCGCGAAGAAGGCAGAAAACGGCTTGAGCAGCTTCAATTGGAATATGAAAAGTTAAAAAGATTATAAAGAAAATGCTGCACCCCTTGCCGGGTGCAGCAAATTTTTATTTTAAAATCCAAATCTTCTTGGAATAGGGAAGCAATTTGGATTAGGATTTCGAGGATCGCCGCATTGTCTTGAAGTTTGATAATATTCATTCACTTGGGAATATGTTTGCGGATAATAATGTTGGTGATGAAAAACATGACGGTTTACAGTTGTTGTATGCACCGGATGGATATGCGGAACGATTGTATTAAAAATATTTGTTCTTACCACTTCTTGTGTTGGTGAAATTTGTGCCGGGGCAACCTGTGTCGGCATTACATGGGGAGGGCAGCAAATCGGTCTCATGTGAGAATGTCTTCTTCTGAACATTTACGTTCACCTCCTAATAAATCTAGATTCATCAATAGCATATGGAAGATAAAAAAAATAGATTAGATAAACACCCAGAAAGCATAAAATATAAGAGGAGGAGAGAATGTTGATGATTGATTAGATAGAGATTGGGTGAATGATTGTATGAAAATGATAGAATATCGCATTCCGATAATAAAAAATTGTATAAAATTTATATTATTCATAGTATATAAATAAATTTTATCAATAATTAAGGGTATTTTTGTTGAAAGCGGAAGGGATTCGTTATACAATTAAAACATAGTAAATTAATAAGAATTATAAGAAAAAGGATGATCCTCTATGTCCTTCTTATTGAAGAGCACCGTCAAATATTTAAAAGAAGCGAATCAACAAACGCCGTTATACAAAATGGATCCAATTGCTGAGAGAAAAAGAAGAGAAATTTTATTGCAATCCAAAAGCAAGCGTTCATCCAATGCCGTAAAGAAGGAAGACCGTTTTATTACAGTAAGGGATGGCAATTCCATAAAAGTACGCATTTATACGCCGAAAGGAAAAGGCCCATTTCCGATAATCATTTATTACCATGGAGGAGGATGGGTGTTAAATAGCATTGAAACAAGCGACGAATCTTGTGAATTGTTATCAGAAATTACCCGGTCCGTCGTGGTGTCCGTCAATTACCGTTTAGCTCCCGAATACAAATTCCCGACTCCAGTATATGATGCATATGACGCTTTTCTATGGGTGTCGGAAAATAGTCAACATTTGAACGGCAACAATCAAATCAGTGTGGCAGGGGACAGTGCAGGAGGAAATTTATCGGCCGTAGTTTCGTTATTGAACCGGGACTTGCAAGGTCCTCCAATTCATGCACAAATATTGCTTTACCCTGTTACCGACTTGACTTTCGGCACGCCATCCTATGAAGAATTTGCAACCGGGTTTGGCCTTTTAAAGAAAGATATGGCATGGTTCAAAAAACATTATTTAAACAATGAAAATGAGATATACAATCAGTATGTTTCTCCTTTATTGGCTGACAATTTGTCCCTCTTGCCGCCCGCATTTGTAGTAGTTGCAGAAAATGATGTATTGCGGGATGAGGGGATTGAGTACGCAAAAAAATTAATTGATTTTGGCGGAAAAGTCGAATTAAAAATCGCCCGTGGCCTTGTGCACAGCTACTTTACAAAAAATGAATATTTTCAAACTCAAATAAAAGATACAATTTTCCAAATCCGTTCTTTTTTGTCATCTTTGAACACCAGAAAGGAATTTAATCTTTCTTCATAAGGGCTAACTTTATAGTTAGTCTTTTTTTGTCCCTTTTTCACTCTTTGGCCCAAATCTATTAAATTAGAAAGAAAAAGCGAATTATTAAATAATAAGCCCCGCTTCTTTTCAATAAGGTACGTATTATAAAATATAAGAATTTTAATATTAAGCATCTTAAATCAAATAAGTTGTTGGGGGTGAATTTATGAGCTACATTGCAATCAGTTCAGGACATTTCGGACCCGGCACTGGTGCAAGAGACATTATTGATGAGGTGACCGAAGCGAGAAAAGTGGTTGACCGGGTTTCCTATTTATTGCGGAATGCAGGGATTACAGTTCACAAAATCGTTGATAATCAATCAAAGACGCAAAGTCAAAATTTGAATTATTTAATTGCCCAGCATAATGCAAAAAAACGGGATTTGGATGTCAGCATTCATTTTAATGCTTCCGGGAAGAGAACCGATTTGCCGATTGGGACGGAAGTGTTATACCGAAGCGATTCGATGAGGGCCTTTGCCGCAAAAGTGAGCCAATCCATTGCCGCGGCCAGCGGTTTGAAAAACCGTGGGGCCAAAAAAAGAGCCGAGCTTGCTTTTTTAAGGGGGACAAACAAACCGGCGATCCTTATTGAGGTATGTTTTGTGAACTCAACAGAAGATGTAAGGATTTATCGGGCAAAATTTAATGATATTTGCGAGGCGATTGCGAAAGAGTGCGTGGAATTTGTGGCGCCCAATCTATCAAAAGGAAAAATTGATTTGGAACAAATAGAAAAAGCGGTTCAAAACACATTACCGTCCATTCAACAAAATGCTTCAAAAACCATCTTTACAAGCCCTGCTTTGAAAGAACGTCTCAAAGCAATTCTTAACGATCAAAAAATGATTGAAGCGATCGTCCAAAAAGGCATCAACGAAAGAGCAATTCATATGAACTGGGCGGCAAAATTGCAAACCGGCACTTTGACTTCCGCGGATTTGCTGGGTTTAAGCGCATTAATCGTCGAACACCAAATAAAAAGCATGAAAAAGTAATGGGCAGCAATTTGCTGCTTTTTTTATGGGCCCCTTCATCAGGCTGTCCAAAGGGACATATATAAATGACAAGGACAGCCACTCTTTTTGAAAAATTTTTTTACATTTACTTCATAATTTTCCGCCTATATAATTTTTTTAGGCATTTTCGATTACAAAAACATTGAAAGGTTTGGGGCATCTTATGACGGAAGAGAGAAAAGGCATGTTCAATGCCATTTTTGCGTATGCAATTTGGGGAGTGTTTCCGGTTTATTGGAAGTTGTTGGAACATGTAAATAGTTTGGAAATTTTATTAAACCGGATTATTTGGTCATTTGTTTTTACGTGTATGTTCATTTTCATAATTAGCCAGAAAAAAGAATTCTTTCAGGATTTGAAATCATTATGGCTTAACAAAAAGATGTTTTTCGGATTGATGGCAGCTTCCTTTGTCATCTCTTGCAACTGGTTTCTGTATATTTGGGCGGTCACCCACGAACATGTGGTGGAGACAAGCCTTGGATATTATATTAATCCTTTAATTACCGTGTTATTTGGAGTTGTATTTTTTAAAGAACATTTGTCAAAGGGGCAAATAGCCGCAGTATTTATTGCCTTTACAGGCGTGGCAATCATGGCGGTCCGCTACGGCAAAATTCCTTGGGTCGCATTAGGGATTGCTTTCTCTTTCGCAATTTATGGGGCGTTGAAGAAAAAAATTCAGCTGGATGCCAAAAGGGGATTGGCCATCGAAACAATGTTTATTTTGCCGTTCGCGTTAGTTTTATATATTTATCTTATGTCAACTAATAACACTTCATTTTTGCAGTTGGACTGGAAAACGGATCTTTTGCTTATTTTCGGAGGGGTAGTGACTGCCTATCCACTAATTTTATTTGCAAAGGGAGCGAAAGCTTTGCCTCAATCCATTCTTGGATTCATTCAATATTTGGCACCAACCCTCATTTTAATTTTAGGGGCCGCTGTTTATGGCGAACCGTTTACAACTGTAGAGTTGATTTCTTTCGGTTTTATATGGGTTGCCATCGTTGTATTCAGTTTATCGACAATGATAAAAAATTGAAAAAAACGTGCCCTTGTATAAAGGAATTCAATAATTTTTATCGAAATATTATAAGAAATTGAAATTTTTTCAAATTTTCCTTTTTATTTCGATAGGAAAACGGAGGGAAGTGTCAATGCATGTAAAAATTGGTGGTAAAGAGTTTTATTTCCATCGTGTTCGGATTGAACTGTTGGAAACGGGGATAAGGGAACCGTTTCGCTTTTTTGATAAAAAAACGATCCGCGACCTTCTTCAGCACCGCCGCTATCAACACCTGAAAGATAAAGTATTCAACGATTACTGTGACATATTGGATATGCCTGCAGGACCAGCCTTGTATTCCATGAAACAAAACAATGATTTGTTCTACAAAGAATTTTTGAATAATTACGGGGATTTGGATTATTGCCAATTTGTCGTCAAAGGCAATGAATCGGTATTAAATAAAAAGGGCGTATATACGGTCATCATGAATGATAAAATTGTTTTTGCAGGAATCTGCAACAATAAGTTTAAATTACGTTTCAACCAGCACATCGGAAATGTCTCTCCGAAATCTTGTTTCCGTGATGGCACAGCCACCCATTGTCATATCAATGCCAAAATAGCTCAACATATAACGGACAATAATATTCATTTCCAAGTTTGCCCTTTATCCGACGTCGGGGAAATGAAACTGGTAAAAAATTGGATTATCGACCGATTTGAACCTTTATGGAATTTAAGATTTGGAAGCGATATTATTTATTCATATAGTTAATCCTTTATTTATGATGAATTTGTTGCCAATTCTTCAATTTTTCATGGCAACATTCCGGAGATTCTTTGTTATCATATAATTGACACATCATCTTTAAGGAGAGACAGGAATGTCAGCTAATATCAACGTACTATTCGCTTTCGGGGCGGGGTTCCTGAGCTTCATATCCCCATGTACATTGCCGCTTTATCCCGCTTTTCTTTCCTACATTACCGGGATGAGCTATGATGAAATAAAAAACGATAAAGCGATGCTGCAAAAAAGGGCGATTTTGCACACCCTCTTTTTCCTGATCGGATTTTCGATTATTTTTATTATTTTAGGTTTTGGCGCCCGTCTATTTTCATTGGAAGATTTCTTTTTGAATTATCAAGATTTAATCCGTCAAATTGGTTCAATTTTAATTGTGTTTTTCGGCTTAATGATTGTTGGGTGGTTAAAAATCGATTTTTTAATGAAAGATCATAAATTTGAATTTAAAAATAGACCATCCGGTTATTTGGGTTCATCTTTGATTGGTCTAGCCTTTGCCGCCGGATGGACGCCATGTACCGGGCCGATTTTGGCAGCTATCGTTGCGCTGGCCATGACGAATCCAAATTCCGCCATGGGGTATATGGTTGCCTACGTATTGGGGTTCTCCATTCCGTTTTTTATCTTGTCATTCTTTATTTCAAGAATGAATTGGCTCCGGAAATACAGCCACAGGATTGTAAAAATCGGCGGTTATGTGATGATTGCCATGGGAATCTTATTATTCTTCGACGGCATGACTTATATCATTCGCGTGTTAACTCCTATATTTGGCGGTTTCCAAGGGTTTTAATGGTCCCGGGAACGGCCGTTGAAACGGCCATCTGTTGAAAAGGATTGTTCCATAAGGTTTATAGATACATATGAAGAGCCCGTTGTGGTATATTATTAAAAAGCACTGCCTGTAATCAAGGCAGTTTTTTTAAGCCGCGAAATTGTTTTTTCCTTCGAGGAGGGGTTTTATGTTTGGAGTTATACCTTCTCGCTATGTCATCATTGCGAGTACTTTAATGGCCATATTGATGGGGACTTTCATCATGATGATGAGATTGCGTTCCCAAAAGAAACCGGTCAATGCCAGGAAAATACTTATTCCTCCCATTGCCATGTCTACGGGGGCATTGATGTTTATATTTGAAGAGTTTCGGGTATCTCCGCTTCAAATTTTGGAAGCTGTCGTGGTCGGCGTTATTTTTTCTTTTGTATTAATCGCCACTTCCAAGTTTGAAATCCGCGACAACGAAATTTATATGAAGCGGTCAAAAGCGTTTTTTATTATCTTGATCAGTTTGTTGGTAATCAGGACGATCGGTAAAGTCGTTCTCACCGATTCCTTTGATCCGGGGGAATTGGCCGGCATGTTCTGGATATTGGCTTTTGCAATGCTTTGGCCATGGCGGATTGCCATGTTGATTCAATATAAAAAGATCGAAAAATCCCATTTATTTGATAAAGCCTTATGAAAGGCAATGAGGATGAAGGCAATAAAAAATGATCATCCAATCAAGCGATTGGATGATCATTTTTATTTTTTGCTTTCGGCGAAATATTTTTCATATGGAGTTACATCGATGTTCATTTCGGCTAATTTTTTCCGCAGAAATTTGTGGTCCCTTTTAGGTGTTGCGATAATGTATCCTCTGATGATCAATTCCTGGTTGATTGTTTTCGCCCTTTCTTTTAAGGCGAGTTCCCCGATTTTTCCGGCTATGGATTCTTTCGCCTGCTGTCTGAAAAGTTCCGGTACCGGGCTCACAAGTTCATTCAAGAGCTGTTTTGCCTCATCATTCCACAAATGCAAAGTCTTATTAATATAGTAATCTTGCCAATCCAAATCCGATTTCCCATCTTTTTTTGGCAATGATTTTAAAAACTTCCGGAACATGAAAAATCCGCCGATGCCCATCAAAATCACCATGATAAAGCTCCAGGCAACAATCAGCCACATAATCCAGTCTTCCAACTTGTTCACCTCTTTCACTTCTCTAACCCATTATATCAAGGCAGAAAAATTTTTCATTAAGGTTGTCCCCATTTTTTTAAGAAATTGATATTTAAGTTAGTGAAAAGGGGGTGAGAGAATGGCGAACTTAACGTTTGAACAAGGAGCATTAAAGGTGGTTTTTGAAACAGGGATTGATGAATTCGGGGACTCCATTTTCACATCCAAAACTTATAAGAATGTACGCTCCAACGTTACGGCCGACCGGTTGGCAGGAGTTGTACAAGCTTTCATTCAGCTTTCCAAACATCCTTTAGTACAGGCTTCCATTTCTCGAACTGAAAAAATCGAACTGTAATCATTCGGGAGGGAATAGGAGATGTCTCAAGTGCTGGAAATGAAATTTGAAGCTGCGAACGGCAAGATATTTACCCTTTCATTGAACGATCCAAAACCCGGTTTAACGCCAACAGAAATTTTAAATGCAATGCAAAACATTATAAATCAAGATGTATTCCATGTAGATGGTTCAGCTCTCGTAGCCATTAAACAAGCGCGTTTAATCGATAAAACCATTACGAATGTAATTTAAGGTTTGCGTTCGGCAAAATCCCTCATCGGATTTTGCCGATTTTCTGATTCTTCATGGAATGCCAAAGGAGTGGCGGTCATAATGGAACAATGGATCACCCTTATTCAGGAGATTGGTTTTCCGGTCATAATTTCTTTTTATTTATTGCACCGGATCGAAACGAAGCTTGAAGCCATATATTCAGCGCTCGTGTCTCTGAAAAATGCGGGCAGGGAAAAAATATTTTAACGATGGAAAAAGTGAAAAAATTTTCACATTTTTGTAACGAACCTTTCATGAGTAAAAGGTTTTACTTCAATACTACTTTCATTTATGATAAACATAGTATTCCAAGGGAGTTGAGGCAGAATGAAGAAAAGACGTTTCATCATCTTTACCATGCTGTTGATTGTCGGAGTTCTTTTATCTTCTTGCAGCAATTATGATTTTAAACCGACAATCGAGTATAAAATACAGGATTTCGAAATGATCGATCATCGTGGAGAAAAAGTCACATTAGACGATTTAAAAGGTCAACCTTGGATTGCTATGTTTATCTTTACGAATTGTAATACGATTTGTCAACCGATGACATTGAATATGTCCATCGTGCAAGAAAAATTGAAAGAAAGAGGCGTGGAAGATTACAAGATCGTCGGATTCTCGGTGGATCCGGAAAGAGATACGCCGGAAGCTTTGGCAAAATATTTGGACTACTTTGATGTACCTGATGAATCAAAATGGCATCTGCTTACAGGGTATGATCAAAAATTCATCGAACAATTCGCATTGCAATCCTTTAAAGCTCTTGTCAAAAAACCTGAAAATGATGATCAAGTAGTTCACAGCTCCACATTTTATTTGGTTGATGAAAACGGTGTGGCCGTAAAATATTATACGGGATATTCCGAAGAAAAAAATTCCGGCAATGCCGTGCCATATGATGAAATTGCGATCGATGTAGAAACGTTGATTAAAAACATGAAAAAAAATAAATAAAAAATGCTTGGGATTTCCCAAGCATTTTTTATTATAAATCTCTTAACTGTTCGAAGACCTGTTTTAAATCGGCAATCAAATCTTCCGCATTTTCCAATCCTACGGAAAATCTCAACAGACAATCATCTACGCCGCGGGCAATCCGTTCTTCATACGGGATGTCTGCGTGCGTTTGGGTAGCAGGATATGTAATAAAGCTTTCGGGTCCTCCCAAACTTTCGGCAAAAGTGATCAGCTTCATGTTCTTTAAGAATGGGTTGACCAATTCCGGCTTCTTCAATCTAAAGGAAAGCATTCCGCCTTTTCCTGTATAAAGAACATCGGTAACCAACGGCTCTTCTTTTAAATAGGCGGCTATTCTTTTGGCATTTTCATCATGTTGTTTCATTCTCACATGCAAAGTTTTTAATCCGCGAATGACAAGCCAGCTGTCGAAAGGCGATAAAACGAGGCCCATACTGTTTTGATTGAATGCAAATTTTTCGCATAATTCTTGCCCTTTTGCAACGACAAGGCCTGCCAATGTATCGTTGTGGCCGGCGATATATTTTGTTGCGCTATGGACGACGATATCCGCTCCATGCTCCATCGGACGTTGGAAATAAGGGGTGTAGAAGGTATTATCCACAATGAATAGGAGGTTGTGTTTTTTGCAAATGTCATTGAAATAATCCAGATCAAATTCAATCATCAATGGATTTGACGGTGTTTCCAGGAAAATGGCTTTTGTTCGTCCGTTGATTAACCCTTCCACTTCTTCCGCCTTCGAGAAATAGACAGGCCGGATCTGATACATTTCATTAAAAGTTTTCAGCAGACGGTAAGTGCCTCCATAAACATCTTCCGGCAATAAAATTTCGTCGCCGGGTTTGAAAATGGAAAGCACTAATTGAATCGCCGCCATTCCTGAACTGCAGGCAAATCCTGCATCGCCGCCCTCCAGCTCGGCAATGCCTTTTTCGAGAATTTCGCGAGTTGGATTTTTTGTCCGAATATAATCATATCCTGTAGACTCCCCGATGCCGGTATGTCTGTATGCAGTGGACATATAAATCGGGGGATTTACAGCACCTGTTCTGCTATCGCTTTGGTTTCCTAATTGTACCAATTTGGTTTCGATCCAATTTTTTGTCATGACTGTCACTCTTTCCTCGCAAATACTTTATTGAATCAGTTATTTATCAATTTAACATAGGTTTAAATTTAAAAACAATAGTTTCAAGAATTAATAAAATATTTCTTATTTTTTTAATAGAATTAATAAAAAAATGACCAGTTTTATACACTTTTTTGTAATTTTAGTAATGGTGATTTTTCGATATAATCATTCATTGGGAAACTTCTTAAAGTATTTGCTCAGGGGGATATTATGGCAAAAAAGAAAAAAACGAAAAAACTTATGATGACCCCGGGAATGAAATTATTGCTGATTATTTTGCTCATTCCGGCATCAGTGATGATTTATTCCGCTTTTTTGAAATCGTGGTTCTATCATAAAGAAATATCAGAAATCGAAAAAATTCAAGAGGGATTTGATATAAAAATACCTGCGGAATATATTCCGATATACATAGCGGCAGGGAAGAAGTACGATGTGCCGTGGACTTTGCTTGCCGCCCACCATAGAGTGGAGACGAAATTTTCAACGACGGACACGTTGATATCACCAGTGGGGGCGGAAGGGCACATGCAATTCATGCCATGTACATTTGTCGGCTGGAATCATCCATCCTGCAACGGATTAGGGAAGGGGAATATTCCGGAATCCGAAAAAACCGATCCAAAAGTGATTGAAAAATATGGAGGCTATGGTGTAGATGCAAACGGAGACGGCAAGGCGGATCCCTTCGACCTCGAAGATGCCATTTTCAGTGCTGCAAATTTCCTTTCCAGATCCGGAGCGAAGGAAGGGAACATTGAGAAAGCGGTTTTTCAATATAATCACAGCAAAGAATACGTCAATAAAGTCCTATATTATTATAAACAATATGAACGGATCAGCCCTCTTTTGGAAAAAGAAGTCCTGGCGTGGTTTGAATAGAATGGCGTCATTGAAAAGCGGATAGGTGATTTAAAATGCAAAATGATCATCCATTTTAAGGATGATCATTTTTTGCATGGATATTTTAGTCGGTTGCTTTTCTAAACCCTTTCATGATTAAACTTACGACAAACACTAAAATAACTGCTCCGATTAGTGCCGGGAATACATAAAAATTCGAGATTTCCCAACCCCAGTTGCCCAATAGGGCGCTGCCGATCCAGGAACCGATAATTCCTGCGACGATATTGCCAATGATGCCTCCGGGAATATCTTTTCCCACAATGACACCCGCAAGCCATCCAATCACTCCGCCAATGACTAAATACCAAATGAAATTCATGATGATTCCACTCCTTTGCATAAACATCTGTTGTTGTGTTAGTGTGTTTCAAATGCGTTGAAGATATGCAGATAAAACGGTTCGTTAAAAAAAATAAAAAGATTTTTCAAAATATTTTGCAAAATGATGAAAAATGTCATATAATGTTCACAAAGAAGACAAATTTACGGGGATGGGGTGGATCAAATATGAATACTAATGTTGTGGAAAAATTGAATCGTCAAGGGATTATATTTGCTTTAATTCACACAATTGTATTATTCAATTTGGCCATCGATTTTACAATTGTGCCGATCGGCTGATCAAAAAATCTAACCCAATTTAAAGGGTTAGATTTTTTTTCGTTTCTATACACAAAAATTTAGGTCGCCCAATCGTTTTCATATCCATCCATTATAACCAGAAATAACCAATATACTGATAGAAAATTTTTATTATGATGAAAAATAGAAAAAAATAAAAAATTCGTGGAAAGTACCTGATTAATATAGAAAGAAAGCGTTTTCAGCTTAATTTAAAAATTTAAAATTTTATAAAAAATTTTTAAAATACTGTTGACGGAATGTGCAATTTTGTACTATTATGACAACAATTTCACCGACACTTTTTAAGAAATGTTAAATGAAAATTTACTATTAAACATTGTCGGAAAATTTTCAATAAACCTAAAATAAGTTTAAATATCGGAAATATCAGTAATTGCGAGGGGCGTTTGAAGTATGAGAAGTGATATGATCAAAGTAGGAGTTGACCGTGCTCCTCACCGTAGTTTGCTTTATGCTACGGGAAAGGTAAAACCAACGGACTTGGATAAACCTTTTATCGGTGTCTGCAACTCTTATATCGATATTATTCCAGGTCACGTTCATTTGCGAGAATTTGCTGAAGAGGTAAAAGAAGCGATTCGTGAAGCAGGCGGTATTCCATTTGAATTCAACACGATCGGTGTTGATGACGGAATCGCCATGGGTCACATCGGGATGAGGTATTCTTTGCCAAGCCGCGAATTGATCGCAGATTCCGCCGAAACCGTGATTAATGCTCACTGGTTTGATGGCGTATTCTTCATTCCAAACTGTGACAAAATTACACCTGGAATGTTGATGGCTGCTGTTCGCACAAACGTTCCTTCCATCTTTGTTTCCGGCGGACCGATGGAAGCCGGAAGAAGTTCTACAGGAAGACAATTATCTCTGACTTCAGTATTCGAAGGTATTGGCGCATATAAAACAGGCCAAATAACTGAAGAAGAATTTAAAGATATTGAAATGCATGCATGCCCTACATGCGGATCTTGTTCCGGAATGTTTACGGCTAACTCAATGAACTGCTTAATGGAAATGCTGGGCATTGCGCTTCCTGGAAACGGGACAATCGTCGCTACCAGCGAAAAAAGAAAAGAATTGATCCGTGAAGCTGCAAAACACTTGATTCGCATGATCAAAGAAGATATTCGTCCTCGCGACATCATTACAAAAGAAGCGATTGACGATGCCTTTGCTTTGGATATGGCGATGGGAGGTTCAACGAATACCGTATTGCATACGTTGGCCATCGCCCATGAAGCGGGAATCGATTACGATTTGGAGGATATTAATAAAGTCGCAGAACGGGTGCCGTATATCGCGAAAATCATGCCAGCTTCCGATATCTCGATTGATGATGTCCATAAAGCGGGCGGCGTGAGTGCCATCATTAATGAGTTGGCAAAAATTCCGGGCTGCATTCATCCTGATCGTATCACAGTGACTGGCAAAACGATCGGAGAACTTGTCAAAGGTCACGAAATTACAAATACAGATGTCATCCGCACAAAAGACAATCCATATAGCCCTGTCGGCGGATTATCCATCCTGTTTGGCAATCTCGCGCCTGAAGGATCTGTTATTAAAGTGGGTGCTGTTGATCCTTCCATTAAAACATTTACTGGGGAAGCGATTGTATTCGATTCCCAAGATGAATGTCTTGCCGCCATTGACGCAGGCGAGGTAAGGGAAGGCCATGTTGTGGTCATCCGCTATGAAGGTCCAAAAGGCGGTCCAGGAATGCCTGAAATGCTTGCGCCGACATCCGCCATCGTAGGACGCGGTCTTGGGGCCAAGGTAGCACTTATTACTGATGGCCGTTTCAGCGGCGCATCAAGGGGAATTTCGATTGGACATATTTCTCCTGAAGCTGCTGAGGGCGGACCTATTGCATTAGTCGAAAATGGTGATATAATTGAAATCGATTTACCAAATCGGACGATCACTTTAAAAGTTTCCGATGAAGAATTGGAAGAACGCCGCAAAAAACTTAAATCATTCGAACCAAAAATTAAAACCGGATGGTTGGCAAGATATTCAAAACTCGTGACAAACGCTTCAAAAGGCGGTATTATGAAAATATAATTTTCATAAAATTGTGATGAATTTTGAACTTTAAAATATTATAATAAAAATCAAAAATAAAAAGCTTAACTCAATGATGAGGTAAAAGGATATAGAGCATTGTATCTGCCAGAGAGTCGGGATTGGTGGAAACCGATGATACAACTATATCCGACATCCCCTCGGAGTGAGCTATTGAACGCGTCAAGCCTTTAGATAGCTCCGGGCACTATTTTCGTGTGCACCGTTACCAATGAATAGCTATTCCATCTATGTTGCCGTGGGTGGAATGTGTACAGCTATTCGCAGAGGTAGCGTTTTTTGCTACGAAAAAGGGTGGTACCATGAAAAGTCTTTTTCATCCCTTCGCAAAAGGTCTTCTTTTGCGGTGGAGAAAAAGGCTTTTTTATTTTAGAGATTTTAGAAGGAGGATGTATACGAAATGACTGCTAATGCGTCGACAAACGCAAAAATCGATGCCTCACCATCAGGGATGCAAGAAGTTGAAAAAAGACCGAAAAATGGCGCTGAAATATTGATACAAGCATTGCACGATCAAGGTGTTGATATTGTCTTCGGTTATCCGGGCGGTGCTGTACTGCATGTCTATGACGCGATGTATAAAAATCCGATCCGCCACATTTTGACTCGTCATGAACAAGGAGCTATCCACGCTGCAGAAGGTTATGCGCGTGTTTCAAATAAACCGGGGGTTGTCATTGCGACAAGCGGTCCTGGAGCGACAAACTTAGTAACAGGTATTACTGATGCAATGATCGATTCGATTCCGTTGGTGATTTTTACAGGCCAGGTTGCAACGAATGTTATCGGTTCTGATGCATTCCAGGAAGCGGATATTATCGGGATTACAACTCCTATCACAAAACACAATTATCAAGTCCAAGATGTAAATGACATTCCACGGATTGTAAAGGAAGCATTCCATATCGCCAACACCGGAAGAAAAGGCCCGGTATTGATCGATTTGCCTAAAAACATTTCAACGGCTATCTTTGATGAAACGAAAGCAAATGTTCCGGACGAAGTATATTTGCCAGGTTATCAACCAAATTACAAGCCGAATTATCTGCAAATTCAGAAAGCTATCCAGGCAATCAGCGAAGCGAAGAAACCGGTTGTGCTTGTAGGAGCAGGGGTATTATTTGCGGATGCATGCGATGAACTTGTTGAATTTGTAGAAAAATACAGACTTCCGGTCGTAACAACGTTGCTTGGTTTAGGAAGCATTCCCGGCACACACGAATTGAACTACGGAATGGCCGGCATGCATGGAGCGGTGGTCGCAAACGACGCCATTACAAAATCCGATTTGATTATCAACATCGGCTCCCGTTTCGATGACCGTTTGACTGGCGATACTTCCCGTTTTGCACCGGAAGCAAAAATCATCCATATCGATATCGATCCTGCGGAAATCGGCAAAAATATCCGTACGGACATCCCGATCGTTGCAGATGCAAAAGAAGCGTTGAAAGCCTTGTTGAAAAATGATTTCAAAGCTCCGGATACGGCTGAATGGATCGACTATCTGAACAAAGTTAGAGAAGAGTATCCGTTCTGGTATGAAGCGGATGACAAAGAAGTATTGCCGCAGCAAATTATCGAATTGATCCACAAAATTACAAACGGCGATGCAATTGTTACTACTGACGTGGGCCAACATCAAATGTGGGCTGCCCAATATTATCTTCAAAACCACAGCCACCAATGGGTTACATCCGGCGGCCTTGGAACGATGGGATTCGGTTTGCCTGCTGCAATCGGGGCGCAATTTGCCAAACCTGATAAAAAAGTCATCTCCATTTTAGGCGATGCAGGATTCCAAATGACATTGCAAGAGCTTGCATTATTAAAAGAATTCAACCTACCAGTAAAAGTCATCATCATCAACAATGCAGCGCTCGGCATGGTGCGTCAATGGCAAGAATTATTCTATGACGGCCGATACTCACAAAGCTTAATGCCAGTTCAGCCGGATTTCGTCAAACTTGCAGAATCTTACGGCATCAAAGGATATCGCATCCAAACAATCGATGAAGCCGAAAAAATCTTGACGGAAGCGATCAATTCCGATGAACCGGTACTGGTGGATTGCCGAGTAAAACAGTTAGAAAATGTATATCCAATGGTTCCTGCTGGTAAGGCACTTTTCGAAATGGTAGGGGTGAAAAAGTTTTGAAACGAGTAATTACGGTAACAGTCATCAATCAAAGCGGAGTATTGAACCGGGTTACGGGATTATTAATGAAAAGACAATTCAATATTGAATCCATTACGGTTGGGCACACAGAACAACCAAATATCTCCAAAATGACCCTGGTGGTAAATATTGAAGATGATGTAAAACTGGAACAGTTAATTAAGCAATTGTCGAAACAAATCGATGTATTAAAAGTGAATGATATTACGGATAAATCCATTGTTCTTCGCGAACTCGCTCTGGTGAAAGTGGTATCTCCGCCTAACTTGAGATTGGAGATGAATGCCATTGTTGAACCGTTTAGACCGCAGATAGTGGACACCTCAAAAAACGTTGTCACATATCAGGTAGTCGGACATCCGGATAAAATCGATGCATTCATCGAACTGGTGCGTCCATACGGCATTAAAGAATTGACGCGGACAGGTGTGACAGCAACGGTTCGCGAAGTGCAACAAAGTTTCTATGAAAGCGCGCCGCTTTCATTATTGAAATAATGGTTGTTCGAAAAATAAATGGTTGGTACATTCAATGCAAAGATAGTTTTCTGAACTGTCTTTGTCATTGAAATTATATAAATTATATGAAAAGATAAAAAATTTAGGGGGAAACGAAAGATGACAAAAATGTATTATCATAACGAAATCAATGAAACAGTATTAAAAGAGAAAAAAATCGCAGTTATTGGATATGGTTCACAAGGGCATGCCCACGCTCAAAACCTTAAAGAATCCGGTTTTGATGTACGTGTAGGTATCCGCCCAGGTAAATCAGCAGAGCAAGCAAAACAAGATGGACTAGATGTGAAATCTGTAGCTGAAGCATCCAAAGAAGCGGATGTCATCATGATTCTGCTTCCCGACGAAGTACAAAAAGCGGTGTATGAAGCGGAAATCGCACCAAACTTGGAACCAGGCAATGCATTGGTATTCGCTCACGGATTCAACATTCATTATAAACAGATCGTACCGCCGGAAGATGTAGACGTAATATTGGTAGCGCCTAAAGGTCCTGGCCATTTGGTTCGCCGCACATATGTAGAAGGTGCAGGGGTACCGGCATTAATCGGCGTTTATCAAGACGCGACTGGCAAAGCAAAAGATCTTGCGCTTGCTTGGGCTAAAGGAATCGGTTCTGCCCGTGCAGGGGTTCTTGAAACAACATTCAAAGAAGAAACTGAAACTGACTTATTCGGTGAACAGGCAGTACTTTGCGGTGGACTTACTCATCTAATCAAAGCCGGTTTTGAAACATTGGTAGAAGCAGGATATCAGCCTGAAAGCGCATATTTCGAATGCTTGCATGAAATGAAATTGATCGTGGACCTAATCTACGAAGGCGGATTCTCCAACATGCGCTACTCCATTTCAGATACTGCCGAATGGGGAGATTATGTATCCGGTCCGCGTGTAATCACTGATGAAGTGAAAGCCAACATGAAAAAAGTGCTTGAAGATATCCAAAACGGTAAATTTGCAAAAGAATGGCTTGAAGAAAACGCGAATGGACGTCCACGCTTCAATGAATACAAAAAACGCGAACAAGAGCATCAAATCGAAAAAGTGGGTGCGGAATTGCGTAAAATGATGCCTTTCATCAATGAAGGAAATCGGAAGGTTGTGATTAAATAGTGCGTAAGATTGATATTTTTGATACGACTCTACGTGATGGTGAACAGTCGCCAGGCATTAATCTAAATACTGCAGAAAAGATTGAGATTGCAAAACAACTTGAACGTCTGGGGGTAACGATTATAGAAGCAGGATTCCCTGCTTCCAGCCCCGGCGACTTTGATGCGGTAAATAAGATTGCAGGAACTGTAAAAAATTCCATTGTTACAGGTCTTGCGCGCTGCGTAAAAAACGACATCGACCGCGCATGGGAAGCATTGAAAGTGGCCGAACAGCCGCATGTCCATGTATTCCTGGCGACAAGCCCGATTCATATGGAATACAAATTGAAAAAGACGCCTGATCAGGTCGTCGAGCAAGCGGTTGAAGCGGTTAAATATGCAAAAAAATTCTTCCCTCTTGTTGAATGGTCTGCTGAGGACGGATTCCGTTCCGATCGCGAATTCTTGGTTCGGATTATCGAAAAAGTAATTGAAGCCGGAGCAACGACAATCAACGTTCCGGATACAGTGGGTTATGCAACACCGCAAGAATATGGAGATCTGTTCAGATATTTAAAAGAAAATGTCCGCGGAGCAGAGAAAGTGAAATTCTCCGCTCACTGCCACGATGATTTAGGAATGGCCGTGGCCAATTCATTGGCTGCAATCGAGAACGGTGCGGACCAAATCGAATGTACCATCAACGGAATTGGTGAACGGGCAGGGAATGCTTCATTAGAAGAAATTGCTGTTGCCCTTCACATCCGAAAAGATTTTTACCAGGCCGAAACTGGAATCAATCTAAAAGAAATCAAGAGAACATCACAACTTGTAAGCCGCTTGACTGGATTCTTAGTACCGCCAAATAAAGCGGTTGTCGGCAAAAACGCCTTTGCCCATGAATCCGGAATCCACCAAGACGGAGTGTTGAAAAATAAACAAACGTACGAAATTATTTCTCCTGAGCTGGTGGGAGAAGGAGAAGTGCCGCTTGTGCTCGGTAAACACTCCGGCCGTGCCGCATTCCGCGATCGTGCACAAAAATTAGGATTTGAATTGTCAGATGAAAAATTGAATAAAGCCTTCGAAGAATTTAAAAAGCTTGCCGATCGCAAAAAAGAAATTACAGAAGAAGATCTAATTACATTATTAACGGAACAGTCTGTATCTATTGAAAACATTCCAAAATTTGAATTAAATAGTGTTCAAGTTTCATATGGTACAGACAATATTCCGACTGCTACCGCTTCTGTTACGACACCGGAGGGAGAAACAAAAGCTCTCGCAGCGACTGGCGCCGGTTCAGTTGAAGCCATTTTCAATACCCTTGAACAATTAGTCGATTCCAAGGTCAATGTTCTGGATTTCCAAGTGACATCCGTAAGCAAAGGCAGAGATGCTTTGGCGGATGCAGTAGTAAAAATTCGCTATAATGACGTGACGACGACTGGACGTGATTCTTCGCAAGACGTACTTGAAGCCACGGCCAAAGCATTTGTCGATGCGATTAACAGATATCTATTCCACGAAAAGTTCGTAAAAAAACATATTGCACAAATTTAATTGTTGTTGATCGATTCAGTTACGCCATCAAATATGCAAATGTTTGATGGCGTTTGTTAAACATTCGGAAGGTTCCTTTTATATTAAAATCTTCAATAGAAAGGTGTTTTTCAAATGGAAAAGAAAATAGCGGTACTTCCTGGTGACGGTATCGGTCCTGAAGTTGTAGCAGCCGCGATTCGGGTGTTGAAAGCTGTCGGCAAACGATTTAAACACGACTTTGAAATAGCATATGCAGCAATCGGAGGAGCTGCCATCGATCAATTTAATACGCCCCTTCCGGAAGAAACGATTGAAATTTGTAAACAAAGCGACGCGATTTTATTGGGAGCTGTAGGCGGGCCAAAATGGGACCATAATCCGCCTGAATTGAGACCTGAAAAAGGATTATTGCAAATCCGCAAAACGTTTGATTTATTTGCAAATCTGCGGCCTGTAAAATCCTTTCCAAGTTTATTAGAATCTTCTCCTTTGAAAAAAGAAGTGGCAGATAATGTGGATCTGTTGATTGTACGTGAGTTGACAGGCGGCATCTACTTCGGGGAGAAGAAACGCACGGAAGACGGCGCAAGCGATTTATGCATCTATAGCCGCAAAGAAATTGAACGGATTGTAGACAATGCTTTCGAACTTGCCAAATTGAGAAGAGGCAAACTTTGCTCTGTAGATAAAGCGAACGTGCTTGAAACTTCACGTCTGTGGCGTGAAATCGTGGATGAGAAAAAAGCGCAATATCCGGAAGTGGAAGTGGAGCATAATTTAGTGGATTCAGTCGCAATGAAGCTCATCACAAATCCAAGCCATTATGATGTCATTGTGACAGATAACATGTTCGGAGATATTTTGAGCGATGAAGCATCCGTCATCACAGGTTCATTAGGCGTATTGCCATCCGCATCCATCCGTGGAGATTCATTCGGTCTATATGAACCGGTACATGGATCTGCTCCTGAGATCGCGGGATTGGGCATTGCGAACCCGGCAGCAACAATCCTTTCCGTCGCGATGATGCTTCAATACTCCTTCGGCATGAAAGAAGAAGCGGCGGAAATCGAACGCGCAGTCAATGCCGTATTTGAAGACGGATACTTTACAAGAGATCTTGCAACAGATAAAGAAAAAGCTTTAACGACAGATGAATGGACTGACAAAGTCATCGCTGAAATCGATACAAGTTTCGTTTCAGACAGCATCATGGAATCATATATTTAAAGGTTGGTGGTAAAGATGGCAAAAAATATTATTGAAAAAATCTGGGAATCACACGTAGTTCATCGGGAAGAAGGAAAACCGGATCTATTATATATCGATCTTCATCTAATTCACGAAGTAACGTCTCCACAAGCCTTTGAAGGATTAAGACTTGCCGGAAGAAAGGTTCGCCGTCCGGATCTTTGCTTTGCAACGATGGACCATAACGTACCGACAAAAGATATTTATACGGTGAATGACCCGATTGCGAAAAAACAAATGAGCACATTGGAGAAAAACTGTGCTGAGTTCGGCATTCAACTTGCAGGCATCGGTCATCCGGACCAAGGAATTGTCCATGTCATCGGACCTGAATTAGGTTTGACACAGCCAGGAAAAACGATCGTTTGCGGTGACTCCCATACGTCCACACACGGCGCGTTTGGAGCATTGGCTTTCGGAATCGGTACTTCCGAAGTGGAACACGTTCTTTCAACTCAAACATTATGGCAAAACAAACCGAAAACAATGGAAATCCGCGTCAACGGCAAACTCGGCTTTGGCGTAACGGCAAAAGACATCATCTTGGCAATCATTGCCAAGTGGGGAGTAGGTTTAGGCACTGGATATATTATTGAATATACCGGTGAAGCGATCCGCAATTTGTCCATGGAAGAACGGATGACAATCTGCAACATGTCCATCGAAGCGGGGGCTAAAGCCGGCCTGATTTCTCCGGACGAAAAAACGGTTGAATTCTTGCGTGGCCGCCGATTTGCTCCGAAAGAAGAATTTGATAAAGCGGCTGAATATTGGTTAAGCCTTGCATCTGATCCGGGATGCACATATGACAAAGTGCTTGAAATCGACGCAAGTGAAATTGAGCCATATGTAACTTGGGGAACAAACCCATCCATGGGTACAGGAATTTCCGGAAGAGTGCCGACTGTTGACGACTATGAATCCGAAACTGATAAGCAGGCATTAAGAAAAGCACTTGAATACATGGGATTGGAAGAAGGTCAGCCAATCACTTCCATTGAAATCCAGCATGTGTTCATCGGATCTTGTACAAACTCCCGTTTATCCGATCTTCGTACAGCAGCCCAAATCGTAAAAGGCAGAAAAGTGGCACCGGGCGTGCGTGCAATTGTTGTTCCTGGATCCTACTCGGTGAAAAAAGCCGCTGAAGAAGAAGGATTGGATAAAATCTTTATCGAAGCCGGTTTCGAATGGCGCAACTCCGGATGCTCTGCCTGCCTTGGCATGAACGAGGACATCATTCCATCAGGCGAACGTTGTGCATCCACTTCCAACCGGAACTTTGAAGGACGTCAAGGAGCTGGAGCTCGCACACACCTCGTAAGCCCGGCAATGGCCGC
Source organism: Ureibacillus sp. FSL K6-8385 (assembly GCF_038593155.1). Taxonomy (GTDB): domain Bacteria; phylum Bacillota; class Bacilli; order Bacillales_A; family Planococcaceae; genus Ureibacillus; species Ureibacillus terrenus. The sequence continues at coordinate 1,264,362 of NZ_CP151968.1, forward strand.
AGCGGCAGCAATTGAAGGACGCTTCGTCGATGTCCGCAACTATTTGAAACAAGAACAACAAGCTTAATGAAAGGGCGGGTATAAATGGAGCCAATTAATATCGTCAAAAGTGTCATCACACCATTAGATCGCAAAAATGTGGATACAGACCAAATCATTTCAAAAGAATTTTTGAAACGAATTGAACGCACAGGATTCGGCAAATATTTGTTCTACCATTGGCGTTACGACGAAAATGGAAACGAGAATCCGGATTTCGTATTAAACAAACCTGAATATAAAGGTTCACAAATTCTTGTGGCACAGGACAACTTCGGTTGCGGTTCATCCCGCGAGCACGCGCCTTGGGCTATTTTGGATTACGGCTTCCGTGTAATCATTGCTCCAAGCTTTGCGGATATCTTCCATAATAACTGTTTTAAAAACGGGATTTTACCTGTGAAATTAAAAGAAGAAGAAGTGGATGAAATTTTAGCAAAAGGACTGCAAAAACCATACACAGTGGAAGTAAACTTGACAGAGCAGACAGTAACAGGGGAAGATGGTGCCGTTTATCATTTCAACATCGACCCATATTATAAGGAAATGTTGTTGAACGGTTGGGACGAAATCGCCTTAACGTTCAAATATGAAGATAAAATCAAAGCATATGAGGAAAAACGGATTGTATTTAAATAATGGGTTCAAAGGGCGTCTTAGTTATCGCCGTTTGGTTTCAGAATAAAAAAGCGGTCTCTATAAAAAGAGCCGCTTTTTTAGTTTCATACGGAAAGTCCATGGTTACAAAACCACCATAGCGTGGGATCCTAATTGTTCATAGCGGAGGAAAAATGTTTTTTCATCCACCTTTTCGATGCCTTTTAAAGGATTCATGATCGTCACTTTTCCTTTTTGATGGCCGATCAAAACCACCACATGCAAGTTTTTGTATACAACATGTTTTCTATTGGTTCCCTCGATTACCCAAGAAGCGAATTTCTTCGGTTTTTTCCAATCAATGGTCACCCATGTTAAAACAGGCACTCCGGAATGCACATAATCAATGATTTCTTCTTTCGTGGCGTTTGTGATATCCAGAGCCCGAAATCCGACATTCTTCTCGGTTAAAATTTTATTGGCCGCATCAACGAGCGGTGGTGCAAAAACGTAATAGCCATCATCGTGATCTTTCGGATCGCCTGCATAGGCCTGATTAGGGTCGGGACCGTACAACACACCATTTTTTAAATACACTTTGGACTTCGGCAAATATTCATTCAAGTTTAATTTATCCATCTTGATTCCATAATAATTCAAGATGGCAGTTAATGAAGTGATTTCACAACCATTTGGCAATTCAGGGTTTTGAAGGACTACCGGCACTTTTAAATAATCTTTCGGGGAAGCATTGAACGTTTCAATACGTACCGTTGGATGCTCCGGATTAAATACTATGCTTTCCCGGGATTGTTCCATCCATTCCCCTTGTTTTGTGATGCGGTAAATGACAATATCATACAATCCCTGAGGTGAGACTTGTTCAAAATAGGCCATTCCGTTTTTATCGGCGATTCCCCGCTCAATTTCTTGTTGGGTTTCCACATCGAACAATGCAACACCCAGGTTCGGTACGCCTTGTCCGCTGGAAAACTCTACGGTTTGAACCGTCAATACTTCCGAAGGCTTTTCGGTAGAAGTAGACAAGGCGCTAAATTGTTGTTTACCCGTCATTCTAATTTCCTGGCTTTCCATGGAAGTTGAACAACCTGACAGAAACAGAATGGATAAACTAAACAGAATGAATGGATATGTTCTCATTTGGATGCACTCCCTTGAATTGCATCTGTTGTAATATTTCCAACTAAATGGTTCATCGGATGATCCTGAAAAAACTTTATCTTATTATTGCTTTTCCGGATAAAAAAATACTTTCGCCGCAGGAAGAATAATATGATAAACCGGCTAATTTTGCGAAAAATGATTAGAAACTGGTCCAATTATTGATTGAAGCAATTACCAAATTAAAGAAAATTATAATAACTAAATTAAACGTTGATATTAAACGAAAGCAGGGAAGTCAATCGGTCGTTTTCCAACATGATTAAAACAATGCTGAGAGGATGGAAATAATATTTCCTGGATGGATGTTCATCTATTATATCGGCCATTCATCAAATTTTAAAAGCGGATTTGATTCGAAGAAGGGATTTTGTCCGTAAGCCCGAAATCAAACAACGCCTATAAATCAATGACACCTCCCTGTAAGATGAAAGTAACAATTACAGAGGAGGTGTTCTTTTTTTGACAACGGAAAAACTCAATATCGTGCCTGTAAAATTAGAGTCCAAATCTGATCCAACTCCATCCCCAGCAAGTCGTGGTCCACTCAGACCAATATGCGTCATTCAATCCAATCAGTGTAAAATCTCCTTCTACCCCGGTGTCAAACCTCAATTACTTCAAGCGGTTATCAGGGAGTTGAATCGAAATGATTCATGATTTTACAAAATGCAAAAATATCTATATCATTTGCGGTCATACAGATATGCGAAAAGGAATCGACGGTCTAGCAACGCTAATTCAGGATTCATTCGAACTCGATCCATACAGCGAGGCAATCTTCTTGTTTTGCGGTCGAAGGAAAGATCGTTATAAATGTTTATACTTTGATGGAGATGGCTTCGCTATGCTTTATAAACGATTGGATAATGGCAAACTCCAATGGCCACGAAATAAAAATGAAGTTCGTCGGCTCACGCAACAACAACTTCGTTGGTTACTTGAAGGACTCACAATTCATCAACCGAAAGCCATACAAAAATCTAAAAAAGGTGTCTTTTAACCAATGATTACTAGTGATATAATCAAGACATTATTGAATTTGGACGGAAATGTGGTGAATGATGTGAGCAATGATTCGAATGAAAAATTAATTCAATTATTAGAAGAACAACTCGCGCAATCCAATAAGAGAAATGAAGAACTGTTGAAACAAATTGAATCGTTGTCACAACAAGTTCGCTATTTAACAAAGCTTCTTTATGGCTCAAAATCAGAAAAATCAAAGTACCAAGCTCCAGATGGACAATGTTCTTTATTTGATGATGACTCTTTTTTTAACGAACCTGAGCACACAGAAGAACAAAGCACGGACACTGTTACCTATACAGTTGTTCGTAAAATACATAAAAAGAAACGAAACGATTTCTTCGTGGATGGTTTAGAAATTGAAGAAATTCATCATCACCCTGAAAACTTACAATGCGAGTGTTGTCAATCTCAGATGACAGAGATCGGCAGCACGATTGTTCGTGAGGAAGCAAAATTTATACCGGCTATTGTGAAGCGTGTTCGACATATCGAACACGCTTATGAGTGCAGGAATTGTAAAAAAGATCTCAGCAAAAATTCACAAATCAAACGAGGCAAAGCACCACAACCAGCGATTCAACGAAGTATTGCTGGACCAACGGTCTTGGCAAAAATCATCTACGATAAGTTTGTTCAATATTTACCTTTATATCGCCAGGTAAAGGAATGGAACCATTATGGTCTCCTTACAAACGATAAAAATTTATCGAACTGGGTGATTCGAATCGCGGAGGATTGGCTTCATCCAATCTACCATCGTATGAAAGAGCTCCTTATGAAAAAATCAATTCTTCATATTGATGAAACATACGCTCAAATACTCAACCGTTCGGATGGAAAGTCGGCTCAGTCTAATGCTTATAACTGGGTATTCCGAAGCGTTGCTTCTCAAGGGCCGACCATCGTCATGTTTCATAGTGCGTTATCGCGAAGTCGGGAAGTTTTAAAAGACTTCGTGGAAAAGTTCAAGGGAACCATCATTTGTGACGGATATTCTGCATACGCTGGTTTACCTAACGTCACATTCGCCAATTGTTGGGCACATGTGCGTAGAAAATGGCTAAAAGCCAACAGTAAAAACGCCGAAAAAGGTGTAGAATATTGTAATCGACTCTACGAATTGGAACGAAAGTTTAAGAAACTTTCACCAAGCAAACGTCGAAAAGCACGAAAAAAATATTCCAAACCGATTGTGGAAGAATTCTTACAATGGGTAGATGAATCTCCTTTTTACGGCAAAAGTGCCCTTGCGGAAGCGGCAAACTATACCTTGAAACATGCCGAAGGTCTAAAAGCATTTCTATATGACGGTCGAATTGCGATTGACAATAACCCAGCAGAAAATGCGATTCGTCCGAGTGTGATTGGTCGGAAGAACTGGCTTTTCTCTGTGAGTGAATTGGGAGCTGATGCCAATGCCGTTTGTTTGAGTTTAGCTGAAACGACAAAAGCTAATGGAATTGATTTCTATCAATACTTGGTCAAAGTATTGACAGAACTCCCAAACCTCCCAATCCATCAGCAACCAGAAATAATCGATCGCTACTTGCCTTGGTCTAAAAATATACGTGAATCATGTGCAATAGCAAAATAGCCCTCAATCTGAAAAAATTCAAGATTGTAGGGCTATTTGTCATGCGTACTAATAGGTACGCTTTTTTAATCCCTGTTTTAAGTTTTTCAATGCGTCATTTGAATTCGGGCTTACTTTTGTCCAATCTGCTGGATGCTTCATTATAAAGAGGATTTTATGTATACGGTAAAAAATAAAAGGGATGGCATTGACTCCATCCCTTACTCACTTATTAAATTGCTGAACCACTTTCAAATTTCTTTGTTGGATAATACATATTTTTAACGAGCACATTTGGTCCCAAACATTTTACTGCAGGACAATGGCAATTCAAAGATTTTGCCACATCCGTTTCCAGCCATTTTTCAAAAATGTCCGTCAAGGAATCAGTTTGTACATTTCCCAGTGGCGGCATGTCGCCAAAATCCGTCACAATCACATCGCCGGTAAAAATGTTGATATTTAAACGGGAACGGCCGTCCGGGTCATTTCGCACTGTCACATTTTTCGCTTCTTTCAATCGTTTTAACAGCGCTTGATCCTCTTCCTTAGGACTGCAATGGTAAAAAGGCAGGGTACCAAATAACATCCACGTGTTTTCATCACGGATGTCGAGCAGATGATGAATTGTTTCCCTGATTTCATCCAATGAAAGGCTGGAATCAGTCAAGGAGGAAGCGAAGTCCGATGGATACATAGGATGTATTTCGTGGCGTTTGCACTTCATTTCATGTACCACTTGATGATGAATATGGTCGATATAAGGCACCGTTTTTCTGTTCAGCATCGTTTCCGCAGAAACCATGACTCCATGGTCGCTTAACGCACGGGCATTTTCAATTATACGCTCTAACAATTTGGCCCGCTGTTCATAAGTCGGTTTCCGATCCATCATGGCAAAACCGGTTTCCACGAACTCATCAACCGTTCCCCAGTTATGGGAGATATGGAGAACATCGACATATGGAGCGATTTCCAAATAACGGTCCAAATCAAGGGTTAAGTTTGAATTGATTTGCGTGCGAATGCCCCGTTCATGGGCATATTTCAAAATCGGTTTGACGTACCGTTCAACCGATTTTTTGCTCAGCATCGGTTCTCCGCCGGTGATGCTCAAAGACCTGAGCGTCGGAATTTCATCCAATCGCTTTAACAACAAATCAAGAGGCAAAGCATCCGGATCTTTTGTTTGCAATGTATATCCTACTGCGCAATGGGCACAGCGCATATTGCACAAGTAGGTGGTTGTAAATTCAATATTCGATAATACAAGTTTGCCGTATTTCTCAATATCCAAATAACTTTCCCACGGATCATAATGAGGCGTAATTTTTTCTAGAGTCGTCATAGCTTTCGAATCTCTTCCTTTCCAACTATCTATTTTCTCACAGATTCCAAGTTTCGCAAACTAAAATTTCTTTAGTTAGAACATTTTTCACAAAAATGCAATTTACATGAACAAAACAACAGTCCCATCAATAATCGGAGTTATTGATGGAACTGTTGTTTTCGCTGTAATAGACGTCCCCGTATTTGTTCTCGACGATTGTTTTGACGATTTCGATTTTCGAATGATTAAGAGCTTGCACATTATAGCGGCATTTTTCATTTCGGATCATGCTGTTTTCCACATAAATCCTTGATTGATTTTGGGCATGCAAATCCGAATGCTCCCCATCCGTTAACTGTACGCTCAGAAGCTCCAAAGTAGAATCGTTATCGATCCAAATTTGTGTCTGGGCATGTTTGGAAATAAAGCTTTCCTGAATATACACTTCGCTATGGTTTTGGATAAATAACGCATTTCTTTTCCCTTGATAGATTTCGGAATTATTCAAAATCACGGAACTATCATTGACGACTATTTGCGACAAATCATGCTTGAAAATTTGGCTATGGTAGAAGAAGAAATTGGAATTTTTCAAAACCTTTACTCCATACGATTTTCCATTATATATTTGGCAATGCTCAAATTTTGCGGTGGAATGTTCCGTAATTTCGATTTGGACATTCATGCTGTCGTGGAACCTTGAGTTTACTGCATGCATCTTGCAACGCTGTATAAGAAATATGCTTTTTCCCCGATGGAAATCGGTATTGCAGATATATATTTTCACTTTTGTTTTGCTGGCGATATGCGGCATTTGATTGTGATGGAAGTTGCACCCATCCACTTCCACATGGGAATGGTTGATCGCCAAAATACCGTTTCCGTTGTTATCAGAAACTTCGCAGCGATACAATTTCAAAATCGCCCGGTCGACGTTGAAAGCGGAATTGTTGTTTTGAAGAACATAGCATTCCACGAGCATGCATTCCGATTTTTTTTCCACAAGTATTCCAACATGGCGTCCGCTCACAATAAAACAATCCTTCATGGAACAAATGGATTTTTCCGAAACAACCACTTGGAAGGATAAATGGTTTTTAATAATCGTTTCACTGCAATTGACAATTGAATCTTTGCCGATGAAAATGCCATTTTCATGTCCGGAATGGATTTCGCAACGTTCAAAATGGGCAATTGATTTTTTCTTTGCTTGAACATTCGTTGATTGATGGTTGGAAATTTCGCAGTGGGCAAAAAATCCTTCGCTTTCATGCAACATGACGCCGCATTCTTTCCCATTTTGAATCGTGCAATATTTTCCGGATACTCTGCTGTTTTCAATAAACAATTGTACAGAAGCATTGGAATAGAGAATTGTCGAATGCAACGTCACTTCCGAATCGGCCTTGGCTGCAATTCCCAGGCCATCCCCGCTTTCTATAGTGCTTCCGTCGTCGATATACGTTGCACCTTCCGCCAAAATCTGTGTGTCAATATGATGATGAAAATGGCATTTTTTTGTTTGTACAAAAGATCCGTCCGTAATCCATAAACTTTTTAATGCATTGGAGCCTTCACATGATTCCAGGTAGGCTTTTGACTGCTTGATGAACAGATGTGTGTCCCCGTTAAACCGAAACTTGCAGCCCTTAAATATTCCATTGCTGTTGTTCAATAATGCAATGCCCACTTCTCCGGCTTTTTTAAATTCGCTTTCGACAGCTTTGATATATCCGCCGTTCACGGTAATCAATACATCCGTATTTCCTTTGATGATGCAGCGCTCAAAAATTGCTTCTCCTTCAATATACAATTGGGCATTGGGGGAAAGGGTGATCTGCCGGAAAATCACACGGACGTTTCTCGGAATGATCAGCATGCCTTCGACTACGGTCTGGCCGCTTGGATCCCCTACTAATGTCACATCTTTATCTATTTGAACGGATTCCTTATATTTTTTCGGAAATAGTTGAATGATTTCTCCATCGGCTGTTTTCGTTAAGGTGCTTTTCAGTGTTTTGAATTTTGAGAACATCAAGTTATAGATTGAACGAATCATCTTATAACCCCTCCTAAAAGCTTCCGTACACTTATTCTCACTAAAAAATTGGAATTCTAATCCTTTTTTGTTGAAACTGAGCAAAAAATTTAAGGATTCCGCTAAAATGGTATGTAATGATGTGCAACACGGATCGGAGGGCAAGTGAATCGGCATGGGGAAGCCGCAAAGTATTTACGAGGAAAGTGCTTCAGTTTCTTAGCCGAATATGCTTCATTTTATGTAAAAGGAAAATTTTATATTATAGCTTCTCAAGTCTGAAAGGGAGAGGACATCCTTGAATAACCGGATTGCAAGAATACTGTCGATCGCTCTGCTTTTTATCATTGCCGATTTTTATACCAGCAATATTCAATCCATTTTTCCGGAGCCGGATATGATACGCCGGCGGAAGCGCTGCCGAAAGATCGAGATTATGTGTGGATAGACGGTCCAATAAATAAGAAAGAACATCGTTACTTCTTTTTGGCTGACGGCAAATATTACGGAACTGTTGTGGTCAAGAAAACCTGGAAAGGTTGGAAAGAGGGGGAAATTGTCCAAGGAAAGTGGCCGGAAGCAATAAAGGAAAACGAAATTTCGGCAGCCTACTCCGATGAAAAAATCCTTTTTGGGGCAATCAAGGGCAGGGGGAATATTCTGGTAGAAATAAATGGAACCAACGCGGAAATTGTGGAACTTAATGATATGCCAAAAATTGCGACGGATTTATATCAGGCAAATGAGTATTCTATTTGGTATGTAGAGCTAAAACAATTGGAAACCCGGGAGCATTTTGATATAAAAGTCAAAAATGAAAAAGGGAAAATAATCAGCGAATTATCTATTTAATCATTCATTTTTTAAAAAGGAATAATTATTCATAAAAAGTCCCTTTAATTTTTTGGAAGGTAAGTATAAACTATAATTGGAATTATCCAAAATATTCGTGAATTTCATGAATGGTGCATTTTTTATTATTTCATTGAAATGTTGAATCTTTTGGAATAAAATTGAATTGGCCATCAGGTTCAATAAAAATCTCTAATGACAAAACATAATTTTAATGTAATTTACTTATGAATTTAAGTAAGTTATTATTGGTCATGGAGAAGAGAACTCGATAGCCTTTAAAACTAATATAGGGGGATTACATATGACAAAGAGCAACTTACACAACAGTCGCGCTTCTTTTGAACTGAACGGTAAAACTTACTACTATTACCGTTTAGCGGCATTAAAAGAAGCAGGCATTGCTGACGTATCACGTCTTCCTTATTCCATCAAAGTTCTTTTGGAATCTGTTCTACGTCAATATGACAACTATGTAATCAAAGAAGAACACGTAAACAACCTTGCAAAATGGGCTGAAGGTGCAGATCCAGAAGGTGAAGTTCCTTTCAAACCATCCCGCGTAGTTCTACAAGACTTCACTGGGGTTCCAGTAGTTGTGGACTTGGCATCTTTGCGTTCCGCAATGAAAGAACTTGGTGGAGATCCTGCTAAAATCAACCCTGAAATTCCAGTTGACCTTGTAATCGACCACTCTGTACAAGTAGACAAATATGGTACACCTGACGCATTACAAGTTAACATGGATTTGGAGTTCGAGCGCAATGCTGAACGTTATAAATTCTTAAAATGGGCACAAACTGCATTCGATAATTTCCGTGCGGTTCCTCCAGCTACAGGTATCGTTCACCAAGTAAACTTGGAGTATTTGGCACCTGTAATCCATGTTAAAGAAAATGAAGACGGTACATTTGAAGCATTCCCAGATTCAGTAGTTGGTACTGACTCCCATACAACAATGATCAACGGTCTTGGCGTTCTTGGCTGGGGTGTTGGCGGTATCGAAGCTGAAGCAGGAATGCTTGGACAACCATCATACTTCAGAATCCCAGAAGTTATCGGTGTGAAATTCACTGGTAAGCTTCCAGACGGCGCTACTGCCACTGACTTGGCATTGAAAGTAACTCAAGTATTGCGCCAAAAAGGTGTAGTTGGTAAATTCGTTGAGTTCTTCGGTCCAGGTGTTGCAACATTGCCGCTTGCTGACCGCGCGACAATCTCCAACATGGCTCCTGAATATGGTGCTACTTGCGGTTACTTCGCAATCGACAATGAAACACTTAACTACTTGCGCTTAACTGGCCGTGACGAAGAACATGTTCAAGTAATCGAAAAATACTTGAAAGAAAACGATATGTTCTTTGATCCAAACTTCGAACCGGTTTACACTGATGTGTTGGAAATCAACTTGAGCGAAATCGAAGCGAACCTTTCCGGTCCTAAACGCCCTCAAGACTTGATTCCATTATCTCAAATGAAAAAACGCTATCGCGAAGCTGTTGTTGCACCATCTGGCGTACAAGGCTTCGGTTTAACAGAAGATGAATTCAGCAAAACTTCCACAATCAAATTCGCTGACGGCGAAGAAGTGGAAATGCCTGCGGGTGCAGTTGCAATCGCTGCGATTACATCTTGTACAAACACATCCAACCCATATGTATTGATCGCTGCAGGTCTTGTTGCGAAAAAAGCGGTTGAACGCGGAATTAAACCGCCTCGTTGGGTAAAAACTTCTTTAGCACCAGGTTCTAAAGTTGTTACTGGTTACTTAAAACAATCCGGTTTGCAAGATTACTTGGATCAAATCGGCTTCAACACTGTAGGTTACGGTTGTACAACATGTATCGGTAACTCCGGTCCATTGCTTCCTGAAATCGAAGAAGCAATCAAAGCGAAAGATTTGTTCGTAACTTCCGTTCTTTCCGGTAACCGTAACTTCGAAGGCCGTATCCATCCATTAGTAAAAGCCAACTACCTAGCATCACCACCATTAGTGGTAACATATGCGTTAGCTGGTACAGTGGATATCGACCTTCTCAACGATCCAATCGCAAAAGACAAAGACGGCAACGACGTATACTTCAAAGATTTATGGCCATCTTCTGAAGAAGTATACAGCATCCTAAATCAAGTGGTTACGCCTGAACTGTTCAGAAAAGAATACGAAACAGTATTCACAGCAAACGAAAAATGGAATGCAATTGAAACATCAACTGAGTCTTTATACACATTTGATGAAAATTCAACATACATTCAAAATCCGCCATTCTTCCAAGGATTATCTAAAGAGCCTGAACCAATCAAAGAACTTAAAGGCTTGCGCGTAATCGCAAAATTGGGCGACTCTGTAACAACTGACCACATTTCACCAGCTGGTGCAATCGGTAAAGATACTCCTGCAGGTAAATATTTGATTTCTAAAGGTGTAGCAATCCGTGACTTCAACTCTTACGGTTCCCGCCGTGGTAACCATGAAGTCATGATGCGTGGTACTTTCGCAAACATCCGTATCCGCAACCAAATCGCACCTGGTACAGAAGGCGGATTCACAACTTACTGGCCAACTGGCGAAGTAATGTACATTTACGATGCTTGCATGAAATACCAAGAACAAGGCACTGGCCTTGTAGTACTTGCCGGCAAAGATTACGGCATGGGATCCAGCCGTGACTGGGCAGCAAAAGGTACTTACCTATTGGGAATCAAAACAGTTATCGCCCAAAGCTTCGAACGTATCCACCGTTCTAACTTGGTAATGATGGGCGTATTGCCGCTACAATTCTTGGAAGGCGAAAGCGCAGATTCTCTCGGCTTAACTGGTAAAGAAGAAATTTCCGTTAATATCACTGACGATGTAAAACCTCGTCAATTATTAACAGTTACTGCGAAATCCGAAGACGGAACTGTGAAAGAATTCCAAGCAATCGCCCGCTTCGATTCTGAAGTGGAAGTAGACTACTACCGTCATGGCGGTATCCTACAAATGGTATTAAGAAACAAATTAGCCGGAAAATAATTTTCCGCTGAAATTGAAAGCAGGTTGACTTGTTCAACCTGCTTTTTTTATGAACTCAGGAATCGGAAGGGAAGACATTTAAAAACGGCAGGGGAGCGGAGGAGAGAGAAAAAAATCATCCATCAAGAGATGGATGATTTTTTAGGTTTTTTCTTTAGTATTATAAAAGATCTTTTCTTAATTCTTCCGGAGATTTTGGAGAAAGCAGACCGAATGGGATATCAAATACCGTTTTGGCGCCTTTGTCTCCTTTTTGATTTAAGCGATAGGCAGCCCGCGCATAGGCCACAAGAACGCTGGAAGTAAACATCGGATTGCTTTCAAGGTTCAAGCTGAATTCCATAATTTGTTTGTCTCCCAATCCGCTTACGCCGCTTCGGATGACAAATCCGCCATGAGGCATGCCGCTGTGGTTTTTCTTTAACTCTTCTTCGGAAATAAAGTGCACAGTTGTATCATATTCATCAAAGTAGTTTGGCATTGTTTTGATTTCATGTTCAACTTTAGCCGGATCTGCTCCTTCTTCCAACACAACGAAACATTCACGGGCATGTTTTTCGCGTGTGGAAAGTTCAGGATTTTCGCCACGGCGAACCCGGTTTACGGCCTCTTCAATCGGAATTGTATATTGCACCGCATTTTTTACTCCTTTTATACGGCGGATGGCATCAGAGTGGCCTTGGCTTACGCCTTTACCCCAGAAGGTATATGTATTCCCTACTGGCAACACCTCTTCGCCAAGAAGACGGTTTAAAGAGAATAATCCCGGATCCCATCCAACAGAAATGATGGCAACTTTGCCCGCTTTTTCACTGGCCGCGTTCACTGCTTCGAAATATTCAGGGATGCGGGCATGCGTGTCAAAGCTGTCGATAGTATTAAAATATTGCGCAAAATGAGGACCTTGTTCCGGCAAATCTGTTGCAGAACCGCCACATAAAATCATTACATCGATTTTATCTTGATAGGATGGTGCATCATCCACATGTAACACTTCTACATTTGATTTTGTTGTGACCGTTTTTGGATCTCTTCTTGTAAATACCGCAACCAATTCGGTGTCAGGGTTTTGCTGAACGGCAGCTTCAACGCCCCTGCCCAAATTTCCGTATCCGACGATACCAATTCTGATTTTGCTCATAAATACTCCTTCCTCCTAAAACAACAACGAATATATTTTATAATATCCCGCAGAAGATAATTATACAATAAATTTTTATACAATGCTTTGCATAAAAAGGCATATTTTTTATACTAAATGACCACTATTGTTGGATTAGAAAGATTATAACCATCTATTCACCATGAAAACATTGAAACCGGTCGGTGTATTTAGTTTTTTTACCATTGAGGATTTGCTATACTTGTATTGTATGACAACTGTGATGCAAAAATAGGAGGATTCAACTATTATGAAGAAACTTTCAGCTGTTCTGCTTGCTTTTGCACTAGTATTTTCCAATGTGGGTGCATTTATATTAGATAGCGGAGATATTACTACTGTCGAAGCGAAATCTTACAAGTCCGGCAAAAAAGGATTCAGCGGAAATTACAGCCCTTCCAAATCTCGGATGAACGATGACGCCAATAAAGATGGAGTAAACAAAGCGACAACAAATCAAACGGACAAAGCCGGCACAACGGCTAACAAATCCGGAACTTCCACACCAAAAGGAGGATTTTCTTCCGGAGGATTAATGAAAGGTCTTCTTGTCGGCGGACTTGCCGGCCTATTGCTTGGCGGTTTGCTTGGGGATTTAGGTTTTCTTGGTAACCTGTTAGGTTTGGCGATTAATCTTGGGGCGATTTTGCTCATTGCTTATCTCATCATGAAAATTTATTTCATGTTAAAACGCAAACATGAGAAAGAGGTTACGGAACATTGGAGAAGATAACATTATCTGAACAGGACATTGTGGATGCCGTTTGTTTATTCCACGCAAAATTTAAACATGTACATCCGGAAGATGTGGAAGTGGAATTGTTGTATGATGATGCAAGAGGGTTCGCCGCGGAAGCTTTCATCAACGGGGAAATGGAGCCTTATAATACGGTAAATCTCATTACCGCAATCCGTCTTTATATCGAAGAACAATTGCATCGGGATGCGATGTCCGCACGGATTGTGCTGGATCTTCACGACGAAGAAGGAATCATCGCGAATATTGAATGGGATTAAAAAGAGGTGTCGCCTGATGGCACCTCCTTCTCTTTTTAATAGAATATGCTGAGAAATGGCTATTTCGTTTTCTATCGAAATATGTTATGTTCAAGGAAAAAGATTTGAGAAAGTGGGATTCGGATGACAATGGATGCCAAAAAAGCATATAACGGCATTGTGTTGCTGACGGGCTATCTTCAGCGGTTATTTGTGTTTGAAAATATCCAAAAACAGCTGAAATTACCCTATGATGCGAAACGGATTGAAAAAGTGAAGGAACTGTTCGAAGATACTCTGGCAATGCTGCCGGTTTTCGAACAAACAAAAGAATTGACGGATAGCCAAATCAGTAAACTGAAATCTGTTGCTTCGGAAGTGGAGCGGCTGATGTCCGGTTATTTTAAAGAAGGGCCGGTTTCTTTCCATGAAAAGCTTGCCTATGTAGGATCGACCTTATATTCCGAACAGCACGTCAATTTGGGAATCATTCGGCTCGGGAAAGTGTTCCAGACTGAAGTGAACCGGGATTTTCATAAGCGGGTGGAATTTTATGAAGAAAGGACAAAATTCATTGATACCATCGTCTCATTAATCAGGAAAAAGAAGCCTGTTGAGGAGAAAGCCAAGGAGATCATTGAACTTTGGTATGCAAATGTCATCATCAATAAAGAACACATCTTGAATGATATCAAATCAATCGGACAATTGATCGGTTTCTAATGAAAAAACTGATGGAATGGCAGCCTCATTCACATCAGTTTTTTTATTTTAATGTAATATTTAATTACCCAGTGACTTGAGATATAGCGAAAAATGATTTTCCAATTCATCAAGTTCTCTCATTCCATTTACATGTTGTCCCATGCTATTTGGTATAGTACATTATTTCCCGAAACCTCCTTCTCTATAATTGGTAAATAATGAGATATCCTTTTAGATTTTTCCTGCTTCCATTTGCAGGGAGTTTTCTATAAGGTATACTGATATAGAGGTGATTTTATGTTTGTCAGCGAAAAGAAAGTGGAAGTGCGCTATGCCGACACGGATCAGATGGGCGTTGTCTACCATGCAAACTACGTAGTTTGGATGGAAATCGGAAGGACGCAACTTATCCGTGATCTAGGCTATGATTATGCCAAATTGGAGGAAATGGGCTACGTCTCTCCTGTCATCGATCTGTCCGTTCAATATAAAAAAGCGATGCGTTATGGACAAACCGCAACAGTCAGAACTTGGGTGGAACACCATGATAAATTGCGCACTACATATGGATATGAAATTTTGCACGAAGACGGTTCGGTTGCGGCAACCGGGACGACGGTCAATATTTTGGTAAAGAAAGACAACTTCAGACCGGTGCCGCTTAGAAAAATCGATCCTGCCTGGGATGCAAAATACCACGAAATTGCCCGAACGAAATGACTAGTGGATGCTAGTCATTTTTATTATGGTTTGAATCTATAACGGCCGAAGGATTTTTGCTATAATGTCGTTTGTGAGAAAAAGGAGGTGTGTTCATGGGGGAAACATTCGAGCTTATAAAATGCTTTATTGTGTTGACGAATACGGCTCGGGAAGCCATCAAGGAACATTTTACCGATGAACATGCCTTTTTTCAGTTGCAACAGTCTTTTGTTGTGTATTTGGAGAAACAATCGATTGAAGAAACGGGCATCTCCTTGTCCATCTATTTTGACAACCGGAAAAACGAAAAATTGGCGAAAAAGATGAATGAGCGGGTCGTGATTCTTGACTGCGTGTTTGATGTAAAGAATGGCCTCATTGCCAAAAACTTTAGGACAAAGGGAAAGCAAACTCCTGTCAAAACCAACCGAAGAAAGGCGATGAGAATTCATTTTGCGCCTACCCGTATCAGCGGACATACATACCCTGAGCTGTTTTTAAGAACCATAGCCGAACTTCCGGTTGCAAAGGAACAATATGAATATGTCAACAAACGAATTGCAGGCTGGGAAAGCTATTTAAAAGTGCTATATAAAAATGCGGACATCGATGACATCGAAGCAAGCATCCAATCGATTTCTTTCTCTCCCGATTTTTCAGTTGCCTCCCTCAAACTTCGCGGCATCGAAAGCAAAGAGTGGAAACTGCTGAAAGGAATGAATGCCTATCTGAGAGGCTTCAAAAATGAAATGGGGGAAGTGATCAAGGCAAACGCCCAGAAGGAAACAGTCGATATTGAACTGACTCCTCAAGTCTCCAAGCTTGTAAAACTGGATGCACTAGATTTCCCGTCAGACTCCATCACGTTCAGCAATGCCTCTACTAAATCCCAGCTGAACCGCTTGTTAAAAGGTTTTGAGCATTTAAAGGAAGGGCTTGCGGCAATCCCGAATCTCGAAAACTTTTTATTTGAAGATCGTCCGAATGTGGCTGAGCGAAAAAAACGGCTCCAGATCGAATTTCATAACCGGCTAAATGAATACCAGAAAGAAGCGGTCCGTGGCGCCCTTGAAACGGAAGATTTGTATGTGATTCAAGGGCCTCCGGGAACCGGGAAAACAACGGTCATCTCCGAAATTTGTTATCAAAACGTGAAAATGGGGCTGAAGACGCTTATCGCCTCCCAATCCAACTTGGCGGTGGATAATGCACTTGGAAGACTATTGTCCAATAAGGACATTCGGATTTTGAGATATGGACGGACGGAAAGCATTGAAGAAGAAGGGAAAAAGTTTATTGAGGAAAATGTGGCGGAATACTGGAAACGTCAAACGTATGAAGCCATTAGAAAGGAAATCGGCCTGCACGGCCAAAAAGAAGAATTGCTGCTCGATGAAATGGAAAATTGCCGCCGCCGAATGGAACAGCTGAAAGAAAAAGAAGCAGATCTTGAAAATGAAGTATTAAGGAAAAAGCATGCAGAAATAGAATTGAAGAAAATCCATAAAGCAATAGCGGCTTTGAAAAAACAAAAGATTTCGCTGAATAAGGAAAAAGAGAAACTTGCAAAAACGGCGGAAACGATTCAATCTTCACTGATTGAACGAAAAGGGAAATTGGCTGAGGTAGAAAACATTATTTCCGGAAATGGGTTACAGAAAACAGAGCAGGAAATTCAAGAAGCAAAGAAGCTGATCAAAGAAAGCGAAAACTGCATCCATTATGTCCAAACAAAAGAAAAACTAAAGGAACTTCAATCCTTATGGCAGCAAACCGTCCATGAAATATACTTATTGGAGTCTACAAAAGAGAAAGTCCAGGAACACATCGCTCAACTGCAATCATTCAAGAAACTGTACGAAGTGGAAGAGTTTATTGACTTTCATGAAATCCGGAGAGGTTTTGTCATCAATCAGCTACTGCTTGATATGGAGAAAATCCATGAAAAAATCATCAAATTGAAACCCGCCAAGCAAATTGCGGAACGGATTGAAAAAGCGATAGCATACAATGAAAAAACGCTAAAGATCCGGATTGAACCGGTGGAACTTCCTCCAAATCATTTCTATTCGCTGCATGAAGTGGATGAGTTTTTGGACAAGCTGGCCATGGCTTTCAAGCAGCAAAAAATCAATCGGCAAAACGGCGTCCCTTCGATCAGGGGGTTGTATTTAAGAAGGCTTTATATCAATGATTTATTGTATCAATTAAAATCGTTGGCGGATGAATCTAAAGTCGTCTTTGAAAAGTTGAAAAAGGAAGTATTGGAACAATATTTGGAAAAAGTTGGTCTCAGCGAACAGAAAGTAGAAAACTTAAAAGCGAAGGAAGCGCAGCTTCGATTGCAAATGGAGAAAGTTGAAAAGGAATTATCCGATTTGGAAGTGGAAAATACCGGCTTTATTCCTTCCGTTGAAGAACTTCAGGCCGTTATTCGCACTTTGCAGGAAAAAATTGAAAACCTTGCAGGACAACAGGAAACATATCGAAATTATGAACAGCAAAAGACTGAGCTCATAAAGGAAATCGATGAAATAGAAAAAGCGCTGTCCGATCATCAGGAAAAGCATTCAAACCTGCAAAACGAGCTGAAGGAACTTCACCGCCAAGGCATCGCTTTGGAGAAAAAAGTGGAACAGCTGCAGAAACTTGTCACACAACAGCCCGAGTTGGAACTCGAACAAACGAAAGAAGAAATAATACACTGCGGCACAAAAATCGAAAAATTGGAGGAGCAAATCAAGCTGCTTCCGGTTGCGCAGGAAATCCAAAAAGAATGGTTTTCGCTGTTAAACAGTGCGACAGAGCAGGACTTGGATGAAATCCGGAAACTTTATGTGAAGCATGCCAACGTCATCGGGACGACTTGTGTGGCATCCGCAAACAAAGAATTTATGGACAATTATCCAGTTTTTGATGTCGTCATCATTGACGAAGTGTCGAAAGCGACACCGCCGGAATTGTTGCTTCCTATGTTGAAAGGGAAAAAAATTATCCTCGTCGGCGACCATCATCAATTGCCGCCGTTAATCGGCGATGAGACTTTTGAAGAAACGCTGGAAGAAATCATGAAGGAAACGAAGGACTTTGATGAAAAACGGGAACTTGAAAAACTGCTGGAAGAATCATTGTTTGAACGTCTTTATAAAAATTTGCCAAATACAAACAAAAAAATGCTGGGAATCCAATATCGCATGCATGAAAAAATTATGCAAACCATCACTCCGTTCTATCAACATGGCAAGGATTCGCTGAAATGCGGCCTGGAAAACTCTGACGTAGAGCGGGACCATAAATTGAACGGAAAATATGTAAAGCGCAATGAGCATTTGTTATGGTTTGATTTTCCGAACGAACCGGCTTATTATGAAGAAAGGATGAGAGAAGGAGCCAGCTTGTTCAATCCTTCTGAGCTTGCGATGATTCGGAAATTGCTGATGGATTTGAATGAAGCGGCGGAAAAATCGAAGGAACAAGGCCTGATGGAACCGGATGCTTTAAAGGGCGTCGGAGTGATCAGTTTTTACCGGGAGCAGGTGAATCGTGTCAATCAATTGATCGGTGAACTGGATTTGCCTCATTTGAACATTCGGACAGGCTCCGTTGATAAATTCCAAGGTATGGAAATGGATGTCATCATTCTCAGCATGGTTCGCAACAATCCTCACGGAGAAATCGGGTTTGCGAAAGATTACCGCAGGTTGAACGTTGCCTTGTCAAGGGCACGGGAACTGTTGATAATCATCGGCAGTTCCGAAATGTTTACAAAACGGACGAAAAGAAACGAAACGAAAGAAATGTATCAGCATCTATATGAAGTTGTAGAGCGGCAGCAGGGCCTGAGAAAAGCAGCGAAGGAGACGTACAACTGACAAAATGGAACTCCAACATTTGCAGCAACAATTAATCAATCAATTGGAAAAAGACAATCAAGAAACCGTCATTCATACGGACATTTGGTGCATTCCGATGTATACGTATGAAGTCGCTTATCAGCCGGTTCGGAAAAAAACGATGGATATTTTAATGAAAATCCTGCTATTTTCTTGTCAGAAAGCCTCTTTTGAAAACGCCGAACAACTGAGTGAAATTTTGCTTGTGGAACCGCTGTTTATTGAAGATTTGTTGAGAAAAATGCAAAAAAACGGACTGTTGGAACGGCAAGATAATGTATATCGGTTGACTAAAAAAGGAAAGAGGCAATATGGGCGGGGAATATTCGAGGAAACATTGGAGCCTGCCGTTATCGAATTGTTATATAGCCCCGTCCATCATCAAATCCTCCAGGGAGATATTGACGAAGTCCTGGATTTTGATGATTTTCCGGATCAGCTATATCGTTATACAAAAGAAGAAGAGGTTAAACTTATCAACGAAGATTTTGTCATGAAGGAAATTCAAGCATTGAAAAGGGATGAACTGGAAGAAACCCGTCAAGAAATCAAGTCCATTCTATCGATGGAGAATACGCAAATCAATGATGTGCCGTGCATCGAATTCATCGTAAAGAACGCAGAAAACAAGGAATTATTCCCGCGCGTATGGAATACATTATTTAATAATTGGGATTCCTGCTTAGAAAAAGAAATTATGGAAAAGGAAAAATGGAGTGGACGGCTAAATTTCAGAGCGAAATAAAATAGCTCAGAGATTGCAATTCTTTATAGGATATGTTAGGATATTCTTAATTTTATATGGCAATGAAATACTTTCTTATCAAGAGAAGTGGAGGGACTTGGCCCAATGAAACTTCAGCAACCTCTAACATTACGTTAGAAAGGTGCTAATTCCAGCAAGGCTCTTGCCTTGGGAGATAAGAGAGTGTGCAAGAAGAGACTTTTTGTACCCTCTCATTCTCTTTCCGGAGTGAGCAGGGTTTTTTTATTAAATAGATTGAGAAATGGGGGACATGAGAATGCCAATTAATATTCCAAAAAATTTGCCTGCCGGAGAAATATTGAGAAACGAAAAGATTTTCGTCATGGAAGAGGACCGCGCTTTATCGCAGGACATCCGTCCATTAAATATTTTGGTATTCAATCTGATGCCGGAAAAAGAAAAAGCGGAGCTGCAATTGTTGCGCCTGCTCGGCAATACGCCGCTGCAAACCAATGTAACGTTCCTGAATACGGCTACATATGAACCTAAGCATGTGTCCAAAAGCCATTTAGAAATGTTCTACAAAACCTTTGACAAAATTAAACACCGCCGTTTTGACGGAATGGTGATTACCGGTGCGCCTGTGGAACGGATGGAATTTGAGGAAGTACGCTATTGGAAAGAATTGACGGAAATATTGGACTGGGCGAAAGAGAATGTCACATCGATTATTTATATCTGTTGGGCTGCACAGGCTGCGCTTTATTATCATTTTGGAATCGGCAAATATGAATTGCCGAAAAAATGTTCCGGGGTATACGCACATGTGATCACCGATTTGACAAACGATTTAGTGAGAGGATTCAATGACGAATTCATGGCGCCGCATTCCCGTTATACTACCGTGTCGCTGGAAGAAGTGCAACAACATCCGGAACTGGAATTGCTCAGCTATTCCGAGGAAGTGGGGCCATTCATCATCCAATCGAAAGACCATAAACACATCATGATCACCGGACATTTGGAATATGATGCAACAACCCTTGCGGAAGAATATGAGCGTGACATAAAGAAAGGTTTGCCGGTAGAAATACCTGAGAATTATTTCCCTGATAACGATCCGACAAAACCTCCAAAAAATACATGGAGAGCCCATGCGCACTTGTTGTTCTATAACTGGCTGAACTATTACGTATATCAAGAAACTCCATACGAATGGCACTTTGTGGATGACGCCATCGATTATTACATTTAAAATTTGCTGTAAAAATTCTTCGATTTATGAAGAATTTTTACAGCTTTTCATTTTATATGAGAATCATGGCTACAATGGTAGTCACAACAAGTCCGGAGACAACGGGAACCAAGTTCCTTCTGGCGAGTTCAAACGGGCTGACGTTGCAGATGGCCGCCGCAGGAATGAGCGCCCAAGGCACCAATGTTCCCCCTCCGACATAAATGGCTGCAATTTGCCCCAAAGCGGTCAGGGTAGCCGTTCCTTCGCCAATCACCGTTCCAAAAAGATTGGCAATGGATCCCACCAATGAAATGCCGGAAAACCCGGAACCGTCCAAGCCTGTAATGGCGCCGACTCCGGCAACCGTCATCGCCGCAATTTCCGTCGTTAACGGTACAACAAATGCCAAAGCGCTTCCTAAATCATTGATGATTCCGTGAGAACCTTTCGGCAAGTAATCCCCGATGATCTGGGTGAATCCGGAGTCCCCCAAATAGAAGAAGGCCGCAATGGGAATGACCGGACCGAACACTTTAAAGCCGAATTGGAATCCTTGAATTAAATAACTTGTCGTTTTTTCCAATCCCTCATTTTTGTGGGCAAACATGGAGAGGACGAGCAGCAGGGCGAGGGTTGTGCCACCGATGAGAGCCGTTGCGTCTCCTCCCGACAAATCAAAGATGGACATGGCCACGACATTCAACAAAAAGGCAACGGGAATCAGGAAAGCGAAAAATCGTTTTTGGTTTTGGGACAACAGATGCGGCTCGGCTTCCTCCTGGTCTTTCCTCGCGCCATCAAAGTTTCCTTCCATTTCAATGGTTCCCCGTTTCATATCCCGTCTGAGCATGAAAAAAGCCACCAATGTCGTAACGGCACCCATCACAATGACCAGCGGCACGCTGGCGGAAACGACTTCGCTGACCGGAAGGCCGGCCGCATCAGCGGTTAACTTTGGAGCTCCCTGGATGACAAAGTCACCGGATAAAGCGATGCCGTGCCCGAACAAGTTCATGGCCATCGCGACGCCAAGCGCAGGCAACCCCGCCCGGATCGCTACAGGCAATAAAACGGCTCCCAGAAGCGCCACGGCAGGGGAAGGCCAGAAGAACCAGGAGATGATCATCATCAAGATTCCGATTGTCCAGTAAGCCAATGCAGGATTTTTAATAATTCTTGAAAATGGGGAGACCATGACTTCATTAATCTCCGTTTTTAACAACACCCGGCTCATGGCGACAATAATACAAATGATCATAATGGTGGAGAGCAATTCACCAATGGCAAAGACGAAGCTTTCAAACACTTTCCTCAAAGAAAGCACAAAATCCCCGGTCGCCGCCATGGAGAGCAAAAAGATCCCAACCAAACAGACCAAAGTTGTATCCCGCCGTTTCACCATAAACCCGATAATGAGCATGATGAAAACAACATATATCCAATGCAATGCGGACAACTCGATTTCCATAGGCCACTTTCCTTCCATTCTTTTTGTTTAGGATATGAGGAAAATGACCAATGGGTGTGTACTGGGAAGTATATTACTAAATTTATTAAGAAGATATCTTAAACGGTATAACAGATGAAAGAGATAAGGTTAATAGTATAGCAAGGAAGGATCTATTAGCCGCTCTTTTATCAGGGGATTGGTGACCATAATTCAATTCACGCTTGGCACCTTTCACAGTCTTTGCGAAAACAATTGTAAAAATGGTTAAATTTTGATGGAATTAAAAATGGCACCATAAATATGGATACTTTCCATTTCTAAAAACTGAAAAAAGTGAAAAAGCTCTCCTCTATTGATCAGGACAGCTTAGAATACGTTTGGAATAATGCGCCGAATATAACCACACTTCATTCTGCGATTGGTTTATTGTTAGCAGGACAACAAGCTATTATCGATTTGATAAATGATGATGATAAAAAAGCAAAAGTACAGTTATATATTTCATCCCATTTACTACAAAGCATTAACGGACAACATATGGATGCCACTTATGATATAAAGACGGAATCCGAATATCTGGAAATGGTAGAGAAAAAATCTGGAGCTTTAGTATCAATGGCGTGTTTAGTAGGGGCTGCGTTAGCGGATGATAAAAACAATTCTCCCATTATTGAAAAGTATGCTAAGAATTTAGGAATTGCCGCGCAAATTGACAATGATTTATGTGCATTATTTCGCTGGGATGAGAAAAACGATATTAAAACAAAAAAAATTTCGCTTCCAGATGATGTATAAAATTTTGTGTAAAGCATTTTGCTAGACCAAAAGAAAAAAGGTAGGGTATTCTCTGATTGAACCCAAACATTCCAGAGAAAGGAGAACCCTACCTATGTCTAAAAGTATACCGAATGTCGACTGGGCAAATCAACTGGAAAGTGTCATTCGTCAGTTTGTAAAGGAAAAATTAGAACTGATCATGCGGGAAGAAATCAAGAATTTCCTCGAAATAGAACAGGCCGGAACATCAAATATGAGAAACGGCTACTATCAACGAAATCTAGATACGCAATATGGCCGGATTGAAGGTCTTTTGGTCCCTAGAGACCGAAACGGAGAATTTCAAACGCAGCTGTTTGCCCCTTACCAACGCCACACCGGCTGGCTGGAGGAAGCCATCATCAGGATGTATCAAAGTGGCATGAGTACACGGGAAATTGGCAAGTTTATCGAACGAATTTTAGGCAATGCCTATTCTCCTGCAACGATCAGCCGTATTACCGATGTAGTGAAGGAAGACATCGAGAAATGGCACACTCGTCCACTGCACAAGCGTTATTCCGTCTTATATTTGGATGGTTTATACGTAAAACTTCGTCGCGAAACTGTGGAGAAAGAAGTCATTTATGTGGTGTTAGGGGTGAACGAAGAAGGATATCGCGAAATTCTTGATTTCTTTGTGGGAGGACAAGAAAGCGCCTATGTATGGCAGGAGATTCTTCAACAACTATACAACAGAGGCGTCAAGGAAGTGCTTCTGGGCGGATTCGATGGACTACCGGGGTTGGAGGAAGCCTTTAAGGCGGTGTATCCGAAAGCCGATGTGCAGCGTTGTGTCGTGCACAAAGTACGTAATACCTTAAATCGTGTTCGGAAAAAAGATCAATTCGAAGTGGCAGAGGACCTCAAGCTGATTTATCGCGCGCCGAATAAGGAGATGGCATTACAGATGTTTCAACAGTTTGAGTCGAAATGGTCAAGCAAGTATCCGAGAGAAGTTCAATCTTGGGCCAATGAGTTGGATGTCCTCCTTACATGTATGGATGATCCAAGTAGTATTCGAAGTGTGATTTACACGACGAATGCCATCGAACGAACGATCAAGGAGATTCGGAAACGCCTAAAACCGATGAACAGTTTGAATAGTTTAGAAGCCGCTGAAAAAATCGTGTATTTGACCATTCAAGATTTTAATGAGAAATGGGCAGGGCGAAAGTTAAGAGGATTTGCCGAAGCACAGGAAGCCCTCGAGCGAATATTTGAAGAACGTTACAATTAACCAAATAATGTAAATATCAAACCAATACGATAAGGGGATTCTCCCTTTCCACACAAGAGACTGAATATTCAGTCTCCTGTGTGGAGAAAATCAGTCCCCTATCAATTCAAATCCATTTCAGAGAAACCCTACCCCATTTACATTACACAAAATTCTTGACGGTACCGATGGAACTGTTAGAATTAAAAAATTTATAGAGAACGAGTGTAAAGTAATATGTAAAAAATGTTTTACAAAGGGTACATGTTAACTAATATTTTCTATTCTCTTCTTAATACTAGGGTGAGTTTCAAACAAGTTATAACTTTTTTCAGGGACAAGTTTCTGTTTTTGCAGAATACTAAGAGTTTCCTTTGCACATTTTTTTCCGACAAATGAACTTGCAAATCGATCAGCAGATAATTCGCGCCGCTGTGAAAAAACGAAGTGTAGAATAAACGAAGAAACATAAAGTGTAAATTATCACTTTATTTCGGAACAAAAGAGCCATTTTTTTGCACATTCCTTCAGAAAGCCCTCTCCCCTTTTCTGAAAGAATGTGCTAAATTTTTTGTGAATTATTTCGGAAGAGAAAATCCATCGGTTCATAGGAGGGGGAGAAGGACGTGATTCAATTTCATGACTTTGGCATTGACGTCCAAACGTATGCAGAGCGTGGAAAAGAAAACGACTTCCCTCTTCTGAAAAAGTGTCCGCATTGCCGGGCCAAGCGCCCGTTGCACCGCCACGGTTACTATGAGCGAAACGCATTGACCCCACATGGTGATTATCGCATTTGGATTGTCCGGTATCGCTGTCGGGAATGCTTGAAGACGGTGAGTGTGCTGCCTTCCTTTCTCCTCCCGTATTTTCAGTATACGTTGTCCGCCATATGGCAAGTCGTGAAAGAGCAGTTGGGATTGACCGAGGGGACGAACCGGGCTCCGTTTCTCCCGACAAAGGACGGCATCATCTTTTATGTCCGGCGGTTCTGCCGAAACCTATCAAACCTTCACAGCTTTTTTGCGAGGCGGTGGAGGATCATAGGCCCTATCGTGAAAAAAGAAAAGGAACGGGCTTCCTGGTGGATCCGGACGTTGGAGAAACACGGTCTCTATTCGGTCATCAGAGACATGTGGGAGGACGGATTCCGACACCCTTTTGCGAATCAAATGGGATCCTGATTTTACATACATATCCTAAATTGGAAATAGTTGAGGTTCCCACAAACCTTTCCTATCGACGGAGAAAAAGCGATCCGGTACGATAAGGGCAGACGGACCGGAACGGTCCTGATTCCAAGTGAGACAAGGAGGAGATTCGAATGGATGAGTCGATGAGACACGACATTGCCCTGTTTCGGTACGGGCTAATCGCTCCGTTGGTGAATGGGCAGGTGGAACCGAAGACGTATCTGAAAGAGGTGAGCGAGCGAGTGCACCATGTTCCCCACCAGGGCGACAAACGAATCGCAGCCAAGACGATCCTCGATTGGTGCACCCGATACAAAAAAGGGGGCTTTGACGCCTTAAAGCCGAAGCGCCGTTCGGACCGCGGCCACTCAAGGCGTCTGTCGCCCGATGATGAGGATCATATTTTAGCCCTAAGAAAAGAACATCCCACCATGCCCGTGACGGTGTTCTACGAACACCTGATCGAGCAGGGGGAAATCCCAGAAAATCATACCTCTTACTTTACTATATACCGATTGTTGAAAAAACACAACCTTGTCGGGAAAGAAATCTTGCCCATGCCGGAGCGAAAGCGCTTTGCGTATGACCAGATCAATGAGCTTTGGCAAGGGGACTTATCCCATGGACCAACGATTCGAGTCAATGGGAAAGCCCAGAAAACGTTTTTGATCGCCTATATCGATGACTGCTCGCGGTTTGTGCCGTACGCGCAGTTTTTCCCTTCGGAGAAGTTTGACGGGCTGCGGATCGTCACGAAGGAAGCGGTGCTTCGTTGCGGGAAGCCGAAGCGCATTTACTCGGACAACGGGAAAATTTATCGATCCGAGGTGCTGCAGTATGCGTGCGCCGAGATGGGAATTACGCTCATCCACACCCAGCCGTATGACCCGCAAAGCAAAGGGAAAATCGAACGGTTCTTCCGCACCGTACAGACGCGGTTTTATCCGCTGCTGGAGTTGGATCCCCCGAAGTCGCTCGAAGAGCTGAACGAGCGCTTTTGGAGGTGGCTTGAAGAGGAGTATCATCGAAAACCGCACGCCTCGCTGGACGGAAAAACGCCGCATGAGGTGTTTCAATCGCAAGTGCATCTCGTGTCGTTCATCGAAGATGGCGATTGGCTGGATGCGATTTTTCTGAAGCGGGAGCACCGCAAGGTCAAAGCCGATGGAACGATCACCTTGAACAAGCAGCTGTATGAAGTGCCGCCCCGGTTCATTGGGCAATCGATTGAACTCCGCTATGACGAACGGGGCGTCTATGTGTACGAAGATGGAAGGAAGGTGGCGGAGGCCGTTCGGGTTCGTTTGGAGGACAACGCCTATGTAAAACGCCATCGGTCCCCGTTTGCGGCGATTCCGGCGAAGGAGGGAGAACACGGTGTATAAATCGTTTTACTCCCTTTCGCGGGAGCCGTTTGCGAAAGAAACAGACCCGTCCGAGGCGTATCAAGGGGCGCCGTTTCAGGAAGCGTTGCGGGCGCTGGAGTACGTGAAACGAACCCGGGGGATCGGGCTGTTAATCGGAGAGCCAGGGGCGGGCAAGACGTTCGCCCTTCGGGCGCTGAAAGAGTCATTGAATCCATCATTGTATCATGTCGTCTACTTTCCGTTATCCACCGGAGGCGTGATGGATTTTTACCGTGGTTTGGCCTTGGGATTAGGAGAGGAACCGAAGTACCGCAAGGTAGACCTCTTCCGCCAAATCCAGCAGGCGATCGAGCGATTGTATCATGAACGGCGGATCACGCCGGTGTTCATTTTGGACGAGATGCATTTAGCGAAGGATGCATTTTTACAGGACATCGCGATCTTGTTCAACTTTGAGATGGATTCGACCAACCCATTTGTCTTGATTTTGGCCGGGCTGCCCCATTTACAGGGGAAGCTGCGGCTCAATCAGCACCGCCCTCTCGACCAGCGGATCATCATGCGATACCGGATGGGGCCGCTGGAGAAGGAAGAGGTGGCGGGCTACATCGAACATCGGATGAAACAGGCCGGGGCGAAGCATCCGATCTTCACCCCATCGGCGTTAGAGTCGATTGCCCTGCAGTCGCGGGGATGGCCTCGGGTGATCAACACGTTGGCCACGACGTGCCTGTTATACGGGTACCAGCTGAAAAAGGACGCCATTGACGAAGAAATGGTGCGCATGGCCGCAGAGGAAATGGGGTATTAGCACGAAAGGGGCCGAATCGGCCTCTTTTGTGCTTTCTCTTTTCCATCGATCCATCAGGCGCGCTGGAAATCTACCTCTGAAATATTTTTTGAAAATGTCCAAGTCCCTTCCACGCAAATTCTGGGGGAATTGGACAAGGGTTTTGTCATTTTGATGAAAGAACTGCCGAGAGAAAGAACCATTCTGGCAGTGGGAGCATGCGGGGGAATGGAAGGAATTCTGGAAATGACCATTCATTATCTCCATCAACGGGAAGCTTTCGGCAAACCTTTGAGCCGGTTCCAGGCAATCCGCCATAAAATTGCGGAGATGACCGCCGAAGCAAAAATCAACAGGGTATTTGCGGAACATTGCCTGGATTTGCTCGCCAAAAGGGAACTTTCCACGGCTGATGCAAGCATTGCAAAATTATCTTCCACCGAAGCGCAGGGAAGAATTGTCGATGGTTGCCTCCAGCTATTTGGAGGTTACGGCTACATGGAAGAATATCCGGTTGCAAGGGCTTACAGGGATGCAAGGGTACAGAGCATCTATGGCGGCACATCGGAAATTATGAAAGAAATCATCAGCAGGGATGTACTGGGAAAATAGTATAAACATTTCTCCCAAAGAGCAGGGAGATTTCTGATATATCAAAAACAATGAGTAAGGGGGAGCATAGATGGATTTACAAAACAAAGTGGCAGTCGTGACCGGAGGAGCTTCCGGTTTGGGTTTGGCTACCGTTGAAAAATTAGTAGAAAAAGGGGCAAAGGTGTTTATTTTCGACTTAAACGAAAAGAAAGCGAAAGACGAAGCATTGCGTTTAGGTGATCAGGTGCGTTATTCGGTTGTGGATGTTTCGGATGATGAATCCGTGCAGCATGCCATCCGGCAGGTCATCGATACATTCGGCGCCATTCATATTTGTGTGAATTGCGCAGGAATCGGGACACCGGGAAAGACGATCGGAAAAAAAGGCGTTCTGCCATTGGAGACTTTCCGCAAAGTAATCGATGTGAACTTGATCGGGACTTTTAATGTGCTAAGACTTGCCGCGAATGAAATGAAAAACAATGAACCTTATACCGATTCCGGCGAGAGGGGCGTCATCATCAATACGGCTTCCGTTGCCGCATTTGACGGTCAAATGGGACAAGCGGCATATGCGGCAAGCAAAGCGGGGATCGCCGGGATGACATTGCCGTTATCCCGCGATTTATCGGAATTTGGTATCCGGGTGAATACCATTGCGCCCGGGGTTTTCATGACGCCGTTGGCAAAGACATTGCCGGAAAAGGTCCTTCAGAAATTGGCGGAAAGCGTGGAATTCCCGAAACGGCTGGGACGTCCGTCCGAATATGCGGAACTGGCCACATTTCTGATGGAAAATGAATATATCAATGGCGAAGTGATTCGTCTGGATGGCGCAATCCGCATGTCGCCAAGATAATCCGTTCATGAAAGGAAGGATCCATATGACAAACCATGCCAGAATCATTGGCGTCAACATGGTCAAGTTCGAAAAGCCTGGAAACAATGAACCTTATGAAGTGATGGCTGCCAGGGCCATTGAAGGGGCGCTGAAAGATGCCGGGATTGAACTGGACGATGTGGAACAGGCCTATGCCAGCTATATCTACGGCGACAGTACATGCGGACAAACGGCTTTGTACCAGGTCGGAATGACGGGAATGCCCATTATCAATGTCAATAACAATTGTTCTTCCGGTTCCACAGCCCTTTTTTTGGCCCGCCAGGCGGTGGAATCCGGTGCGGCCGATTGTGTGCTTGCCTTCGGATTCGAGGAAATGAGACCGGGGGCAATCGGGGAAAACTGGCCGGACCGCACTTCGCCGTTTCAATGGATTCAACAAAGGTTTATAGAATTGAATCCGGACTTGCCGGATGGCCCGATTGCGTTAAAGGTATTTGCTGCAGCGGGGCTTGAATATTTGAAAAAATACGGCGCACATCCGGAGATTTTTGGGAAGGTGGCGGTGAAGTCCAGAAAACATGCGGCCCATAATCCATTTGCATTATTTACAAAGGAACTTCAACTGGAAGAAGTGATGAATTCACCAATCATCTATCCGGGGCTGAGAAGATTGATGGCCTGCCCGCCGACATGCGGTGCGGCGGCAGTAATCGTCTGCAGCGAATCATTCGCGAAAAAGCATAACTTGAAACAGTCCGTCAAAATCATCGCCCAGTCAATGGCAACGGATCAGCCTGACAGCTATGAAAACAACCTGAATTTAGTAGGTTATGGCATGAGCCGACGCGCTGCCAGGAAAGTCTATGAAACAGCCGGTCTGGGCCCTGATGAGGTCGATGTCATCGAATTGCATGACTGTTTTACGCCGAATGAAGTCATCACTTACGAAGCTTTAGGTCTTTGCGATGAAGGGGAAGCGGAAAAACTCATTCATGATCAGGACAATACGTATGGCGGAAAGTATGTCATCAATCCGTCAGGTGGATTGATGTCAAAAGGACATCCAATCGGGGCAACGGGATTGGCCCAATGTGCGGAACTCGTTTGGCAACTGCGGGGAGAGGCGGGCAATCGTCAGGTGGAAGGCGCCAAAATCGCCCTGCAGCACAACCTCGGTCTAGGAGGCGCAGCGGTCGTTACAATGTATCAAAAAGATTAAAAAGAGAACATCAATTGTTGATTCAAAAAGCATTATAATCTTCAGGATTGATACTATTACGATAAATGTATCCTGATTTTATATAAAGTGTCAAAAATGCCTGGAACTTTATTGTTCCGGGCATTTTTTATTTGAAAGCCATGATTTTTTCACATTTTATTATTGGGAAAAGCATTGCCATAAGGGAAAACAGTTTTTAAAATGAAACAAAGGCATTAGGAAAAAAGAAACGGGTATTGCCCAAAGTATATGTACAAAGCTTTTCATAAAGGAGATGTAGAAAATAGTCCGATATCTATTAGTTCTATTAGTAACGCTACTATTTGCGGCATGTAATACGGAAATGGAGGCTCCTTCTAATGTCCCTGTTCCGCCCAATCCTCCCATGGAAGAGGAAGAGCCGGAAGTTCAACCGAAAGAACCGGAAATATACACTGCATCCATTTCGGCGGTGGGCGATGTTTTATTGCACAAACCGGTCTATGATGATGCGTACATCGGGAATAACCGCTACGATTTTTCAAAAATGTTTCAGCAAGTAAAGCCTTATTTGGAAAGTACGGACTTGACCATTGCCAATTCGGAAAGCATTATCGGGGGAAAAGAAATCGGCCTTTCCACTTATCCAACATTCAACAGTCCTTTTGAACTTGGCGATGCGTTAAAAGATGCGGGTGTGGATGTAGTTAATATGGCCAATAACCATGTACTGGACAGGGGAGAACGCGCCATTTTGAACGCAACAAACCACTGGAACGAGCTCGGGATTACGTATGTAGGATGTGCTGCAACAAAAGAAGAAGCGGCGCAAATTAAAACCATTACAAAAAATAACATCGTTTTTTCTTTTTTGGGCTACACATACGGAACAAATGGAATTCCTGTACCCAAAGGAAAAGAGTATTACGTCAATTACATCGATTTGGATAAAATGAAATCGGATATTGAAAAGGCGAAAGAAATGTCGGATGTGGTAGTCGTGAACATACATATGGGAAACGAGTATCAACGGCAATTTAACCAGTATCAGGATCAAATAGCCCAACACTTGGCCGATTTCGGGGCCGATATCGTCTTTGCTCATCATCCCCATGTGCTGCAGCCTGCAAAATGGTATACCGGGGAAAAAGGAAATCAGACATTTGTCATTCATTCCTTGGGCAATTTTTTATCCGGGCAAGACCTTCCCTTCACCCGCATCGGCGGAATCATACAACTGGATGTAAAAAAGACGGTATTATATGATGAAGAGGGGAATGAAAAAACGTTGGTGGAGATATTGAATCCTCAATTTTTGCCGACTTATGTAACTTTCCAAAATTGGAGAAACTACGAAATTGTCCCTCTCTATCGTTTAACAAACGAAGAACTTCCTAATGCCTATGGAATTTATGAGGAAATCAAATCCCATATGAGCCAATATGTTCCGGAAATGACATTTATCGAATGGGAACCGGTTAATTGAACAACTTAATTTTTCATGCTAAGTATAGAAACTTGCTTCAATGGCTATACTTAGCTTTTTTATTTTGTTATACACTTTTCTTCTTTGCGCATTCTAAAGATACGGTACATCGATTAGTATGGAACATTTGATAACCATTATGTAAAAAGAAAGGAGTGAGTGAATGCCGATTCATTTGTACATTGAACAATATTTTCGGCAATTTCCGAAAGCAAGGCAAACGGGAATCGAAATTAAAAATCCTCCGTTGGATAAACGCCCCAAGGTATTTCGGATAGAAGAACGGTTTGTCAAAACAGGGAGTGCGGAAATCCCGATCAGGATTTATACACCCAATGAAGAAGAGAAACATCCTGTATTTATTTTTTTCCATGGCGGAAATTTGATTCCTGGTGGGATTGAAACCCACGATGTCAGTTGCCGGTTGATTTGTTCATTGGCGGGATATAAAGTGATCGCCGTCGATTATTGCACACCAGGGCGTGAAGAGAAGATGCTCAGTCATTGTTATGACGCTACGAAATGGATTGTTGATCATGTGGAAGAATTGGGAGGTCTTCCGAACCAACTGGCGATTGGAGGGCCAAGCATCGGCGCGCATTTTGCCGCAAACATTGTCCTTCATTTCATCCTTCAAGAAAATATCCGGTTTAAAAAACAAGTATTACATTATCCAATCATCCATTTTGACCAACAAATAAAGGACAGTCCGCATTTTTCAAGAGCGCTTTTTAATGGGAAATACGGAATCGACCTTTCCTTGCATTCATTATCCCTCTCCAACATCAAGGATGCATCTGTTTCCTATTATGCTCCCTTTGACGTAAAAAATGAGGTATTGGCGCAAATGCCTCCAACATTAATCTTTACAGCCGAATATGATCCTTTTTGCGATGAAGGGGAAGAGTTTGCGGAATTGTTAAAACAAGCCGGTGTTGACGTCAAGCATGTCCGTTTTGACGGAAATGTCCACGGTTTTATGCAGAATTTTCCCGGTTCTCCCGATTTTATGCGTGGCCACGAATTGACCGCCGAATTTTTGATGAATTAATTTGGCGAGAAGGATCTCCTTCCCGCCATTTTATTTTTCCTTACGATATTCACCGTCATTTTCATTTTCCTTCTTTTTGTTTTCCAATACTGTTAAAATGACGCTTTCTATACGATGTTGATCCGCTTCAACGATTTGGAAGCGCAAATTTTCATATTCAAACACTTTATTTTTGAAAGGATATTGTCCTACATGTTCCAATAAAAATCCGTTCAAAGTGTCAAAATCTTCGGATGGCAAATGAATATTCAATTGTTCTTCGATTTTGTACAAATGGGTGACGCCTTTTATTAAATATTGATCCGGTCCTATTTTTTGAATTTCTTTTTCTTCCGCATTTGTCTCGCTTTCGATTTCTCCGACAATTTCTTCGATGATATCTTCGATTGTGACAAGCCCGGCCGTACCTCCATATTCATCGATGACAATCGCCATATGGACATCGCTCTTTCTCATGGTTTGAAACAATACATCAATGGATAATGAATCAATGACAAAAATAGGTTTTCGAATAATGTTTTTTAATTGAAATTCCTCTTTTTCATCGACTTGCCTCAAAATATGCAGCAAATCCTTTACATGCAAAATGCCGACGATATGGTCGATATCTTCTTCATAAACGGGAAAGCGGGTATAGCGGTTTTCATCGACAATCGCTAACGTCTCTTCCAGGGTCGCTTCAACCGGGATGGCGGCAATATCAACGCGATGGGTAAAAATATCGGAAACCAATTTGTCATTAAATTCAAAAATGTTTTGAATCATTTTGCTTTCGCTTTTATTAATGGTTCCCTGGATGCCTCCCAGCTCGACCATCAGCCTTATTTGCTCTTCCGTAGCTTCTTCACGGATGACTTTTTCATCCACTTTCAATAAGCGGAGCACTGCACTTGTTGAAAGGCTGAGCACCTTAACGAGGGGATAACAGACATAGAAAATGCCGATTAAGGGATATACGACTAAATTGGCTACCCTTTCTGCCTGTTGCAACGCGATTTTTTTGGGCACGAGTTCCCCGAATACAAGGGTAAAATAGGACAAAATCGCCGTAATGAATACGACGGAGATAATATCGAGCGTTTCAAGCGTCAACGGTACGCCTGCATCGTACAAGAATGCGGCAAATTCATCCGAAAAGCTATCCGCAGCGAAGGCGCTGGCCAAAAAGCCCGCCAATGTAATGCCGATTTGGATGGTGCTTAAAAATCGGCTCGGTTCGGAAATTAATTTATCCAATAATTTCGCTTTTCGATTCCCTTCATTCGCAAGTTTTTTGATTTTGATTTCATTCAATTCGACAAGGGCAAATTCCGATGCCGCAAAAAAAGAATTCAAAAAAATTAACAGAATGAGTACAATCAGGGTTGACATAAACAATCCTCCAATGATTGGGGTAATCACCTTTATATTATAATAAAGCAGAAAAAGGGTGTTTTTAATTTATTGTGACTAAAAATTTAAACATTGGCTTTCGTTAAATTTAGCTGCAAATTCGACGGGAAGTGTTTTAAATAATTTACATTTTTATTTTCAGTTCTTAATTTTTATGAGATAACTATTGGTAAGAACAGGGGAGAGGAGTAGGTGATATGAACAATCTGCAAAAAGTGGCTGATTGGCTTCGTTCTTCGAAAAAAACGGTGGTGTTGACAGGCGCAGGAATGTCCACGGAAAGCGGAGTCCCGGATTTCCGGTCCGCATCCGGCTGGTGGACCAAAACCGATTTGCAAAAGGTGGCGACAGTGGACGCGTTGGAGTTCAATTATCCTTTATTTCATGAATTTTATTCCATGAGGATTCGTTTGCTCGAAAAATGCGCTCCTCATGAAGGCCATCATATTCTTGCAAAATGGGAGAAAGATGGGATTCTCCACAGAATCGCCACTCAAAATGTGGATGGCTTCCATTTCCAGGCTGGCAGCAAATGCGTCGATGAGCTGCATGGTTCGATTTATACCTTTCGCTGCCATTCATGCGGACAAAGTGCATCAAAAGAGTCTTTCCTGGCAAAGGAACGATGCGGGCATTGCCAAGGTTATTTGAGGCCCAATGTGGTGCTGTTTGGCGAAATGTTGCCGGAGAAAGCATGGCAAAATGCTTTATCCAACATACAAAGCGCAGATCTGGTCATTGTCATCGGAACAAGTCTGGAAGTGTATCCGGTCAACCAGCTCCCAATGATGACAAAAGGAAAAAAGGTGTATATCAATAAAGAAATTGCTTCCCATGCATCCTACTTTGACTGCATTCTGGAAGGAAAGGCGAAAGAAGTGTTGATCAAATTGGATGAATTGCTCTCCACCAACAAGTAATCAAAAACATCAAGACCCGAGTCTCAGAAAACGGGTCTTTTTTCATTTGACCAATTCCGTGTTTTCCTATAGAAATTTTATTTAACGAGAAAAATAACGTTAAAATAATGCAAATCGTCGTTTAAATGGACATTGAATTTTTCCTGTTTTCACCTAGAATAAAATGTACGACATCAAGAGAGGGGCTTACGTATGTGGATCGGGGCTGCATTGTCCACTATGTTTTGTTTTGGCACCAATAATATGATTTTTAAATGGAGTACAGCCAAAGGCTATTCCAAAATACATATTCAACTTTATTTCTATTTATTCGCGTTTCTGATTACGGCCACTTATGGATTATTTGTCAGAATCCATCATATGAACCTGGCTACCATTCTCCTTGGAGCATTGATCGGAATTTTGAATACCAACGGCAATATTCAAATGTCGAAAGCTTTCGAGAAGGGGCCGGCAAGCATTACAAGTTCATTAATCAGTTTAAATACCATTATTCCCATCTTAAGTGCCGCATTGATTTTCCATGAGCATATCACGGTATTGCAATGGACGGGGATTTTCATCATGTTATGTTCAGCTGTGGCGATACAATATAAACCTTCCAGTGATATCCATGTAGAATATTTGCCTTGGATGATGAGAATTTGTTTTGCGATTCTTTCCCTCGGCATTCTGGGAATATTGATGAAAACATCGACTTATATGCATATTGTTCCATTGAACATGTTAATAGCCATGTACGGCGGAGGCGCAGTTTACTTGCTTGCAAACAGCTTCCTTGTCCATGAAAAATGGCAGCAGTCAGAATTAAAAATTGGCGCAGTTGTCGGCCTGTTAAGCGTCATCGCCTATAGCTGCTATTTTTTTGCGTTGCAAAAAGGAGTTGCCAGCATCGTATTTTCCATCGTTTCATTGAGCTGTTTAGTGGTCGTTTGCGGAAGTAGTCTCATCTTTCACGAGAAGTTAAAAATGTATCAGATCCTCGGTGTCATTACAGCATTGTTGGGCATGATTTGCACAAAGTTTTAATTGAATGGAAAAGCCATTATACATTGAAAGCAAACAGGAAACATGATCATGGGGGCGAAACCGGCCCTCATTTTATATTTCCATGAACAATTGATGTAGTAGCACAATATATATAATTATGGGGAAACACTAATAGGAAAGAGGTACGATAAGTGGCTGCTTATCATTGGGGTGTTGATTCATCGCAAAAAGTGACGGCGGACTTGTACAATTGTGTGTTAAACAATTACGGAAAACCGGAATTTTGGGGCAGGTATTTGACCCGGGTCGAAGGGGCTTCTGACGGTTTGGACCGTGAAGAAATCGAACTTTTGCACAACAGCGGCACAAAATTGCTTCCAATTTACAATGATTTCAAAAAAGCGGTGGGAGAAAATGAAGGACGGATGGTGGCCATGTTCGCATCCTATCATGCCAAAAGACTGGGAATCCGGAAAGGCACTCCGATATTCGCCAATGTTGAACGTTTCTTTGAAGTGGATAGCAATTGGATTCGTGGTTATGTCTATTACATGTATAATACGGACTTTAAACCGGGTTTTTATCACGATCCGACAGAAGGAAATTTTGCGAAAGCATATTGTGAAGCGGTCAGCCAAGATCAGATGGTTGCCACTCAAGCCATTCTCTGGAGTGCGGAACCGGATCCGGGCGTTTCAAAAGCGCAGTTTGCTCCAAAATTCAATCCGGCCAAAGTGCCTTGTGAAGCCAACGTGTGGATTTGGCAGTACGGCAGGGATTCGAAAATCTGTCCAATCGATACAAATCTTGCGGATAGCCGTTTGTTTGAGATGCTATATTGACATTAGTAAACTAGGTTTACAAAAATTCTGAAGATCAGTACCGATTTTTAGAGTGTCGAAAAAGGATGGATATTATTCTTAGGAGGCGTATGAAATAACGCCTCCTTTTTGCATGAGTCGACTAAATTCGGGAACAATACAAAAAAATAGTTCATTAGGTTGTGTTGCCATTGATGAGAAAAATAGTACTTACTTTTCTAATATTGATTGTCATAACACCATCGGATGGAATGTCGGCAAATTTTGATTTATTGCATTCCGACAAAATTGACATACTTGATCCTTACAGCAAAGAAGTAATTTTTACAATCAATCCTTATGATTATTGGATTGAGTACGATTTGACAATCTTGAAAAGGGAAATGGAACGTTGGGCCGAAGAAATTCAGCCGAATTATCGAAAGGAAATGATCCTTGACCGAATCGACTCGAACGGAGAGATTATTAAAGGCTCCCCAAAAATTGAAATCAATACGCCTCTTTTCATAGAAAAAATTTTGCAACTCTCCTTTACAGGCGGAAAAATCGAAATTCCTTTAAAAGTGACCGAAAGCAATTATCGTAAGTCGGATGTGCCTCATTTGAAAGAGGTGGTTTTGGCTTCCTATACAACTTTCTTTAATCCCAATCAGGAAGGCAGAAGCAAAAATATCGAGCTTTCTGCTGCGGCCATCCATAATGTCATCGTCGGCAGCGGCGATAAATTTTCTTTCAATTCCGTTGTAGGACCAAGGGAAATTGCTGAAGGTTACCAAATGGCGCCGGAAATCGTCAATGGGAAAAAGGTGATGGGGATTGGAGGAGGTGTTTGCCAAACATCTTCAACACTTTTTAACGCTGTCGACAAACTGCCCGTTGAGATTCTGGAACGGCATCATCATTCGATGGATGTCGGATATGTTCCAAAAGGCAGGGACGCGACGGTTTCCTTTGGCGGCCTTGATTTTCAATTTCGGAATGCAACGGGTGTTCCATTTGTCATCCAAACCTATTACAGGCCTGGTTCAATTACCGTCGAAATCAGAACTTCGAAAGAATATGCAGATTTGTTAAAAAATGAATTGGCGGAAATTGAACAACCATGATAATAATTCATCACATAATTCCTCTCCCTTCATCCAAACTATTATCGAAACTATAAAGGAGGAGGAAAGTGAAATGCCAAATCGCAGACCAAATCCGGACGATCGTTCCGATAATGTGGAAAAATTGCAAAAAATGGTGCAAAATACGATAGAAAATATTCATGAAGCCGAAGCAAGCATGGAGTTTGCAGGTCCGGAAGAAAAAGAAAAAATCAGAGCCAAAAATGAACGTCGCCGAAAAGCGATTGAAGGTTTCCGCAAAGAAATTAAAGAAGAATATGCTGCCCGTGAAAAGGGCGAAGTATAAAGAAACTGGCGCAAAGCCAGTTTCTTTTTTTGTTGCAATCATTTTTTGTTTTTTTATAATAAATATTGACCAAATTTTGATATAAATACGAATGGAAGCTGGAGTATGTCGGGGAGGGGTTATCAATGAACATGGTTGAAACACTTGTCAACCAAAGCCGCAATGTCATGGATTTGGTGAAACAATTAAGAAAAGTTGCTACAAAAAAAGGCAGCAAGCGTACGGAATTAATCGAGAAATTTACGGCCAACCAGCATTCATTCAATGTTTATACATATGCAAGCGAAGAGGCGAGACAATCAAAAGAAGTGGATCATTTAAAAGTGAAATTGGATGAATTCAGCAGCCAATTCGATCCAGCCCGTTATGAAGATGACGGGGAAGTGAACGCGGAAAAAATCAATGTGTTGTATCGGGAAGTATTGGTTGCCTACAATGATATGGTTGTCGCTCTTGGATATGATAAACATGTGATTGATGTAGAGAAATTTTAATAAAAAAAGGAAGTGGCTTCCATCTTTCCACTTCCTTTTTTACTTTTTATATTCATATAGCAATTCTTCCGTTTTCGGATCGACGGAAACATGCAAATCATGATCATTAAAAAACCATTCATCATCTTTTTCGATAAAGAAATGGATGCCGTCTACGACTGTTTCAACCCCGATATCGTGAGGCTTTTCCCGGTTCATTCCAAGGGAAAAGGATTCATGAAACGGGGAACATCCTCCATAACGGGCATAAAAACGGATATAGTCGCCATGTTCTACTTCCATTTCTTCTTTAAACCAAGTTAGCGCTTCGTCTGTAATAACAATTTTCATTTTTAACCTCCATTCACAAGAATCTTATAGCCATTTCACTTTCGGTTCTGTACCTTCCCGAATGCGTTTGATATTGGAACGATGACGATAGAAAATAAAGCTTGCCAATATGACTACTAAAATAAATAATGCATAATCACCTGTGACAATCCAATATATAATACTGTAGATAACTGCTATGACAGAAACAACCATTGAGGACAGGCTGACGATTTTCGTGATTTTTAGCGAGATTAAAAAACCGATGACAAGTAGTACAAAAAATGGCCATGAATAGCCTAATAGCACTCCGCCGGATGTGGCAACCGCTTTCCCGCCGCGGAAACCGGCGAAAATAGGGAACATATGGCCAAAAGCTGCAACCGCCCCTAAAATAAGAGGATGTACAACTGTGTCGCTAAAATAAGGCATGATCGGCAACAAGGTTGCGATGGTTCCTTTTAAAATATCCATAATCGTCACAACTATGCCCGCTTTTTTACCAAGCACCCGGAATGTATTGGTTGCACCCAGGTTTCCGCTGCCGTGTTCGCGGATATCCGTTTTATAAAAAATTTTTCCGATCCATAAACCGGACGGAATCGAACCGATCAAATAAGCGCAAAGAATTGCTAATACATTTACCATATCAAGATTCCTTTCAATTTAAACGTTTTGTTTTCAGCGATAATCATTTTACACTTTTTTCTTAATTAGAAAAAGAGTCTTTTCACTTTTTTGGCATCGGAAAAAATATCTGATAAAAAATTGTTTAATCAAGAAGGAAATTAAACTACTTATCGGGAATGAAAGAAATATTTTCATTTATTATATATGATGTACCAAGCGGAATAAAAAACGTTTAACGGATGGTTTTCGAAGTATTTTCAATTAAAAATAAAGAAACTTGTTTTTTATTTATTTGAAATGATTTGTTAAAATGATAAAGCTGTTAAATGTACTATATATTGACAAGAACATATATTCTAAGTACGATTAGAGAACAGATGTTTGTATTTGGAGGGGTTTCATTTGGCAATCAATCAACCAGAACTAAAATATGATGCTGATGCCATACAAGTATTGGAAGGCTTGGAAGCAGTACGGAAACGACCAGGCATGTATATTGGCTCCACTGACAGCAGAGGTCTTCATCACCTCGTTTTCGAAATTGTCGACAATGCGGTAGATGAAGCGCTTGCTGGCTTTGGTTCACATATCATTGTCAAAATTCATGAAGATAATTCCATCAGCGTGCGGGATTTTGGACGGGGAATTCCAACGGGCATGCATAAATTGGGAAAACCTACACCTGAAATTATTTTCACCGTTCTCCATGCCGGAGGCAAATTCGGACAAGGGGGATACAAAACAAGCGGCGGGCTTCACGGTGTGGGATCTTCCGTTGTGAATGCCCTTTCAAAATTTCTCGAAGTCACTATCTATCGGGACGGTCTCATCCACCGACAACGATTTGAAAACGGCGGACAACCTGTAACAACCCTTGAAGTGATCGGAAAAACAAACGAAACCGGAACGCTTGTTCATTTTTTGCCGGATGAGACGCTTTTTTCAAGCACGAAATTTAATTATGATATTCTCGCAGAGCGATTGCGGGAATCCGCTTTCCTTTTAAAGGGATTGAAAATGGAATTGATTGATGAACGGGAAGAAGGCAAACGGGAAGTTTTCTATTATGAAAACGGGATTCAATCATTTGTTGAATATTTGAATGAAGAAAAGGATGTCATTCATCCGGTGAAATATGTGGAAGGGACTCACGATGAAATCGAAGTGGAATTCGCTTTTCAATATAATGATGGTTATTCCGAAACGATCCTTTCCTTCGTAAACAATGTCCGCACCCGTGACGGAGGGACTCATGAAACGGGCGCCAAAGCGGCATTGACGAGAATTTTCAATGAATACGCCCGAAAAGTCGGATTGCTAAAAGAAAAGGATAAAAATCTGGAAGGCACCGATATCCGCGAAGGGCTTTCTGCCATTGTTTCCGTGCGTATACCGGAAAGATTGCTGCAGTTCGAAGGCCAGACAAAAAGCAAGCTTGGAACGCCGGAAGCCCGTACGGCTGTAGAATCCGTGTTGTCTGAAAAATTGCTTTACATTTTAGAAGAAAATGCCGAATTATCCGCAAATCTCGTCCGTAAAGCGATACGCGCTTCGCAGGCCCGGGAAGCGGCAAGAAAAGCGAGGGAAGAAGCGCGCAGCGGCAAAAAAGGGAAAAAGGCAAAAACGATTCTTTCTGGAAAATTGACACCTGCCCAATCCCGAAATCCGAAAAAGAATGAATTGTTCCTTGTGGAGGGAGATTCAGCGGGAGGATCGGCGAAACAGGGAAGGGATCGGACATTTCAGGCGATTTTGCCTTTACGTGGAAAAGTCATTAATACAGAAAAGGCAAAACTTACCGATATTATGAAAAATGAGGAAATTTCCACCATCATTCATACGATCGGTGCCGGAGTCGGTCCGGATTTCAATATCGAGGATGCGGCTTACGATAAAATCATCATTATGACCGATGCGGATACCGATGGCGCCCATATACAAGTGCTTCTTTTGACATTTTTCTATCGCTACATGCGTCCGTTGATTGAAGCGGGAAAAGTATATTTGGCTTTGCCGCCGCTGTATAAAGTATCAAAAGGCAGCGGAAGAAACGAGATCGTTGAATATGCCTGGACGGAACGTGAATTGCAGGAAAAAATCAAAAAAGTGGGGAAAGGATACGTCATCCAGCGCTATAAAGGTCTTGGAGAAATGAATGCGGACCAGCTTTGGGAGACGACGATGAACCCTGAAACAAGAACGCTGATTCGGGTTACCATCGAAGACGGCGCCCGTGCGGAACGTCGTGTGACGACATTGATGGGCGATAAAGTGGAGCCGCGCCGTAAATGGATTGAAGCCAATGTCGATTTTGGCATGGAAGAAGATACAAATACATTGGTGCCCGACTTTATCGAATATAAGGAGGATGAATAATGGCGCTAACCGAACGATTTCACGAATTGACATTAGAAGACGTAATCGGTGACCGCTTTGGCCGTTACAGTAAATATATTATCCAGGACCGGGCGATTCCGGATGCCCGGGATGGCTTAAAACCGGTACAGCGAAGAATCCTATATGCAATGTACAGGGATGGGAATACCCATGACAAACCGTTCCGCAAATCGGCCAAAACGGTCGGAAATGTAATCGGGAACTACCATCCTCATGGGGATTCATCCGTTTATGAAGCGATGGTGCGGCTCAGCCAAGATTGGAAAGCGCGATATCCGTTAATCGAAATGCATGGAAACAACGGTTCGGTTGATGGCGACCCTCCTGCTGCGATGCGTTATACGGAAGCCCGCCTTTCCGCGATTGCAGCCGAAATGCTGAAAGATATCGATAAGGAAACCGTTGATTTTGTGCCAAACTTTGATGACCAGGACGTCGAACCGACCGTGCTTCCGTCAAAGCTTCCAAACCTGCTTGTCAACGGAGCTACAGGAATTTCCGCAGGTTACGCGACAGATATTCCTCCCCACAATTTGTCGGAGGTATTGGACGGCGTGCTGATGCGTCTTGACAATCCGGATTGTACAGTGGATGATTTGATGACGGTGATCAAAGGTCCGGATTTCCCGACCGGCGCCATCATTGAAGGCGTGGACGGTATTAAAAAAGCCTATGAAACGGGCAGAGGAAAAATCATCATCCGCTCCAAAGCAACGATTGAACCGATCAAAGGCGGAAAAGAACAAATTGTCATTACCGAAATCCCATATGATGTCAATAAAGCGCAACTTGTTAAAAAAATTGATGAAATGCGATTCGACAAACGATTGGAAGGCATTGCGGAAGTGCGCGACGAATCCGACCGTACTGCGGGACTCAGGATTGTCATCGAGCTGAAGAAAGATGTGGACGGAGAAGCAATTTTAAATTATTTATATAAAAATACCGATCTGCAAATCACATATAACTTTAATATGATTGCCATCCATAATCGCCGTCCGACCATGATGACGCTCCCATTGATGTTGGACGCGTATATCGACCACCAAAAGGACGTCGTAACAAGAAGAACGAAATACGACCTTCAAAAGGCAAAGAACCGGTTACATATCGTTGAAGGTTTAATCAAAGCGTTATCAATTTTGGATGATGTGATTCAAACGATTCGTTCTTCCAAGAATAAAAAGGATGCAAAAAACAATTTGCAAATGAAGTTCCAATTTACGGAAGAACAGGCGGAAGCCATTGTGAACTTGCAGCTTTACCGTTTAACGAATACAGATATTACACAGCTGCAAAAAGAACATGAGGAACTTCAAAAAACAACGGAAAAACTTACAAAAATATTAAGCAGCGAAAAAGAGCTGATTAAAGTCATCAAAAAAGAAATCCTGGAATTGCGCAAAAAGTTTGAAGAGCCGCGCCGATCAACAATCCAGGAAAAAGTGAAAGAAATCAAAGTATCCCTTGAAGTGCTGATTCCGAGCGAGGATTTTGTAGTGACAGTGACAAAAGACGGCTATGTAAAACGGACAAGCCTCCGTTCCTATGCCGCCTCAAATCCGGAAGATTTTGCGATGAAAGAATCGGATTATTTGTTGTTTGAAAACACATTAAATACGCAGCATCATCTTTTAATCTTTACAAACAAGGGAAATTATATTTATCAGCCGGTATATGAATTGCCGGAAATTCGATGGAAAGACCTGGGTCAGCACATTTCCAGCATTGTTCCGATTGAAGAAGGCGAGAAAGTCATTGGTGCGGTAGGAGTTGAAAACTTCGATGATGAAAACAAGTTTGTTCTGACAGCATCAAAACACGGACAAGTAAAACTCACAAAACTTGCCGAATATCAAGTGACCCGCTACTCCAAGCCAATCAAGACGATGAATTTGAAAAATGATGATGAGATGATGTTTGCCTTCCTGGTGACACCTGGAAAGGAAATCATTCTGACATCCTATTTGAGCTACACTGTCCGGTTTAATATGGATGAAATTCCGGTAACCGGTATTAAAACAGGCGGCGTTAAAGGAATCAATTTGAAAGATGGAGATGTTTTGGCAGCTGTCAATGTCATTGATGCAGATTCGCAACCGGATTTGATTGTTGTGACTCACCGAGGGGCCATTAAACGAATGAGCTTATCTGAAATTGAACGAAGCGGCAGGGCAAAACGTGGGCTCGTCATTTTAAAGGAATTGAAAAAGAACCCTCATCGGATCTTTAACGTATCAGTCGTAAATGAGGACGACCAGGTGTTATTGGCGACGAAAAAACAAGTTCAAGAGTCGATTGAGGTTGCAAACCTTGCACGGGCAGACCGTTATTCAAACGGTTCTTTGAAACTTGATATTGATACGGATGGCGAATTATTGTTTGTGAAAATACTCCATCCTCAAC
This sequence comes from Ureibacillus sp. FSL K6-8385, assembly GCF_038593155.1. Lineage (GTDB taxonomy): Bacteria > Bacillota > Bacilli > Bacillales_A > Planococcaceae > Ureibacillus > Ureibacillus terrenus. The sequence goes on from NZ_CP151968.1 coordinate 1,309,202, forward strand.
GGGAAGATCAGGAAGAATAGCAATTAGCAGAGGGTGTCCGGAAAGATGTTGCCTTTCTAGACACCCTCCTTTCTTCTTTATTGAAAAGATAAATAAAAAAGATTACTATTCTGATATGGATATCTGGGGGAGTCGTGATGGGAAAATTGATTTGGTCCATGGAAGATCGTTCAAAAGGGATCTTCTTCGTTATTTTGGCTGCATTGTTTTGGGGAATTTCCGGTACCGTTTCCCAATACATGTTCCAACAGCTGAAAATCAATACTGAATGGTTCACCACTTGTCGGCTGCTGCTTGCCGGCTCCTTATTATTAAGCATTGCATATAAAAAAGAAGGAAACCACATTTTTGAAGTGTGGAAACAGAAAAACGATGCAGTGCGTTTAGTGATTTTCGGCGTTATTGGGATGATCGGCGTCCAATATACATATTTGGCAGCCATTGCCCACGGTAATGCTGCAACCGCAACAGTTTTGCAATACTTGGGCCCTGGACTGGTGACGATGTACTATATCGTCCTTGCCAAACGGTTGCCGACATTAAGAGAATTGTTGGCGGTGTTTTCCGCTTTATTCGGAACATTTTTGCTTGTAACCCATGGAAATGTTGAATCTTTAACAATTTCAAAACAGGCGTTCATCTGGGGAATTTTATCGGCCTTTGGTTTGGCGTTTTACACCATTTTTCCGATTCCTTTATTAAAAAAATGGGGTTCCTTTATCACGATTGGTTGGGGAATGGTTGTAGGAGGCATTCTTTTCAGTCTAATCAGGGCTCCATGGCAATTTGAAGGTCAATGGTATTTCATAACGAATTTTGCTTTTTTATTTGTCGTTATTTGCGGAACGGTTCTTTCCTTTTATTTTTATTTGGATAGCTTAAAATATTTAAAGGCTTATGAAACGAGTTTGCTTGCTTGTGCTGAACCGTTATCTGCCGCGTTAACATCGGTGATTTTTTTAGGGGTCTCTTTTGGCTGGATTGATTGGATTGGTTCATTGTTGATCTTATTGACCATTGTAATTTTATCGAGAGAGTAGGGAAGTGGGGGAGGGCGATTGCCCCTCTTTGAATGCAAAAAAATCCTTGAGTACTTGCTACTCAAGGAAAATGTATTTATAGGGTTGAAGGATGAATGTAAGTGAATTAATGGGATACTTCGTTTACGGAAATGCCAGTTTGAGCGCGAACTTCAACTTCGTTGTATTTTACAACGTCAGCTTCTCTAGATAATATTGTGCCAAGCCATCCGCAGATGAAGCCGACTGGTACAGAAATGATAGCAGGGTTCGTTAATGTTACCAATGGCGTACCTACGAAAATTGCTTTACCAGGCTCTGGATTCCATACGTTCGGTGATACTGCCACCATGACTAAAGCAGTAATTAATCCACCGATAATCGCCCATACAGCTCCATTTGAATTGAAACGTTTCCAGTAAATTGTATAAATGATTACTGGCAAGTTGGCAGAAGCTGCAATACAGAATGCCAATGATACAAGGAACGCTACGTTTAATGTTTGTGCTCCCAAAGCAAGTAAAATGGAAATTACAGAGATCACTAATGAACCGATACGTGCCGCCATCACTTGTTGTTTTTCAGTAATTTTGCCTTTTTTGATAATCTGACCATAAATGTCATGGGATAAAGCAGAAGCACCGGAAAGTACGAGACCGGCAACTACCGCCAAAATTGTCGCGAACGCAACGGCTGAAACGAAAGCAAATAGTATATCTCCGCCTAATTCTTCGGCAAGCAATGGTGCCGCCATGTTACCGGCAGGGTTTGCAGCAACGATTGTGTCTTTACCAACGAATGCTGCCGCGCCGAAGCCTAAGAAAATTGTCAACACATAGAAGATACCTACAATCCAAGTAGCCCAAATTACGGATGAACGTGCAGTTTGAGCATCTTTAACTGTAAAGAAACGCATTAGAATGTGTGGCAAACCAGCTGTACCCAAAACTAACGCTAATAATGTAGAAATTGTATTAATGCCGTTTGTATATAACAAACCTGGATTTAAATATGCCTCTCCAGCATCAGTGGCAGTAGCCATTTCTGAGAACATTCTGAAAATACTGAAATCGAATTTTAATAAAACAAGGAATGAAATAACTACAGTACCAAACATTAATAATACAGCTTTAATAATTTGCACCCAAGATGTAGCAGTCATTCCGCCGAATAATACGTAGATTGTCATCATGACGCCCACGATTAATACAGACACCCAATAAGGAATACCGAATAATAATTGAATTAGTGCACCTGCACCTACAAGCTGGGCGATCATGTAGAACAATACGATAACGATTGTACTCAAAGCAGCCGCTCCACGAACTTTTGCCATTTCAAAGCGCGCTGTGATCATATCAGCCAATGTAAACTTCCCAAGGTTGCGCAATGGTTCGGCAACGATGTATAACACAACCAAATACGCTACAAGGTAACCGATAGAGAAGTAGAAACCGTCATATCCGTATAATGCAACGGAACCGGCGATCCCCAAGAATGAAGCAGCAGACAGATAATCCCCCGAAATAGCAAGTCCATTTTGCCAGCCTTTTAGGCCGCCTCCGGCAGTGTAGAAATCACTTGCAGTAGTAGTTCGTTTTGAAGCCCAATAAGTGATGTACAATGTTACTACGACAATAGCCAAGAACATTACAATCGATGTTAGACTCATTGACCAGCACCTCTTTCATATTCTTCTATGATTTCTTTTGCTTCTTTGTCAAATTTGTTGGCTCTTCCTACATAAAAGTGTGCCAGTCCCCAAACCATGATGAAAAGACCAAAAGAATAGAACCATACCCAAGTAATTTCCCCAATTGCTTTTTGATGCAAAATTTTTGTGTAAGATGTCAGTACTGGTAGCAACATATAAAGTACAAAGAAAATGACTGTCATCGTCCAGAGGAAAGCATTTTTCTTTCTGGATAACTGTCTGAACGATTCCATTTTGGCGATTTTTTCATAATCAATTAGTTTACCGCCTTTTTTCTCCATAAACATACCCCCTTTAGATTTGAACGATTTTGCTGCTTCATGTCCGTAAAATTCTTGCTTAAGAATTTTACAATACCCATTTTATTGAACCGTTCACAAAATTGCAATACTTTTTCTATAAATTATACAAATTTTTTTGCGAAAAAACGTACTTAAAAGAGAAAATTTTAGCTTTAAAACGAATTTTTGATTGTTAAATGATTCACATGACCATAAAAGTGGGGAAATATGGAAGGATTTCAACAAAAAAGAAATGAAATCAAGAAAGGATCTGACAAGCGCTAAATAATAAAGAAAGTTTGTGAATAGGAATACAAAATAAAGTTTTACAATGTTTTTATATTATAAAAATAGTTTTGATTGAAAAATTGTATTTAATAAATTGTTAAAATTCCTAGTTATGAAATAAAGATATACAAAAAATAATTGTAATAAGGGAAATTGTTAATAAAGTTTATGAATCATAAAAATCTTTTCTGTCTCACTATTAGAAGTATTCTTCAATTATGAGATTTAACTTCCGATAATTTATATTATGTCAACTAGATAATTTCCGCCTAAATTGAGGGTTTCTTCCCTCAAGTACCCATTGTAAACTAGCACATTATTTCAGAATCCCTTTTTCAAATTATTTCAGGCGGATTCGGAAATAATGTGCAAAATTTTTGCGGATTGTTCCGGATTTTGCACATTCTTTCGGAACGTTTGCACGCTCTTTCAGATGAAGATTTCCAGCGCGCCTGATGGATCGATGGAAAAGAGAAAGCACAAAAGAGGCCGATTCGGCCCCTTTCGTGCTAATACCCCATTTCCTCTGCGGCCATGCGCACCATTTCTTCGTCAATGGCGTCCTTTTTCAGCTGGTACCCGTATAACAGGCACGTCGTGGCCAACGTGTTGATCACCCGAGGCCATCCCCGCGACTGCAGGGCAATCGACTCTAACGCCGATGGGGTGAAGATCGGATGCTTCGCCCCGGCCTGTTTCATCCGATGTTCGATGTAGCCCGCCACCTCTTCCTTCTCCAGCGGCCCCATCCGGTATCGCATGATGATCCGCTGGTCGAGAGGGCGGTGCTGATTGAGCCGCAGCTTCCCCTGTAAATGGGGCAGCCCGGCCAAAATCAAGACAAATGGGTTGGTCGAATCCATCTCAAAGTTGAACAAGATCGCGATGTCCTGTAAAAATGCATCCTTCGCTAAATGCATCTCGTCCAAAATGAACACCGGCGTGATCCGCCGTTCATGATACAATCGCTCGATCGCCTGCTGGATTTGGCGGAAGAGGTCTACCTTGCGGTACTTCGGTTCCTCTCCTAATCCCAAGGCCAAACCACGGTAAAAATCCATCACGCCTCCGGTGGATAACGGAAAGTAGACGACATGATACAATGATGGATTCAATGACTCTTTCAGCGCCCGAAGGGCGAACGTCTTGCCCGCCCCTGGCTCTCCGATTAACAGCCCGATCCCCCGGGTTCGTTTCACGTACTCCAGCGCCCGCAACGCTTCCTGAAACGGCGCCCCTTGATACGCCTCGGACGGGTCTGTTTCTTTCGCAAACGGCTCCCGCGAAAGGGAGTAAAACGATTTATACACCGTGTTCTCCCTCCTTCGCCGGAATCGCCGCAAACGGGGACCGATGGCGTTTTACATAGGCGTTGTCCTCCAAACGAACCCGAACGGCCTCCGCCACCTTCCTTCCATCTTCGTACACATAGACGCCCCGTTCGTCATAGCGGAGTTCAATCGATTGCCCAATGAACCGGGGCGGCACTTCATACAGCTGCTTGTTCAAGGTGATCGTTCCATCGGCTTTGACCTTGCGGTGCTCCCGCTTCAGAAAAATCGCATCCAGCCAATCGCCATCTTCGATGAACGACACGAGATGCACTTGCGATTGAAACACCTCATGCGGCGTTTTTCCGTCCAGCGAGGCGTGCGGTTTTCGATGATACTCCTCTTCAAGCCACCTCCAAAAGCGCTCGTTCAGCTCTTCGAGCGACTTCGGGGGATCCAACTCCAGCAGCGGATAAAACCGCGTCTGTACGGTGCGGAAGAACCGTTCGATTTTCCCTTTGCTTTGCGGGTCATACGGCTGGGTGTGGATGAGCGTAATTCCCATCTCGGCGCACGCATACTGCAGCACCTCGGATCGATAAATTTTCCCGTTGTCCGAGTAAATGCGCTTCGGCTTCCCGCAACGAAGCACCGCTTCCTTCGTGACGATCCGCAGCCCGTCAAACTTCTCCGAAGGGAAAAACTGCGCGTACGGCACAAACCGCGAGCAGTCATCGATATAGGCGATCAAAAACGTTTTCTGGGCTTTCCCATTGACTCGAATCGTTGGTCCATGGGATAAGTCCCCTTGCCAAAGCTCATTGATCTGGTCATACGCAAAGCGCTTTCGCTCCGGCATGGGCAAGATTTCTTTCCCGACAAGGTTGTGTTTTTTCAACAATCGGTATATAGTAAAGTAAGAGGTATGATTTTCTGGGATTTCCCCCTGCTCGATCAGGTGTTCGTAGAACACCGTCACGGGCATGGTGGGATGTTCTTTTCTTAGGGCTAAAATATGATCCTCATCATCGGGCGACAGACGCCTTGAGTGGCCGCGGTCCGAACGGCGCTTCGGCTTTAAGGCGTCAAAGCCCCCTTTTTTGTATCGGGTGCACCAATCGAGGATCGTCTTGGCTGCGATTCGTTTGTCGCCCTGGTGGGGAACATGGTGCACTCGCTCGCTCACCTCTTTCAGATACGTCTTCGGTTCCACCTGCCCATTCACCAACGGAGCGATTAGCCCGTACCGAAACAGGGCAATGTCGTGTCTCATCGACTCATCCATTCGAATCTCCTCCTTGTCTCACTTGGAATCAGGACCGTTCCGGTCCGTCTGCCCTTATCGTACCGGATCGCTTTTTCTCCGTCGATAGGAAAGGTTTGTGGGAACCTCAACTATTTCCAATTTAGGATATGTATGTAAAATCAGGATCCCATTTGATTCGCAAAAGGGTGTCGGAATCCGTCCTCCCACATGTCTCTGATGACCGAATAGAGACCGTGTTTCTCCAACGTCCGGATCCACCAGGAAGCCCGTTCCTTTTCTTTTTTCACGATAGGGCCTATGATCCTCCACCGCCTCGCAAAAAAGCTGTGAAGGTTTGATAGGTTTCGGCAGAACCGCCGGACATAAAAGATGATGCCGTCCTTTGTCGGGAGAAACGGAGCCCGGTTCGTCCCCTCGGTCAATCCCAACTGCTCTTTCACGACTTGCCATATGGCGGACAACGTATACTGAAAATACGGGAGGAGAAAGGAAGGCAGCACACTCACCGTCTTCAAGCATTCCCGACAGCGATACCGGACAATCCAAATGCGATAATCACCATGTGGGGTCAATGCGTTTCGCTCATAGTAACCGTGGCGGTGCAACGGGCGCTTGGCCCGGCAATGCGGACACTTTTTCAGAAGAGGGAAGTCGTTTTCTTTTCCACGCTCTGCATACGTTTGGACGTCAATGCCAAAGTCATGAAATTGAATCACGTCCTCCTCCCCCTCCTATGAACCGATGGATTTTCTCTTCCGAAATAATTCACAAAAAATTTAGCACATTCTTTCAGAAAAGGGGAGAGGGCTTTCTGAAGGAATGTGCAAAAAAATGGCTCTTTTGTTCCGAAATAAAGTGATAATTTACACCCATAAAATCAATTATCCGGAACTTGTTAACCTAAGTTCCTCATAATTTTTTGTGTCTACGAATTATCATTTTTTAAACGAATTATCATTATTTTTTTATCGATTATCATCGGTCGTTGATTATCAATTGGAGGTGTTTTTTATGTTGTTTCGACAAGCCATTGATGAATTTGTGTTGTACTTGCAAATTGAAAAAAACTATTCACTTAACACCGTTGATGGTTATGCTTATGATTTGAGATGTTTCGAGAACTTCTTAATTCAACACGGTTATTCAGTACAACTTAATGACATTACAAAAACGCATGTTCGTCGCTTCATCCAGCATCAGATTACAAAAGAAAATGTTAAACCTAGAACGGTCTATCGGAGAATTTCTTGCTTGAAATCGTTCAGTAAATACTGCGTCAAAGAAAATCTAATCGACAACGATTTTATGATTGGAATTGATACTCCTAAAACGGATAGCAAATTACCGACTTATATGTCTTTGTCTGAACTACGAAAACTGTTTCATTTTTTAGAGCAAGACAATAGCCGAATGGCGATGAGAAACCATCTTCTATTTAAACTGTTAGCCACTACGGGTATGCGAAGATCTGAAATTGTTGAACTAACTTGGGAACAAATTGATTTATCGAACAACACGATACGCATATATGGGAAAGGAAAAAAAGAGCGCTTACTCCCCCTTCATCCTATGGTTGTTCCTTTAATTAAAAGTTATATGGGAAGTTTAGAGGAATATCAGCTCCATCCTTCCCAACCGGTATTTTTAAATAAAAACGGCAAAAAACTAAATCCGCGTGGTTTACATAAGATATTTAAAGAAATCTTACAAAAAGCAGGTCTGCCACCTCAACGGTTCTCACTCCATCATTTGCGGCATACGTTTGCTACCTTGTTGATACAAGAAAATAAAGAAAATGTTGATTTGCGTACCGTACAAGAACTACTCGGCCATGAAAGTTTAGTCACGACGCAAGTATACACTCATGTTGACTTTGAGCAAAAGAAAAAAGCGATTGAAACATTTAACATATTTTAAAACCTGCTTAGTACGGAAATAACTACCCTAGCCGGGTAGTTATTTCATGTGAATATGAGTTGGCGGATACAAAGGCACTGGATGCGTGAGATCGTATGACATTGAGTGCATTCCATGAGTTTGCTGATAAGGCATTGGAGCATGTGGAAAATACCCTTGCTGCGCCATAGCAATCTGATTATAAAGTTCTGGTGCTTTAAATGTAAAATAATCAGAATGATTATTCCCTGATTCTTTAAGTATTTTTTGCTGTAATGCCGCAAATGCATACTTTACGAGATGTTCTTTAAACAGATTGATGTAATTTTTGTTTTTCAATTGATTCGAATAAACTTTAGGAATTTCATCAAAAATTTCTTCTAAATCTAGCGTGATATTATAATTAGATTCAAGTTCCATAGCAGTTTCAAAAAGAGTTTCGATTATTACTTGGGCCGCTCGAATTTCTTTAATATACTTTGCATCACTTAAAATATAATGCTGCAGAGCGCCAAGCTCATATCTAGAGTGTCCAAGCAAAAAGCGTATAGCATCATCTGAGACCCCCATTTCATGAAACAATGTAGAAAGAGTGTATCGTAATCCGTGCGGTGTGAAATACTTCTCTGTTTTACGGATGATTTTGTTTCTTCTTCCCTTCTCTTTTGCATGATTATGATTTTCCTTATTCTCTGGTTGTTCATATTCTACTTTTATCCATCCCAAATGTTCACATACTTTATCGATTATATAATTCATCTGCTTGTTAATGAGCGGCTTTCCTCTCAAGCCGTATAACAATGCATCATTTGGTTCCATGTGTTCAATATATTGGGTGAGTAATTTCATGAGCTTAGGTGGTAATGGAATAAAGAAGTCTTTGTTTTTGCTGTTTGGCGAATTGTCAGTGTGTTTATCCCCTTCCTCTAGATATTGGTCAAGAAGTTTATCTTCTTTTACTCGATCTTTTTTGGGATCGAACTCATAAACTAGACCGTTCATAGTAGTAGAGACTGAACGAACGGTTAGTTTTTCGAGCGATGTGACTCTGAGAGCAGTAAACATATCTATTAGGGTTGGAACTAATACATTAACACCTCTTTCTTGCAACTCAAACGCAGCTTTGTAAACTTGGTATAATTCGGTGATATTTAATGCTCTCGAATGATGTTTTTGTTTATTAGAATCTGTGATTTTTAATGCTGCGAATGGATTTCCGTTAATAACTCCGAGCCGGTTATAATGCGTAAACATAGATTGCATCGTTGCCTGATGTTGTTTTATCGTTCTCGGACTATAGCCTTGTTTTCGTTGATCATTTTCCCATATCTTCACAAATTCATAATCGATATTCTCAAGCACTGGATTTAACCCTTGGTTTAACATATATTCTGACATGTAAATTACATTTTTACGGTAGGTACGTCTAGTGTTTTTTGACCAAAACTGGCTTTTTTCATATTCATTAAAAGCCTCAATTAAAGTAGATTTAGCTGAAATATTTGTCTTGCTCATGATCTATTACCTCCGCATAAAAATAATTGAGCTTAAAATACAAAAAACCCCAAGCCAAACACCGCTACTTCTTATGCGTGTATATACGCATAGGTAGCGCTGTAAAGCTTGGGGTTTTCCCTTGTCGTATATTAAGTTATTCATTTGTTTTGTATTTTATCAGATTATGATGAAAAGTCAACAATTATTTTGCAAAATATAATAATAAGAGCAAAGGATCTGCAATCATAAGTGATGATTATTACCAATCATCAGTCATCCTTTTCTTTTAAATCAACCTTGTAATATTCCAACCCTCTTTCCAGCAAAACATTTACTAGTGCATTTATTTTAAATGATTTTTCTATACTTAGATTTTTTACTGTGTTATACATTTTTTCTGTTAAGAAAAAGGTCTTCTTCTCTGTTAACAACGAATGATCTACTTTTAGATAATCTTTGAACATTTTATATTCTAAATCGAAATCCTCTTCAACGTTTATTGGCGTTCGATTTTCTTGTTTCTTTTTTACAAAGGGTTTATCAGCTAATAAAACGACGATTTTACTTTTTACATCTCTACTCAATGATTCCTCTGGTGCAATGCCTTTATATTTATATTCATTTTCCTCTTGATCAAATTCAATTGCTGCATTTGCCAGTTTTCTTTCTAAGTCTTTTTTATTTATTCCTGCCATAGTTGCAACTTCTGCAATTGATTTTCCGTTGTTTAACTGTTCTAATGCTTCTATTAATTTCATTTAAATCACCTCCGATTGTTTTAAACATTATAACTGCGCTTGTGCTAAATTTTAATAACTTTTGTAGAATATTTGTGGCAATTTATAGCCATATAAATTCAGATGTGCTACGGATTCTGAAAAGAATGTATTCAAAATTTATCATGATATTTTGATCAATCTATACTTAACCGATGGCCTTATCAGCAGTTTTACAATGCCCGGTCGAACGATACAAATAAAAGATACGAATTAAAATACATCCGCCCCATCACTTATCGAAATAGTATTGGCCGTCATGCAACCTTTCTTTTATTGAGCGATTTAAAAGTGTATTTTTTTCTATTCGACTCCAATGAAATGCTAAAATATCTCACATTGAGTTACAGATTCATAGGGTTAACTGGGTATATTAAAACCTACCCAGTTAACTGTATGAACAACTTCATATACCTAATAGTTTAAAAACGTCCCAAATCAAGTGTTCTCAAATTTAGAAGAATGACCTATCCAGACGACTATTACTATCCCCTGACTCCTAATTTGACCTAAATTTTCTATTAAAATAAATTACACTTTCTGGGTTGGCACTTACCCATTCCATTTAAGGGAATTGTTTTCCTTACCAATGAGAAACAGCAAATGTAATGTATTATGAAATGCCTTGACGTTGAATGAACGTATTATCTACCTTTAAGAGTATGGCCCCCGGATTAAGCAACGGATATTCGCCTGCTTATGACATCGTTGAATAGGTTGGAAGAAACCATACGTTTTGAAATGAAATGAAGTGTATGCAATTCAACAAAGCAACCAAGCAACTGCTTAACGAGGTTATCATTGTGTTCTTCTATTTATTAGAAAATCAGGCCAATTATTTAAAATCGTTTACGTACATGTGAGCAATGCATATGACTCATCCTTGTACACCAACTTGCATCAATTTATTCAAAGAATAATGGAGATTTATCGAAATGAAGTGAAACAACTGTAGCCAGAGGAAGTTGAACAAATCGTACTTCATTCGGAGCGAACTCCGTATATCATCCCTGCTCCGCAAGGTGATCATGATTTAAAGGACATAGAGGAAGAGTTGGAGATGCCAAGTGAGAACATCACATTTATCCAGTTAGACACTGAGGATACGTAGGACATATCATCCAAAGCTTCGATACAATAATGGGTCACAATAAATCGTAACGATGACCGCGGCAATAATAATCAGGTTTAAGAAAAGATCCTTTATGATGGATTATGATGATCGCCCGTAACCATCGAAGGAAATGAAAAAAGATGGCTTCTAAACCATTCAGAAGCCTTCAAATCTCCAGATGATATGTAAAAACAAAACAGAAGGCTGTCCTCAAAAGGTTTTTACGACCTTTTGGAACAGCCTCTTTCTTTTTGCTTTAAGACAATTTGTGAATGATCGCCATTCTCCCTCTCGGAAATTTGACTTGATGATTCTTATCAAATGTCAGCGGTCCGTCCGGTTGAAAAATAAAGAACGATTCACCTTTTTCCATGTTTTCTTTAAACGTTTTATAACGCACTTCAAAAATGGCATTGGCTTCATCCAAAGATAAAGCATCGATTACTGCAAATTCTTCATCTCTCCCTTTCACTCTTCTCACGACATAATACTGATTCATACACAATCCCTCCAACATATTTTGTAAATAAAAAAACATCGGCAAGAATGTTAACGACTGTTTTCGCCATACATCCTTACCGATGATTTTTCACCATTTTTCTGGACCAAAAAGGCCTTCTGTTATATTAATTGTAAAAGGAAAGAAAAGTAAAAAACAAAATCGATTATCTATTATCATTCTATCTTACCCTTTGCCTTTTTTTAACCCATTTCATCGAATTTCTCCCTGTAAAATAACAAATCTGCTCGACAAAAGTGAAGACTGGGTAGATAACATAATGGCCACCTAGGTAGGGAATTCAATATAGAGGCAAGCAAAAGAAACTTAAAGTATATTTGTAGTAATGAAATGAAAAAGAAACGGGAAGAAGTACGAATACATCCAAGAGAAAAATTAATCGAATAATCAAATGACAATGTCCAGATGACAAACAGGAGCGAGAGGAATAGGTGGAAAGTAGTTTTTACATATTTTCCGTACCAGCCATCCCCTTCTTTTTACAAAAATCCCGTACCAGCAAGGCACTTTTTACAAAATTTCCGTACCAGCAAGGACTTTTTACAAAAATCCCGTACCAGCAAAGCACTTTTTACAAAAATCCCGTACCAGCAAAGCACTTTTTACAAAATTTCCGTACCGAGAAGAGGTTTTTACATATTTTCCGTACCCCGAGTTCGACAGCCCATTTTAGGCAAGGACAATTTAGAAAAAGCCTTTTAAGTCTATACACTAGAAAAATACGTTGATTTTCGTAGGCACACACTTCGTATGTCAAGGTTGATTATATTTTCCCCAAAATCGCCGGTTTAACATTCCCCAGAAAGATCTCATGGAACCCTTTGTTTTTCTTTTTTGGATCCTCTTTTCCTGTAATCGATAGCTTTCCCCTCTTTAGGTAATGGAATGACGTAGCAATCGATCTAACATCGCCCGAGTCTCCCACAATTTCTTCCCATTCCCCAGAGATTTTGTTGGGATATGCTCGTACCGCTGGGTGATCACTAGAAATAAGCAATGAGCGCTGTTCGGATCCAGTTTTAGGTACCCCATTTCATCGATCATGAGAACAGTTGGCTTCACAAAGACAGGAAGCTTTTTCTCCAACTTTCTGACCGCCTCTTCTTAACTGAGTGACCAAATCACGGGCGGTAACAAAATACGTTTGATATCCTCTTACTATTGCCTCCATTCCAATCGAAATCAACCAGGTGTGTCTTTCCAATCCTTGGTGGGCAGAGAAAAAGGATATTTTCTTTTCGGTCAATACACGACAACGTAAGCAGTTCTCGAATCCATCACTCATCCAACGAAGGTTGCGCGGTAAAAACGTATGGATCGTCTTGCGATACGGCAGTTTGGACTTTGATGAGCGTTTGGATCGATCGTTCCTGCCTTTTGACAATTTCCGCCTCTAATAAGTGAATAAGCGGAACAAAAACTCTGAATATGGCATATTAAGAGTAACTACGTATTCTACCATGGAGAATCATCGTTCCTCCGTGACAAGCAAATGGAATCGGTGACCATACTCGTGTATTCGTTCTTTCATGATCTTTCCCTTCTCTGGAATGCGTCATAACTCGTGATCATGAACCATTGCTCCTCTTATTGACATTATAGTTCTATTGTAAGTGAGGAATTTTATTCAGCTATATTGGGATTTTATCATCTGCTTTAACACATTATATATGGAATTTATATACCGCAATGTTCTGCACTTTTTTCTTGTAAAAAACAAATGGTAACGAAAGTGCGTATCGATTCATCGTAGCCATTGGGTTTTCCTTGTCCTGATCCTTCTGCGTTTTTACTCATTTTTTCCTTTTTGTTTCCTATATGCGTTACCACGTCGATCACTTCAGAGCAGAATGGTTTGGCGCCATGGCCGCTTGTTGATCCCTAATTGGGACCAACAAAAGAGACGAATCATCGTGCTGAATCAACGTAATGATAAGGTGTTTCCAAATATTGAGCCTAAGAGAGAGAATAGCGCCCGCTGATCTGCAGAAAAGAATATGTGGGATGAAATACGATTCCTTGTTTACCAATGGTCGGGCTTACGGAAAAATGGATCCGTAGGTCACAAAGGGGCAGGGGGATGTATTTGCGGATTCAGACAAAATGGTGTTGATGGAACCTATCGTTTCATAAGGTTAACTGGGTATACAATAACTTACCCAGTTAACCCTATGAACAACTTCATTCCCCTTTTCTTTCCACAACCGCGTCAAATCACGGTTTTTTATAAACAAAATCCCTCTTTCCAAGAAGAGAATTAGGATCTCACATCTCCAAATCCGCTCCTGATTTTTGAATGCCCCCGACGTTTTATCAAGAGTGTTTCCATTGTAAACTTATGAAGATACTCATCGACAAATGGATGAAATTTTTACGGAGTGTTTCGATAGCTGGTTACCCTTCCTGTATTGGAGCGATCATCAACTCCCATCCCTTTCATTCATAGACGCAAAGGAATTCGTTGAAAAATGGATCATGTATAGTATCTATTGCTTGTAACGATGATCCAAAGAACAAAAAATGACGATGTTAGAATCCCGACAAGCGCCAGCTCGATTGCCCCCTTTTTAACCATTTACTTCGAACTTCTTCCTGCAAAATAATCAATCCACTCCACTTTTTTGATCCGTTGAGCGGGTTTTGTCCGTTATGGTGAAGCTTTCCCCTATAATCAATAGCGGTCGCGTCATCCGCTCCATCCCTCCATCCTCGATGATTTAGACGTATTCCTCTTCCCTCTCGCTTTTATTTTTTGACTGACATAAAATATCCATAAACATAGGCTTGCCCATTGGCGAGCCTCATCCACTCTCAGTCATGACCTTCTTCCTTTTTCACGATATAGTTGAACATCATCACTTGAAAAGAGGTTTGGAGGCTTTGTGTGCCGGCTTTACACCCTATGTTCCATGATATGAAAGAGGCCTTTTCTCTCCGTTTTCTTCGCCCGATATAAGGCCTGATCGGCTTTCTCCAGAAAACCACTTATCGATCGGATCCTAAGAGTTATGGTATTCTGATTACAAAGATAAAAATAAATCCAAAGCCCAATTGTAAATTATCACTTTATTTCCGCACAAAAAAGACTCTTTTTTGCACATTCCTTCGGAATATCCCTCTCCCCCTTTCCGAAAGAATGTGCTAAATTTTTTGTGAATTATTTCGGAATGGGACATGGGTGATTTCCAGAGGGGGGACGAGGACGTGATTCGGTTTCATGACTTTCAGGTCGATGTCCAGACATATGCCCAGCGGGGAAAACAAAACGACTTTCCCCTTCTTAAGCGGTGCCCTCATTGCCAGGCAAAACGCCCTCTTTATCGCCATGGGTACTACGAACGAAATGCCGTGACGTCGCATCAGTCTTATCGCATTTGGATCGCTCGGTATCGCTGCCCGGAGTGCAGGAGGACGGTGGCCGTGTTGCCTTCATTTCTTCTCCCTTATTTTCAGTATACGTTGCCCACCATATGGAGAGTGGTGAAAGAACGGTTGGGCCTGACTCCGAAACGGGGGATGGAGGAGGCTCCACTCCTTCCTACGGATGAAGGGGTTTTATTTTATGTCCGACGTTTATTCCGAAATTTGAACCACCTTCATTGGTTTTTTGCGGAGCGCTGGAGAAAAATTGGTCCTGCCATCGCCCAAGCGAGAGAACGAGCCCTATGGTGGATCCAGACGATGGAGGAGATCGGCCTCTTTTTCGTCATCCAAGAGATATGGGAGCACCGATCGACGCATCTTTTTGCACGTACATTCAGTTCCTGATTTTACTTATATCCCCTTATATGGAATCATTTATAGATTCCACAAACCTTTCCTCTCGACGGTCGGGGGAATGATCCGATAGGATAGAGACAGGATGGACCGATAAGGTCCTAGAATGGGATGAACGAAGGAGGAGATCGAAATGAATGAGTCGATGAGACAGGAGATCGCTTTATTTCGGTATGGATTGATCGCTCCATTGGTGAATGGACAAGTCGATCCAAAAACGTACTTGAAGGAAGTAGCGGAACGGATCCATCAAGTTCCCCACCATGGAGAGAAACGCATCGCCGCCAAAACGATCCTCGACTGGTGCACGCAGTACAAAAAAGGGGGCTTTGAGGCGCTGAAGCCGAAACGACGGTCGGACCGTGGCCATTCCCGGAGGCTGTCACCTGAAGAAGAGGATCACATTTTAGCCCTGAGAAAAAAACACCCCCACATGCCCGTGACGGTGTTCTACGAACACCTTATCGAGCAGGGGGAAATCCAATCCATCTCTTATTTCACTATATACCGACTTTTAAAAAAATACAACCTCGTGGGGAAAGAAATTTTACCGATTCCTGAACGAAAACGATTCGCGTACGATCAGGTCAATGAGCTCTGGCAAGGTGATTTGTCCCATGGCCCGTTGATTCGCGTGAATGGCAAAACGCAAAAAACGTTTTTGATTGCCTATATCGATGACTGCTCGCGGGTCGTGCCGTACGCTCAGTTTTTCTCTTCCGAGAAATTTGACGGGTTGCGGATCGTAACCAAGGAAGCGCTGCTTCGATACGGAAAGCCGAAGCGAATTTACTCGGATAACGGCAAGATTTATCGGGCGGAACCCTTGCAGTACGCCTGCGCGGAGTTAGGGATCACCTTGATCCATACCCAGCCGTACGATCCGCAAAGCAAAGGGAAAATCGAACGATTTTTCCGCACCGTACAGACGCGGTTTTACCCGTTGCTCGAAATGAATTCACCGAAGTCGCTCGAAGAGCTAAACGAGCGATTTTGGAAGTGGTTGGAGGAAGATTACCATCGAAAACCGCATGCCTCGTTGAACGGGAAGACGCCACATGAAGTGTTTCAATCGCAAGTCCATTTGGTGTCGTTCGTCGAGGATTCGGATTGGCTCGACTCGATCTTTTTGAAACGCGAATACCGTAAAGTGAAGGCCGATGGTACGGTCACGTTGAACAAGCAGCTGTATGAAGTTCCGCCCCGGTTCATCGGACAATCGATCGAACTCCGTTATGATGAACAAGGCGTGTATGTGTACGAAGACGGTCAACGGGTCGCCGAAGCGGTCCTTGTTCGCTTCGAGGACAATGCCTATGTGAAACGCCATCGGTCACCGTTTGCGGCGGTTCCGGTAGAGGGAGGCGAAAACGATGTATAAAACGTTTTATTCCCTTTCCCGAGAGCCGTTTTCGAAGGAGACGAATCCACCAGAGGCTTATCAAGGGGCCTCGTATCAAGAGGCCCTCGCCGCTTTGGACTACGTGAAACGAACAAGAGGGATCGGGCTATTGATCGGTGAACCAGGGGCCGGCAAGACATTCGCCCTTCGGGCGTTTAAGGAATCCCTGAATCCGTCACTGTATCACGTCGTTTATTTTCCATTGTCAACGGGAAGCGTGATGGACTTTTATCGCGGCCTTGCCTTCGGGCTCGGGGAAGAGCCGAAATACCGCAAGGTCGACTTGTTTTATCAAATCCAACAAGGGATCGAGCGCTTGTATCATGAACAACGGGTAACGTCAGTGTTCATCCTCGATGAAATGCATTTAGCGAAGGATGCCTTTCTGCAGGATATCGCGATCCTGTTCAACTTTCACATGGACTCAACAAATCCGTTTGTCTTGATTTTGGCGGGGCTGCCCCATTTACAGGCAAAACTACGGTTGAATCAACACCGTCCGCTTCACCAACGAATCATCATGCGATACCAGATGGGGCCTCTTGATAAGGAAGAAGTGGTAGGATATATCGAACACCGCCTGAAACAGGCGGGGGCGAAACACCCGATTTTTACCCCAGCTGCCTTAGAAGCGATCGCCCTGCAGTCGCAGGGGTGGCCGCGGATCATCAACAACCTCGCCACCACTTGCCTGTTATACGGCGCTCAATTAAAAAAACATATGATTGACGAAGACATTGTGCGTATGGCAGCCGAAGAAATGGGGTACTGACACAGCAGGGGCTGATCGGCCCCTGTTATGTTTCATCCCGATCCATCCTCATTCTAGTTAATCATCCGAAATAATGTGCAAATGTTCGGAAATAATCTGCAAAACCTGGAATAATTCGCAAAGATTTTGCACATTATTTCAGAATCCGTCCGAAATAATTTGAAAAAGGGATTCTGAAATAATGTGCTAATTTACACCCAATCGAAAGGAGCAAAAGAAACATGGATGATAGCAAAGAATATTGCCCGTTTTGCGGGGCTGATTTGCAAGGACCACCGATCCCGAAAGAAATCCAGCATCATTACGGCGCTACTCATGGATCCAGAAAAATTGGTATTTACAGTCGGGAAGAAGATCGTGTCATCAAATGGCAATGTCCGGATTGCGGAAAGGAATGGGAGCGGGAGTGAATCCCCTTTTTTCTTTTTTTTACTTTCAATCCTGACAGTATGAGGTCCAGTGCAAAGCAGATTCAAACAACGTGTTGTAGATTCCGATTTTCCATTCCCTCTACCGTTTCGTTTGGTCGTGGCTGCACCAGCTAGCTCCATCCACTTACCGTTGGCTTTTTGTTTACGGCAAAATAAATGGACAGAGAGCGGATAGGAATTTTCCTATATCACTTGAACGCGGAAGTGTTGGGGTGATTGCTTCTTAGGTAAAGCAGCCCTTGATACGGCGCTTTACTACGCCCGCAGCGGCTTCATGTCAAATGGACATTCTCTATACTTTTTACAAAACGCTGCTTTTTTTCTTTACGGTCCACACATGCCTGCAGTATCCTTCAACAAATTGAACATACACTCGAACGGTGGCAAGCACCGTTCTCAATATTACAAAATTTTACAATAAAAAATAGAAACAATATATATTACCTCTGATATAAATAAAAAACGTGTGATGAGGTGTCCGTTAAATAAAAAAGTTTTTTATGAAGAGGACAAGAAAGGAGTTGAAGTGTCCTCCAACACCTCAACTCCATCAGCGCAGCATATCCGTTAGATAAACGGTCTTTGTAGTACACGGTGAATAATAAAAATCCATCTGAACTTTTTCCATTTTAATTAAGTGAGTGGTTGTTTAGTGCAAAATGAAAGTACAGAGTTCTGCAACCGAAAAGTGCAGAGCTTTTCATTATATAAAAAAGACTTGCCAGCCCCTAAAATCCCCTCCGCCACTGTTACGATTGTGAAGAATAAAACAGTGGAGTGATAAAAAGGATGCTGGCAATGTCCGACACTCATCCTATCAAACATTTACGTGACAAAAAAAGCGCGATCCTATTCTCGTTGTCATGCATTCATCGGCCAGTCTTTGTATTGCTGCTCGGCTTGTTCCATGAATTTGTTTGTTAAGAATTGCAATTGTTGGCCGGTAATTTTTTCTTTCATGAGTACTTGCTTGACGGCTAATTTCACTTTAGCGTAAACATCTCGACGGTGAGGACTTGTCCAGTCTACGGCTAATTGTTTCTTTAAGGCTTTAACCACCTTATGGATTAAACTAGCAAGAAACTCGTTTGAGAACGCTTCCTGCTCCATAGCAGTGATCGCTTTGTAAAATTCAATTTCTTCCTCTGACAGTCCTAAGTCGTGTCGCTTGCGTATTTCTTCTTCCATTTCTTTGCGCATTTTAATCATAACCCTGACCACATCGGCAGCCTGAATAACACGATTATGATAATCCCTTAACGTTTTCTCTAGAAGTTCGCTTAACGCCTTTGACTGTGGGCTTTGGCTAAATGTCACTTTGATTTGGTCCTCTAAAAGTTTTTTCAGCAACTTTAAGCGCAAGTCTACATGCTCTTTTTTCGTTAAATCTGCCAAGAACGCATCGTCCAATATGCTGATATCTGGGCGTTCAATTCCTGCTATTTGGAAAATGTCAACCGTTTCTTTCGCTAATAGACTATTGTCAATAAGTTCTGATAATCGCTCTTCTAATGTTTTATTTTCCTTAGATCCCCCAGTTGACGGGCGTAAATGTTTGCGAAGCTGTGCTTTCATCATGAAATAAAGCATGACCTCATCTGCAAGTTCAAGTACTTCCGGTTGATGTTTCACCAACTGATATGATTTTTCCAGTTTAGTGGCTGCTTGGATATATTCCTCGGGATCTCGGTTTAAAAGAATGTTAACAAGATCTGCAATGAAGTCTTCGCGCTCTATCTTTGGTTTTGCGCGCCAGTTTTGAACATCATTCTTGCTTGGAATAAATCCCCTTACTGCCTCCAGATGATCCATAAAGATGTTAACGGCCTCTGAAATATCATAAGTAGGACTTCCCGTTCCGCCGCTTTGCGTATATTTATGAGTTGCTTCTTTCAGGGAAGTGGCGATACCAATATAATCAACGACGACTCCACCTTCTTTTCCCGGAAACACACGGTTTACACGGGCAATAGCTTGCATAAGATTGTGTCCCCTCATTGGCTTATCGACATAAAGGTAAGAAAGCGGTTTGGCGTCCATTCCTGTCAGCCACATATCGACGACAATGACAAATTTCAAAGGGTCTTCTGGGTCACGAAGTTTGGCTTTCACTTCTTCTTGCTCTTTTTTCGACTTAATATGCGCATATTTGCTTCCCGGTGGAACCTCTCGCCACTCTTTAGGATCCTTTGATACATCTCCTGTCATAATCACTTCAACAGGAGGGCATTCAGGAATTTCTCTTAGATAGTTATACAAATCCACCGCAATGCGCCGGCTCATGCAGAC
This sequence comes from Ureibacillus sp. FSL K6-8385, assembly GCF_038593155.1. GTDB lineage: Bacteria > Bacillota > Bacilli > Bacillales_A > Planococcaceae > Ureibacillus > Ureibacillus terrenus. The sequence goes on from NZ_CP151968.1 coordinate 1,329,516, forward strand.
AATCATCGCTTTTTGAAACGGATTGGCGACTTGGTTAAAATGTGATACGATATCTTTGGCTAAACGACGGAGCCGTTTTGGAGTACCGACGACTTTTTCCAGAGCGGCCCATTTTCTTTTATAGTTCTCTGACTCTTCATCGTCTCCCCCTGCTTCTTCGATAATTTCTCTGTATTTTTCATCAATGTCCTCAGTAGATAAATCAAGCGGAATTAGGCGGCTCTCATAGTAAATGGGCAATGTCGCTTTGTCTTCGACCGCCTGAGCCATATCGTAGCGGTGGATAATATGTCCAAAAATTTCTTCTGTATTGTTATCAACAAAATCGACCGGGGTTCCTGTAAACCCAATATAGGAAGCGTTCGGCAAAGCATAACGCAACTGAGCGGCAAATCCGCCCGCAAAACCGGCTTGGGTACGGTGTGCTTCATCGGCAATCACAACAATGTTTCGTCTTTCCGATAAAACAGGGTGTCGGGTTTCTCCTTCTTTTTTACGGAATTTTTCAATAGTGGAGAAAATAATTTGTCCCGCTTCCCCTCTCAGTAATGTCCGCAACTGTTCGGTATTTTCCGCGTGATGCACATGGCCGATGTATGATTTCCCTTGCACAAACGTATCATGCAACTGTTCGTCTAAGTCATTACGGTCCACTTGAATGACAATAGATGGGTTTTCCATTTCCGGATGGCGCGATAAAATTCCTGCGAAAAATAACATGCTTAGCGATTTGCCTGAACCAGTTGTATGATACATTACCCCGATTTTTCGATCTCCATCCGGCCGCGTTGCACGGATCGCTTCATTGACAGCGAAGTTTACGCCAAAAAATTGGTGATATTTTGCGCCAATTTTTGTAATTTTACTTCCTTCCTCCAAAAAGACAATAAAATTACGAATATAGTTTAGTAGACGGTCTTTTGGAAATAATCCTTCAATCAGCGTGCGCATCGTATTGGCGCGGTTGTTATCGACATTTCGCCCATCAATCGATTTCCATGAGGCAAAGAAATCGTAATCGGCAAACGGCATCCCATGCTTCGTTTCCACGTTATCGGAAATGACAACAAAAGCGTTGTAGTTAAATAATTGCGAGATATCATACGTATAGTTTTGGATTTGGGTATATGCATCATAAACAGTCGCTTGCTCGTTGTTTGGATTTTTTAACTCAAATACAATCAGTGGTAAACCATTAATATATATAACGATATCTGGTCTACGGGACATGCGCCCTTCAATCGGCAATTGATTGACCACTAAAAAATCGTTGTTCTCCGGATGTTCCCAATCGATTGGGAAGACATGAGGCGTGTACGTTTCATCGTTTACCTCATAAGAAAATTCAAGTCCTTTTGTCAACATTTGGTGAAAATGCATATTCCGATTAATCAGTTTTACCCCATCCGGCGCCGTTAAAATTTGAGCAAGCCTTTTGATTTCTTGTTCCGGTATGACCGGATAAGCCTTCTTTAAGAAGGCTTCCAACCGACCGTAAAGAACTACCTCGTGAAGACTGTCCCGCTCTCCACGCTGAAACAATTCCTGCGCATGAAGATAGTCATAACCTAACCGTTTTAAACGTTCAATCGTCGTCTCTTCAAATTCCGTTTCACCTAGAGGTCTCGTCATGTTGCTTGCACCTCCTAGTCGAATGTAAGTCTATTTAAAGCACTTCTTCTACTTGTTTTTCTGCTTGAGATACATCAATTTCACCGGATAAAAGGCGGGGAAGGAGATAATCTCTTAAATTTTCTAACTCAATATTATTTAGAGAATTTATTTTAATTAAGTTGAATATAGATTCAACCTTATTATTGAATCCCGTCATAACCTCATTTGTGGGCATTAATAATTTAATCCGAGAAAAATCACCTTTATTAAGATTTAAAGTTGCTGTGCCTCCACTTCCTAATGTAACAATGTTATCCGATATACTTTTAAAAAATAAATAAACGAAGTAAGGACTAACTCCCTCTTTACATACAACACTATTAATCTGTTGATTAGTCTGACTCATTTCAGAAGTTAACACTACTAATCCCGGTGTTGCTATGCAACTGACACAAACGGTATTTGGTGGCAACATTTTATTTTTTTGAGATTGTGCCCCTAATTCAGATAGCATAGTTTCTGTTTTCACAATATATACATTACCATGCATATCAGGAATCTTGATGAAAGGTATTTTATCTCCATAATATTCTTTCACCTTGGTTGAAGGAGTCTTACCAGTAATCACTTCACCTAGATCCTTTACTTGTATTACTTTCCACCCCTTCGGAATCATCCCTAATTCTGACTCCACAAACTCCTCATCTTGAAATGGTCCAAAATCAACAAACCAATGCTTGTAAAGTGTCATGGCCATTTCTTCGAGGGTTTCGTTCATTTTTAAGTTCAGTTCTATCTTTTCATCAATACTTCCAAGAATTGAAGCAATCTTTTTCTGAATATCAATAGGTGGTACTGGAATTGGTATTTTTTTTAATTCAGAACTTTTTATCCCAATAACTGTTGTCCCTGAAGAACGAGAGTGTATTCTATGTTGCATCAAAGGGGATTGAAGCATATATTTTAAAAATCCATTATCAAGTACATTTACTTTCCCTCTCATGGTAATAATCCTTTGGGCCAATGCCACTTTTCCATCAAAACATAACTGAGCAACTTCTCCCAATGGTGCTTCTGTCGTCATGACGACATCCCCTTTTTGCGGGATTCCTCTAGTCATCCATTTATCGTAATCTTCAAGAGCAATAAATTCATTCGGAGTGTTAATTCTACCGTTTTTTACTATTTTTGCTGTGATTAATGGTACACCACTTGCTGTTTTTTTCGGTGTCTTTCCTCTATAATCAATAAATTTTTCTACCACTTCTTCTAAGGCAAACTCTTTCCACTCAATCACATTAATTCCTCCAAGTCTTTCTTAATCTTCTCTTGAAGGCGATTAGACTCTTCAAACTGTTCTAAAAGCCGCTGAGTTAACTCAGCCATTTTCTCTTCAAATGGTATATCATCTTCATCCGATACTTCTGTTCCAACATAAATTCCCGGTGTTAATTTGTAGTCATTGGCTCGTACTTCATCAATTGTTGCAACCTTACAGAACCCAACAACGTCTTCGTATCCTTCAGCCCCTTCGTATTTGTAGGCACGATAAACGGCTGCGATTTTATCAATTTCTTCTTTAGATAACGCTTTTTGCTTACGACTAACGAGGGTTCCCATTTTACGAGCATCGATAAACAAAATTTCATTTTTTCTTGCACGATAGCCGTTTTTGCCGTTACGGTTTTTGCTTAAAAAGAATAAGCAACATGGAATGCCTGTGGTAAAGAACAGTTTTTCAGGCAATTGAACAATGCAGTCAATATATCCTTCATCCACTAATTTTTGACGGACCTCTTTTTCCTCTTTGACATTCGTCGTCATGGCTCCGTTTGCCATGACAAATCCTGCGGTACCCGTATCGTTTAAATGGTATAGGAAGTGCTGCATCCACATATAGTTTGCATTGCTGTTTGTAACTGGCCCGATTAAGCGCGGGTCATTTTTTGATAAACGATCTGCTCCCCAGTCTTTTTGGTTAAACGGCGGATTGGCAATCACGTAATCGGCCTTTAAATCAGGGAACTGATCGTTTAACAGCGAGTCTCCTAAACGAATTTCCGCATTGATGCCATGCAATAAAACGTTCATTTTTCCAAGACGTACGGTCGTTACTACATTTTCTTGCCCGTAAAACGAAAGAGCATGCTTGTTTGGCGCATATTCTTCACTTTGGATAAACATCCCGCCGCTGCCGCACGCTGGATCAAACACAATCCCGCTTTTCGGCTCCAGCATGGCAACAAGCAACTTAACGATACTGGATGGCGTAAAGAATTCTCCGCCTCTGTTGCCTTCAGAAGCAGCAAAAGAACTAATAAAATACTCATATGTACGACCTAATATATCTACACTGTCATCCGTATTGGCGCTAAATACATCACGGGAAAAAATTTCGATTAATCCTGCCACGTTTTCAGGCGGTAGGTTCGAACCTTGGTAAATTCGCGGCAATATGCCTTCCAGTTCTGGGTTTTCCTCTTCGAGACGCTTCATCGCGTTATCAAGAATCTCTTTAATATTCGGTTGCTTGGCGTTTTTCATAATATAAGACCAACTTGCTTCTTCAGGCACGACAAAGACGTTTTCCGCCTTATATTGGTCCGGGTCAGTGATGATGATTTGCCGCATTTCATCATCTTCCGTATACCAATCGCTGCTTGGATCTTTTACGATTTGCTCTAATTCTTTTCGACGCTGTTCGTATTTATTAGAAAGATAGCGCAAAAAGATTAACGGAAGTACATAGTGTTTATAATCAGCAGGAGCCACACTCCCACGCATTTTATTGGCTGCCTCAAACAAATCTTTCTGAAAATCGATGTCTGCTTTTACAGTCATACTCTGCCTCCTGTTTCTTTATCTTTTTCATACTAGGATTTGTTGAAAAACAAAAGTAAAGACTTGAAATCATTAGGATGCTCCAAAGTATTCCAACTTTAATTATACAGCGTTCCATACAACTTAGAAATATTATAACAACTTCAACATTTTACCAGAAGATGCAAAATAGTTTTTATAAATGTATTCTGATAAAGCTAATGCATCATCCTGTATTTTCTCCACATCCCATTTATCGTTGGATAAACACTTCTTTGCGGTTAGAACAATATTTCTATATCCTTTCTTTATTTCCCAATCATACGCAAAACTGACTTGTTGATTAGCTTCCATAAGTATGTTCCGGATTGTTTCAGCATGATCCTGTCTGCGTAGCCAGATGTTTGGCTCTCTTTGCCCATGACCGTCACAACTCATAGAAGTATATAACCCGACTTTATTTAATGCAAATACTAGACTAGCAATGCCGCTATCCAAATCCAATATAGAGAGGTCATTGTCTGGATTTTGATTCCATGTAACTGGGACTTCTTGTGGTCTGAAAACAGAAAACCAGTTCCATCCTTGTCGATGAAAAAACTCTATTTGCTGGAATAGTGCATCCGAAACGAGGGTATTCGGCTTCAGCCGTATCCCTTGTTCGCCAATGCTAACGCCTATTTGTAATGCTGTTAATAAACTGACCATTTCGATGAAGTTAGATTTTGAACACCATAGATCCAAAATTAATTCCTCATCTACTACGTTCACCCAAAATCCTCGTCTTCTTAAACTATTTCTTAATTCAAGAAGAAGTTTCTTTTTCAACACTCATTCCCCCTGCTTTGTCATTGGTCGGATAAAAGTTCCGATGCCAAATTTTTGATAAGCATCAAAGTATTTTTTCTTTCTCTCTTCATAAGCTTTGCGAATTAATTCATCTGCCTCTTCCAATTGTCTAATCATCTCCTGTTGCAGCTCAATAGGAAGCAAAGGCAGCTCAATGGAGCGAATATCATTTGGAGTTAAAACTGTTGCAATAGATCCGCTTTGATGAGCTTCAAAAAAGTATTGGCCAATCGGACTTTCTAAGAAACGTTTGACGTAGACAGGATCGACTTCTTTTGTAGAATGAAGGCGAATGATAATAAACATATTCGATACTAAAATCGTTCCATCGTATTCCGGAACAATGGCAATTTTCTGTTGGGTTCCCCTGCTTGACACTAAAATGTCCCCCGGCTGTGCGGTAACACGCTGTACATCTCTTGTTTGAATCGGAAATTCATCAATGGTTTCAAATCGTATTTCTCCATTTTCGATATCTCGTATTTGAATAACAGGGAATAACTCCCCGTCTGCACTTTCGATTTGTCTACGGGTTGGAAGATTCACGCCGCGGATGACCTCCGCAATGTCCCCGATCTGCACAAGGTTTTCCGCTTCGCTTTCGTATTTTTTCTTATTAAAGACGATCTTGCCGAATTCTGTGTCCAGTTCCACATGAATGAAGTATAAGGATGGGTTTAAGTCCCAATTATTTTCGGCAATTTCATCTATAGTAACAATGCGTGAGTATTTTTCTTTGTTTTCATATTCCTCGAGCGTTTCAATAATTTTCTGGACATGTTTGGAAGTCAAATATTTCTGTGTTCTTGTCCGCTCATAATCCCCTTCGGCATTAATAAATTGCACTTTGCCTTTTTTGTGGCTTGGTTTATGTTTATTCAATAGAAGAAGCGCCACCTGAATACCCGTTCCGCTAAATAAATTGTTTGGAAGGGAAACAATGCTTTCGATTACATCGTCTTTTAATAAGATGGAGCGAATTTTTCTTTCTGCCGCACCTCTAACCAGTGTTCCAAAAGGAACGATTAATGCCGCTTTCCCTTCCTGATTTAAAGACGCCAATGCATGTAATATAAAGGAATAATCTCCTTGTGATTTAGATGGAAGATCATATAATTCAAATCGATGATAAGGGTCATTGATGGCAAACTCATATCCCCAATCTCTTAAGCCGAATGGGAAATTCATCATAATATAGTCAAATTGCATCAGACGCCCATTTTCGAGCCATTTCGGGTCACGAATGGTATCACCTAATTTCATATCCCCCTGTTCTGGCAAGATATGATTGACAAACAAATTCAGCTTGCCAATAACATATAACTCTTCGTTAATCTCTTGTCCATAAACAGAAATATCTTTTCCTTTGCCTTTAGCGTATCGGTAGGCATCAACCAGTATATTTGCAATTCCAGCGGTTCCGTCATATACGGATCCCGTAATTGGCTTTAATGCCTGAATCATTAGCTGTGACAGGCCATCAGGTGTGAAGTCATAACCTTTTGAAGATGCAAGCAGCTCTTTTATTAATGTTTCAAAAAAAACTGTCGTAGCCTCGTTATTTTGATACTCCGTTTTCGTTAATCCATATCGTTCAAGAAGGACCACTAATTTATAAAGAGTGGTTTCCTCGATGTTCTTGAATGTATCGTTAAGAAACACGCCAGAGAGTGAAGGCTCTATGCTTTCAAGCGTACGGTATAAAGATTGGATGGTCTCTTTTACATTTCCGCGGCGATTTTTAAGTTCTTCCCTTGTTATGATGTTTGTGAGCTTCTCACCATATTTTTCATTCTCCATGGCAAAAAACAAAGTATACAGCTTTAATAATTCGACTGTTAATCCTTTTTCCTCTTCAATTTCTTTCTTATTAAATTGATTTTCTAATTCATGAATAAATTGCAACGCTTTGTCACGGCTCATTATTTTACCCCCCCAATTTTTAAATAAAGTATTCTTAATTCCTTTTTATTTTTCGTAAAAAAAAAAGAAACTTCCTTATGCAATAATTCCATTGTCGCAAGGATTGCCTTCAAAGACATTACTTCTAATGAAATAACTTATGGTTGACCATCTCTGTGTTTTTAATGTAACATACAACAAAATTTTTGTAAAGGGTATTTTTAATTCTTTTTTGACTCTGTTATAATTCCTCTATAAAAACAAGAATTATGAACTATAATTTGAGCTACAACAAATGATATAAGGGGATTTTATTCCATTACCTATCAAATTACGTGAAGGCATGGATCAAAAATTCGTCAACTCCTTTCCGCCAAAGAACTGACCCTTCTGGAATGAGAAGTAGGACTCATTCAACGGCAGCATTCCTTAACTGCTAAAGCCTTCCTGACGCTATGTGCATAGGGAGATAGTTTGCTCGGGAGTCAGTCGCTTCAGCAGCTATGCGCCGATTTAGCGCTCTGGCATGGTTGCTCCCTCCCTGTTCCAAGCTCGAATGTATTGGCATCAACGGGAGGGAATCGAGATCAGTGAACGGAAAGCACCCGATCTCCCCCGATCGTATTAGCATCGGTTTCTTTTGCATTCTCAAACGATGAAAACCGATCTTCCCTCTCTCCTGTCTCTATTAAGAAAATACGCGAGGAAAGGCTGAAGGAAGAGAGTGGAAACGGCATCGAATCTTTTAAAGAAATTGGAGATATGACAGGACAGGTTATGGATATAAATGCCAAATAACCCTCAGGAAGAGGGTTATTTGGCATGCCTAACATTTTATTTTCTCTTCATCATTTAATGTGTATTTTAAACATGCGTATCATTCTAAAAAATTTTACACCGCTAACTTGATGGGGATGGGATTTTATCCCCTCTCATAGATGATAACGCATCTTGGATTTTGGAATCAATTTTTACTCGTTCTTGCACCATTCGATGTATTTTTTCATAATTCTTCACGAAACAAACTCTTCACAACTTCATACTGTATTATTTCTTTATTTTTCTAAAATCATCTATATACCTTTCTTGATTTTGTTCATTTATATATTTCCAAAATCTCCATCCATTCGTAGAAGTATTATCCTTACCGCTTAAATTATATTTTGCTTTATCTGCAGCGGCTGAAACAGATAAAACTTCACCATTGTAATGCACCTGTTGAGTCTCAATATCAAATATAGCTTCCACTTTTTTATTATAATAACTAGCGAATATTTTTATATTCCCTTTTGTTTTTGGTGGTTGATAGAAGAGATCTACTATCTTTTGTTCTTTTGCTATAATATATTTCTCAATCAATTTGAAAATTGCTTCCGCTCTTTTTTCTAAAAATGCAATATAAAAGTCATCATAGGCACCATCTATTATTTCTATAGGTATTAAATGATTTTTTAAACTCTCTACAATATTTGGATTAATTTTCATCAACTCTTTAAGATATTGTGATGGAGATTTCTTTCCAATTTTTATGTTTGTGATTTTAGGAATCAATGTCCTGTTCGCTACACAATCTATTAGTGATAATATTTGTTCATTATCTTTAAATTTATTTTTAATGTATTCTTTAGGGAAGATATGATGATCTTCTAACTTGCTATTTAAGTGTAGCTGACTTGAATTGCTCCAATCTATTAAACCTTTCGATGCAAAATTTATAAGGTTTAAAATTCCTTTATAAATAACATTTCCTTTTTTAGAGAAAGACAAGATATCTTCGGGCGAAGTGATTTGAATTTTTAGGCGACTAAAAAAAGCTTTATCACTTATCTTCTTATTTTGAGCAATATTAGAAAGAATAGATGCATCTTGAATTATAGCTTCATTAGAGCCTGAAGAATACCGTTGAGCAAAGATTGATGACCAATACCAGTATTTAATAAATTCGTATTGATTTTCATTCATCTGAGAAAAATCAGTTTTATGGATAGAGCGCAAAAAGATAATTAAAGGTATCAACATGTTTTCATACGGCATCCATTTTTGAGAAATTATGAATCTCTCTTTAAAAAGAAAATCAAGAACTTTTCTATAACAGTCACAAACCTCATCCCAATACATATTGAAATGTTCGTAGTTTAAATTGGATAAAATATAATTTCGATCAACTTCTTTGCCATTGCTTACAATATAGGAAATGGTACGAACAATTACCTCTCGATTAAAATAATAATTTGGAAAACCTGACTCTAGTTCTTCGATTTTTTGTCTTAAATTAAATCCTTTGTATAACTTGGCTGCCAAAATATCTATAAAGTTAAGCTGAATACCTTTGCTATTGCTTCGTTCGAAAAAAAGAGCAAATTTCTCCGTATCCATATTTAGCAAATAATATGAAAGTAATTTGTCACTTTTGAAGAGTTCTCCTAGCTTTACGCATATCATTCGATATTTTATAAACGCTAGTTTCAATTCCTCTTCATCCATACCTGCAATGCATGATAATTTCCCGAAATAATTCTCCTTAATGTCATCATCTAATATATCACCTTTTGATATTAAAAAAGCATCAGATAACTTTACAGAGAGACGATCTTCATCTTCTTGAAGACTAAATTCAAATAACATTTCTTCCAAAGTTCTTTCCCTCAACGCTTTTTCACGAATAGATGTTTCGAGTTCCTCTTCATTTTTCGCAATAAACCATACTTCATCAACACCTGTTAAAGCTCTATAAATAGAAGTAACCCTTTGCTGGCCATCGAGTATAATCCTAAAGTTATTAATTTGGGTCATTCGTTGAATCTCTTCTTTATTAAAAAATTTGGTTGCTAGTTTTCTTCGACTACCTTCTCCCTTTCTAGGTCTTGTATCTATTTCTCTAACCGTTATTTCAAAAGAAGGTTTACCATATATTATAGAACCTATAAAAATGTCCCTAACCAAAGAATCAAAAAGTTCGCATGTTTTGCTTAGCTCCCATACGAAGTCTCTTTGAAATTCTGGTAATAAGATATTTTCTTTATGTATATTTTCGACCAAATCCTTTATCGATTCTGTTTGTTGTGGGGCAATCATTTAAATCCTCCTTCTCCATTATTCATGGTATTATTGTACCATTTTTCAATAACATTCCATAATATGTTTGCTATTTATGATTGGTAAAAATGAGTAAATAAAACCAATCTCCCGTTCTATTTTTTACTAAATGTATATGATTGGTTAAATAGTTATAACTTGCAGCTAATTCCCTCCTTTTCAGTTAGGTTGCTATTAGCGTCGAAAACGTAATCGACCTTGTTGGACGCCCCTTCCTTCTGTTGAGTAGAACAGTTGTTTTATCATAGGTATAAGTCGTGAAATTCCCAGAAGTATCAGTGACGGAATTCAGGTTAGTCTAGAAAATTAAGGTAAATTTTATCTAAATGCCCTATAATTTAAATAAAAGATAACCCTTATAAAGGGAGGTTTAAATCAGAAAGTGGCTACTAATATATCAAATGGAAAATTAGAAAGAATTGCCGTAGCAGCAGTAAAAGCAGAAGCAAATAAGCCTTCTTCCCTATTAATTGCTAATATTTCTGAAGGAGATAAGGGGATATCTTTTGATGGTGAAATACTAGTGTTTAAAGATCACTCAGAGTCCGTTGACTCCTTAATTGGGAAAGTACCTGTTCAGGTAAAAGGTACTTTGGTAGATAGCTTTTCTCAGGGGAAACGGACCTTCCCTTTAGGATTAGATCATTATCGTAACTATTATAATAGTAATGGTGTAGTGCTATTTGTCGTTGAAATACTTAAAACAGGTGAAACAAAAATCTTTTATAAACAATTGCTTCCAAAAGAACTTAGGGAAATAATAAAATGCTATGGTGAAGTAAAAAATCAAAAGCAAAGAAGTGTAACGCTTAGACCACTCAGTGAAACGTCCTTAGATGCTGTATGTAGACGCTTTATCCATGAATCGAAAAAACAACCACCTATACTTATCGAGAATAATCCCTTTAAAGAAGATGAATTTACTTCTTTTGAGTTGACTAGTCTAACCTTTGATCCGAAACGAAAGGAAACAAGTAATATTTTTGAGCATGACTTTACACTGTACGGTATTAAGGAAAACCTAAATGTTCCTTTACATCTTGCCCGGATTCATTCCGTATCAACAAAGTTAAAGGAAACAGTTGTTATAGATAACAATGAATACGAATTTAATTTGAAAATAACAGAGGAGCCAACCAAAAAAATATTCTTGATTGAGGATTCGCTTGAATTAAAATATAACGTAAACGATACGAAGATGAATTTTACTATCCGTAGGCTTGATTCTCTTGCGACTCAACTGAAAATTATTCCTTTTTTAATAGATTTAGTATCTGGAAAAGAAATTTATTTTAAAAACCTTTCCTTCACCTTCGGAAAAGTAACAATTAAAGAAAAACACTTGCTTGAAGAATTAAAAAATCTGTATTCAATGTTTTTAAAGCTACAGAAAGTTTTTCAAAAACTGAATGTTGATGAGAAGACTAAATTTGGAGATAAAGACGGAGAGTTTGACAAAATAGTCAATAAAATAAATCCGCTCGTTCACATGATTCTAGAGAATGATTATAGAAAACTTAAAATTAAAGAACCTGATATACCTAAATTTACCAATTATCAAATATGTGATATACAGCTAATCTTTTTTTATAATCCAGAATCCCAAACTAAGTTAATCAATGCTTTTTCTAGAGATTTATTACAAAAAGATGCTCGGGTGGTAATTGGTGATAAGAGTTATCCGTATAGCCCATATGTATTATTAAATAAATCTGCATTGGCTTATGGTGCCAATATTGACTTTGAAGTTATTAAAGAGTCATTTAATCAATTTGATCCTTTTGTAAGTGAACTTTTTCCCATAACTAATGATTTCTGTTTGCGGTGTATAAATGCTTATGACATTTCAAATAATATTAAACTTCTTGAACTAGCAGAACATATTTATAATAAATATCCTGTTGATGCACCGGGGAAAAACGTAACTTCCGAATTTATTGTCGTGACGATTAATAGACTTCAGATTAAGTTGCGGAAAGAAGGACGTTTATCTGATGAGGAGTATCAACAGCTAATAAATTTAAGAAATTTTTCAAAGGATAATCTAGAAGCACAGTTTTGTACAAGTGTGTTACTAGAAAGTAAAACAGAAGCTAAGCTGATCTTCCAACGTTTTGAAAAAAGCAGACAAAAATTTTATGAAGGTCTTCCAATATACCATCTTTATAAAAAGCTTATTGAATAGCAAATACATGTTTTATTAAATAAGTTTATATAATGGGGCTGTCCCAAAAGCAAACATTTTTGGGACAACCTTACTTTTGTTTGTAAAAATACGAAAACCGTTCCACTTTCGACATAAGTTTGGATTACATGCGGGGGGTAAGTAAAGGGATTGTATATGAAGAAGTAACGGAAGGCTCAGACTCCAACAGGAAAAGAAGTTTATTTCGTCTCTTTTAAGACAACAAATGAAGGTATATTAGGACTGTTACTATTTTGGTGGATATTCAAACAAAGAAAGCAATAGGTTTTGTGTATCGTGAATAATAGTATCGAGGAATTGAATAGTTAGAACATTTTATTCTACTTCTCTCTTACATATTTTTCTATCTTTTTCTAGACAAATAAGAACGCGCGTGCTAATATGTATTATAAATTAACTCAATTTATTTTTTGTCTACAATTATCATTCTTTTGTACGAATTATCAAAGTTTATTCGCAATTATTAAGTTAACTTACTGTTTTATCATTTTTTTATCGTTTCACTTTATATTATGTAAACTAAAAAAGAAAATTGATCATCTTCCTTCCTTTCCCATAAGTAACTGTGCTCAACATGGCATTAATGAATAAGTCATTCGTTGAAATTTCTCGGATTCCTTCAAAGCAGCTTCGCCAAGCGATTATTTTGTTCCGATCACGGATGGTCCAACGGATTATTTTCAATCATTTTGCGGCATTTTGGTTTGGCCGTCATAATCTGTTGTTTCTTTCTGAAAATGGAACACGTGCATCAAAAATTTTTGTTTGAGCATTTTCCGGGCCGTTATTGGTTATTTTTATTATCGGATTCAGAATTTTAACAAACCGAAGTTTTTACGGCATTTGCCTTCTGTTCACTTCGGCGTTCCCATCGCGGTTTTCCTTTTCCCGGATACGTATAAATTGCTTTATTATTCCCAAATTTTCCCTATGATTCTGTTTATTCTAGTAACTTATATACCTTTAGTTCGTGTGTTTTTTTGTTTTTTGATTGGTTTGGGGCGGGTTTTGTATTTAACATGGATTATTTAGAACCATGTTTCAATTGAATATAGTGATGGAAAATTATCAATTTGTCGAAAAATATCCATCTTTGCTCTGTTATCTATGCACAAGAACCCGATTATTCATCCATTATAAATGTCCGTCAAACGCCATCCGAACAGTTGAAACAAACGGGCCTTCAATCGAATGGCCGTTTTAAATTCCCCTCCTGTGCGGTCGTTCCGCAACAAATACCATTTCATCTCCCGTCACATCCTTTGCATGGATTCATGGATTATTATAAATTTTCTCCTGATTCCCGGTTTACCGACAGGACGCTTTAATATGTATGCAACCGATATTTATGGATGCTGTTTTTTTCATCATACAACACTTCCTCCCGGTGATACTATTAAGGGACTTCATGTTAACAATTTGTACCCATTTTCGACTGATCCGGTCGGATTCTTCCGATTAACCTTGACAGCCGCGCGCTTTTCCTGAAATCCATTCCCCTGCCCTTCTTCCCCGCCAACAAAAAAAGCGCCTTCTCCCTGATAAGGAAAATGGCGCTTCAACAATTCTGCTCAATTAAGTTTTGAAATGGTCAAACCTTTAAAGTTTGACACCGTCAAAGTATTTGTCACATCGCTGACCCAGATGACCGCGTCTTCGGTCGTTCTGATGAACACCCCGGTGCTTTGGCCATTCCGGTCGGTAATCATGATGCGGTCTCCGAAACGGAAATAGGAAAGAGAATCTTTGAAAGAGTTTTCGATGGACTCCAGCCGCTTGGAAAGGCTGGTCAGATTATCGTTCAGTTGATTCGTCAGATTTTTCATTGCTTCCTGGAAATGATTTCTCCCTTTTTCGGCTTCTTTTTTTATATCTTCACACTGCTGTTGAACTTCGCTTAAATGCTTCTTCATCTGACGGAATTCTTTATGCATTTCAGAAACGCGTTCCATCGATTGTTCATATTGTTCCAACATCCTGTTCATTTGGCCGGCCGTTTGCTCATGGATTTCTTCCATCTGTTCATTGATCTGATTGTATTGATTGCGGATGAACTGCTGTTGCCCCTGAATTTTTTCATCCACGTCCTTCGTGATCTGCGGCATGTCTTTCCTGAAAAATTCCGAAAAGGCTTCCAGCATGTTTTCCTGTTTTATCACCTTTTCCTTTAACCAGCCTATCTGATTCTCTATCGACTGTATCGCCGCCTGATGCAAGACCGCCTGATTTTCGCTGAACTCCCGGATTCTGCCTGTTGCAAACCGTATCTGATCATGCAAGCTGGCGTAATGCCGGCCGATGAAATGTTTCAATTCATCAAAAGGGCCGGACGCAAAGAAGGTTTGATTGTTCCCGATGACTTGCCTTCCATTTTCAGTTTTATAAAGATGATTCATTTCCGGTGAAAAATATACTGAGCTTTTCATATGCGTTCTCCCAGGTTTAACGTAGTCACTATACTTTATGGGCAAACATCCGGGATGGAAAGGGCGGACGCCTAAATCGGTACCGCTTGTCCCCGCAATCAATCAGCCGTATTTAGTCGTAAATTTCCAATAAGAAAAGGTCAAACCTGTAGCTGCAAGTCTGACCTTTTCCGGCAAAACATTATGCTTTTGCGATGGTTACCCCGTCAAGATCTGTTCTGGCGAGTGTCAAGCTTCCTCCGATATCAGTCACCCAAACCAACGCGTTGTTATCGATCGCTAGAAAAATGCCAAGTTGATCTGCAAATGAAGGGCTTCTTACAATGATTTTATCACCCAATTGGAATTTGTTTTGCATATTTCTGGTCACCTCCATTTTTGAATCTACTATATAAAATGCAGTTTCAAATAAGAGGAACAGGCAGATGTACTAGATTCTAGTAATTTTTTGATAAAATCAAGCCCCGCCGACCGGTGCCCATATTCTATCAATACGAATCATGAGAGGAAAAAGATGGCTTCAATCGTTTTCCCTCTATGAACCGGACAGACTATATTTCATATAACAAAACTAGTTTTCATCCAAAAAATGATGCTTGCATGTCCAGATCAATCTTGTGGAAAATGTTTTTCGCAAAAAAATGATTATATAAAAATGAATACTGCAGCAATTCCCCCGAATCATTTATATAAAATCCCCATTTACGCTTCCTTTTGCAAAAAACTCCGGATTTGCCGGCGATCCCTTGTTAATTTTTGTAAAAACACCCTGTCAGGATTTGAATTTTTTGTTAAAGAAGCAATTAAAATATTCATTATAATGAAATAAAATTCATAAAATTTATAAGGCAAGTTGATTCTACATAGGATTTCTTCCCTTCTATATATGGATTCTATGTTTTTTCTATAAATATTTTATAAATTTGAAGTAGGCTGCTCCGTTTTCAAGGGGTATAATAGATTTATGGAGGTCGAACATGTTAAAAATCAAAAAAATCGAATTTATCAAAGCCGTATATGATGAATCTTTATCCCATAATATTTTTTCCATAGCCAATATCTACTTTTCGAACTATCCGCCCATTTTAGGTGCGTTGATATACTGGAAGAAAAATAATTCGCGCTCCGAATTTACCCGTGAAGGCGAATATAAATTCTATTATAATCTCGATGATATTACTTATTTTGCAGCTGTGAAATTTCCCAAACATACAAAATTGACCCGGGACCAAAAACAGGAACTTTCCTATATTCTGCTGGATGAACGGGGATCCATCGGCACTTATACATTCAAAACCCACCCAAGCCGAAAAAAGCGGTTTAATCCGAAAAAAACGCTGGAAAAACTGAACATCCCCGAAGACTTTGACGTCACATCGATTCCCGTCCATTACGGGCCGATCATGGATGAACAAAGCGTAAAAGAAATTCAAAAACTTCATCCGAATTGGTCAACACAATTTATCATCGATTATTGTTACTGGCGTTATCGGCTGATTAAAATGCATCCTACTGAATTCGAACCATATTTGAAATATGTGGATTTCGCTTATGTCTGCTATGCATGCGACCAAATCACGGAAAAATACTTGATTGATCATTTGGATCTGGTCGACGTTTCCGCTTTGCAGTACAACTATCCCGTACTTGCGCGGCTTTCTGCATCTTTCAAAAAGTATATGATTGAGGAATTGGTCCGTAACAATCAGGAAATCAACCCGCATTTTTCGGATGAAATCGACAAGTTTATCGAAGATGATACGTATTTCAGTGAATATGCGACCATCGATTTACTGGATGAGGACTTGTTTGATGAGGAAGAAGAAAAAGTAGAATTCCAATTTTTCGAGTTCGACCGTGGTCCATACAAGTGGCCGGGCAGCGAACATCTGGTTACAGGCATTCCTTCCCTCGCCTGCCAGTTGTATGACGACATGGGATTCAAAAAGCCGACGAACGAAGAAATGGATGAACAATTTGCCAAATATAATGAACAGCAAATTTCGCTGATCAGCGCCATTTTGGAGCCCCATTGGCTGAACCGGTACAAAGACCGGATCGATTGGAAAGCGGCCTGTTTATACAACAAACATTTGACGGATGAGTTTTTGACGGAACATATTGATTACGTGGATTTTGAATGTCTGGGGAACAATCTGAGCTGTGTGTTGTCCGAGGGATTCATCGAAAAATATATAAACCAGTTCAACCATGACAAACCGGTCCCGCTAATTATCCGGTTTTTAACGGCGCAGATGTATTTAAATCACAAAGATAAAATCAAAGTGAACTCCGAATTGCTCTACCAATATTATGACAGCATCGGAGCTCCGGAGTATCAACGTCTCCTTGAGCTGTTGGACGAATAGGCAGCAGAACGCCATTTTCCGTTAAAATGGTGTTCTTTTTTTGTGCATAAAATTAGACAACCTTACTTGTTCTTTCCGACAAGCAAGGTTGTCTAACCGACTCGAATGTTCAACGTTCCCAAATTACTAACCTCACTTTTCTGCAATCTCCTCGCCTTTCGATAAATATTTCAACGAATCATCATGATTCTGTGTTTTCTTTCACTTTGCGGGCATGTTCATTAAACCGGTCCAGTTGTTCTTGTGAAAGCTGTTCGATAAAGTTTGAAAAATTGATTGGCTGAAGGCCGAATTGCTCGCATTTCGTTACGTAATATTCATACCCTTCTTGATATGTTGTCATATCCAACCACTCCTCACTTATTGTACTATAACAGATTAATTTTGATGTTTCTAATATAGTACAGTTTTAATTTTCTGTCAATATAAATTTAAAAGACTTGTCTAAATTTTTAAACAAGTCTTTTATTTACCTCTATTCTATGAATTAAATGAGGCTTTTAACCACTTTGGCGATTGTGGCACCGTCCGCTTTTCCCGCAAGGAGCGGTTTTGCGATTTTCATGGCCTCTCCCATGTTCATGCCTTTTGTAATGCCGGCTTTCACTAGGGCATCGGCAATTTCTTCTTCGGATAACTGTTTAGGCAAGAAACTTTGCAATATTTGGAGTTTGCGGTTTTCTTTTTCAATCAAATCTTCCCTTCCTGCCTGTTTCGCTCCTTCAAGGGCCTGGTGTGTCTGTTTCACTTCACGGTTCACGACCGCAATCTCTTCTTCAAAGGTCAGCTCGGAACCCTTTTCCTTCTCCGCCTGATCAAGCGCCGATTTCAGCAGAGTTAAAACCGCTTTGGCAACTGTATCCTTTTCTTTCATCGCCTGTTTCAACTGATCAAAAACATCCTTTTTCATCATAAATAATATTCCCCCTTTAATGGATTATGAAACATTTAGAAATGCCGCTTTATAAATGAAATAACATTATTTCTAATAATATTCAAGAAATGGAATTTGCAGATGGTTTGTCGGAACATCCGAAAAAGATTTTTTTCGGTTACTCTGTACAAAAAGCTGTTTTCAAGCTATACTTATGGCGACAATTCAATCAAACCAAACGAAACCACAGGGGGAGCTATGTGCTGAGAGTGAACAACTCCGTGTTGTTCTGACCCTTTGAACCTGTAAGGTAATGCTTGCGCAGGGATTGTGGGATCGAGAATATTCGTTGTATGAGGACCAGGTGTCTCTTTACATATTTTCCCCTGAGGTTTCCAATTTTTGGAGGGGAGTTTTTTTATGAACAAAATTCGGCTGCAGGCGCTTATTGAAGCCTCATTTTTCGCGGCATTCGCATTAATTTTGGACTTGCTGCCGTCCATTAAAATTGGTCCATGGATTTCGATTTCCTTTGCAATGGTGCCAATCTTTATTTTAGCATTCCGCTGGGGAATTACGGTGAGCTTCATATCCGGCTTCATATGGGGGCTGTTGCAATTGGCAACTGGAGATGCCTATATTTTGACCTTCCTGCAATTCTTGATCGAATACTTTATCGCCTTTGCCTTTATCGGCTTTGCCGGGCTCATGTACAAGCCGATCCAACGGGCATTCTTCAAAGAACAAAATAAAGTGAAAGGCATCGGTTTTGCCGTTCTGGCGGTCTTCATCGGAAGCGTTGCCCGCTATTTTTGGCATTTTTTGGCCGGCGTCATTTTTTGGGCGGAATATGCTCCTGAAGGGATGTCGCCAATTCTTTATTCTTTCATTGTCAACGGCTCCACAATGGCCGGCTCGGCGATTTTGTGCTCCATTGTTTTGATTCTTCTCCTTTCTGCCGCACCGCGGCTAATTCAGCGGAAAGGCGTCAACTTTAAGTAAGCAGTTTCCTTATATTTGTGCTGGACTGTCCGGAAAGGGATTCTCCCTCTTTCCGGACAGTTCTTTTTTTATTTTCGATTTTACTAGAATAATATTATTTTTTCTGTAAAAATAATCGGTTTTTCTCGATTATAAAAGCTCGAAAACCTTCAGATGCCTTTATACAGTTGTTTCCCATCTGTTCGGTAGATTTAAAAACTTCAAAAAATTTATTTTCAAAGCAATAATCAGAATTTTTATTGTTGATAAAAAATTATTTTAATATATAATTGATTACATTAAAGAATTCATCATTTTTACTATAAAAACAGTTTAAACAAGAAGGGGTTTGCAGCTATGAAGGATTTCTTTAACAAACTATTAACAGGCATGAGTTTGGGGATAGTCGTTTGTTTAATTCCAAACGCGCTTGTCGGAGAGATATTAAAATTGATTATACCTCATGCGGGCCCTCTTGAAACGGTCCTTACCTCCGTTTTGAACGCCTCTGTGCTTGTGATGAGCCTGCTTCCTGTCATCATGGGGGTGCTGATCGGCATCCAATTCAAATTGAATCCGGTGCAGATGTGTTCGATTGGCCTTGCCGCATTTATCGGAAGCGGTGTGACGACCATTGCGGAAAACGGCACAATCACCATGGCCGGCATCGGCACAGTCATCAATATCGGGATTACCGCAGCCCTTGCCACATTGTTCGTCAAATTCCTGGATGCCAAACTAAAAGAGTGGACATTGTTGTTGATGCCCGCGCTCACCATTTTCATTCCGGGTTTGATCGGTTTGGCCATTTTGCCATATGTCCGGAGCGCAAGTTTGGCCATCGGTGAAGGCATTATTTACTTGACCAATCTCCAACCGGTTTTGATGGGCATGTTAATAGCCATGGTATTTTCGGTGCTTATTCTTTCCCCTATTTCCACAATCGGGGTCGCAACGGCCATCATGATTTCGGGAGTCGCAGCGGGCGCCGCAAACCTAGGCGTCGCCGCTTCAGGAGTCGGCATGTGCATCGCGGCCTATAAAGCGAACAATTTGGGAACGGCGATTGCCCACATCGCTTCGGCGAAAATTCAAATGCGCAACTTCTTTATGAAACCGAAAATCGCCCTTCCGATGATTTTGACGGCAGCCATTTTAGGCGCCCTATCCGGCGTGCTGCAAATTACCGGGACGCCGTATAGCGCCGGTTTTGGACTTGCCGGTTTTGTCGGACCTTTAAAATATCTGGATTTGGCCGGATGGAATGTTGAAAGTGTGACCATCGCCGTCACAATGTTTATCGTCCTTCCTGTCATTTTAAACCTCTTTTTCATCAAATTGTTCGAAAAGAAATTCAAATGGATTGAATCCCGGGATTATCTGGTTTCCTATGAAAATTAACAAATCCTGGGCTATCCTATATTTAATAGGATAGCCCATTTTTGGTTTGTGAAATTTTCATAAATTTGTCGATTGTTTCTGAAAATTGTTGAATTTTTTATGAAAATTGAAATAACTCTAGGATGATGCCTTAGTTTCAAGTAAGATGAAACTAATTAAGGAGGTATAAAAAATGCAAGTCCGAACGACTCGATTACAAGAAGAAGAAGCCAAGATTGTCTATCAGGAAACAGCAGGATTGGCCATTATCACCATCCATCGTCCGCAATTGAAAAATGCATTGACGGCAAATATGTGGGACCAACTTGCAAAAATCGCCAAACAATCTCTTGATAATCCGAAAAACAAAGTGCTGATTCTCCGGGGTTCCGGCGAAAACTTTACGGCAGGTTCAGATATAAAAGAGTTTAACCGCATGTCCATAGAAGAAGCGGAAGAAGCCTTTGTCCGGATGGAAAATACGATTTCAACCATTGAAAACTTGCCCCTTCCAACCATCGCGGTGATCAATGGTCCTGCCATGGGCGCCGGTCTTGAACTTGCTTTGGCTTGCGACCTTCGAATCGGCTCGGAAAAGGCCCGTTTGGGGATTCCGGTCGGCAAACTGGGCATTACATTAAACAATAAGTTTGCCAAACGCCTCGTTGACCTGGTGGGTCCATCCACAACGAAGGATTTTGTCTTTACAGGCCGTACGTTTAAAGCCGAGGAAGCCTATAAAGCCGGCATGTTGAACTATTTGGTGCCGGAAAAGGATTTGACGCGATTCTCCATCCGGTTGGGAAAATTGGTGGCAAGCATGTCCCCTGCCTCATTGCTCGCCGTAAAAAATTCGGTAAAAGAGTGCATCGATTCCACACCTGCCCTTTGGAAAGGTTCTACGCCTTTTGTCGATCCGAACGATTTCCCGGAAGGCGTCCGCGCTTTTGTTGAAAAACGTACGCCTCAATTCACACGAAAAAAATAAAAGATGAAAAATGTGGTTGGCCAAGTTGCCAACCACATTTTATATCATTCCTTTAATAAAAATATGGATATCCATCGGCTCGAATTCAAAATGACGCTGGAATTCAAAGGCAATTTGTTTTTGCAGTTCTTCCATGGCGGCAACCGCATCATATCGGACCGGCGCTTTGATGTGCAAGGATACATAGATTCTTGGATATAATTTTTTCATGGAAAAATGCAAGAATTCCACTTTTGCAACATGAGGATTCCTGGAAATTGCATATTTAATCAGATCAACATAAACATTGGGCAAAATGTCGATTGTCTGCCGATGAAAATCCGGCTGGACAATGGTGGTTTCCCCCAATTTCACCCGGTTTTTCGAAAAGATGTCAAACCCCTTTTGGATCAGACGTTTGAAAAAGTTTTGTTCCACTTGCCGATATGGAATCGGCATCAAATGTTTCCCCTGGGTTGTCCGGATAAATTGGGACAATTTGATCTCATTTTTTGAACGGATGTCGTCTATATAATAAAACCGTTCAATCGGCCCCAATTCCAGCTGTTCGGCGATTTTTTTCGTCATTTTATCGCTCGTGCCGATAATCAAAACCGATTGGATATGATGTTTTTTGATGGCTTCTTTGACTTCTTTGCGGTGCGCTTCATCCTGAAAAATGGCTCTCCGGACCGCCCGGATTGTATTTTTTTCAAATTTCGCGGAGGTTCCCGCAATTTTTTGTCCATTTTTGATCAATAAACCATCATCGATGATGGCTTCGATTTGATGGTCATGGGCAAATTGCAATGCGGTTGTGCTCTTCCCTGACCCGCTTGGACCGCTTAAAGAATATACCTTCATTCTTTCAACTCCATCACAACGATTCCCTTTTCTTGTATCATAAACAAAAAGTTGGAGGAAATCAAAAACCTTTCATCTTTTTATGCCGGAAAAGCAAAAACAGATTGACTATGCTAAAATGTTTTTAAAAGCTGAATTTGCGATGCTTAAGGAGTGTTACAATTGAAAATCGTCCCATCCCAGAAAATGTCGTACTTTCAACCGGCCATTTTCGGGCAATTGAAAGAATGTGCGAACGAACAGAAAGCAAAAGGTGCTGAAATCATCGACTTGAGCCTTGGAAGCCCTGACCTTCCGCCCCATGAAATTTTAAGAAACCACATGGCCGAAAAAAGCAAAGATCCTTCCGCCTATGGGTATACATTGACCGGAACAAAGGAATTTAACGAAGCCGTTGCCCGTTATTACAAGCGGGTCAATAAAGTGGAAATCGACCCTGAGACGGAAGTGCTTTTGACAATGGGGTCGCAGGAAGGATTGGTCCATCTGCCGATCGCCTTTTGCGATCCCGGAGATATTGTGTTGATTACGAACCCTGCCTACGTCGCCTATATTGCCGGAATCCATTTGGCCGGTGCGCAAGTACATTACATACCGTTGGATAAAGAAAGAGGATATCTTCCGAATTTGGAGGCCATTTCCGAAGAAGTGGCAAGAAAAGCGAAATTGATGATTTTGAACCTGCCGGGCAATCCGGTTCCTGCCATGCCTTCTTTTGAATATTTTACGGAGGTCGTTGAGTTTGCCGAAAAATATAACATCATCGTGCTGCATGATGCCGCCTACTCCGAATTCTATTTTTCCGGAGACGGACCAATCAGTTTCCTGAACGCGCCGGGAGCAAAAGAAGTGGGAATGGAAATCAATTCCCTCTCCAAAAGTTTCAGCTTGGCCGGCGCCCGGGTGGCCTACTTCGTCGGAAACCGAAACTTGATACAAATCATGAAACAGCTGAAATCCAATCTGGACTATGGGGTGTTTGAACCGATCCAATCCACCGCCGCCCTTGCTCTGGACCATTCCGAAATGATTACGGACAGGCTGCGGAAAATCTTTTCCGAAAGACATCGAGTGGTCACAAAAGGATTGGACAACATTGGATGGGAGTATGCGCCATCCAGCGGCGGAATGTTTGTATGGGCAAAATACCCGTTTGACATCGACAGCGTGAACTTCGCCTTCCAAACAATCGAACAGACAGGTGTCGTGATGGTGCCTGGCACTTCATTCGGATCAGAAGGGGAAGGATATGTCAGAATCGCCCTTGTCCAAGAAAAAGAGCGGTTGGAAGAAGCGATCAAACGGTTGGAGAAATTGAAAATTTAATCGGTGATGAAGATAAAAGCTATCATCCATTCAACGAAAAGTCGGATGATAGCTTTTATCGTCTTTTCAGCCGCTGCGTCCGTTGAAAACCATGGCTTCCCTATCAGCCTTCCCTTCCGGCGGCTAAAAGAAAAATAAAAAATCGGCCGTGCAACAGCCGATTTTTTTATATTTTATAACGGTTGGCTTCGTTTTCTTCAAAACGGTTATAGCGGCGTTTAAACAATTTGAACATATGGCTCACGAGCACTTTGATGACGGCATATCCCGGAATTCCCAGCACAACGCCGGCGACGCCGAAAAGAGAGCCCGCCGTCAACAACACGAAAATTATCGTGATTGGATGAATTTTCAATGATGTCCCCATGATATTCGGGGTAATCAGTTTTCCTTCAATCAATTGAACAATCGTCCATACGATGATCAGCTTCAACACCATGAACGGAGAGTTCACCAAAGCAATAATGATGGCCGGTGTAATCGCAATGGCCGGTCCCAAATATGGAACGACGCTTGTAATCATCGCCAAAAATCCCAATAGAAAAGCGTAGTCCAGACCGATAATCAAAAATCCGATGGTCATCATGACCCCTATGCAAATGGAAACTAAAATCTGTCCCAATATGTAATGGCTGATTTGATGGTCCATCGCTTTCATGACCTGGGACGCATCGTTCCGCATGCGCGGAGGAAAAATGCCCAATACAAATTTGGGCAGCTTTTCCCCTTCATACAAAAGGTAAAACAAGATGAAGGGAACGGTTACCAACGATAAAATAAATCCCGTTACGGCCGAAACCAATCCGGTAATGCCGCTGGCTACGGTTGTCGCCAAATTCGCAAATGTATCCCTTACGGTTGTAATTAAATTGTTTGTGACATCCGTCAACACTTGATCATAATCGATGTTATATTTTGAAAATAATTCGTTCACCCCGGAATTGTTTAAAAATGTGACAACCCCTTCGACAACCGCCTTAAAATATACGGGAAACTCGTGAACCAGGTTCGTAAATTGATCCCGCAAAAACGGAAATACAAGAAGGACCAATAAAGTTATCGCGCCGATTGCAAAAATGAAGATCAGAAAGATGGCCCAAATTCTTGGTATCCACCGTTCCAACAGTCTCGCCAGGGGTCTGAATAGATAATATAAAATCCCGGCAAGCACAACCGGCAAAATGACCACTTCAAACAAAACCTGGAACGGGTGAAAAATGAACGCAATTTTATCAACGACATAAATGACAAGGCTTAACAACAGAAGGACAACAAGGGTGAATAATAAATTTTTTCCTCCCAGAAACCGGATATATTTAGTGTTGAAAAACGTTGAATCCTTTTGTTTTGCTATTTCATTCCCTATTTCTTTGTCTCTTTCCAAATCATCACCTTCTCGTTTTTTCGACAAGATTATTTTACCATGAAAAATAATCCAATGTAACTTTTCTATTCCTCCATTCCCAAAAATTCATGCAATTTTTGCCTGTTTGTTTCCAAATCGATTTCAATGACGGAACCTGCATGTTGGTAAGAATTGAACCAATAAGTTCCTTCCACGGGAATCGTCATTTTTTCTATGTCCGGAACCCCTCCTTTTGCAACGGATAGTACCGTTTTCAATTCCTCGCCGGTTGTCATGTCCGTCAAAATATACCCTTGGGCGGCTCCAATAAGTTTTGGCATATTTTTTAAATTTTTCGGCTGCATTAATTCATCTTTTAACGCTTCTATCACTTTTTGCTGCCGCTCCACACGTCCGAAATCTCCCTGGGCATCATGGCGGAAACGGGCATATCCCAACAATTCTTTGCCATTCAGACGATGCACCCCTTTTGTCAGGGTCACGCCAATATAAGCCGACATGTCCTTTTCCACTTCAATTTCGACGCCGTCCGGGGCCAAGATGTCAATCAGGGATTCAAAGCTTTTGAAATCAAGTACTGCATAATGATGAATCGGAATATCGAACATTTGATTCAAAGTTTCTTTCAACAGTTGAACGCCGCCCAAATAATAGGCGGTATTCAATTTCCAATGATCATAACCGGGTATTTCAGCGTAAATATCCCTCATGAATGAAACAAGTTTCAATTCATTCGTTTTTTTGTTCCATGACAGAATCATCATCGTATCGGATCGGGATTTTTCTTCTCCCCTGCTGTCCACGCCGATAATCAAATAATTGATGATATCCCCTGTTTCCTCATCTGAAATAAAATCCATTTCTTTTTTTTCACCATTGCCTGCCAATTTCAAGCCTTCCCGATATTGATGAACCGCATAGGCGCCCGTTGCAATGAAGAGCAGCAGAATGATCAAGAGGATGAATCTCAATTTCGGAAATCTTTTTTTCTGTTGTTGATAACGTTTCTCCATCCTGCTATGAACTTGGTTTTCTTCCATATTCATTCCCCTTTAAATTTCAAGAATCTATCTATTGATGACGATAAAAAATGGAATCAGTTCGATATCAATAATTATACTATGCTCAATCGGGAAAAGCTTTTCCTTAATAGAAGCCTTTAAAATTTGATAGTATATATATCATATAACAAAAATATGGATTTTAAGCAGAAGGAAGTGTAAAAAATGGAAAAAGCAACATTCGCAGGGGGCTGTTTTTGGTGCATGGTCAAACCTTTTGACCAATGGGATGGGGTCTATAAAGTGACTTCCGGTTATATGGGGGGACACGTGGAAAACCCTACATATGAAGAGGTGAAGACCGGGAAAACCGGGCATCTGGAAGTGGTGCAAATCGAATTTGATCCAAGCGTGATGCCTTATGAAAAACTTTTGGAAATTTATTGGATGCAAATCGATCCGACCGACGACGGCGGACAATTCCATGACCGGGGGGAAAACTATAAAACAGCCATCTTTTATCATAATGAAAAGCAGCGCATATTAGCCGAAAAATCGAAAAAGGAACTCGAAGCAAGCGGAAAATTCAAAAAGCCGATTGTTACCGAAATCCGTCCGGCAACAACCTTCTATGAAGCGGAGGAATATCATCAAGATTATTACAAGAAAAATCCGAAACACTATGAGGAAGACCGGAAGCAATCCGGCAGGGATGAATTTATTCAAAAGCATTGGGGAAGCTGACAGGCAAAGGAATGCTCCTTTCGCCCCACTCCCCTTTTTTTCATTCCAAAAAAGGAATTAGTTTACATAATATAACTATAGTAAAATAAAATACAACCGGCTATATGCGCCAAGGATTGTTCTTGCAATGTAAAGATTTTGAATACGACTAAATTACCGGATTATTTTATAAACAAAAGTTTTATTAATAAAAATTTGTCAATATTGTGTATAAATATTAATGGGAATTTTTTCTTGTTGGTAAATTTATTACATATTTTTGTTTTTACATACATATTTATACAACTTTTTAATAACATCGGGTATTTAGTATTATATAAATGGTGAGAAAAAAATTATTATACATAAATTTATTAGGTAATTCCTATCATTGACGGAATCATTAGGAAAAAATTATACTCAAAATGTATTACATAATACACAACAAATAGTTTTGCAGAAGGAGTCTTATGACAGATCTCGATATTTTTTTACATCAATCTGGAAGGCTTCCTTCTGGAACCGCTGTTGTGTGGTAATATAATACCATTTTTAGGAGGTGTCACCATGAACTTGATCGGAACTTTATTGCAAACTATTCTTGGTTTAGTAAACTCTTTACTTGGTGGTCTTTTAGGCGGTCTTCTATAATTTGTAATTTTCATAGTTTTTATTTGACAAAATGAATATTGGAGGTGTCACCATGAACTTGATCGGAACTTTATTGCAAACTATTCTTGGTTTAGTAAACTCTTTACTTGGTGGTCTTTTAGGCGGTCTTCTATAATACTGAATTTTACATATAGGGGGAAAAGTGATGTTGCTTTTCCCTCTATTTTTTTTCTTTTTTGATGCCGGCCGGGGAGTTCAGCCCGGTCTTTTTCTCTTTTCCACTATTTTCACCTTGAAAATCTTTTTAATATAGCACATCCCCTTCTTTTTTTCCATCCATTTTGCTCTCCCTTTCCCCTTCCCTTTATGCTTTTTTATATACGAAAAATCTCATTCTCCTTCGTCATCGGAAAAATCGTTTTATCATTCTTGTTCAATGGAACTTTGAGAATTATAACTTTTGGAGCAACAATATTCGTATTCTCTTTTCTTCGGCAAATTAAACGTACAGTTAATCAAATCTCAATTCACAGAAAATATCATTCTAGTCAAAAATCCATTAAATTGTGCTATTTTATGAGGAAAATTTACCTGAATTTATGGTAGATTAAATATAGGTAGGGTTATTTTTCCACACAAGAAAATGAAAGCCCTTACATTCGGAGAAAATTATGGAGCGGAGGGATGCGTATGCCGTATAAAATTGTAAATGAATTTCCCCATGAACTGCTGCTCTCGGACAAAAAGCCTTGCATTTCACTTTATCAGCCGACCCATCGGCGCGGACCGGATAATCAAAAGGATCCTATCCTCTTTAAAAATCTGACAAAGGAAATTGAACAGGCTTTATCGAAAAAATATAAAAAAGATCAGGTTCAATCCTTGATGGAGCCTTTTGAAAAAATTGCGATGGACTTGAATTTTTGGAAGCACGCGGGAGAAGGGCTGGCCATTTTTGCTACTGAAGGCGAATGTATCGTCTATCATTTGCGGCGCCCGGTCAAAGAATTGGCGATTGTCGCTGAAACGTTTCATATCAAACCGCTCATTCGTGTTTTCCAATCGGCCGACCGATATCATTTGTTGGGACTAAACAGGGAAGAATTTGCCCTTTTTGAAGGAAACCGTTACGGATTTGAACGGGTGGAAATTGATCCGGGCATTCCTCAGACAAAACAGGAAGCTTTAGGAACGGTGGAAACAGTTCCATCCCTCAAAGCAGGGGCATTCAGCGGTCCCGGCAATGCACCCGTTTTCTACGGCGCAAGCAGCAAACAAGAAATCATTGATGTTGATACGGAACGATTTTTCCGTTATGTGGACGAAACGGTATTCAAATATTATTCAAACCCGATGAAATTACCGCTCTTTTTGGTTGCATTGGATGAATATCATACTCCTTTCCGAAACATCAGCAAAAACCCGTATTTGCAAAAAGAGGGCATTAAAATCAGTTATAATGCCGTTTCGGAAGATGATTTGAGGGATTTGGCATGGGAAATCATTGAACCGATTTATTTGGAAAAAACGAAAAAGCTTGTGGACCGGTTTGAAGCGGCTCGCGCACGAGAAAAAGCAACCGATCAAATAGCCGAAATTTCAAGAGCCGCCATTGCAAACCGTGTAGAATGCATTCTGATTGAAGCCGACCGAATTTATCCGGGCAAAATCGACCGGGAAACCGGTGCATTGGTGCTTTCAAACAGTGACGAATCCGGTGTGGATGATGTGTTGGACGATTTGGCCGAAATCGTATATAAAAACCGCGGCGAAGTAGTCGTCCTCCCGAAAGAACGCATGCCGTCCGATTCCGGAGCAGCCGCCATTTACCGCTATTAAAAACAAAGATCGAATATGTTCATCCATGAAAACAACCGTCTGTCTTTTTTGCACAGACGGTTGTTTTGTTTTCCGCTAACCTTTATACTTTAAACATTGATGTTGATGCCATATTGAATCAACAAAAGCTATCAATAAAAAAGTTTCGGTTGAATGGAATGCAAAAGCCGGCTTGCTAAATGGTCCGGCTTCCGGAAATGAAGGAGGAAATATATGATTCAAGTAAGCAATGTAGGTCTCAGGTATGGCGACCGCAAATTATTTGAAGAAGTGAATATCAAGTTTACACCTGGGAACTGTTATGGCCTCATCGGAGCGAACGGAGCGGGTAAATCCACGTTCCTTAAAATATTATCCGGGGAAATTGAACCACAGGAAGGCCAGGTGATTGTTGGAAAAGATCAACGCATCGCCGTATTGAAACAGAACCATTTTGAATACGACGAATACCCGGTGTTGGAAACGGTCATCATGGGCCATAAACGACTGTATGACGTCATGAAAGAAAAGGACGCCATCTATATGAAGGAAGACTTTTCCGATGAAGACGGCATGCGCGCGGCTGAATTGGAAGCGGAATTCGCCGAATGGAACGGCTGGGAAGCGGAATCGGAAGCCGCTACCCTTCTGCATGGGCTGGGGATTCCGGATGAGAAGCATCATTTAAAAATGGCGGATTTGGAAGGGTCCGACAAAGTGAAGGTCCTCCTGGCCCAGGCTCTGTTCGGCAAACCGGATATCCTGCTGTTGGACGAGCCGACAAACCACCTGGATTTAAAAGCCATCCGATGGCTCGAGGAATTTTTGATCAACTTTGAAAATACAGTGATTGTTGTCTCCCACGACCGCCACTTTTTAAATAAAGTATGTACGCACATTGCGGACCTTGACTACGGTAAAATCCAGCTGTATGTCGGAAACTATGATTTCTGGTACGAATCTTCCCAACTTGCGTTGAAGATGGCCCAGGAACAAAACAAGAAAAAAGAAGAGAAAATCAAAGAATTGAAAGAATTCATCGCCCGCTTCTCCGCAAATGCCTCGAAATCCAAGCAGGCAACGAGCCGCAAGAAAATGCTTGAAAAAATTCAATTGGAAGATATTAAACCGTCAAGCCGCAAATATCCATATATCAATTTCCAAATGAAACGGGAAATCGGAAATGATTGTTTATCTGTCGATGGCTTAACGGCAATGCAGGATGGACAAGTATTGTTCAAAGATATCCGTTTCATCATGAACCGCGATGATAAAATTGTGCTGCTTGGAAACCCGCTGGCAAAAACGGCGTTAATGGATATTTTAATGGAGGAACGGAAAGCGGATGGAGGAACTTTTAAATGGGGCGTCACAACATCAAGATCCTACTTTCCGATGGATCATTCGAAATACTTTGAGGGAAATGAACAGACGCTGGTGGATTGGCTGAGACAGTTTTCCCCTGAGGATCAATCGGAAACGTTCTTGCGCGGATTTTTGGGCCGTATGCTCTTTTCCGGGGAAGAAGTGAAAAAATCCCCTTCCGTGTTGTCAGGGGGCGAGAAAGTGCGCTGCATGCTGGCCAAAATGATGTTGTCGGGAGCAAATGTTTTGCTTTTGGATGAACCGACAAACCATTTGGATTTGGAATCCATTCAAGCGCTGAACAACGGCCTGATCGCCTTCAAAGGCGCCATGATCTTCACATCCCACGACCATCAATTCATCCAAACCATCGCCAATCGCATCATCGAAATACAAGATGACGGCTCCATCATCGATAAACAATGCACTTACGATGAATTCCTGGAATGGAAAGAAGCGCAAGGGCTTTTGTAAAACCGAAAAGCATCGTCTTCTCCTGAGAGAAGACGATGCTTTTATCTTTTATCATGGTTATTAGTTTACATAATAACATTATCCGAAAAATAGTGTGAAAAATCGATTCAGAATTTATAATAAAATTAAAGAAAGAAAAGGAGATGAACAATATGAAAGCGCTCTATATCCCCCTCTGTCTGTTGCTGATGTTGCTGTTTGGCTGCCAGGGACAAGACAACACGAATAAGCCGGATAATACAAACGATGAAACGACTAGCGAAGAAACGAAAAATGGCAAACAGGATGAACAAAAAACAACTGACGAAGAACAAGAAGAGCAGGTAGATTTAAGCCAATTTTTCAAACCTGACCATTCAGTGGCCTACTTCTTGGGCGACGGCAATGAATTTGCAACGTATACGGAAAAAACGACACGGCTCAACGACCAATACGTGGGTACGATTGTCGACAATGGCGGCGTCACAATGATGAACATTTATAAAATCGGGGATGACAAAATTGAGATTGTCTATAAAGAACCGGTGGACATGAATGCGCAATTCCCGGACATCGAGGAAATCAAAGCGATGCAGCCGATTGAGACATATTTCGCGGCACCATTAGAAGTCGGCACCACTTTCGGAAATTGGAAAATTATCGAAACCGGCGCAACCCTTGAAACGCCTTACAAAACATTCGAGAATGTCATTGTGATTGAAGAAGTCGGCGATCAATATGTGAACCGGAAATATTTTGTCGAAGGGTTTGGCGAAGTAAAAACCGAATCCGTAATGGATACGGATCAAGGAGAAAAATATACTGTCACTTCCACATTGGAAAAACTGACGACCGAATAATTTCAGTTCCCTGTTGGCGCTTCCAACAAAGAAAGATTGATCAAAAAAGAGCGAATCAACTTTAATTCGCTCTTTTTCTTTTGTTAAAAATCAATCTTTCCCGACGGATTATGAACTGTCGATGAGAAGGATTTCTCTTGAAGCATCAACACATCTTAATTTGATAAAGTTGCGATTGTGCATATAATCCTAAGGGTGCATAGAGGCCTCCCTTATACAATTCTCTTCCAAACTTATAAAAATAGAACTCACATATGCAATTAACAGCACTTCTCGGGCGGATAGATTTCTCTCTTGCGCTGTTAGCGGCTCTCTTTGGGCGGATAATTCCCACTCTTGGGCTGTTAACGGCTCATCTTGGGCGGATAGATCTCCCGCTTGGGCTGTTAACAGCTCATTTTGGGCAGATAGATCTCCCGCTTGGGCTGTTAACGGCTCATCTTGGGCGGATAGATCTCCCGCTTGGGCTGTTAACGGCTCATCTTGGGCGGATAGATCTCCCGCTTGGGCTGTTAACAGCTCATTTTGGGCAGATAGATCTCCCGCTTGGGCTGTTAACAGCTCATCTTGGGCGGATAGGCATTACTCATGTACATACTACTTGCAAGTTTGCGAAAAAATGCTTACGTCCGCGCACATTATGGAAAACTCATACTGTCAGAGTTTCCCCTTGCCCGCCTTCATTCCGGACTTAAATTAACATTGCCCAACAACATTCTTGCCGGTCCATTCATCCATTTTTTCCGCTATTGATCGGTTTTCCGTACTTTTCCCTCAGTACGAATTTCTTCACCTTCCCTGAAGGAGTCATCGGGATTTCATCCGTAAAAACGACTTTCTTTGGACATTTGTATCCCGCTAAATATTGTCTGCAATATCGGATGATTTCTTCCTCCGTCGCCTTTTCGTTTTCTTTCAGCACAATAACGGCACAAACGGCTTCCAAATACTTCGGATCCGGTATTCCGATCACCGATGCCTTCTTGACAGCCTTATGGCGATAAAGCACATCTTCAATTTCAGCAGCATAAATATTTTCACCTCCGCTGCGGATCATGTCTTTCTTGCGGCCCACGATATACAAATATCCCTCTTCGTCCCATTTGCCCAAATCGCCGGTTTTGCACCAGCCGTTCACAAAAGTGCTTTTCGTGGCTTCCGGATTGCCCCAATAACCTTCTGAAACACCTGGGCTTTTTGTCCAAATCTCCCCCACTTCCCCAAACGGCGCTTCTTCCCCGTTTTCATCCACTACCTTGATTTCCGTCAGCGGAAGCGGCTGCCCGACAGAAGCGCTTTTCTTCAGGGCATCTTCAGGATTCAAACACGCGGCAATCGGCTGCCCCTCTGTCAATCCATATACTTGAACAATGCCGACATGCGGGTATTTTTCATAAATGGCCTCAATCGCCCATGGCATTAAAGGATCGCCGCCCGTATAAATCGTTTTTAAATGGGCAAGTTGAAACTCATCCAGGTTCGGAAGATTCAACATGTCATATATCATGAACGGAAAGAGGAAACAGTGGGTCACCTTTTCTTTTTCAATCACTTTCATCACCCGCGCAATGTCAAATCCCCTGCTTCGGGTGATAATCACCGTCCCCCCTTTCAACAATACCGGCAATGCGATATCTTCCAACGCGCCGACGTGGTAAAGTGGCCCTGTTGTCATCGCAATTTCGGAACCGTCAAATCCCCATTTCAATATTTGGATCACCGAAGACCAAAAAGTCGTATTATGCGTCCAAACCGCACCCTTTGGCCTCCCGGTCGTCCCCGAAGTGTACATTAACATCACCGGGTCGTCCATAGAAATGTCCATTTCCCCCACTTCTTCTCCAGGACCACAGGAAAGCAAATCCCAGCTTTTCGCCCAATCCGGAAGATGACCATCCCCAAGCACAATATAATGTTCAACGGGAATTTGATTGCGGATCGGTTCAATTTTCTCCAAAAGCTCACGGTCCAGGCAAAGAATTTTTGTATGGGAGTCTTTCAATATAAATTCCAGTTCGTTGGACGTCAACCGGAAATTGATTCTGACCGCCACCGCCCCTATTTTTCCGATGGCAAAATACAAAGCGAAATATTCCAGGCAATTGTATAAAAGTATGCCTACCCGGTCTCCTTTTTTCACGCCCAGTTTTAATAGTTGATGGCTGTAGCTGTTTGATTTTTCATGAAGTTCTTTGAATGTCCAGCGTCTGCCGGATTCTTCCTGGATCGCAACTTTATGTTGCAAAGTTTGATCCTTGTTCACCATGATTCGCCGGGTAAAATGGCCGATATCCATAAAATGAATCCCCCTTTTGCATCAAATGATATGAATCAAGGATAATTCTATGAACCGTCCATTCTCTTTAGACTCTTATAGCGGATTTACTAGAAATCTTGGGATGTAAAGAATATTTTTTTTCTTTTCACATACTTTAAAAATACGAATTTCTGTATTGTTCACAGAAATTTCATAGATTGAGGGAATTTGATCAAAGGGGGGTTCATAATTGATATTAGGGTTTATTGGTCTTTTGGGAAGCCTGGCATTGATGATTTATTTAACGATGCGGGGCGTGAATTTGTTGATAGCCGCTCCTTTTGCCGCATTGATTGCAGCCGTGTTGAGCGGAATCGCCGTCTTCCCGCAGCTGGCCGCTGAAGGGGAATCGGATTTTATCACAAGCTACATGGGCGGATTTACCGGTTTCATCGGTTCCTGGTGGCTCATGTTCCTTGCAGGCGCCATTTTCGGGAAGGTCATGGAAGACAGCGGAGCCGCGGATAGTGTTTCAAAATGGATTATCGAAAAAATCGGCGCCAAACATGCGATTTTGGCAGTGGTGGCGGCCTGTGCCGTGCTTACTTATGGAGGCGTAAGTTTGTTCATTGTCGCCTTCTCCGTCTTCCCGATGGCGCTCAGCTTATTTAGAGAAGCAAATCTGCCAAGACGGTTTATTCCTGCGGCCATGGCATTGGGATCCGTTACTTTCACCATGACTTCAGCAGGTTCCCCTGAAATCCAGAACTGGATTCCGATCCAATATTTGAACACGACGCCGTATGCCGGTTGGGAAGTCAGCATGATCGTGGCCATCTTTATGGCGGTGGGAGGCTATTTCTGGCTGAAATGGATGGTGAACCGCGCCATCGCAAAAGGGGAAAAGTTCGTTGCCAAAGCATCGGACCAATTGGGACAAGCGGAAAACTGGCCGCTTCCAAGCCCGATTTTAAGTTTGTTGCCTTTAATCGTGGTACTTGGATTTTCATTCATTTTCCATGAAAAATTGGGAACATCCGCTTTAATCATCGCGCTGCTCGGCGGAATTATCACTGCATATCTCGTAAGTTTCAAATATATGCAAAATCGCGAAAAGGCGATTGCGGATGGCGCATTGGGCGCTATGATCGCCATTGCCAATACGGCAGCGGTGGTCGGGTATGGAGGTGTGGTGAAACAAACGGATGCCTTTCTGAAAACGGTTGACTATATGACAAGCATTCCCGGCAGTCCGTTGATCGGGGGCGCAATCGCGGTTGCCGTGCTTGCAGGATTGACCGGTTCTTCATCCGGAGGACAATCCATCGCGTTGCCATTAATCGCACCTCATTATATTGATATGGGTGTCAATCCGGAACAATTGCACCGGGTCGTGGCCATCGCCTCAGGTTCGCTGGATACATTGCCGCATAGCGGATACGTGGTGACGACCATTACCGCCATTGCCAAAGAAACCCATAAAGACGCTTATCCGGCAATGGGTGCCTTGACCGTCATCATACCTTTGCTCGGAACCATTTTGGCAATCATCTTATTCTCATTGGGATTATAAAGAATGTTGGAGGTCCTATCATGAAAGGGAAAACGCTTTTTATTACAGGAAGTGCTCAGGGAATCGGCTTTGAAATTGCCAAACATTTTGCCAAAGCGGGGACAAATGTGGTCATTTCAGATATCAATCAAGAAAAGATTGACCGGGCATTGAAAGAATTGCCAGGACATGTATCAGGCATTGTCTGCGATGTGACAAAGGAGGAACAAATCAAACAGGCGATTGACTTTACTGTGGAAAAATACGGCTCCATTGATATTCTGATCAACAATGCCGGAATCCAGCATGTCGCCTTTATTGAAGACTTCCCTACCGAGAAATTTGAACAAATGATCAAAATTATGTTGACCGCACCTTTTATTACGATGAAGCATACGATTCCTCATATGAAGAAAAACGGTTATGGAAGGATTATCAATATCGCTTCCATTAACGGCCTGATCGGTTTTGCCGGAAAGTCCGCATACAATTCGGCAAAACACGGTGTCATCGGCCTTACAAAAGTAGCCGCTTTGGAAACCGCTTCACATAATATCACCGTCAATGCCATTTGCCCGGGATACGTCGATACTGCACTCGTCCGGGGACAATTTGAAGATTTGGCCAAAACCCGTAATATTCCTGTCGAAAATGTATTGGAAGAAGTGCTCTATCCTCTGGTGCCCCAAAAACGGCTCATTGCAACGGAAGAAATCGCTTCATTGGCCCTGTTTCTTGCAAGCGATGCCGCAAAAGGGATTACAGGGCAGGCGGTCGTTCTGGACGGAGGCTACACGGCACAATAAAAAACAGCGGATTCTTCCCGCTGTTTTTTAAATTTTAAAATAATACAAAAAAGGCACCCTGATTGCGGATGCCTCATTATAGTTAGGTTAAGTTATATTATAATTTAACTACGTTAGCAGCTTGTGGCCCACGGTTGCCTTCTACAACTTCGAATTCCACTTTTTGGCCTTCTTCAAGAGTTTTGAAGCCTTCGCCTTGGATTGCTGAGAAGTGTACGAATACGTCGTTTTCCCCTTCAACTTCGATGAATCCAAAACCTTTTTCTGCGTTAAACCATTTTACTGTACCTTGTTTCATTAAAAAAACCTCCAAAAAGATAAAAATATTTTTACAATATGGAATTATTTTTATTCGGAAAGAATAAAAAAATTCACATATTACGAAGAGTACCGTAAAAACCTCCGATCACTCTTTGTAATATGTGAATCTTCTGTTTCCGGCTCAATAATTCAATTGTAAATTCATTATACATTACCATATTACAAAATGTCAAACGATTTTCCTTTTTAAATCGTTTGTTGCGGATCGGGATGTTATTCTGTTTTTTCTATTTCTCATTATATGCCATTTCTTGCACAATTATACCATGGAAAATTTGCAATTCATCATCGCAAGCTTCGCAAAATCTCTTTTCATCTTCCGACCAGAATGCAAAATATTTACCTTTCCTGCTCTCTTCATGATCATATTTTTTTCGGAAGTCATCCAGTATTTGTTGCAGGGCCTGTTCCATTTCCTTCTTTGTATGAAAAATCTGCTCATAGACAATATGTGATTCCCAATCTTCAAATTGCCACCATGGTTCATAGTCCGCTTTCATATAAATGATTTTATACATTAAAATTACCTCGTTTCTTTATGAGTCATTGAAAAAATGCCGGAAAGATAATTTTAACGGGGGAAACTGAACAATTCCCCGCCGGTTCGCTTTCAATCTTTGTGATAAAAGTAGTATCATGAAATAGAGGACTAATAAAAAATTTGAAACTTTTATCCGACTCTGTACGTATTTTATACTAAGAGCACAAGGAGGTACATATCATGCTGGGGATCACGAATTTTCTTATACGGCATTTATTAAATTTTTTCTTCGGTACTGCAATGTTTATTATAGCAGTGGCCCAATTCAGCAGAGGTTTTTTTGATTTGCCCATCTTATCAGTTGCTATAATCGCTTCAATTTTAACATATATAATCAGTAATTTTGTGATCAGAAGCATCCAGAAGTTCAAAAGGATGAAGGAACTCGGCTTTACCCGTTCGGAATATAACCATATCGAATCCCAGTTGAAACAAGCGAAACGGTACATCAATTTATTGACACAACAATATATTCGTGTCCGTTCCATCCGTTCATTTAAGTTGATTAACGAAATGACAAAATTATCCCGGAGAATTGTCAACATCGTTCAAGCCAATCCGCAGAAATTCTATGCGGTGGAAGACTTTTTCTATTCCCATCTGCCGTCTGCGGTGCAACTGAGCAGAAATTATACGACATTGGTGCAACAGCAAATCAAGGATGCCGATGTCCATTTCGCTCTGGAAGATGCCCGCATCGCGATGAAAAAATTGCAGGGTTCAATGGAAGAAGACTTAAAATCGGCTTTGGCTTCCGATTTGGAAAATCTAATACTGGAATTGGATTATGTCAAACTGGAACAGGAAAAGAAACAACTTGACTATCGGAGGGAAAATCCATGATCGGGAAAAAGAGCTCTGAAAAAACCGCTGAATCCGTTTCAAAAAGCAAGAGCTCTTTTTCCATTGCAGAAGCGAAGTTCTTCCCTGCCCTCAACCAAGAAGAACGGTCAGAGGCCTTATTTTTGGCCAGTCAATTGGACACTCGCTATGAAACGATTCTGCGTTTTGGGGAGGAAGTTCAAAAGTCTTTAAAAGATTTTACTCATCAATTGTTGGTACAGGTACAAAGGAATGATACCTCACCGATCCGTGAAATCTTATCCAATTTAGTGGAACAA
This sequence comes from Ureibacillus sp. FSL K6-8385, assembly GCF_038593155.1. GTDB lineage: Bacteria > Bacillota > Bacilli > Bacillales_A > Planococcaceae > Ureibacillus > Ureibacillus terrenus. The sequence continues at coordinate 1,367,986 of NZ_CP151968.1, forward strand.
TTGGATTCCATCAATCTTGAGGGCATTACGGACCAACGGAAAGGTTTTTTTAGAAAACTATTTAAACCAAAAGCATCCATTCAGCAAATCATCTCCCAATACAATCGGTTAAGCAAACAAATAGACCGATTAACAATTCACTTAAAGCGGGCTCAAGAAAATTTATTGAAAGATAATGCCTTATTGAACCAATTATATGAAAGAAATGAAGATTATTTTCATCGAATCAACCTTTATATTGCGGCGCTGGAAATGAAAAAAATGGATCTTTTGAAAGAATTGAAAATTTTGGAACACCAATTGGACGACCGGGACAATCCGATGTTTGAGCAAAAACTGTCCGATCTGCAAAATGCCATTGAGTGGCTGGACAGGAGAATGTATGATTTGCAATTATCCAGGGAAATCGCGATTCAAACAGCTCCGCAAATCCGGATGATCCAATCGACAAACGAAATGCTCATTGAAAAAATCCAATCTTCCATCTTATCCACAATTCCATTATGGCAATCTCAAATTTCCATGCTCGTGAATCTTAATCGCCAACATCGGGCCAATGAAACTGGCAAAAGTTTGGGAAGCGCTTCCGAAATGATCACGAGAAAAAATAGCGAAATGATGGGCCTCTCAGTGGAAAAGAAATTTGGTCCTGAAGAATTGACTCACCTAAAGGAAACACAGGAGCAGCTAATGGAATCCATTGCGGAAACATTGCGTATTCATGACGACCGGAGCGAGAAACAACAAACATTCAAAAAAACAATGCAGGATATCGGGACAATATAAAAAGCGCGGGTGCCAAAGACACTCGCGCTTATATTTTTTCAAAATACTCTTTATAATATCCTCCTACTTTGCCTGTGTTATCAATAATAAAAATAAATTCTTCCGTTTCGTTTTTCACTTCGTATTCTTTGCCGACTGTCAACACATTGGATACCAGATATTTTTTTGCATTCGTATTGACGCATCGCACTTTATATTTAGTAGGTGCATTTTTCCATTTCAAGTTCAGCATCGTTATACCCTCTCTTTTCTTTACTATGTCGTTTACAATTATATCATTTTCATCCAGACTATATACATTCAAATTGTCAAAATACATTATACAAAAACCTTTTCTTATTTGGCTATAAATCTGGTTCAAATGATTTTGCCAATCCCGTGGTCATAAACCATTTCTTCCGCCCCAAAAATGTTGGTCCTTTTTATTGGGAAGAAACGGCTTTTTTGCCAGAATCCCAATGTTTGCCCAATCCCCCCTTTTGGATGAAACCCTTCTTTCCTTGGAAACAAGCAGTTCCGCCATTGCCATCAACGAATATGATGTATGTACCAAAACAGTTCGAGATGAATTGTGGCAGTATACAAAAAGCCGAAACGCTTCGCGGAATATTTCACAATAAATATAATTGCAAACATAAGTACAGTTGTCATAGCACATTTCTGTGCAATTTACATATAATAATGATAAACCATTTTGAACTGTCCCCAAAAAGCATGATTAAATATTAAAAAAATGAAAAAGACTATAAATAAACCCTCCCTATGGCTTCAGAAGACTCTGCTGAGGAAAAGGTGATTTCCATGTTAAATTATTTGGACGTTGGAAAAGGAGAGGAAATAGTCTTTATCCATGGATTGGGAAATCGGATTCAGGCTTGGGCCCCGCAATTGGAGCTTACAAGCCAGTACCGTTTAATCATCATCGAATTGAGAGGGCACGGCCATTCTCCGGAAAAAGAAAATATCCAGGTAGAATTTTTCGCCAAGGATATTATTGAAGTATTGGATTATTTGAACATCGATAAGGCTCATTTCGTCGGCCTTTCCTTGGGCGGCATCGTTGCTTTGGAAATTTGTAAGCGTTTTAAAAATCGGGTAAAATCGCTCATTTTATGCAATACGACATATTATATTCCAACCTTGTTCGGAAACATTACTCTTGAGAAAACAAAACGGCTGATGAAAGAAACATCCCTCGATCATTTAAACGATCGCCTCATCAAGAAATGCTTATACAATCCGGAGGAGAAGAAGGTGTACGAATTGGCCAAAAATGCCTTCTACATCCGGGAAGATACGTACCTGCAATCGGTTCAGTCGGCTTTTGGAAGAAACTACTTTTATGATTTATTGACGATTGATGTTCCAACCTTAATTATTGCATCCCTGCACGATAAAGTGGTTCCGATCCACAATGCCTATTTGATGCATTACATGATTAGATCTTCCAACTTGATCATTTTTGAAAATACGGGCCACTTGTCCAATATCGAACGTCCGGAGCTGTTCAATTTGGCCATATCTCGGCATATTCAGGAATACCGGAACAAAGTCAGCTAAAAAAAGGACCGTTTCAACAAATCCGAACGGTCCTTTCCATTTTATTTATTTAATGTGCGTCTTAAAAATTCTCTCGTTCTCTCATGTCTCGGGTTGACGAGAACCTGTTCAGGAGGCCCTTCTTCTACAATGACTCCTTTGTCCATAAACACGACGCGGTCGGAAACCTCTTTTGCAAATTCCATTTCATGGGTTACAATCAACATCGTGTTTCCTTCTTCTGCAAGTTGTCGCATAACCTTCAACACTTCCCCGACCATTTGCGGGTCCAGGGCGGAAGTCGGTTCGTCGAAAAGCATCACTTCAGGATCCATCGCCAGCGCCCGGGCAATGGCAACCCGCTGTTTTTGACCTCCTGAAAGCTGCCGCGGTTTTGCATGTTTGAATTGTTCCATGCCGACAATCGTCAAATATTTCATGGCATTTTTGACCGCTTCTTCCTTCGACCGCTTCAACACTTTGATTTGGCCGATTGTACAATTTCCCAAAACGTCCAAATTATTAAACAAATTAAAGTGTTGGAACACCATCCCTAAATGGGTGCGATATGTTCTCTTATCGTATCCTTCTTCCAAAATATTTTGCCCATTGAAGAAGATTTCTCCGCCAGTTGGAATTTCCAGCAGGTTGATGCACCGCAGCAAAGTGGATTTGCCGGATCCGGAAGCGCCGATTAATGTCACCACTTCCCCTTTTTTTACCTGGAAATTCACGTCTTTCAACACTTCATGATCGCCGAATTTTTTATTCAAATGCCGTATATCGATGACCACTGACATCGTTTACTCACCACCCTTTGCCGGCTTGTTTCCTGTCACAAGCTCGATCCGGTAAGATTCGGAACCGTCCATTTTCTTTTCAAACAATAACAAGATGCGAGTCACTGTGAACGTCATGATGAAGTATAGGACACAGGCAATCAAGAATGCTTCCGGATAGCGATATGTACTTCCCGCGATGGAGTTTGTTGCGAAGAATAGCTCAACAACACTGATAACACTTAATACGGAAGAGTCTTTTATGTTCATTACGAGCTGGTTGCCGGTTGCCGGCAAAATATTGCGGGCCACTTGTGGAAGGATAATGTAGAGCATTGTTTGAAAGTGGCTCATACCAATCGCTTCGCTGGCTTCAAACTGTCCTTTGTCGATGGAAACAATGCCCCCGCGTACATATTCGGCCATATAAGCGCCCGTATTTAAGCTGATGACGATCAAACCGGCAATAAATCGGTTTAATTCAATCTCAATCGCGTATAATCCGTAAAAGACGACCATCGCCTGAACCATCATCGGTGTGCCCCGGAATAATTCCACATAGCAAGTAAGAATAAAATTGAATAGTTTCAATAGATAAGTTTTAAAAGATTTTTTTGAAAGCGGAATCGTGTGCATAATGCCGATAAAAAAACCGATGAGTGCACCGAAAATGGTACCGAGAACCGCAAGAATCAATGCAATCCAGGCACCATGTAAAAACAGATCCCAGTTTTCTTCAAAAATCTTCCAAACCGTTTCTAAGAAAGACATAAATAAATCCCCTTATTCATAGTTTTAATTATGCGAAAGAAATCTGATTGGCGAACCAGAGGGGAAATGGAAAAAGGTTGTCTTGTCAAAATGTAAATCTCAAGACAACCTTTCACCACACTATTGTTGTGATGGTTGATTTTTAATGGCTTCTTCCATGATTTGCTGGCGTTCTTCCTCTGAAATTCCAGCCAAAATTTTATTGATTTTATCCTTTAATGGTGAACCTTTTTTCAAACCGATTGCAATGGCTGTGTCTGATTCATCGGCCTCAAAGCCGTCTTCGGGAACGATGTAAGTAAATCCTTTGATCGCTTCTGCAGCTGACATTCCTTCAGGACGTTCGGAAATGTAGGCATCGATCGCACCGGAAGCCAACTGGATGCGCATTTGTCCAAAGTCGTTCGCCGGCACTTGTTTTTTCACGCCAGTCATTTGATCGATGACTTTGTAGTGGGTTGTTCCCTGCTGCGCAGTCACTTTTGCCCCTTTAAAATCGTGGATGGATTTCGCATTAGCATATGGACCATCTTTTTTCACGACAATGACAAAATCGCTCGTATAGTAGTTGTCCGTAAAATCAATGACTTCCATCCGTTTTGGCGTCGGAGACATTCCGGCAATGACAAGATCGATGGCCCCTGATTGCAATGACGGAATCAATCCATCCCAGTCCGTCTTCACAATTTCAAGCTCCATTCCGAGCCCTTCCGCAACGCGTTTTGCGATTTGTACGTCGTAACCGTTTGCGTATTCTTTGGAGTCCTTAATTGGAACAGCCCCGTTAGAATCGTCTTTTTGCGACCAGTTAAATGGCGCATATGCCGTTTCCATTCCGACTCTTAACACTTCTTTAGAACCGGTAGATTTGGAGTCTTCGGAATCTCCTTTTGATTTTTCGTCGCCGGAACCGCATGCGGTAAGAATGAAAACGGTTACCAAAGAAATAAGCAATAATAATAGGTTCCTTTTCATATATTTCCCCCCTGTTTCTAATCCGCTTACAAATAAAAAACGACCTAAGAAGAACTTCAGGTCGCATCAATTTGTAAGACAAAACCCTAGTTCCACTTTGGAAAGAAAAGCGCTTCTTACATATTTAGTATAGAAGGGCTCTTTAGTGGTTATTCATGGAAGCCTTTGAGAATGCATTGTAAATTTTGTTCATCAAGAGGCCGGAATATGTAATTCTTACAAAAGAATAACCCAGTATAGGACTAATTGTCAATAATCTAGGAATTTATGATTAATACCAAATATACTCCCCAACCAAAGGAAGGGGAGTATATTCGCTTCTTTCAATTATGAATTTAGGAGCAGGTCTTCTGGATTTTCGATTAATTCTTTTACAGTTTTCAAGAAGCCGACAGAATCTTTTCCGTCGATGATGCGGTGATCGTAAGATAGTGCCACATACATCATTGGACGGATTTCCACTTGTCCGTTGATGGCAACCGGACGGTTCACAATGGCATGCATTCCCAGGATTGCGACTTGTGTACCGTTGATGATCGGAGTGGACATTAATGAACCGAATACACCGCCGTTTGTAATCGTAAATGTTCCGCCTTGCAAATCGGAAAGGGCCAATTTTTTCTCGCGGGCTTTTTGAGCAAGTTCCGCAATTTCTTTTTCGATTTCAGCGAAGTTTTTGCGGTCTGCATCGCGAACAACAGGAACTACAAGACCTTCCTCAGTGGATACCGCAATTCCGATATCGTAGAAATTGAATTTGTGAATTTCGTTTCCAACAATTTGTGCATTGACATATGGATATTTTTTCAATGCAGCAACAACGGCTTTTGTGAAGAAGGACATGAAACCAAGTTTGATGCCGTTTTCTTTCACGAACTGTTCCTGTTTGCGTTTACGCAATTCCATGACGTTCGTCATATCGATTTCGTTGAAAGTTGTCAACATTGCCGTATTTTGTTTTACTTCAAGAAGGCGTTTTGCGATTGTTTGACGGCGACGGCTCATTCTTTCGACTGTTACACGGGAATCATCAATTGTCGCAATTGGTGATTTCGGTTGTGCCGGTTGTGCTGGTTGTGCCGGTTGTGCTGGTTGTGCCGGTGCAGCAGGTTGAGCTGCATGGGCAGCAACATCTTGGACACGGATTCGGCCTTGTGGGTCTACTGGCGAAATTGCTGCCAAATCAATTCCTTTTTCACGAGCAAGTCTTCTTGCTGCAGGAGAAGCCACAATACGTCCTCCGGCAGATGTCTCTTCAACTGGTGCAGCTTGAGCCTGCGGTTGAACAGGTTGAGCTGGTTGAGCTGGTTGTTCTGCTTTTGGCTCTTCTTTTGCAGGTTCAGCCTGTGGAGCTGGTGTAGGAGCAGCGCCCCCTGCCGCCGGCTCGACAATGGCAATTGTTTGCCCGACATTTACAGTATCGCCTTCTTCAGCGAGAATTTGCGTCAATACACCCGCTTCTTCGGAAATAATTTCTGCATTGACTTTGTCTGTTTCTAATTCAACAATGAATTCTCCTTTTTCGACAGGATCTCCGACTTTTTTCACCCATCGTGCAATAGTACCTTCTGTAATCGATTCTGCTAATTCAGGGACTTTGATTTCAGCCACTTTCAATATCCTCCTTTAAGTCTCAACACTAATCTGAATTCTTCTGTCGCAATCATAGGTCTGCCAAAGCGTCGCTGATCACTTTCGCTTGGGCGGCTTTATGTGAATCTGCATCGCCTTCTGAAGTAGAAGACATTTCCGGACGGCCAACATAACGAACTTTTTTGCCATCAGCAAGTTCAAGCAAGTATTCCAGAACGAATCTCCAAGGTCCTTGGTTTTTAGGCTCTTCTTGAACCCAAACGATTTCTTTTGCTTTAGGGTATCTAGCGATAATTTCTTTCAATTTTTCCATTGGGAATGGATACAATTGTTCAATTCGAAGAATGTGAAGCTTATCGAATCCTTCGCCATCTTTGACGGCTTCTGCCAAGTCGATTGCCACTTTGCCTGAAGCCAAAATGATGCGCTCCACTTTTTTAGCGTTTTGTCCAAGGCCAGGCTGTTCAATAACTTCTTCAAATTTGCCTTCGGATAATTGTTCCAAAGTCGCCGCTGCCAACGGATGGCGCAATAATGATTTTGGTGTGGCCACCACTAAAGGACGCACCGCTTCTGTGCCAAGCAATTTAGCCTGTCTGCGCAATAAGTGGAAGTAGTTGCCTGCATTGGAGCAGTTCGCAACGATCCAGTTATTTTCAGCGCACAACTGCAAGTAGCGCTCGATGCGTGCTGATGAGTGCTCTGGACCTTGTCCTTCCATACCGTTTGGCAACAATAACACCAATCCGGATTTAATTCCCCATTTTGAGCGGGCTGCAGAAATGAAGTTATCGAACATCATTTGGGCCATATTTGCGAAGTCCCCGAATTGTGCTTCCCAAATTGTCAAAGCCTTTTCGTTTTCAAGATTGTAACCATATTCATAACCGACAATCGCCGCTTCTGTCAAAGGAGAGTTATATACGCTAAAGGATGCTTTTGAACCGGAAATATGATGCAATGGCGTCCATTCAGAACCGTTGTTTTTATCATGCAGTACTAAATGGCGCTGAGAGAATGTACCGCGCTGTGCATCCTGTCCAGAGATGCGGATTGGGTTTCCTTCGCGCAAAATGGACGCAAACGCCAATGTTTCAGCATGACCCCAATCGATTTTTCCTGTTTCAAGGGCTTCAATTCGTCTTTTCAAAATTCTTGCCAATTTATTTTGCGGCTCGAAGTTTTCAGGCCATGCCAACAATTCTTCGTTGATTTGTCTCAATTCATCTGCAGGAACGCCTGTTTCGACTTCAGGAAGAGGCTGTTTTACCTCTTCAGGCATTTCAATTTCCAAATGCCCTTTTTCTTCCCCGACTTTCTTTACATAATCATAAGCTTTTTGCATTTCGGCATATACGTCTTTATTTAACTGCTCTGCTTCTTCTTTTGTGACAATTCCTTCATTGGCTACCCGTTCAGCATATATTTCGCGGACAGTCGGATGTTTTGCGACGATCAAGTAAGTGAGCGGATTTGTCACCGTAGGATCGTCTGTTTCGTTATGTCCGTATCTGCGGTAACCGATTAAGTCGATCAAAATGTCTTTGCCAAAGTTTTGACGGTATTCAAATGCAAATTTCGCTACTTGAACCACCGCTTCAGGATCGTCTGCGTTCACGTGCACAATCGGAATGCCATAACCTTTTGCCAAGTCGGATGAATAATGGGTAGAACGGGAATCATAGCACTCCGTCGTAAATCCGATCATGTTGTTTGAAATGATATGGATGCTTCCTCCGGTAGAGAATCCTTTTGTTTGTGCCATATTGAATGTTTCTTGCACAACACCTTCTCCGCTGAACGCTGCGTCGCCGTGGACAATCACCGCTAAAGCTTTCGAAGTATCTTGCACCGGTGCGCCTGGTTGTGATGTGTCTTCTTGTGCCGCTCTAGTTGCGCCTGCGACAACAGGGCTAACCACTTCCAAGTGCGAAGGGTTGTAGGCAAGTTTAACAGTCAAGCCGGATTTTCTGTGATATGTCGCACCCATGTGATACTTAACGTCGCCTGTCCAGCCTTTGGAAATTTCAAGTGAACTGTCTTCAGGGAAGAAGTAATCGTTTGGCACATGGGCAAAATCCGCAAACATCATTTCATACGGCTTTTTCACAATATGCGTCAATACATTCAAACGTCCGCGGTGAGCCATACCGATTTCGAGCTTTTTCAAATTATCCTGCTCTGCGGATTTAACAATCTCGTCGATTAAAACAACTAGTGTATCCAGGCCTTCGACAGAGAATCGTTTTTGGCCTACGAATGTTTTATGAATGAATTTTTCGAAGTTTTCAATACGGGTAAGTTTTTCTAAAACGGCTTTCTTTTCTTCCGGTGTCAATGCCGCATTAAAGAAGCCCGATTCGATTTTGGATTGAATCCAGTTTTTTTCGGCTTCGTCTTCTACATGGGAGTACTCAAAGCCGATTTTCCCTGTGTAAAGGGAACGCAAATATTGGACTGCTTCAAGACCGTTGGAAACGTTTGCAGGAACGTTACTAAAGAATAAAGAAGCAGGCAATTCGGCCAAGTCAGCATCTGTTAAACCATATGTTGATGGTTCAATTTTTGTGGAGTCTAACGGCCGGTCTTTTAGTGGATAAACATCAGCTGCATAATGGCCAAAAGCGCGCACCGCATCTGCTAATCGGATCGCTGCCAAAACTTTTTTCAAATCTGCTGCTTGAGCCGCTGGTTGGGCGCCGCTTGTTGCTTCTTCCAGAACAGGGGCACCATAACGTCGGAACAACTCAACTAAATCTGAATCCACTTCCTCAGGGTTTTGCAAATATAGTTCATATTGTTCCATCAAATACCCCAAGTTAGGACCAGAAAATGCTGACCAAGGAGATCCAGCTGTAATAACATTGTTTGACATGAGAAAAACCTCCAAATTTTGCTAAATCACAATCCTTATAATAAATTTAAAGTAAATTCAACTTCTTCTATTAAATTTCATTTATATAATTTTTATGAGAAGAACCTTTTTTCCATCTCAATATTACTACTCTTCACAAAAAATACAACTATTTTTCACAAATTTATATGAAAAAATTTGAGTGGACGGAAAAATTTTTTTATTAGCATTTAAATAAGGAATAGAAACACGCTTAAGCCATAAAAAATTTGAATATTATGTGCTTTTTACCTATTTTCACTATGTTATTAAGATAAATAAGCCACCCCCGAAAATCCAAATTCGTTCCAGAACATTGCGGCAAAATTATTATCAGCATACAAATAAATTTAAAAAAGGAAATAACGGTTTTCAAATTTTATTTTCTGATCGGTTTCCGCTTTGTGCAAAAGCGGCCCGCAAATACATCCACTCATTTTTCCAAGTGAACTATAGTTTATTGTAACATTTGAGGATATATCTTCAAGCACTTTGCAATTATGTTCATAATTCTCCGCTTCATTTTTTTCATGTTCTTTCTGACGGTCAGACGTCCATTTTTGCTCCACCGCTTTCCACCTTCATATTATAACCATCTATGAATTGTTAATTCTTTCATGCTGATGACAACACTTCATATATACAATACAATTTCAAAAAAATTTTTATTCATTTTGCAGCATCAAAATCATGCCGATAAAAAAGCTTATAATTTCTGGAAAATATACGGTTTTAACTTTTTTTTACAAATCTTTTATATAAAATTGAAAAAAATGTTTAAATCATTCTATAAATGGTTAATTAATAAATGTAAGCATGACACCCCTTAACACTTTTTTCACCCGGAGTAATTTTTTCTCCAAAATTTTAGTGCCACAATTTAAGGGAACTTAAATTGTGGCACATTTTTTTTAAATTCCATGAATTTTTAAAGGAAAATTTTTTATTGTAGTCACATTTTTTGCGATCGCGCATAATGTATTTTTATGCTCCTGACCCGGAATTCAGCAATTCGTAAAATGTTCCTGGTTTGAAGGCATGGGTTTTAAGGTACTTTATAAATAAAACATTCATCATTTTAATTTGCTTTTCCTAAAAAAAAGCGGAACATTCCAACCTATTATTTAATTGTAACATAAATCGTTGTAAATAGTTGAACTCCCATGGATTTTTTTATAAAATTGTTCTATTGCATTCACAAACTTTACACAGAAAATCCCGCGTTTTTTAAAACAAAATGCCGACTATTCGAGGTATATTAATGTTAAAGATATACCGGGCAAACAATCAGAATTATATTGGAAAAACTTGTGGATGCAACATAAAATGAAAATTGATGAAGACGGCGAATGATTTATTCTTCTGTTTTTGGAATTTTTTTCAATATAACCCAAAAAAAGGAGGCGTTAATATGCTAAAACCGCGAGACTTGTTTGAAACGAATGAATTGTACCAATTGATGATTCATCCGTCGGTATTCCCATATGTTCGTCACAAGGCGTACAGCCCAGAGGAATATTTGTTCATTACAAAACAAATCATCGAAGAAGAAGTTTTGGGCAAGACGATTTCCAGAACGATTCTCGACGAATGGGGCCAACCGATTGGAACGATCAGTCTGTTCGACATAAAAGACGGTGCAGGATTTCTGGGAACTTGGATTGGCGCACCCTATCAAGGAAAAGGATACAATCAATTGGCGAAAAAAGAATTTTTGAACGAAATATTTTTTAAACATAATTTCCATACAGTCTTCTTGCGAATACGCAAAGAAAATATAAAATCCAAGCGGGCCTCCTTAAAATTGAAGTACGTCATCAGTGCGAACGAATTGCATCCGAGCTTGTACGAGGAAATCAATTCCGGAGAAGCAAAATATGATTTATATAAAATACCGCGGGATCTGTTTTACATGGTAATGGCCAATGAACAGGAAAATACGGAAGAACAGGTTATATAAATTAAAAAACACCAAATCAAACAAAAAGATGATTTGGTGTTTTTCATTATTTCTCGTATTGCAAAATTAACTCCACCATTTCTTTTGGCGTCTTCGGTCTTTCCGCTTTCGACATCGCCCCTAAAATGGCGTCCTTCTTTTGGATCAAGGTTTGAAGGGCCTCCATAAAGGTTTCTTTTGTCAATTGCTCCTCTTCCAGCACTTCCGCAAATCCCTGATTCTTGAACAATTTCGCATTTAAGATTTGATCCCCCCGGCTCTTTGCCGAAGATAACGGTATCAAAAGCATCGGTTTTTGTAATGCCAAAAATTCAAAAATGGAATTGGAACCTGCGCGGGACACGACAAAATCCGAAGCGCTGATCAAATCCGGCAATTCCTTTGTAACATATTCGAACTGTTTGTAGCCTTTGATATCGGAAAGCTGAGGATCCATATTCCCTTTTCCGCAAAGATGAATGATATTGAAATTTTCCAGCAATTTACTCAAATTGCTCCGGATTGCGTCATTTAATACTACGGAACCTAAACTGCCGCCCATGACAAGCAGCACCGGTTTTCCCGGGGCAAATTGGCAAAGTTTCAAGCCCCTCAATTTATTCCCTTTGAACAGCTGTTCCCGTACGACGGAACCTGTACAAGTCGCTTTATTTTTTGGCAAATAATTTAACGTTTCCTGGAAAACGGTAAAAATATGGGATGCAAATGGCTGGGCCAATTTATTGGCAAGCCCGGGCGTCACGTCGGATTCATGGATGACCACCGGAATATTCGATAATTTGGCGGCAATGACAACAGGGACTGAAACGAACCCTCCTTTGGAAAAGACGATGGACGGCTTTGCTTTTTTCAAAACCGCATAAGCTTGGCCGATTCCCGCCAATACTCTGAAAGGATCGGTAAAGTTTTTCAAGGAAAAATATCTTCTTAATTTTCCGCTCGATATACTGTGGTAAGGAATTTCGGGAAAATTTTTTGTTATCAATTCCTTCTCTATGCCGTTGCGGGAACCGATGTAATGGACGGAATATCCCGCCTCTTGCAAAGCAGGAATAATCGCCTCGTTCAACGAAACATGTCCGGCGGTTCCCCCTCCGGTTAAAACGATTGTTTTTTTGCTCACGATGAATTCCCCTATTCTCATAAAACTGCTTTCTTGAATGTTTCAACTTCTTGTTCACATTATGCGTCCATGACTGATTTTATCATAAAGTGCGGCAGAAACAATGCTCTGAACCGCTTTTTTTGGTGCATGTCAAAATGTTGGAGTTAATCTTCAATAATTTGATTCATCCCCGCGAGTTTGCTTTCAATCCGTACAAGATGGCCAACTTCAACAAGCTGCCCGTTTCATCCATACAATTTCTTAAAAAAAAGAGCGAATCCCTTTTCCGCTCTTTTTCAAAATCCTTTATAGAAATTCCTATTTCACTTTTGAATAAATTGTTGTGTCCAATAGTATCCGTTTTCCGCAAAACCTACACCGATGTGCGTATAATTTGGATTTAATATATTCGCCCTATGTCCCGGCGAGTTCATCCAGGCGTTCACCACCTGTTCAGGCGTTCTTTGGCCTTGCGCGATGTTTTCACCTGCCGCGCGGAATTGGATGCCTGCCGCGCGCATCTGATCAAACGGGCTGCCATATGTCGGGCTGGTATGAGAGAAGTATCCCAAATTGGCCATATCCTGCGATTTTACTTTAGCCGCAGCCATCAACGGACTGTACATCTCAAGAGGCTTCAACCCCGCCTTTGCCCGTTCCGCATTTGTCAACTCCACTACTTGGCGTTCAAATTCGGATACTTGCAAACCGGTTGATGTTTCTTCTTTTGCCTGAGGCGCTTCCGCCTGCAGGATTGGAGCAGAAGGGGCTGCATGTTTTGCTTCATTGGTTTGACGGGATTCTAAATAGTCATCGGTTTGTTCGGATCGGTTTCCAGTTGCCTTTTGCTTATTGAAAGTTGATTCTGTCCCCCCATCGGAAACCGGCACCTCTTGTTGTTTTGGTTTTCCCGCAATTTTCTGGGATTTAGAAGTTGGTTGCTGGACTTTTCTTTCTTCCCGCGGATTGTCCCATTCTTTTTCTTGCTGTGCGATCAGTGACCTTGAAATGATTGATTCCAATTGATTTTTTGCCTGTTCAATCGCCAATGTCAGCTGCTTTAAAATTGCTGTTCCCGGCAGAGTCGGCTCCTGCGACTTTTTTGCAAGAATGCCATGTTCCCATTTAAGTACAATCTTTTCAATCGGTTGCAACGCTTTCCCGGAAGGCTCTTCCATTGAAGACGCCGAACCGGCTTGCGGCACCGCCACAGCAAACAAAAACAATGCACAAACCGTAATGAACCATTTTTTCATATTTCCACTCTCCCTTCACTTTCCATGATAAGGGAGAAAAAATGTAAAAAATGGTCCATACCCTGGAAAAGAATCAAAATAATGACAATCCCTTTATTTAAATAGATTCAAAGACAAAATATCTTACAATGATTGACAACATAAAAATATATTGCTAGAAAAAAACTATTGACAACCAATTCAATTGATTAAACTAAGACATTCCTTTTACAAATTTTACATTTTCAAAGCATCTTGTCCCCAATAACTTGAATAGATTGCACATTTTCCCCGATCACCACAATTTTTGGCGGCATTTTCATATATTCAGGAAGCCATTGGATCAGTCCGTAAGCATATTGAAAAAGCATCGGATAAGCCATCCCTTCGATTGGAACATATCCTTTCATCCGATAAACGGTATCCGGCAACCCTCTCACCCATTCTTCAAATTCTTCCAAGGCAAACGGACGCGTAAATTCGATTACACGGGAACCCAGATGCAGATGGTGCCCGATTCTTGCCGGACTGATTTCCATCTTTCCCGCAGTCGCCTGCATGGCCTTTAACCATTTCAAAGGAACCCTTCCGTGGACAGTTTGCAAAATCATCGCATTCGGATTCAATCCCTGCAATTCGAAAACCACTCTTGCCTTTTCCGCTTCCGTTAACAAATCGCTTTTATTGGCAAGAATCAGATGGGCATGTCTGATTTGTTCCAAAAAGAGGCTTCTTGCCTGAGGAGAAAGCCCTTCCCTCTCCAGCCATCTGCGGCTGTCTGCCACCGTGACGATCCCTTTGATGTTCAACCGATCGGCAAACAAAGGGGAATATACCGCATCCAGCGCTTCCACCGGATGGGCGGCGCCCGTCGTCTCAATGATCAATACGTCAAAATCGGCTTCGTGCAGCAAAGTTTGTATTTGCGCTTCCGTCTTCTCGCCGCCGGTGCAGCAAATGCAGCCGTCAAGAATTTCTTTCAACGGCACCTCACCATCCACCGCCCTGGAATCAAAAGGGATTTCCCCCAGCTCGTTCATGATGACAGCCGGTTTCAACCCTTCCTCTTTACATTACCGCAATACGTCTACAAGCATGGAAGTTTTCCCGCTGCCCAAAAATCCGCTGAATAAATAAACGTCTTTCATTCTTCTATCCTCCAATTCAAAAGAAAGAGCTGGCATTCAATGAAAGAATGCAGCTCCCTCGGAAAAATCTTATTGTTTTTGAAGCAGTTCTTTTGCTTTTTGTACTTGTGGATCGTCCTTTTGGATTTTATCCCTTAATGCATCCATCAACGCATACGTTGTATCGCCGGTCACTTTACCGGTGCGTTCAAGCCCTTGATCTCTTTGGAATTGGATCACGGCCGCTTCCGTTGCCGCATCAAAAGTTTCATCGATTTTACCGGCATTATATCCCAATGCATCGAGAATTAATTCCGCCGATTTCACAAAGCTTGAGACAGTGCCTCTTTGCAATACCGTTTTCGGATCAATATATGTTGCACTATAGTAGTCAGGATATGGCACTTCCACATCCGGTGAAATTCCTTTTTCGTGAATCCAATTTCCTTTTGGTGTCAACCATTTGCCTGTCGTATACTTAAGATTTGAACCATCCGGCAATTGAGTGACTGTTTGAACCGTTCCCTTGCCAAATGTTTTCGTGCCGACAATCGTCGCATTCGCGGATTCTTTCAGCGCAGCTGCGATTATTTCGGAAGCCGAAGCACTTCCATTATCGACCAATACCACAATCGGATATTTATATTTTTTTCCGGCTTCGCTCAACACGACTTCAGGGTTCCCTTCGCGGCTTTGCAATTTGACTATCGGTTTTCCTTCATCCACAAACAAGTTCGAAATTTCAATCGCGGCATTCAAATAGCCGCCAGGATTTTGCCGCACATCCAACACTATGCTTTTCATGCCATCCGCTTCGTATTGCTCCAAAAGTTTTTTCAATTCTTCATACGTATTTTCGCTAAAGGTCGTAATCCGGATGTGGGCGATTTTATCATCTCCCATTTCCCCGTAAACGGTTTCAATCGGAATATCGTCCCGGATGATGGTCATTTCAATTAAATCTTCTGAATTTCCGCGTTTGATCGTCAATGTCACCGGAGTGCCTTTTTTCCCGCGAATCAAGAGCACCGCTTCCGTCGCACTCATCCCTTGCAGGCTTTTGCCATCGACGGAGACAATCACGTCCTCAGGCAATAACCCCGCCTTTTCCGCAGGAGAATTTTTGATTGGCGCCACTACGACGATATTGCCATTCCGTTCCTGAATTTCGGCGCCGATGCCTTGGAAGCTGGATGACAAATCGGAATTAAATTGCTCTGCCTCATCCTTTTCCATATAATCGGAATATGGATCATCGAGTGCCTCAAACATGCCGTTGATGGCGCCGTGAATAAGTTTTTCATCATCAACTTCCTTATAATATTTTTCTTTCAGTTCATCAAAAGCGTCATAGAGTTGGGAAAACTCTTCACGGTCAGCCGTAACCTCAACGACTTTTTTATCACCGAACGTCAAGGCAAAAATCGTCAAGCCGGATGTGAAAATAATCGTCAAAACCATCAACATAATAAAATTGAACGGTTTCAAACGGATATATCTTGCGGCAGGTCTGTTTTGTTCCTGCTGCTGAGTTGCTTTCCCTTGCTGATTTTGCTGCTGTTGCGTTTCCTTCTCTTGCTGATTTTGTTCTTCCATAATTTTCACCACTCTCATATACACTTTCTTATACGCCAATATCATATTAACAGTTTCAAGCAGCGACGAAAAGAAAAAGACTGTCAATTTTTTATGACAGTCAACATATTATTAGATTCGTTGAAAGGAACAGCCATCAATCATTTTAGCGCCTATGCCCCGATGGCGGCTTCCAACGCCACTTGAATCATGTCATTGAATGTTGTCTGTCTTTCTTCTGCAGTTGTCAGTTCGCCGGTCAAAATGTGATCGGAAACAGTCAACACGGAAAGGGCTTGTCTTCCAAACTTTGCCGCTAATGTATACAGTGCGGCCGTTTCCATTTCCACCGCCAGCACACCGTAACGCGCCAATTTTTCATATTGATGTTCATCGGAATAGAACATGTCCGCCGTGAACACATTTCCTACTTTCAAATGCAGACCGGCTTTCACCCCCGCCTGATACGCTTTCATCAATAAATCAAAATCGGCCGTTGGTGCATAATCGATGCCATTAAAAATAATTTCATTCATTTTGGAATCCGTCGAAGCGGATTGCGCCAAAATGACATCCCGCACTTTTACATCTTTTTGGATGGCGCCGCAAGTGCCGACGCGGATCAATTTTTTTGCCCCGTACTCTTGCATCAATTCCGTAATATATATGGAAATGGATGGTACTCCCATACCCGTTCCTTGAACGGAAATCCGGTGTCCTTTATAGGTGCCGGTGAACCCCAGCATATTCCGCACTTCATTGTAGCATACAGCATTTTCAAGAAAATTTTCGGCGATATATTTCGCGCGCAGCGGGTCTCCCGGCAATAGAACCGTCTCAGCTATATCTCCCTGTTTCGCGTTAATATGAATACTCAATGGCCTTCCCTCATTTCCGGTTTATTCAAACTAAAATATACGTTTTTTTCAAGAATTATGCAATGATATTTATTCCTCAAGAAATTTTGTCTGATAAATTTCCCACAATTCGTCAAAAGCTTGGGTGGACAGGTCCTCATCCGCCAATGTCTCAATATAGCTTGAAAGCTCTTCAAAAGAACTGCTCACCTTTGGAAAACTATGGTCCTGAAACATTTTCTCCGCAAATCTTGTTTTCGGGTCGGATGCATCTCCCCCACGGTAAGATAGAGCAAATTGATAAAAACTTTGATACATACATTTCCCCCATTTCTATGTCAATTTCCGACTAAACCTCATCACATCATATTTAATCTGTATCATATAGAAATTATTGATAAAACATTCCTCTATTTCAAACAATGGTGAATGTTAATTATTTTACACTAAATTGGATAAACTAACATACATCTAAGAACGACTGGGAGATGAGAATGTGGGCAATTCATACAAAATCAGCATTCTTCATGTCATATTTCTATGTCTGACTTCAATCGGTTTAAAAAATCATGTAACAGTCATCTCTCCGATTTTGGTAACGGCTAAACGGGATGGATGGATTTCGGTGATTTTAACCGGGATTATCATATTTCCTTGGATTCTTTGGATTCTTTATATACAAAAAAAATCTCGAGGTCAACCGCTAAAAGACTGGCTTGCACAACGGGTCGGCAAATGGGGTTCGAAAATCATTCTATTCAGCGTTATCATTCTGGCTTATTTGCTCGCCGCTTTTACATTGAGGGAAACTATCCTTTGGGTGACTGCCAGCTTTTTAGAAAATACGCCGGTTGTTTTATTAATTGAGAGTTTTGCAAAATTAGATTTTTATTAAAAAGAGTTTTAAAAGAAACCCAAATAAATTGGGGTATTTTGTATCTTTGGTTTACAAATATTCTGTTTGTCCTTTTTTGGGCGTACTTGCAGAATTTTTCGCTTTAAAAATTTTTTAAGCGGTTTGTTGCTTTTTACTCTCTTTTGCCATTGCGAGAGCTGAAACCAGTAATACGATGGCGTTCAAGTAAATATGAGTTTTTACTTTATCGATTCCCCACACATGCAGGGAGTTCGCTGTAAGATAACTTTTCATTCTTGAATTGCACCGTTCTACACTGGTTCGCTCATTGTAAAGTTCTTTCCAACGTTTGGAATCGCGGTGTGGATTAGAGTACCGGCGAAGATCCTTATTCACGTTAATTTTTACTACCATTCCATAGTTGGAGGATGAACAGGCTGCCATTCCTAATGGGCAATCCACTTTTCCGGTTGCGTGTGGACATCTGAATTTGAGCTGATCCTTATTGGCGCCCCAATAAGTCATTTCGTACCCCATCGAACAGCGTGGGGTTCCATTGGAGGCAATTCCTTCGGGAGGCTCCTTTTCATTACGCAAATTGAGTGGAATAATAGCTTGAGCCCCGATGTTCTTGGCGGATTCGTAGTTTTTTAGCTGGTCGTACCCACCATCCATTATCAGGAAATCAATTTTAGAGTTTGTACAACTCTTTACTTGTTCAATTAATTGTGGTGCGACATCCCCGTCGTTGATATGAGCAGGGGTTACTTCAATCGCCATTGGTAATTCACTTTTGGTGTCAACGGAAAGATGCATCTTATAGCCAAACCAAGTAATTTTATTACCGAAGGAATCAAACTTTGCCCCCCAATTGGCGTTGCCTGTTTGTTCACTTCGCTTCTTAGGCTGCTTCTTTTCATAAGCATCAATGGCGGCACTGTCGATAGCCTGATGTTTTCCATCAATTACTCCTTCCTCTTGAGCTAACTGGACGAGATCTTGAAAGATTCTTTTCACAAGTCCAGTTTTGGTTAGTGAAGAAAATACTCGGCTAAGAGTAGAGATGGATGGTGCAGGCCTGCTAATATCTAAACCACATTGGTAACGAAAACGCAGGTCATTTTTTAATCGATTGTGAAGAGAAGTAAAAGTATCAATACCTTCTAATGGGGCAGCGATAAGAGCCCTTAATATCCCTTCTTTGGAATGTCCTTCAGCCCCTTGGGGTGAAGAACTTTTCAATTGTTTAGCATAAGGACGCAAATCTAGAGCACTAAAAAAGATCGGTAATTTCTCTTTTGACTCTAAAATTTGCAATTCTTCAAAGGAAAATAGACTTTCTTGTAGAATATACAAAGTGACTTCCTCCTTATGGATTTTTGTGGTTTGGTCACTTCAAAATTCTACAAATAAGGGGTGAAGTCCTTTTTTATGCTTTAGAAAACCTTATGACTCTTGGGTTGAAAAATGTGCAAAATGCTCAATTATCATTTATACAATTGCTTGTTTCCTTTTGGCATCCACCAATATTCAGACTATTGCAAGCGTGAATGCCAACATTCTCTTTTTCGTCATCATTTTCGGTTTCTACGCATCATTTACAAATCTTCAAGTGAAAAATCACGAACTGATGTTTCCAATTCTGGAGCATGGCATGGGGCCGGTGATAAAGGCCATGATTTTTCCGGCATCCGGATTCATTGAATTGTTTTTGCTCCTTTTCCTGCAGCATTATTTTAAACAACCTTTAAAATGGCATCATATCGGCATCATCTTTTTTTGGTTTGTCGGATTGACCCTTGGCCCTTTAATCGGCGCCATTGTCGAATTCGGCCCCGACGAAGCCGCAAGACAACATTTTCCCGCATACGAAGAATGGGCGCTGGTTTCTATTGGTCGGTTCATCGAACATATGGACTTTTTGTCCGTTTATCAGTGGCTTTCGGGAACGTTCATCCGTGTGGGAATCATATTATTTATTGTTTGTGACATACTAAACTACACAGGAAAGCCGAAGAAAATCTGGCTGCATTTGATGCCGCCCTTTTTGATATTGAATCTATCTTTATTGCTTATGAAAGACGATCTCTTCCTATTATTAAATAATTACTATTTGCTCCATTTTACATTTATTTTTATTTTCATTCTTTCTGTTGTGCTGATTATCATCGCCTTTTTCGATAAAAAAACAGCTCAACAAAATATGAAATGAAAGTAGTGATGGCAAATGAACCTGGATGAGACTTCAACCATCAGCCTGACAACCTTGAGGGGGCTGTTCCAAAAAGCCCAGGACGTAATTTTTTTCCCTTTTGAAATTCATGGTGTGTCATTTACATTCATTTTTTGCGAAGACATGGTCGACAATCAAATCCTGTTTTCATATATTTTGCCCTCGATGGAAAAATTCATTGAAAAGGCGGAAGGCGGGTTAAACGAAGAACAATTGTTAAGAATGCCGTTTCCGGAACTGAAGAAACTTGAAGACAAAGAAACAATCATACTGGAAGTATTTTCCGGGAAATTGGCGATTTTCTTGAATGAATCGCAATTACTCCTCACATGCAATATCGCCAAAAAACCGAACCGCCAGCCGGAAGAAACAAAAATGGAAATCGCCATCAAAGGACCGAGGGACAACTTCATTGAAGATCTCGCCACCAACATTGCGCTCATCCGGAAAAGATTGCCGACCAACTCCCTGTGTGTGGAAAAAATCTCCGTGGGGGCCAGATCCAAAACAACCGTGGCCGTTTTATATATGCAAGATATCGCAAATACAAAGATTGTACAGGAAATAAAAAAACAGATAGAAAAGATTGACACGGATGTTGTGTTGAACGGAGATTCACTCGTTGAACATATTGATAAAAAACGATGGCTGCTGCCATGGACGAATGATACCGGCAGGCCCGACTTCGCGATACATTCGCTGGTCCGGGGGCGGGTTGTGATTCTGATTGATGGTGTTAGCTATGCTATTATTACGCCTGTCAATTTTCTTTTCCTATTAAAAACCGGGGAAGATTTTGAATACCCGATTTTGTTCAGCGCTTTCGAAAGATTGCTTAGAATAGTCGGCATCATAATTGGAATCATCCTTCCCGCCTTTTGGCTGGCACTGACGACTTTTCATCAAAATCAATTGCCGCTGCAGCTTCTTGCAACAGTGGTAGTTTCGAACCGGGGTCTGCCGTTCCCGGCAGCATTGGAAATGATTATTCTTCTAATCATGTTTGAACTGTTCCGGGAAGCCGCGATGCGATTCCCTACGGCCATCGGAAGCACCATCAGCGTAGTAGGCGGACTCATTATCGGGGACGCTGCGATACGGGCCGGCATTACAAGCCCGTCAATGCTGGTCATCATCGCTTTATCCTTCGTCGCGACTTTCACCATTGCCAATCAGTCGCTGTTGACTTTGATTTCCATCATCCGCTTCATTTTTATTGTCGTGACTGCCTTTTTTGGATTGTTCGGCTTTTTCATATGCCTGTTTTTGCTCCTTTTATACATGGCAAACATGCGGGTGTTCGGAGTGCCTTATTTAAATTTTTCCGCGGAACTAAGCTGGTCGTCCATCAGCAAAACCCTGATGCGCCTGACTCCAAACCAATATAAACGAAGACCGGGAATGCTGAAAACAAAAGATGACACCAGAACAAGCAATGAGGGACTGCAATGAAAAAATACATGATATATTTCTTGCTGCTTGCCAATCTGTTTCTGTTGACGGGATGCTGGGATTCGGAAGAAAATGCCCGGATGCTTTATTTGCATGGTGTTGGACTCGATTATAAAGACGGCCAGTTTTATTTCTACATGCAACTTATCAGTTTCGCCAATGTGGCAAGATCCGAACAAATCAACCAGGACGTGATGCAGTCGGAAGTGGGACTCAGCACCGGCAGAACGGTGGATGAAGCCATTGCGAAAATGATCCGCAGCGTAGATGAAAAAATCTTCTTTGGGCATCTGACCTTTCTTGTTTTCGGCGAGGAGCTGCTGAAACAGGAAGAAAAACTCAATGAAGTATTAAATTCCTTCTCCAGATATATCAATACCCGATATCAAACATGGATTTATGCAACGAACGAACCGCTGGAACAATTCTTTTTGGAAACACCGCTTCTGAAAAAAGCCATTACGCTGACAAAACTGGCCAACCCGTTAAACTCCTACGAACAGGACTCTTTCATCGAACCGATGAATGTCCGGAAACTGATTATCCATTTGAACGAGCCGAACCATTTAGTGAAAATTCCTTATGTAAGAGTGAAACATAATTGGAATACGGTTTCAGGACCGGATACCACTTTTCATATCGAAGGGGTGGCCCTCGTGACACCGAAGGAATTTAAAGGGTATTTAATAAAGGATGACGCCAATGGCCTGCAATTTATGACCAATGAATCCATTACGGGTTATGTGACAACCAAAATCGGTGATGCCGATTTTACTTTTACCATTAAAAATATGAAACGGAAAATTACGCCTATTGTCAAGGGGACTGACGTCAAGTTTCAGATCGACATATCAGCGGATGCCCTGGTAAGCAGCTATAATATCAATGTCAGCGAGGATGCCATTGCAAAAGCGGTTGAAAAAAGCATTGAAAAGGCGGTAACGGAGACCTATAAAAAGGGGTTGGAAAAGAATTGCGATGTCTACCGCCTGTCAG
Organism: Ureibacillus sp. FSL K6-8385; assembly: GCF_038593155.1. Lineage (GTDB taxonomy): Bacteria > Bacillota > Bacilli > Bacillales_A > Planococcaceae > Ureibacillus > Ureibacillus terrenus. The sequence goes on from NZ_CP151968.1 coordinate 1,390,718, forward strand.
AATCATTGTACAGGAAAAATGTAAAAGTGTGGAAAAAATTAGAAAATCAGGGAGTTATCCCATTGACTGAGGATTCCATCGATGTGCAAGTAACCGTTCAAAAAGTAAAATCAGGAAGAACGATATATAAAAATACCCTCAAAAAACCTGATTAAATCAATCTTTCGCTATAAAATAAAAAGATGATCCGTCCCAAGCCGGATCATCTTTTTTATTTATTCTTTTTCAAAAAGCTTTGCATATTCGCCGTAGCCTTCTTCCTCCAACTTTTCTTTCGGAATGAACCGCAGGGCTGCGGAGTTGATGCAATAGCGGAGCCCGCCAAGTTCACGCGGGCCGTCGGGAAATACATGCCCCAAATGGGAGTCGGCTGTTTTGCTTCGGACTTCGATTCGGCGCATACCGTGGGAAGTATCCAATCTTTCAACAATTTCATCGGGATGGATGGGTTTGGAAAAGCTTGGCCATCCGCAACCCGCGTCAAACTTGTCCTTTGAACTGAAAAGCGGCTTCCCGGAAACGACATCGACATAGATGCCTTCCTGGAAATGATTGAAATATTCATTTTGATACGGCGGCTCGGTTCCGTTTTGTTGCGTCACATAATATTGCATCGGCGTCAGATCCTTTAACCGTTCTTCCTTATTCACCAATATCCCCCCAATGCCGTTTGATGAAGTGCGCCCTTCCCGAACCGATAAAATAGCGTTCATAATCGATCGGGTTCTTCTTATAAAAATCCTGATGATACTCTTCTGCAGGGTAGAAAGTTTTCGCCGGAAGGATTTTTACGACAATCGGCTTATCAAACTTTCCGGAATCTTCCAAACGTTTTTTTGATTCTTCGGCAATTTTCCGCTGTTCTTCATTATGATAAAAAATGGCCGTTGTGTATGATTCGCCCCGATCGTGGAATTGCCCTCCCGAATCGGTCGGATCGATTAATTTCCAGTAAAGGTCCACTAATTTTTCATACGATATCACTTCCGGATCATAGGTGATTTGCACCGCTTCCACATGTCCCGTCGTGCCTGAACAAACTTGTTTATAAGTCGGGTTTTCCACATGTCCGCCCGTATAGCCCGAAACGACTTTTTCGATTCCTTCCAGCCGATCAAACGGCTTTACCAAACACCAAAAGCACCCGCCGGCAAACGTAGCAAGTTCCTTGGCCATCTTACTCACTCCTACTTATTTGGTATCACGATTTCCAATTGGATTCGATCATTTTCTAAATCAATTTCCTTCGCTTTCACTTTTGCGCCGGAAGCCAAAGTTAGGTTGGATAAATCAACAAAAATTTCTTTGGCATCCGGCCGAACGATCATCCAGTCAGGAAATTTCACAGCCTGACTCAATAATTTTAATACCGCAGAAGGAGGAAGGTTTAAACTTCCGACGTTCACTTCCGATTGGACTAAATGGATATTGCCTTGATTATTGACGACCGGATTGAATTTCATGGTAACCGGAACATTATAACCGAATGCAACAATCTCGCTTGAGAGCTGAACGGTATCATCTACTTCAAATTCCACAGGCAACGACGAGTTTTTTAATTCCTTCTTTATATATCTAATCGCCAATTTTTCAAAATCCTTTGCCGTCGTTTCCACATAGAGGACACTGTCCTCAGGCTCAACTTCCGATGCCTGTGGAGCCGGTATCGCTGTATCTCCTGGTGAAGTCGCCCAATAAATCACAAATGCAAACAATAAAACAATTGAACCCAACAATGTAAAAAAGGCGACTTTCCAAACATTCATTCTATGACACTCCTATCAAAAAATGAATAGTGATTCAATCTGCACTAATTTTTTAGTATGCTTCAAACTCTATAAAATATACTTTATTTTGGCAAACTTTATTATAAATTGTATGAAAAATTTTTGGAAATAGAAAACTATTTGCTTTATTAAAGGCGCTTCTCCCCATACGGCCATTTTTCAAATAGATGACAAATGGATGGTCCTTTCCAAAAAGACTGGGATCATTGCATTTAGAGAAAATAAAAAAACAGAGCGAAACGCTTTTCTCGCTCTGTTTCCGTACATTTTCCCCATTATACCGGGCTGACGCCATGCTTGCGCTCAGAAAATACCATATATTTGGATGAATATGCATGAAGCCGTGCAGTCAACACTTCCCGCAATTGATTCGGTTCGATCACATCGTCGACAATCAATTCGGAAGCCAATTTATATATATCGATTTCTTCCCGGTATTCCTGGCGTTTTTGCTCGATAAAAGCTTGCTGCTCCTCTTTTGGCAACTGGGCAATCTTGTTCGCGTACACCGCATTGACCGCCGCTTCCGGGCCCATTACGGCGATTTGAGCAGTAGTCAGCGCAATCACGCAATCCGGTTCAAAAGCGGGACCGGCCATCGCATACAATCCTGCACCGTATGCTTTCCGTACAATAACCGTCAATTTCGGCACTGTCGCTTCACTCATGGCAAAAATCATTTTGGCGCCGTGACGGATGATGCCCTGTCTTTCCACTTGCGTACCAATCATAAAACCTGGTACGTCCGCCAAGAAAATCAGCGGGATGTTGAACGCATCGCACAGGCTGATGAATTTCGCCGCTTTGTCCGCGGAATCATGGAACAATACCCCGCCTTTGACTCTCGGCTGGTTCGCAACAATGCCTACCGCTTGTCCATCGATTCTCGCAAAACCTGTAATGAGTTCAGCTGCAAACAGCTTCTTCACTTCACAGAAAGAACCTTCGTCAATGATGCGGTCGATTAAATCATACATATTGAAAGGAACGTTTTGATTCTTTGGAATGATTTCTTCAATTGTTTTCTCAAAATTTGCAGGAAGCTTCGGTGCCGCCGCCGGAGGCTTTTCCCGGAAGTTTCCAGGGAAATAGCTTAAATATTTTCTGGCATACTCAATGGCTTCTTCTTCTGTTTTGGCAAGCACATCTCCGCAGCCGGAAACCGTGCAGTGCATTTTTGCTCCGCCCATCGTTTCCAGATCCACTTTCTCCCCGATGACCATCTCGGCCATGCGCGGCGAACCCAAATACATGGAAGCATTGCCTTCCACCATGATGACCACATCACAGAATGCAGGAATGTATGCGCCTCCCGCTGCGGAAGGGCCGAACAATAAACAAACTTGCGGCACTTTCCCCGAGAGTTTCACCTGGTTATAGAAAATGCGCCCCGCCCCTCTGCGGCCAGGGAACATTTCCACCTGGTCCGTTATCCGTGCTCCCGCGGAGTCCACCAAATAAATGATGGGACAAGCCAGTTTCTCCGCGGTTTCCTGGATGCGTATAATCTTCTCTACTGTCCGCTTGCCCCACGATCCTGCTTTTACCGTGGAGTCATTGGCCATAAAGCAAACCGTTTTCCCATTGATTTTTCCGACTCCTGTCACTACGCCGTCCGCCGGCAAATCACCAGCGGCACAGTTTGCGAAAATGCCGTCCTCGATGTATTCTCCCTCATCAAGAAGCAATTTTAGCCGGTCGCGTGCAAATAATTTTCCTTGTTCTTTATTCTTTTGATGATATTTCTCATGGCCGCCTTTTTTGATTTCTTCCAATAAATCCGCGTGTGTTTTTTTTGTTTCTGTATCATTCATGGATGATTCCTCCTTTGTGTTCTTTTGCGTCACAGGAATGTCATCTTCCTTGATATTGCGGCTGCCTTTTTTCCTGGAAAGCCACCAGCCCTTCCATGCGGTCTTCGGTGTGGAGCAGTTCGTTGTATGCCAATTCCTCGATTTTCAGCCCCGTGGTTAAATCCGTTTCAATACCTTTGTTGATGGCCACCTTTGCTTGGATCAAAGATAACGGCGCATTTTTCGCAATCTCCAATGCCAATTCCGTCGCTTTCTCCAACAGCTGCTCTTTATCATACACCGCATTGACAAGATTGATTTCCAGAGCTTCATTGGCAGAAATTCTTCGGGCGGTAAAAATCAATTCTTTTGCTTTGCCGACGCCAATCAGGCGAGGAAGCCTTTGCGTCCCGCCCGCTCCCGGGATAATTCCGAGAGACACTTCCGTCAATCCCATTTTCGCTTCCGTGCTGGCCACGCGGATGTCGCAGGCCAAAGCAAGCTCCAATCCTCCGCCAAAGGCCACACCGTTCATCACGGCTATGACCGGTTGCGGCAACGCTTCGACCTGGTTCACCGTGCTGCCGATAAGGCGGACCGTTTCCCGCACCTGCTGTTCATTCATCGTTTTCCGCTCTTTTAAATCCGCGCCGGCACAGAAGGCTTTTTCCCCGCTGCCGGTGATTAAAACGACACGGATATCCCGGTTTTTGGCGACGTCGTTTAACGTTTCATTGAGTTCCTTCAATAATTGAAGGGATAATGCATTCGCCGCTTCCGGACGGTTCAGGGTGATTAAACCGATGCCTTTTTCGATTTCCTTAAACTGTACGAGCGTTGTCAATGTTCGCGCTCCTTTCGTTTCTGGCAATTACCATCTGTTTGGATGGCAATTTCTTGCCGAGTTTTTCTTCGATGAAGAAAGCCGCTTCGATCAATGCTTGCGGATTCAAACCGGTGTCAATGTTCATGCCTGTGAGCAGATAGTTCAAATCTTCCGTGGAAACGTTGCCGGACGCGCCTTTTGCATAAGGGCATCCTCCAAGGCCTCCTAACGAACTGTCGAAAGCCGTGATGCCCATTTCCAAGGATTTCAGCACATTGGCAAGGGCCGTTCCTCTTGTATCGTGGAAATGCATTGCAAACAGTCGAGGCGGAAAATGCTTCAGCAATGTTTCAAGCAATCTTTCCACTTGAGTCGGAACGCCGACGCCGATTGTGTCACCCAATGAAATTTCGTATACGCCCATTTCCGCAAGGCGGTCAACGACTTTCAGCACCTGTTCAGGCTCCACCGGCCCATCATAAGGGCAGGCAATGACCGTCGATACATAGCCGCGCACTTTCAGATTCGCTTTTTTCGCTTCATCCACCACTTCTTTTAATACAGGAAACGTCTCATCAATCGTTTTATTAATGTTTTTTTGGTTATGGCCTTCACTGGCGGACATGAAGACGCTGATTTCATCAACTTGGCAGTTCAGCGCCCGCTCAAGTCCGCGGATATTCGGCACAAGGGCAGCGTAAGTCACGCCGGGTTTCCGCCTGATGGATTTCAGCACCTGTTCGCTGTCCGCCAATTGGGGAATCCACTTCGGATGAACGAAGGAGGATACTTCGATGTAGGATAAACCGGTTTGATTCAACAAGTTGATCCAATCGACTTTGTCTTTTGTTTCGATAAAGTTTGGCTCGTTCTGCAAACCGTCCCTTGGACCGACTTCTTTGATGGTCACTTTGGCTGGAAGTTTCATCCTTTTCCCCCTATTCGATTTCGATAATATCGTCATCCAAGTTGATAAAATCGCCTTCTTGCACAAAAATTTTCTTGACAGTTCCGGAAGTTTCCGCCACAATCGGAATTTCCATTTTCATGGATTCCAAAATAACCACATCTTGTCCCGCTTCCACTTGCTCTCCTTCTGATACAACGATTTTCCAAACTGTTCCTGCCATATTTGCTTTCACTATTGTTGACATCATGATCATCCCTCCGAAAATATTTTGAAAAAACTGGTATTCAAATTGTAATTAACTGGGGAAAATGCGGTTGGTGTGCCCTGCTTGTGCGATGCTCTTCACTCATGCATAAGCCTTGTCACTTTCCACAGAAACAAACCTGCACAAACCATCCGCATCCTTCCCCGTTGAATTATTTCGTCACCTGAACTTCGGGCAAGTAATATCGCTCCACAAAGCTGGTTGTAATATTTCCTTTAATAAATTGTTCGTGACTCGCAATTTTCAATAGCATCGGAATGTTGGTTTTGATTCCTTCAACTTTATATAACTTCAATGCTTCCACAAGACGCTTAACCGCTTCTTCCCGAGTTTTTCCATGGACAATCAGCTTCCCGATCATCGGATCATAGAATGGCGTCACTTGCGCCCCCGATTCCACTGCGCAATCATTGCGGACGCCTTCGCCTTCAGGCAATTGCAGAGAACCGATTACGCCAGGGGAAGGATAAAACGTCACCGGATCTTCCGCATAGATGCGCGCTTCAATGGCATGTCCATTTATTTTCAACGATTCGCGGGCAATTTCGAGCGGAAGCCCTTGGGCAATCCGGATTTGCTGCTCCACCAGATCGATTCCCGTGATTTCCTCCGTCACCGGATGCTCCACTTGCAAGCGGGTATTCATTTCCAGGAAGTAAAAATTCTCCTTGTCATCCACCAAAAACTCGAATGTTCCCGCATTTGTGTATCCAATATATTTTGCCGCGCGGACGGCCGCTTCCAGCATTTTTTCCCGCGTCGCATCCGAAATCGTCGGCGATGGCGCTTCTTCGATCACCTTCTGGTTCCGGCGCTGGATCGAACATTCCCGTTCAAACAGCGGCACGACATTGCCATGGGCATCCGCCAGGATTTGCACTTCCACATGGTGCGGGTTTTCGATATATTTTTCGATATACATCGTGCCGTCACCGAAATAGGATTGAGCGCGTTTTTTATTGCCTTCGAAGGCTTTCGCCAATTCTTCCTGGTTGTGAATCCGCTGCATGCCGATGCCGCCGCCACCGCTGGACGCTTTCAGCATAAGCGGATAGCCGATTTGCTCCGCCTCTTTCAACGCTTCTTCCACACTTTCGATGGCGACATTGACGCCTTCAATAATCGGCACACCCGCCTCCTTCATTTTGATGCGGGCTTCAAGCTTGCTGCCCATTGCCGCAATGACGTCCGGTTTGGGCCCGATAAACACGATTCCTTCTTCTTCGCAGCGTTTCGCAAAATTCGGATTTTCGGAAAGCAATCCGTAGCCCGGATGGATTGCTTCCGCATTCGCTTTTTTCGCCGTTTCAATGATTTTGTCGATATTTAAATAGCTCAAGGCGACGGGAGGCTTGCCAATTTCGTATGCCTTATCGGCTTCGCGGACGAACAGGGAATCCTTGTCCGCTTCCGAATACACTGCGACTGTCTGAATGTTCAATCTTTTGCAGGTGCGGATAATTCTTCTTGCAATCTCGCCGCGATTGGCAATCAATATTTTTTTAAACATCGGCGCTGTTCCCCTTCCTGTCATGTAAGAAATGTGCTGTCACTTCATCTCATTTATGCACAAGTTTTGATGTAAATTGTTCTTTCAACTTATATTTCTGGATTTTTCCTGATGCCGTCATAGGATACTTGTCAACGAAGAAAATGTATTTCGGGATTTTATGTTTCGAAATTTTGCCTTCACAAAACTCCCGGATTTCTTCTTCCGTCGCAGTTTCACCCTGCTTCAGGATGATAAAGGCGGCCACTTCTTCCCCGTATTTCTCATCCGGAACACCAACGATCTGCACATCGTAAATTTTCGGGTTTTTATATAAGAACTCCTCGATTTCACGAGGGTAAATGTTCTCCCCTCCCCGGATGATCATATCTTTCAGGCGGCCGGTAATGCGCACATAGCCGTTTTCATCCATTGTGGCAAGGTCTCCCGTATGCAGCCAGCCGTCCTCGTCGATGGCTTCTTTTGTCGCATCCGAATTATTGTAATAGCCTTTCATTACATGATAGCCCCTCGTGCAAAGCTCGCCTTGCGTATTCGGCGGCACTTCCTCGCCCGTTTTCGGGTCGATGATTTTCACTTCCACATTCGGCAATGCCCGTCCAACCGTGCTCACTTTCAACTCGAATGGATCATCTGTGCGCGTTTGCGTAATCACTGGCGAAGACTCTGTCTGTCCATAGCAGATGGTAATATCCTTCATGTTCATTTTGTGGATGACTTTCTTCATCAATTCTTCCGGACAGTTGGACCCCGCCATGACGCCGGTGCGCAATGAAGATAAATCGAATTCATCGAAGTTCGGCAGGTTCAATTCGCTGATGAACATTGTCGGTACGCCGTGCAGCGCGGTGCACTTTTCTTTTTCCACCGTTTTCAGCACTTCCACCGGATTGTATTCCTGGATCGGCACCATTGTTCCGCCCGCGGAAACGATGGCCATCGTACCGATGACGCAGCCGAAGCAATGGAAGAACGGAACAGGAATGCAGAGCCGGTCCTCAGGTGTCAATTTCATGCATTCCGCAATATTAATGCCGTTATTGACTATATTGAAATGTGTCAGCATGACACCTTTCGGGAATCCCGTCGTTCCGGATGTATATTGCAAATTAATGACATCGTTATAATGCAATGAAGCTTTTCGCTTCTCCAATTCTTCATCTGAAACTTGGTCCGCCAATTGGATGACGTCATTCCAGTTATAAACCCCGTCATATTGGCTGTCACCGATGAGAATGACATTTTTCAGCATCGGCAAACGTTTTGATTTCAGTTCGCCCGGCCTGGAATTCTTTAGTTCAGGGCAAATTTCATAAAGCGTATCGATATAGCGGTGATCTTTATATTGTTCAATCAGGACGAGCGTCTGGGAATCGGACTGTTTCAATAAATATTCCAACTCCGCGGCCCGGTAATTCGTATTGACCGTCACAAGCGGCGCGCCCATTTTGCCTGTCGCAAATTGCAGAGCGACCCATTCAGGAACGTTGGATGTCCAAACAGCGATGTGGTCTCCTTTTTCGATGCCAAGGGCGATCAGCGCTTTTGCCACTTGATCGGACCATTCATTGAATTCCTTATACGTTAGTCGCAAATCTCGGTCTGAATAAACAACCGCTTCCTTATCCGGATATTTTTCCGCCTGCTCCTCCAACAACTGACCAATTGTTTTGTAAACTAAATCTGCCATCCCATTCCTCCTTCGAAATTTATTAGCAACCGATTAAACGGGATATCACAAGTCGTTGAACTTCCGAAGTGCCTTCGCCAATTTCCATCAGTTTGATGTCGCGCAAATGTCTTTCCACATCGTAGTCTTTCATGTATCCATAGCCGCCGTGGATTTGAAGGGCCTGATTGCACACCCTGAATCCCATTTCCGATGCGAAAAGTTTTGCGAAAGCCGCTTCTTTGCTGAACGGTTTTTTGTTGTCTTTCAACCATGCCGCTTTGTACACCATGTTGCGTGCCAATTCGATTTCCATCGCCATATCGGCCAATTTGAACTGGATGGCCTGGAATTTTGAAATCGGCTGTCCGAATTGATATCTTTCTTTGGCATATTGCAACGCCTTTTCATAAGCGGCTTGCGCAATCCCTACCGAAAGGGCCGCGATGGAAATCCGCCCTCCGTCCAATGTATGCAGGAACTGGCTATAACCCCGCTTTGGATCGCCCAATATATTTTCTTTTGGGACACGGACATTTTCCAAAACAATTTCGCATGTATTGGAAGCGCGGACGCCCAATTTGTCGTAGTCGCAGCGGATTGTTACGCCAGGCGCATCTGTCGGAACGATGAAGGAAGTAATGATCTTTTTGCCGTCTTCCCTTTCACCTGTTACCGCTGTTACAATGATTTGTCTCGCATAGCCGGCGTTCGTGATGAAGCACTTTTCCCCATTGATGACATATTCATCGCCGTCGAGTACCGCTTTCGTTCTGGTGCCGCCTGCGTCAGATCCGGCATTCGGTTCCGTCAAGCCGAAAGATCCGAGCGCTTCCCCTTTGGCCATCGGAACGAGCCATTTTTGTTTTTGTTCTTCCGTTCCGAAATAATAGATCGGCGATGCCCCCAAACTGATGGCCGCGGCGTAACTGAGCCCTGTACCGCCGCAAGCTTTTCCGATCTCCTCTACGGCGATGGCATAGGAGATGGTGTCGCCGCCGGAGCCACCGTACTCTTCCGGAAACGGAATGCCCAATAAGCCAAGTTCACCCATTTTTTTGAATGTTTCGATTGGGAATCTGGATTGCTGATCATTTTCTCTGGCGTACGGTTTAATTTCCTTTTCTGCAAAATCTCTTACCATTTCTTGAATCATCAATTGTTCCTTCGTTAATTCAAAGTCCATGAACATTTCCCCCCACTTGACAAAAACCGACTAGTCGGTTTGTATTTTCGCTTGTGCTTCTATAATTTGCTTTAAATTATGTGCTTCGGAATATCCTTGCGGTGTGACGATCGATCTGAAAATCATATCTTTGAAAATTGCCGCGATTTCTTCTATCGTCAGTGGCCCTTCCTGCTTGTACCACTTATACGTCCAATTCACCATACCGATGATCGACATAGTGACAATGTTTGCTGGCAATTCTTTCCGGAAATCGCCGCTTTCCTGGCCTTCAATAATGACAGTTTCCAGCAATTTTCGGAAACGGTCCCGTTTCTCATTGATAATTTCCTTGAATTCATCATGCAGGTAGGTGCTTTCCTCATAAAACACCGTAATATGCGGCTTGTATAAATCAAAAACTTTTACAAACGAATCCAGGATGGCGGCCAATCTTGCCACAGGCGTCCTATTCTCTCCATAAGATTCTTCCGCTTTTTTATTGACGTAGGAAATGAAAACATCGTGGATTTCATATAAAAGTTCATCTTTTGATCTATAATTGTGGTAGAATCCGCCTTTGGACGTGCCAGCTTCAGCCACAATTTCGTCCACTGTAACTCCGTGGTACCCATGTTGCTGGAATAGTTGAATCGATGTTTCCAAGATCCGTTCTTTCAATGTTTTTTTCATTATTTACCGCCTTTCGGTAATCGACATTGAAACACACTATTAGAAATATATTTATTTTTCTAGCATTTTATGACTAAATCAATTAAATTTTTCTATCAAAAATCCAGTTACCATTCTACGAGATTTGGAGAGACGATATAGTCCGCTTCCGTTTTGCTTTTCAGTTCTTCCAATGTGATATCCTTTGATTTTTCTATCAGCACCATGCCTTCATCGGTAAAATCGAATACGGCAAGTTCCGTAATCAGGCGGTCCACCACGCCCTGCCCTGTCAGCGGAAGCGTGCATTCCTTCCGGACTTTCGGTTCCCCTTTTTTGGACAAATGCTCCATGATGACCACTACGCGTTTGGCCCCATGCACCAAATCCATCGCGCCGCCCATGCCTTTGACCAACTTGCCCGGAATCATCCAGTTGGCCAAATCGCCTTTTTCGGATACTTCCATCCCCCCTAAAATAGCCAAATCCAAATGTCCGCCGCGGATCATCGCAAAAGATTCGGCACTATCGAAAAATGCGGCTCCTTTGACGGCTGTCACCGTCTCTTTCCCGGCATTGATCAAATCCGGATCCACTTCCGATTCCGTCGGATAAGGGCCGATGCCAAGCAAACCATTTTCCGACTGCAACATTACCTGGTAGTCTTTTGGTATTTCATTGGCCACGAGCGTCGGCATCCCGATTCCCAGGTTCACGTACATGCCGTCCCGGATTTCCTGCACCGCCCGTTTCACAATCCTCTCCCGATTTGTGAGAGCCATCAGCGTAGAACCTCCTCTTTTCTTGTCGTCAATTTTTCAATGCGCTTTTCATAGCGTTCTCCCACTAAAATGCGTTGAACATAGATGCTTGGCGTGTGGATTTCATCCGGGTCGAGCTCTCCGACTTCCACCAGCTCTTCCACTTCCGCAATCGTGATTTTTCCGGCCATCGCCGCCAATGGATTAAAGTTTCTTGCCGTTTTGCGGTAAACCAAATTTCCAAGTTTGTCTCCTTTCCAAGCTTTTACAAAGGCAAAATCCCCGACAATGGCCCGCTCTTCGATGTACGTCTTGCCGTCGAACACTTTTGTCGGCTTTCCTTCCGCAATCGGCGTACCGACACCTGTTGCCGTATAGAATGCGGGAATCCCCGCGCCCCCCGCGCGAATCCGTTCCGCAAGCGTGCCTTGAGGAGTCAGCTCAACTTCTATTTCGCCATTTAAAAATTGCTGTTCAAAGGTTTTATTTTCACCGACATAGGAAGCGATGATTTTTTTGATTTGCTTATTCTTCAGCAAAAGACCGAGTCCCCAGTCGTCCACTCCGCAGTTGTTGCTGACAACGGTCAAATTTTTCGTGCCTTTTCTTAAAATGGCTTCAATCGCTTTTTCCGGAATACCGCATAAACCGAATCCCCCGACGATAATCGTATCGCCATCTTTCAAATCGGAAATGGCATCTTCGAAGGAAGAAAAGACCTTTGACATCTTGCACTCCTCCTTGTCTATTAAGCAATAACTGTCCCACTATAATTTATAGATATGAGGGGGGAAAAGGATTTATACTTCATTTCGGGCGGCGGCGAATTATATTTTAAGCGACAAAATTCTCGGAAAATCATATTTTTTGTTCTTTATAACAGATTTTCCGACATAACACTTATTACCCGTTTTCAGAAGTTTAAACACATCATAAAGGCGATAATTGAAAAAAAGCCGTCTGGAAGGCCGATGCTCTCCGGACGCCGATTGATTTCTATTGTGAGGAAAAGATATTTTTTATATTGGTATCGGGAATGATTGCAGCTTATTTAGCCGTCTGGCAAATTGAACCGACATTTCCAAAAAAAAAAAAGCTGCCCTACATTTTTGGACAGCCCTTATTTATTCGGAAAGTTTACGGGCAAGCCGTCAGATTTGATGCCACAAGCCCAATGGAGATTTTCAGGAACAAGCCAGATAACCGGCCAGCTTATTTCCTTTCGTAGACAACGTATTGATACGTGTAGCCTTCCTTCGTTTCATACACTTCACTTTTGGATATCACTTTCCATTCATCCCCGTATTCCGGGAAATAAGTATCACCGACAAATTCGTGGTCGATGTGCGTCACATACAACCGGTCGGCAAGGGGAAGGGCCAGCTTGAAAATTTGTTCTCCGCCAATCACCATAATTTCCCCGGCATTGCCCGCAAGCCTCAATGCCTCATCCAGACTGGACGCCACTTCGATTCCATCATGATGGTATCCTTTGTTTCTTGTAATCACAATATTTCTTCTGCCGGGCAAAGGCCGCCCGATGGATTCAAAGGTTTTTCTTCCCATGATGATCGGCTTGCCCATTGTCGTTTCTTTAAAATATTTCAGATCGCCCGGCAAATGCCAAGGCATTTCGTTTTTATATCCAATGACGCGATTTTTGTCGTGAGCAACAATTAATGAAATCATCATCAATCTCTCCTTGGTCCATGTTGCCTTAAACCGCTACAGGCGCCTTGATTGTCGGATGCGGATCGTAGCCTTCAATCGACAAATCATCCAGTTCGATATCAAAGACGGATTTTTTCTCCGGATTGATTTTTAAAGTCGGAAGCGGGCGCGGTTTACGGGAAAGCTGTTCCTTCACCTGGTTCAAATGATTCAAATAAATATGCGTATCGCCGAAACTGTGAATGAATTCTCCGGCTTCAAGTCCGCATTCACGGGCAATCAAATGCGTCAACAAGGCGTATGACGCAATGTTGAACGGCACGCCCAAAAAAACGTCCGCACTGCGCTGATAAAGCTGGCATGAAAGCTTTCCTTCCGCCACATAGAATTGGAACAGCGTATGGCATGGCGGCAAAGCCATATCCTCCACTTCCGCCGGATTCCAGGCGGAAACAATTAAGCGGCGGGAATTCGGATTCCGTTTAATTTGTTCAATCACATTTTTCAACTGGTCAATCGTTTCGCCGTTAACGCCCGGCCAGCTTCTCCATTGCTTGCCGTAGACCGGCCCCAGGTCACCGTATTTTTCCGCAAAGGCATCATCGGTCAGCACTTTTTCGTGGAAAATTTTCATTTGCTCGTCCACGATTTTGGCAAATTCTTCGTCCTGTGCCGCGCGAAGACCGAAGTCTGTCATATCCGGTCCGTCGTACTCCTCGGATTCCACCCATTTTTTGAACGCCCACTCGTCCCAAATATGGTTGTTATGTTCGAGCAAATAACGGATATTCGTATCCCCTTTAATGAACCACAACAATTCGCTCGCCACGAGTTTGAAAGGAATGCGTTTAGTGGTAAGCAGAGGGAACCCCTTGCTCAAATCGAAACGCATCTGATAGCCGAAAATGCTGATGGTACCCGTTCCCGTTCTGTCCTCTTTCTTCACTCCATGGTCTAAAATGTATCGCAATAAATCCAAATAGGCATATTCCGGATGGCGCATATCCATACTCTCCCGTCTTATGTAAATTGATCTAATTGTATTATGGAATAATGATGAAATAAAATTTATCAATTCCTTATGAATAAAAAATCAACTTTTATCATATCATAATCATAAACTTTATTTCTAACATGAACTTTCAAAGAACAGAAACCGCAATTATAACAAATTATCGTACATAAAACAGAATATCAAGGCGATATCGGGCAACAAACTTCTATTTTCCGAATATTTAGTATAAACTATAAATAACCAGACTGAGCGGGAGGGATCAAAATGGCGGAAGTTTCAATCGGCATCGGATTAATATTATACGTAATCTACTTAACAAGCTTATGTTTTACAGATTAATGCAAAAAGCTGATTCATATCCCGAATCAGCTTTTTTATTTCATGATTTTTTATTCCCGCAACCCATGAAGCCGCTTCCGGCAAAAAGCGAATCATCCTTTCGCCCGCAGGGAATTGCAAACGATTAAAGAAAAAAGAAGCACCCTCAAGGGAGAGTGCCTTTAAATAGGGTCTGCGACTGTGAAATCTTTTTCGTAGAACGGATTATATTCAATATCATAGTATTCTGTTACTTCGTTTAAATTGTAAATTCCTCCTGGATAATTTTTTCTTTCAAGTCCTTCGATTTTGTTTCTGAGCGAGTCGAGGAAGTACTGGCCTACCGCAACCGATCTGGCATATTTTTGTTCCACGTCGTCCACGAAAGCGTCATTCAAAATCCGGTTAAAGGAATAATACTGGAATGCGTTCGTAATATATAACTTGTTGTCCTCCTGGGCATAGGCAACATAATAGTTTCCCAAATCATCCACAATCAGATCTCTGGCAACCAAAATTTCCATCATTCTTCCTCCTTCCGTTCATATGTTACTATTTATTTTCGACAAAAAGGATCAAAACCCTTTCATTTAATTTGAAAATTTTTTGACTTTTTCAAACTTTTAAACTATTATAAAAGTTATTGCGGAATAAAAATTTATTGGAATATAATGGATATAAAACGATTAAAAAGATGAATTCGGGTGATAAAGTGGAATATTGGAGATTGGCCGAAAATCCCGCAGGATCGACTTACAGGCGGTTAATGAAAGTATTATGCGACCATTCGGATCTGTTCTATTTTGTGACAAGAAAAGAATTGAAGTATGACAAAGAAGTCATTGAACAATTTCGTCCTTATATGAAGGAAACCTATAAAACTAAAAAATGGGCAAATACCATTACAAAAGGCCCGGCCGCGACGGTATATGTGATAGAAGCGAATAAAGACACCTGCAAATTGCTGCAACAATTATCGGATAATTTATACGGCTGGGTGGCTCCCCGATTGCCGGAAGACTTGACCTTTATCAAAAACAATTTTGCCTGGTTCACATGCACGACGCACGAAGAATTTGGGGAATTTTCGTTCCGTTCCGACCATTGCAAAAGTTTGATTCAGCAAATCGAAGGGCTGAAAATCGAAAAGGTGGACTGATTGGCAAACGGCTTGCCGGAGGACAAAAAAAGTGAAGCTGGAACTTAAATCCTGCTTCACTTTTTTTACTTGGCCGGCTTTTTGTATGTCATTGCGCGCTGGCTGTCGGAAAACCCTTTTGTCGTCGGATCCGGGATCATGTTGATGGCATTGACAATAGCGAGGCCGATCAAAAACGGGTTCGACAAGAATTTAACCAACAAATCCCAAAGGGCCGGCCAACTGTTCAAATCCTCGAACTGTATGCCAAGATATGCCAGAACCGGAATCAGCAAAGCCCCGACAAAGCGGACGATAAACGCTAAATTATGCCTGCTGAATCTGACTCTCCAATTGATTTTCAAATAACTTCCCCATTTCTTTTCAACTTTTTACTTCACTTTATTAAATTTTCGCCTTATTTATGAAGGGTATTTGTCCATTTGGGGAGTTGTTATTTCCGGACTGTTTATTAACAATGGCCGCCCATCTTTAATCGCCAATATTGACCCCCTTCACCCATGACTTTACGACAGCCATTTCGGAGGGGTGTTTTTGGAATAATAAATATCTCCGATGGTATAGTGCGACTCGTAATCATCTTCATAAGTGTGATAGTGGAAATTATAATAATAGCCTTCCTGTGGCCGCTTTTCGGTGCGAACATGGAAGCGCAGCAAATCTTTGCCCGTTCTTCCATCAGCGATGTGGAATATTTTTTCCGAATAATTTCCGCCGGGTTTTTCGGTGATTGTCAAGTACTGTTTGGCTTGATCGTCCAAACGATCCAGCTTGGAGGCGATGATCTGCGCCATCGCCGGGAAAATTCTTTCTTCGAATTCGTCTTCGATGACCGGACCAATTTTTGAACCGAATTTTATGTAGGATTGTTCATGCGCAAGCCGGATAATCGAACCAATCGGATCATCAGCTGCAAGTCCCTCTTCGGAAGGGGCCTCTCCAACTGTCTCTTCCTGGACATCTATATTGTTATAATCGGAACTTGTTGTCCGGTTCGAATCTTGTCCATTTTCTAATTGTTCCCAGATGGAATGGCTTGGAGGAATGAACCCTAATGTAATCAGGGCAACCAAAAATACAAGAGATTGTTTCAGCCACTTTTTCAATCTCATCACTCGCTTATACGAATCTATTAATACTATCTACAAAATTTCGACAAAAAGGTTTCATAATTTGTTTTTTCATAGTAAAATATCTAAGGAATTGACCATTGTGTTCTATGTCAAGGAGGGAAAAATATGGCCTCAGTCACTATTGGAATCGGATTCATTCTTTATTTAGCATACTTGGTATCATTCTGTTTCGCAGAATAAAAAGCTGCTTTTATGCGGCTTTTTATTTTTTCTTTAACGCGCTGCCTCCATCTCCGGCAGCGCTTTTTATTTTCTTCCAGCCATCAGCTCCCCAAGATTCTCCGCCAGTTCCTCAGCGAGTTCTCCCGCATGATTCATCGATTCTTCCAATGAAGTCGGACCTTTGCAAATGGAAAATGCCGCAAGGAGCCCCATTTTCTTAATTTCTTGACGGGAACAATCGATGCTGCCGCAGATGGCGATGACGGGCACCGAACAAGAATTGGCCAAGTCGCAGATCCCTTTGATGACTTTCCCGCTGAAGGTTTGCCGGTCAAGCCTGCCCTCGCCTGTAATGACAAAATCCATCTCCGGAAGCAGCTCTTTTAATTTCGCATTTTCCAATATGATTTCAATCCCCGGCCTGATTTCCGTTTCAAATAAAGCAAGGAACGAAACAGGGATTCCCCCAGCGGCACCGGCTCCAGGGCGATTTTTTAACTCCTTTTGAAACTGCTTTTCCAGCACCGCGCCATAATGGGATAAAATGTTATCGATTCCCTGCAGATCTTTCTTGGCAATCCCCTTTTGCGGCCCAAAAACATACGTCGCCCCATTCCTTCCGCAGAGCGGATTATTGACATCCGTTGCCAAAATAAACTTGCAATCAAAAAGCCGCGAATCCATCCTGCTTATATCCAGAGAAGCGATTTTCCGAATGTCTGCCAATGAATCAATCCGGACCGGATTTCCATCCGCATCGAGAAAAACCACGCCCAGTTCAAGCAGCATGCCGATTCCCGCATCATTGGTGGCGCTGCCTCCGAGGCCGATGATAAACGTTCGCAATCCCTTGTCCAGGCCATGCAAAACGAAATCCCCCACACCATAACTGAAGGATTGATACGGATTTCGTTCATTTTCCGAAACAAGCGTCAGACCCGTGCTTTTCGCCATTTCGATGAATGCCGTTTGCCTCGTCGGGTCAAACGCCATTTCCGCCCTGATTATCCGTCCCAAAGGGTCTTTTACATTGACGGACTCCATTTGCAGCGGTTTGGAAACGCAAATGCTTTCCAGAAAACCTTCCCCTCCGTCGGATATCGGCACTTCCACCACTTCAGCTTCCGCCACTTTTTCAATACCGTGCCTGATTGCCCGGCATAGTTCCCTCGATGAAAGGGAGCCTTTGAAAGAATCCGGAGCTATTAAAATTTTCATATTCTCACCTTTCATTCATTTTCGTAACAGGTGTAATCGGAGCTTTTCCCGACAACACGTTGGCGATATTGTTCGCCGCAAGCTCCGCCATTTTCGTACGCGTTTCATAAGTGGCGCTTCCGATATGCGGAAGCAAAATGACGTTGTCCAATTCGGTCATCCCTTCCACAATCTCGGGTTCATGTTCATAAACATCCAGCGCCGCGCCGGCAATCTTTCCGGCTTTCAAATGCTCGTATAATGCCTGTTCATCGATCAGCGGTCCTCGGGATGTGTTGATCAAATAGGCATCCTTTTTCATTAAATTCAATTCATCCCTGCCAATCAAATGATAGGAATCCTCGTTTAACGGCGCATGAATGGTGATGTAGTCGCACTCCCGGAGCAGGCTTTCCAAATCCATATATCGCGCGTTCAGCGCCTCTTCCTTTTCGTTCGGCAGACGGCGCCGGTTATAATAGTACACTTCCATATGAAACCCTTTTGCCCGCTCGCAAACGGCCGTGCCAATCCGTCCCATTCCGATAATGCCAAGCTTTTTGCCGTACACCATATTGCCGATGAACAAATGCGGCAGCCAGCCTTTAAACTTTCCTTCCCTTACAAACTTGTCCGCTTCAACAATCCTTCTCGCAATCCCGAGGATCAATGCCCAAGTCAGATCTGCCGTGGCATCGTTCAGCACATCCGGGGTGTTGGTCACGATGACGCCGTGCTTTTCCGCGGATTCGATATCGATATTGTTATAGCCGACACCGCAATTGCCGATAATTTTCAGATTCGACGCCCGGCTGATCATATCATCGGTCACAAAATTGTTTACCATTGTCAGAACCGCATCTTTATCTTTCATTTTTTCAAAAAGCGCATCGCCGTTGAGCGTTTCTTCACTCTCCCACACTTCCACTTCTCCGACAGATTTTAATAGATCCAATGCCGATTCGCTGATTTTGCTCGTTACAAAAATCTTGGCCATGATATCACTCCTCCCTATAAATATTCTTTATTCCCATTGATTTTCCTTTTGTCTTAGGCGAAACTTTTTCGCGGCACGGTTCGTATAAATAGGCAACATCTACAAATAATGCAAGTTAAAAACGAATAGGGGAATGACCGTTGGAAACAAAGGAGCAATTGCTGGCATATTTGAAAGAAATCGAAACTTGGGAAAAGCGACAAAAAGGGTTATTTTTTTGGGAAAAACTTGGAAGGCTCCCTTTTAAATTGTTGGACAAAGTGACGCCGAAATGGATCCAAAAGAAAATCGCGGAACTGGTGGATGAACTGGGGAGCTACATCCAGACAGGCGGAAAGTATTTGGTCAATGAATTGGCCACCATCGATAAAATCAATAAATTGTCTTCATATCAAAATATCCACAGTTTAGAAAAAATTCGGAATTTGCCGATTGAAGAGATGAAACGGATCACGGAACAGTTTTCAAAAAGCCGGGCGGCATTTGCCACTGTGCAGGGCGCTACAACCGGCGTCGGAGGATTGTTTACACTTGTGGTGGATGTTCCGGTAATTTTGGGGCTTGCCTTGAAAACATTGCAGGAAATTGCCATCATCCATGGTTACGACCCGAATGACAAAAAGGAACGGATCTTCATTGTCAAATGTCTGCAATTCGCCCTTGCCGATATTGTCGGAAAGGAAGCGATTTTGAAAGAGCTTTCGCGAATGGATGAAAAGCCTTCCGGGGACATGATTCAGCAGCTGAAAGGATGGCAGGAAGTGTTTTATTCCTTCCGCGACCAATTTGGATGGAAGAAATTTTTCCAGGCAATACCGGTTGCCGGAATCATTTTCGGAGCCTTTGCGAACCGAAGCATGATGGAAGACATAGCCGAAGCGGGGAGCATGCTTTATCGGAAGAGAAGGGTGAAGGAGAGATTGAAGGCGTCGGGCACGGCGTAGAAATGGAAAACATGTTTAAAGGAGGACTCATTTGAAACCAATTCATTATAAAGACCCGCGTGTCGCAGGATTTTTCGTTCCCGGTGTGGTATTTTTGATTTTGGGTTTTGCAAAAGAATGGTTGTTTTTCCTTATTGGCGCCCTTTTTCTATTTTGGGGGATCAAAGAAAACAACAGGATTTCTTAAAGTTGAATGAAAAAATAAAACCACCAGATGAATCTGGTGGTTTCATTATTTTAACTTTTATGCGGCATCCTTCGCAGCCAATGGTAAAACCTATTGGCGCTCTTTTACCGGGAACCAGCCGGGTCTGGTCATGATTTGTTCCCATAGGCCATCCGGGATCACCAATTCTTCCTGCTGGTCCGGATAGATGCAAGTGGCGATTTCGTCTTCCCGACCTTCCTGTATTTTTTGCACCCAATCCGGATCCACGATCAACTCTCGGCCAATCGCAATAAGGGCAACCCCGGTATCCAGCGCTTCCTTCGCGTCATCAGCCGTAATAATGGAACCGACACCAATGAGCGGCACACGGCCACCGATTGTTTCAAGCAAATAGGCAATCCGAGTTTTATTCAAGTCTTCGACGCCATCTCTCGGCGTGGAACGGAAATCGTGCAAGGAAACATGAAGATAATCCAGTCCCTGATCTGCCAGTACATCCACAAAGGCAAGGGTGTCGTCCATGGTAATTCCGGGTCTTTCCGGCTCTTCCGGCGAGAACCGGTATCCGACAATGAACGGGGATTTCGCATATTGGGCAACCACGCTTTTGACTTTCTTGATGATTTCAAGCGGGAAGGTCATCCGTTTTTCGAGCGTGCCTCCATACCGGTCGTCCCGTCGGTTGGAGTGAGGCGAGAAAAATTGATGGATCAAATAGCCGTTCGCCCCATGGATTTCCACGCCATCAAACCCCGCTTCAATCGCGCGGCGGGTCGCTTCTCCAAAGGCCTCGACAAGTTCTTCGATTTCAGGGATGGTCAATGCGCGAGGCGTTTTTGCCCCCGGCCGTTCAGCCGGCACCGCGCTGGCGCTGACAATATCTCCATTCGGCACAAGTTCCGGAGGGCATAATCTTCCGCCGTGGTGAATTTGCAGAATGGCTTTTGCTCCCTGCTCCTGGATCGTTTTTGCCACTTTTCGCAAACCCGGAATCATGTCATCACGGTCGGCGGAAAACTGCCCGTGGAACGCCTTGCCGTTCGCGGCGACATAGGCGCAGGCCGTAATGACCGCGCCGACACCCGAAGATCTCCGGGCGTAGTATTTTAATTCAACTTCCGAAACCGAACCGTCCGGATTGGATGACCAGTGCGTCATTGGAGCAATGACGATGCGGTTTTTCAAAGTTACACCGTTCGGAAATGTAAAAGGGGTGAATAAATCTTTATATTTCTCTTTCATATAATTTCCTCCCAAACAGAATTAACCTTACTTTTACGATACGACTTTATTGGATTTTTTTTCAAATAGATAGCTTACAAAAATAATGGAAGCATTTCCGAACATGGCAATTTTGTGAAATAAAGGGGGTCACTGCAAAATAAAAAGAGCGAACTGCCCTGTTCGCCCTTTTCAATCGATGCTTCAACGTTTCTCCAATACTCCAAAATGGAACTTCGACGTTAACCGGACCTTCCGCTCAAAACCGAATTCTTCAAAATGGGTGGAGCGGAAATGGGCTTTTAATACAACCCGTTTTTTCGCAACACGATGGGCTTCCCTTACCCATGCTTCCGTCAACGGGTGATGACTGCCCACTTCCCGCAACGATTCGAAATTGACGGACTCCTCAATGGTCCGCTCAAACATCGGATCGAGATAAACCACGTCAAATGCATCATCCGGCTGCCGTTTTAAAAATTCCACAGCCTCGCAATTGATGACCCGAATCCGTTCCATCGCCCCTTTTAACACCGCATCCGCCGTTTCATACTCTTTCAAGCCGCGGCGGACGATATACGCGATGACCGGGTCCACTTCGAGCCCCGTCACCGATCCGCTGTCCCCCACCACATGGGAAGCGATGATCGAATCCGAGCCGATGCCCAATGTACAATCAAGAAACGAGTCGCCCATCTCCAACCCGCAGGCTTCCAAAAAAGGCTCCGTTTCGCCTCTTTGCAGCCGTTTCAAACGAAAAGCCGCCGTATCGGGATGAAAGAAGAAAGGCGCGGAAGATCCTTTCCCATAATACTCCAGCCGGTTTTTCCCGGCGACCATCACATTCGCTTTATAAAGTTCGGAAAGTTTGGCCACAGACCGTTTCTTTCTCGGCACAAATGGCACATGCAAATCATCGCCCACTTGTTTGGCCAACCGGAATGATTCTTCATCCGGCCTTCCGGCTGTGGTGACAATCACTTCGCACATGCTTGCTTCAACACGCCCACAATATGGTCGCGGATTTGTTCCACCGGATAGCCTTCAATTTGTTCTCTCGGTATAAAATATTCCAACTGGCCATCCCGCAAAATGGCAATGGATGGTGAACTTGGCGGAACCTCTTCAAAATAGGAACGCATCGCGGCGGTCGCTTCCCGGTCTTGTCCGGCAAATACCGTCACCAAATTATCAGGTTTGATTTCTTTGATGGCTTCTCTAACAGCCGGCCGCGCGCTTCCGGCTGCACATCCGCATACGGAGTTGATCACGACAAGCGTGATTCCTTTTGTTGTCGCCATAAATTCATGCACTTCATCTTCAGTTGTCAATTCTGTAAAGCCCGCGTCCACCAATTCCTGGCGCATCGGCTGCACAATCGCTTTCATGTATTCTTCGTAAGCGTTCATCCACACGCACCCTTTCTACTATTTTCGTAAACCTAATTATATCAATGTTTTCACTGTTTTCATAGGAATTAGACTTCCAAGATTTTTATTTTCTTATAGGATTTTTTTGTTCTTTGTGTTATTTTTGAGTTGGCTTCAATACCGCAATATCGTTGTTTTTGAAAAAGATCGGAATGATTGCAATCACATTTCTTGTAAGAAATTGGAGGTTTACGATATTGGATAAAGGTCATAAGAAAACATCATTTGTTATTATCTGGTATATTTTAACCGCATTGGTGCTCCTTGTTTTCATTTTTGAACGGAATTTGTGGACCCTCGTTGTATTGATTTATTCAATTTTTTCAACAATTCTCGCTCATCGCAATTATCACATTTCTAAAAAAACCGGGAATTAACCGCCGATTCATACAAACGGTTCATATCAATCGCAAAAAGATGCATATTGTTCTCATGCTACCAAAAGAAATCAACTATAAAAAATAGTGTTGGTTTGCCGACCAACACTTAAATTTTGCCATTTTCCATATGTTTCAATACCCGATCAGTTGCCAATTTCCGCTATTCTTCCATGTTCTCAAAATCCTCGAGGTAATTATATTTGCCGATGACCTCAAAACTCTTTTCATCCTCTTTGAATTCAACGACAAGCACCTGGCCATGATTTCCTGAATTCAGGTTCGTATCAATAATGGCCAACCGGTTATTGCCCAGTTCCACAATTTTCTCCCCTGTCGACACATCGACCGGCGAAATCAGTTCCATCTGCCCTGTAGAACTGCCATCAAATTCAGGGGACGGTTTCAAGGCAATGATAATTAAACAAATCAAGATCCCAATCAATATGGGCCGTAAAGAATGTTGCGGCATAAAGTTCCTCCTAATAGCATCAATTTGAAAATATATTTACCACATTTTACACTACTTTCCTTCCGTTTTAAATATCCCATCATTCTCCGGAATCCTTCATGAAAATCTATCTTCCGCGCCAAAATGTGCCGCCCGATTATTATCAGAATTCTGTCATATACTATATTGACCAAAATAATGGAGGGAGAAATGGATATGTACCGCACAGGAAAATCTTTGTTCGGTATCTGCTATCCGGGTTACCGTTATTGCGGACCTGGCTGTTCAGGGCCGGGAATGCCGACAAATCCGGTCGATTACTGCTGCATGCAGCACGATATTTGCTACTCCATACATGGACCGTCCCGGTATTGCGACGAAATGTTCCAGCAGTGCCTGGCTCCATACCAGCATCCATACTTTGGCAGAATGGCCAGGGATGCAAGATTCTTCTCCCGCGTCATCCGGTTGCGGAATTTATTTTTCTAACAAACAAGAATTTTTCCAATTAGCATCTATCCACCCTTCAACCGATTATTTCTTTAAATCCTCCCCAAAATCTTCAGAAATAATAATCATCACCGCCTTGACTTTCCACTTCAGAATTCCCATTTTCCATTCTTTTTTGTTAATTATTTTGTCATAATAAATGGAAGGAAACATACAAACAACTTGCAAAAATCCATCATGAGTGGTATAGTAATTGACGTTCAGAACGAATGACTAAAATCCTCATTTGGTCATTTTTCCGAAAGCGAGGTGAAACCCGTGGCGGTAGACCGAAAACAATTGATCCTGGAAGCTGCAAAAAAATCCTTTTCCCTGTTCGGGTACAAAGCCACAACGATGGATCAGGTCGCCAAGCTCGCCAATGTCGGCAAAGGGACGATTTATACGTTTTTCAAAAACAAGGAAGAAATATTGGATGAAATCGTCACTTCGCTTATTAAAGACATGAAGACCGAAGCGGAAAAAGCGGTTGATCCGAATCTGAGCTTTGAAGAAAACATCCATCGGGTATTGCTGAGGCTCTTGGAATTCCGCAAGTCCCACCAGCTCACCATCAAGCTTTTCCAAGAAGAGAAAGAACTTGGTACACGGGCTGTTTCGGACGTCATTCAGCGGGTGGAAAAAGCCGTTATTGATTATATGAAAGGAATCATCCAAGAAGCCGTCGACCGGGGCGAAATCAAAGAGTGCAACCCGGAGATCACCGCATTTGTCATGCTCAAAACCTATATAGCATTAATATTCGACTGGGAAAAGCAACATCCTCCTATAGAGAAAGAAGAAATTTCGAAGTTGTTCCGGTTATATTTCTTCGAAGGTTTAGGTAAATAAAAAAATAGAATTTCGTTTAATAAAGGGGCTCATCGAGCACCCTATAGCTTTGCACAAAAATGACCAAATGAACAAATTAGTCATTACTTCTAGGGGGTAACAATGTGAAACGCTCATCCTTTTTGGCAGAACTCAAATTTCTGCTAAAAAACAAAAAAATTTTAATTTCCATTATTGCTGTCGCTTTTGTTCCTCTGCTTTACGCGGGAATGTTCCTTTGGGCATTCTGGGATCCTTATGCCCACCTGGACAATTTGCCGGTCGCCGTCGTCAATGAAGACAAAGGCGCTGAATTTGAAGGGGAAAAGCTGGAAATCGGGAAAGAACTGGCCGAAAAGCTTAAAGACAGCGAAAAGTTTGATTTCCATATCGTCTCCAAAGAAAAAGGTTATGAGGGGCTAGAAAACCGGGACTACTATTTATTGGTGGAAATTCCGGAAAACTTCTCAAAAAATGCCACAACCATCCTGGATGATGAACCAAAAAAATTGGAAATCAAATACGTGCCGAATGAAAGCACCAACTTCCTTTCAGCGCAGATCGGCGAAACGGCGATGAAGGAAGTCAAATCGGAAATCTCCAAAAAAATCATCGAAACTTATGCGGAAACGATGTTTGATTCCATCACCGAATTGGCGGATGGATTAAATCAGGCCAGCGATGGCGCCAGCCAATTAAAAGATGGCATCGCCAAACTCGATGACGGTTCCAAAACTTTAAGCGATAATTTGGCAACGTTGGCTTCCAAAATGATTGAGTTCAAAAAAGGCGCCAACACTGCCGCGAAAGGTTCGGATTCCCTTGCTTCCGGTTCAAGCCAAATCAAGGATGGTTTAAAACAAGTCAATGACAAACTTCCTGCGCTTGTATCCGGAACTTCCCAAGTCGAAAATGGCATCAAACAAATGAAAGAACAGCTTCCGGCACAAGTGGCCGCGGGCATTTCCGAAAAACTGAAAGGCGGTGTGAACAATATCAGTGCCGGCATTGACCAATTGGAAACCCAAATGTCCAGTGAGTTATCATCCCAACTTACAGCAGGCATTGTCAATGGTTTATCCGGAAAACTTGCGGAACAAACGGTTTCAAACCAGGCACAAACCCTTTCGCAAATCAAATCCGCGCTTGTGGCAAACGGCTTTATGAACGAAGCCCAAGCCGATGCCTTTATGGCGCAAGTGGCGAGCCAGGCGCCATCCAAAGAGCAGATTGAAGCCCAATACAAAGCACAATTGCAAGCTCAATTGGAACCTCAAATTTCTGCCGGAGTAAGCAATGGAATCCATCAAGGATTATCCCAATTTGAAACATCGTTGACAAAGCAATTGCTTGCTTCGGCGAACGGCATCGAAGATGAGTTGAAATCCAAAACCGCTCCCGCCTTTGACCAATTGATTGCAGGGCTGGACCAAATTACTGCCGGCGGACAAACATTGCAAAACGGCATAAGCAAACTTTATAAAGGTTCCGTGGAATTGGCAAACGGCGCCGGCGAATTGAAAAACGGCATGGATCAATTATCCTCCGGGGCCGGCCAGCTTCAGGACGGAGCGGGCAAACTGGCGGAAGGAGCAGGCCAATTAAAAGACGGAGCTGACAAATTATTGGACGGTTCTACAGAACTTGCCGACAAACTCGCGGAAGGAGCGGAAAAGGCAGGTTCCGTGAAAGCGGACGATGATACTTACGACATGATGGGAGAACCGGTTAAAGTGGATAAGGAGGCCGTACATGAAGTGCCGAACTACGGTACCGGATTCGCGCCATACTTCATGTCCCTGGGTTTATTCGTCGGATCCCTCATGCTTTCCATCGTCTTTGAATTCAAACGTCCGGTCATCCGTCCGAAAAATCCGTTAACCTGGTTCGCAAGCAAGTTCGGCATCGTTGCCCTTGTCGGCATTGTGCAGGCATTATTGGTAGATTTCATCTTATTGGCGGTATTAAAACTTGAAGTGGAAAGTCTGCCATTGTTCATACTGACATCCGTGATTGTCAGCTTTGTGTTCATGGCCCTCATCCAAATGCTTGTCACATTGCTCGACGACGTCGGCCGCTTCATTGCAATCATCATCTTGATTTTGCAATTGACAACAAGCGCCGGTACATTCCCGATGGAAGTATTGCCGGATGCATTGCAGCCTGTTAATGCATGGCTGCCAATGACTTACACAGTCCAAGCCTTCAAAGCGGCCATCTCAAGCGGAGACATCTCCTACTTGTGGCAAAACAACTTCATTTTATTAGGCTACATGGCGGCCTTCATGCTCCTCACAATCGGCTATTTGACAACATCTTTCAAACGTTCGAAAGATGTGGAAATGGCCGCGGTGATGAAGGAAGATTAATGGCGGAAGGCCTCCCAAAGGAAAACAGCACAAATCCGAATTGGATTTGTGCTGTTTTATTTTTAGCATCACACAGATCATCCGCTTTATTAATTTTATTTTATTATTTCGTCAACCATGGCTAACCTTTCCGCAATGAAATGTTCAAAATCGCTTTCCGGCCTCCAACCGCCGCCTTCATATAACAACTCTTTCGTTTTCCCGTCATATTCGGCGGAATAATATTCTCCTGTATCTTTGATAAAAATGTCAATTGAATAAACTATTCTATTTTCATCATTTAAGCTTACATAACCGTATTGAATGGATTCCTGATAATTCGGAAGATTTTTTAGATCATACGGATCATGATTGGTGATGATGATTCCTTCCATTCCGGATGTTTTTTCAACATTCACTTATAATCCGGATATTTTTTCTTGAAAGCATTTGGATTAAAGTTCTTTTCCATTGATTCAATCGGAAATTCAACGGATTTTTCGGGCGCTTGCTTGGACCCGGTTGAAGCGCATCCGGCCATAAGACAAATTCCAAGGAACAGAGATAGAATTATTATTATTGAATGATGATTCCTCATTTTTTCACCTTTACAATTCTATCATGCAATTCTTTTAAACTTTTTATATACGTACTGTTCAATCATTACCTTTTTGAAATTTTCTTTCATCTCTCTTGTCCAATTCGGAACACTCACCGTGTTCACAATGTTCATTTTCCAGATGCTACATCTTGGCTCATAGTGATAAGCGGAACACTCACCGTGTTCACAATGTTCCCCTGTTCAATTTCTACGATTTCCCCTTTCGAATCGGAAGCGATTAAATATACGGTTTTGTTGTTTTTTAATGAATCCGCGAGTGACGGCACCAAATCAAACATCATATCCCAAAAATGGAACCAGCCAGATCGTTTCGGTTTTCGGATGAGTTCATAAACGTAATCATCTGATGATTTAATTTTTTCAATAATGTCTAATGCTTCCTTTGTCTTTCTATCCATTCATACTTTCCCCTTTCAGATGAAAATAAATATATGTTAATTTAAATTGGAACCTGAAGGATGATAATCCAATACAAGGCCAACGGGAATTTCGATACGGGCCTTTCCCCTGATTGGCATTTCTTTCATTGTTCAATGATTGATTCATGACCGGTCGCATCCTTTTACTTTTCATTACGCAATAATCGATGATGCACCTGATTTATTGCGGGACTTCTCATGATTGCCACGATATGGATCAAACAATAAATCAGTACGGCCATCAAATAAGAGTAAAGCAATAAATAATGCGTTTCAAAATACGTGGAAATCCCGAATGCAATCACTGTTGTATAGACTAAAAATTTATTTATGATAATGGATGAGATTTTGTTGCGATAAACAATGATAAATTCCACTAAAGAACCAATGATCATAATGATGAATATCGAACAATAAAGCACGACTTCAAAAAAACCATGATACATCAGCAGGCCGAAGCAAAAGATGATCTTAATAAAGGAGCCGCTCAAAACCGTTTTTAACTTTGAAAACCGAATTGTCCGCACATCAGGCTCTAGCATCAGATTTTCATGAAAAAAGGGATCTTCGGAAATTAAATTGTATTGTTTGTTTTTTCTTGCGGCAAACATATTGGCGCTTCCCATGATAAACGCTGTCAAAAACGGGATTAAACTTTCCACCGCGCCGTGAACGATCAAAAAATATAATGTAAAAATCGTAATCAAGTTAATGAAAACGTTTTTATTAAATAAGACATAATCTTTAAACACCAATACATTGACCGGTTTGATCCACGAAAAGAAAAATCGTGCACTTAGCCTTGTCCGATTGCCAACGTTATATTTATTACTAAAAAATCCAAGAAAAACATATAGATCATTGCCGCAATCATTAAAACAAAAGAATGCAAATAACTATTTCCGCTAAAAAAATATGTTAGAGGATAAAAGTTTTCCGCACATCCGACGATCAGCAAAACGAAACCGGCCACCATAACCGTTATGGAAGCGATTACCCCTTGCTCTCCAATTTTGTATGCCCAATAATGACAACTTGGCATCAAACAGAGGCTCATGATGACGATGGTCAAAAAGAAACATGCGGCCGCGAATTTCATGGCAATGATCAAATACAAAAACACGACAACCATGACGATGGAATTGGCAATCAACGCATCCAGCAGTATTCTTTGCAGCACATAGGCAAATTTGAAATGAACATCATTCTTTTCAAAACCTAAGATTTGAAAATCTTTGAAACTGAAAAATTTTTCAGTATCAAACATGCAGGTAATATGAATGAAAACGCAATACGATATTGTAACCAGATTTCCCCATAAAGCCCCTGAATGATAAATAAAAATTAAGAAAAGTGAAATCAGGACTCCCATTAAAATCTGCTTCGCAATATTCCTTTTTTCTCTATTCCATAGAATCAGGCAATAATTATTATAAAACTCTAATTTCACAAGAATTCAACCCTTTATTTTCCATGCGATATATTTTTTCAACGGATTGTCTCAGCATATTCATGTCATGGCTTACAATGACCAATCCCCGTTCCTCATACTGCACGAAATATGTATCTCCGTTAATTGAAATCTCGCCAGCGTCCGGTGTTAATTCCCCGTTCATTAACCTCAGCAAAGTGGTCTTGCCCACTCCGTTATTTCCTGTAATTCCAATTTTTTTCTCTTTTATGTCCAAAGTAAAATTTTTTAAAATATAATCATCATATTTAAAAGTTACATGATGAAACGAGTACACCTACATTCTCCTCCACAAGCGCACCTGAAAGGCCGATGATGAAAACGGCAGAGCCATGATAAAATGAATGCTCTCCCTCATTTCCTTTAACATATCTTATAATAAACAACAGTAAATCCTATTTTTTACATTATTGTAATATACAATTATAATTTAAATGTGTGTCAATGACATGTTTGTTTTTTTATTCCAATTAAAGATTCATCCATTGCCCGTACTCAACAGGATTTGTGAATATGCTGATCAAGGATGCCGAAATGCAGAATTTTCTTATATTTGCCGATTTGGACCAAATGATCTAAAACAGCAGCCGATTATAAAAGGCACCGATTTAGAGTTTATACTCCTAAAACGGTGCCTTCTTTATTTTCTCACATTTTACGGGATACCTGCCAATTTTTTTAGAAAAATATTCAGACAAATGATCGATGATTCAATTCCATCATTACTCCAACAACGTTTGATAATATTCCTCCAACGGATATACCCGGCCTTTTTCATCTTTATACACCACATGCTCCGGTTTGAAATGCACCGGAGATTCAACGCCGCACGCGGCCGCGATGCGGAAAAGCCCTTCCCTTAATGTGATGACATAGTTGGCGGTGCGGTATTTCTTCTCATCAATGACCAGCGCTTTCTGCAAATCCGGATCTGTCGTTGCGACACCCACAGGACATGCATTGGAATGGCATTTTAATGCCTGAATGCAGCCCACTGTAATCATAAAACCGCGGGCGATATTGACGAGATCCGCCCCCATGGCAAGGGCAATCGCGATACGGTCTGCGGAGAACAGTTTGCCGGAAGCGATGATTTTGACCCGATCCCGCACACCATATTTGACCAATGCGTTTTGCAATAATGGCAACGCGGCTTTGATCGGTAAACCGACGCTATCGGCCAATTCCTGGTATGTTGCGCCGGTTCCCCCTTCGCCGCCATCCACCGTAATGAAATCCGGACCTTTTCCCGATTCTTTCATCGCCTTGGCCAATGCTTCCGCTTCATGCGGACTTCCGATGACAATCTTCATTCCAACCGGTTTTCCCGTTTTTTCCCGGATTTGTTCTATAAAATCGAACAACGACGGGAAATCACTAAACTCTTTAAAACGGTTCGGGCTGTCGATGGATGTATGCGGCTCGACCATCCGGATTCTGGCTATTTCCTCCGTCACTTTTTCCGCATCGATGTGGCCGCCGCGGGTTTTAGCCCCCTGAGCCAATTTGATTTCAAAAGCTTTCACCTGCGGAATTTTGCTTTTTTCAACCAATGCGTCCCAATTGAAATTTCCTTCCTTATCACGAACCCCAAACAATCCTGGACCAATTTGCATGATGATATCGACATTGCCCTTCAAATGATATTCCGAAAGGCCACCTTCGCCCGTATTCATCCATGTTCCTTTCGCCAGGCCCAGCCCCTCGGATAACGCGGTAATCGCATTTTTTCCAAGGGCGCCGTAGCTCATGCCGGACATGCCGATCTGGCCTTTGACCACAAAAGGATGTCTTGTATTTTCCCCAATCACGATCGCATCGTCATCATGCAATAAAAACGCTTTGGATTCATGGTCTTCCAGCACTTCTTTCCGTTGGCCAAACAAAGGTTCATTCAAGAGAATGTACCGCTTTGTCTTGACCGTCGTTTCGTTGTCCATTTTCAATTCTTCCGTCAGTTTCGGAAACATGGAGTTCCGGATATAAAAGCCGGGTTTCTCAAAATCCCTCAATGAACCATATCCGATCACATCGCGTTTATATTTTGCGGATTTTACAATGGTTTGATATTCAAAACGCGAAAACGGCTTCCCTTCTGTATCATGGTCGAATAAGTATTGGCGCAATTCGGGGCCGATTGTTTCAAATAAGTACCGCGCCCTGCCGATGACCGGATAATTGCGCAACACCGGATGCTGCTTTTGGCTGCGGTCAATAAAATACAAATATAATCCGATAACGATTAAAACTAAGAAGATGAAGCATATGATTACCGAACCGACAATGATCAACACATCTGCGAGATTCAATAGCGCTACCTCCAATAAAAACCGTTATTCATCCACATATCTTAGATTTCTCAAGTATAGGTAAAATATTCAATTGATTATTTGGGCAAAATGCTTCCTTTCTATTGAAATTCCCTTATTCCGAAGCCCATAAACACCAGAGAATGTCAAAAATCGCCATTTTTCGCCATAAACGAGCAAATCGGTTCTTATTAAATTCAGAAACTTGCATATTTTTTCATGCCCGTTTCCGCCGGTGGGAATGGTTTTATGTTGTGTATAAATGGCAATAATTCGATGCACCGAAATGTAGCGCCCTTTGGATAACCAAAAAGTTCAGGGACATTGCTAACTGCATTAAGCATGCGATATTTATTACTATTTCAATTTCAACGGCAAAAAGACATATTCATCTTTGCGAATGATGTCCAACTTTTCCACTTGAATCGGCGCCGAAAAAATCGGACCATCCAACACCGTTGTATGAAATTCCCCTGCTTCCCCGCATGGATCGATGGACCGTTCCACAAGCTCCTCTATGTAATCACGGGTCAATATTCTTCCCAAGTCATCCATGCGCATACCCATTGATAAATTCACTGTTGTCACCATGGCCACAAAACCAGAATCAACAAATTCCTCGACAATTTCTCGACGCTCTCTGTGCCAAAGGGGCATACATAAATCAAGCCCCACCTTATTCGCGACGTTTTCGTGCCAAGAACCGTGGTCAGGTACGTCCACATCGCCGGTTACGAGCACTTCCGCCCCTTTTTCCTTTGCCTCCTCCAATAGCTGGATGAACTTTTCTTCATAGGTTGTCCAGCTGGCGGCGCGTGTAAAGATGGGACAGCCTATGGCACGGGCTTGCGCTTCCAAAAATTCAGGTGACAATCGGTGGGAGTAGGAGAAGTGATCCGTTTCATCCAGCATCCCGATCAGTCCGACCGGTTCTCCTGCTTGTATGGCTTTATATAAAGCGAGCGTACTGTCCTTTCCACCGCTGAAGGATGCGATAAATTTTTTATTCTTTATTTTAGTAATCCAATCATTCACTTTACATACAGCCTTTCTTTCTATAATAATTTTTTCATCATGCCGGGCTTGGATATCGTTTGGTTGAATCATTCAAAATTATTTTTGTTGTTCCATCCCCAGATTCAATAACCATTCACGCAATTGGGCCTTTGGATAATACACTTTGCCATTGATCAAAATATGCGGAATGTCAGGATGCTCCTGGATCAATGATTTTGCATCTTCTTTGGAAATCCCCATAAAATAATGCACATCCCGTTCATTGATCAGTTCGTAATCGTCATCATCCAATGAATCCAGTACATCGGGTCTTTTGAAATTCTTTAAACCTTCCCCAATAAAATATCCAGCTGCCGCAATTCCCAATGCTAAAATGAAATCATTCCAGTCCAACCCTTTTCCTCCTTTGATAACGATGTTGTTAACCATATTTTACCACAGTCTCCAATGTAAATTGAATGTGTATTTGTATCCAAAGAGGAAATAATATTGGCTTGTATTCGCATAAAGGAGGGGATCATTTTCTTCCGCTCTAAAAAAGGAACTATACGCACCAATTGGGATTTTATCTGCACGAAAAGGGTCTCTATATGCACGAATAAGGAACTATACGCACCAATTGGGATTTTATCTGCACGAAAAGGGTCTCTATATGCACGAATTTGGATTCTATCCGCACCAAAGAGGTTACCATACGCACGAATCGATACTTTATCCGAACCAAATGCTGTACCATCCGCACCAATTAAGACACTATCCGCACCAAAGGGGTTATCAAACGCACGAATCGATACTTTATCCGAACTAAATGCTGTACCATCCGCACCAATTAAGACACTATCCGCACCAAAGGGGTTACCATACGCACGAATTGATACTTTATCCGAACCAAATGCTGTGCCATCCGCACCAATTAAGACACCATCCGCACCAAAGAGGTTACCATACGCACGAATCGATACTTTATCCGAACCAAATGCTGTACCATCCGCACCAATTAAGACACTATCCGCACCAAAGGGGTTACCATACGCACGAATCGATACTTTATCCGAACTAAATGCTGTACCATCCGCACCAATTAAGACACTATCCGCACCAAAGGGGTTACCATACGCACGAATCGATACTTTATCCGAACTAAATGCTGTACCATCCGCACCAATTAAGTTTATATACGCACGAATGAAGGGAACTCTATAATTGAAACTGCCTTCCCCTCATCCAAATCCATTGAAAACGAAAAAGGCCACCCGGAAAACTGGCCGTTTCCAGGTAGCCGCGCCATCTTACTCATCTCTTTGATTCTCTTCCACGATTTTCTTTGTCCCATTTTTAAATTCCCTTAAGGTTTCCCCGACTGCCCTACCCAATTGGGGCAATTTACTTGGGCCAAATAACAAGATGGCTATGAATAAAATAATGATGAGTCCCGGTATTCCAATGGAGGGTAGACTCAAACAATCACCGCCTCATTCAAAACATTAAACCAATAATCCGCCCTTTTGCAGATATAAATCAATTCCTTCAGCCGCGCGATATGCCAATGCCCCCACCGTATCTGTCGGATTGTAGCCGGAGTTGTGGGGGAATGCGCTGGCCCCCGGAATGAAGACGTTTTCAAAATCCCACATTTGCAAATAATTATTCAATACACTCGTCTCCGGGCTGGACCCCATGATGGCGCCACCGGTATTGTGGGTGGATTGATAAGGAACGATATTATAAGGCCCCAACGTTTTTCCTGCTTGAATAATGTCCGCGCCCATCTCTTTCATGATTTTTTCCGTTTGTTCCCCTAAATACGCCACCAGCTGACGATCCTGTTCTTCAAAATCAAAGGTGATCCGCAATAACGGCAGGCCGAAAGCGTCTTTATAAGTCGGATCCAAATCGAGATAATGGTGCCGGTATGGCAAACTTGCTCCTTGGGCACCGACGCTTAATACACTGTTGGCATATTTAATGGATTGTTTTTTAAACTCCGCGCCCCAGGATGGCGTACCAGGAGGCGTCGCATTGTTGGCGATCGGTCTTCTGCCGGTCTGGGTGATGGAAATATTGGCCCCGTGGAGGAAGTTCAAATCCGAATGGTCGAAGTTGTCGCCATTGAAATCATCAAGACAAGCCCCCAATGCTCCTGCGCCGGCATACAAATTGAATTGTTTATTCTCAAAGAAGCCCTGTGCGGATGCGCCGAATGTTTGATAGCAGTAGTTTTTGCCGACCACCCCTGTACCCGTGTTCGGATCATATGGTTTGCCCATTTTTGAAATCAACAGGAGCCTCACATTATTTAACGCATAGCTCGTAATGCCCACCACTTCCGCAGGTTGGATATATTCTTCCCTTGTGATCGTATCAATATATTTGACTCCAACCGCTTTTCCATCTTGATGGAGGATCTCCACCACATTGGCGTGCGTGCGCAATTCAAAGTTGCCTGTGTTCAACGCAACCGGAATCACCGTATTCAGCGGATCGGCTTTTGCGGCATATTCACAGCCGAAACGTTCGCAGAAACCGCAGTATTGGCACGCAGGACGCGAGATGTTGTCCGGATTTGTGTAGCTTTCGGATAAATTGGCGGAAGGCATCATGTATGGGTGCAAGTTTAATTTTTTCGCTGCTTCGAAGAATAATTCGAGGGCTGGGGTTTTCTTCATGGGAGGAGTCGGGAATGGATTGGATCTCGGTGCGCCCAATGGTGTTTCATCTCCGGATACGCCGATGGTCTTTTCAAACATGTCGTAGTATTTTTCAAACTCCTCGTAGGTGATTCCCCAATCCTGCAGCGTCATGTCTTCCGGTATTTTGGACTTTCCATATCTCTCCACAGTTTTTGTATATATCTCAAAATCATATGGCAAGAAGCGGAATGTTTGTCCGTTCCAATGCGTTCCGGCACCACCCACGTTATTCCCCAACAAGAACGAACCGTATTGTCTCATCGGCAATGCCCGCATTTTCATATTGTTCCGGAAAGTAATCGTTTCCTGGGAAAGGTCCTGCATCATTTCAAACCGGTGGGCAAAGCGCAGCTCATCATGCATCATTTGAAAGTCGGCAAGCGTCTGATTTTTCCCCCGCTCCAAACCGACGACTTTATATCCCTTTTTCGACAATTCCGCTGCCAAAATTCCACCTGTCCATCCCATTCCGACAAGCACGACATCCGTTTTTTTCAATTCTTTCGCCAATCACAATCACCTTTCATGAATGATGTTGGGAATGTAAACTTTGCGGTTCAATCACAACAAATTCGTCTTTATCGATAATGTCTGCAAAACTCATTTGATGTCCCGGAAATTTTTTCATTCTCCATCCTTCCATATTGCGGTTTCCGCCATATAAAGGATCGGCGTAGACCCCTTCCAAAGTGGCCGTGCGCAATAGCGAGAAGAAATAGGAGGATGAAACTCCCTTGATTTCCACTTCCCCATTTTCAAAAGCTTTTAAGATTTCATCTTGTTGTTCACCTTCTAAATTGGCAAAAGATTTATTGAATCGTTTCTTCGCTTCGTTTTCCAGCCCTTCAATGCCGATACGGAAAATTTGCTGTTTATTGAGGTGGCCCTGGTATCCTTGCGTAAGTTCTCCGGCATAAAAAGGCCCTTGCGTATATTCTTTGGAACCATTGCCCCAGGCGCCTGCCAATTGATGATCGATGTAGTAAGAAACGAGCAATTCTTTCGCGCCTGGTCCATTTTCATCCTTTGGAAAAATTCTTTCCGCGGCGGCCTCGATGACGGCATGTTCTGTTGGCGTGAAAAACATCAATGCCTTGTTATATTCCGGAAGTTCTTTGAAATGATGCTTTTCTTTAGTCGATGGATGTGCCATGCTGCCAATTCCGGCAACTATTCCGCCTCCCAATGCCATTCCCCCGATGGCAATCCCGGCGCCTTTTAAAAATTCTCTTCTCGTTACCAATCTTAATCCCCCTCAGTTTCTGCTAAATGTGAAGAAACAGGACATGGATGACCTAGAACCAAATAATGATTGAGCGATTACTCAAAAAGATTTAAACGTTTCATTACCTCTTATTTCCTATTTTCCCCCCGCTCACCCACTCCTCAATGATTCTTCTGTTTTGTTCCTATTTTAAGAATATGGAGTATTATATATGACCTGAAAGTTCAAATTTTTTTCAATTTTAAGAGGAATAATGAATAGAAGTCTTGATTGTTTCATTTAATGTAGTAAATTCTGAATTTCCATATTTGGTTCCTTGTTTGCAAAGCGGGTGATAGCAAAGAATGGAAAACAAAGAACAAAGCGTGATTGAACATTTGGAGGAATTAAGGAAGAGGTTAATCATCGTTGCCGGGGCTTTTGCCGTTTCCCTTGCGGCAGGATGCTGGTTTGCTCCGAAGCTGCTCCTGCTATTAAAAAAACGGCCATCCGCGGCCGGAGTGGAATGGAACTTATTCGGATATACGGATGGCATCATGATTTACCTGAAATGTGCCTTTCTATTGGCGCTCTTGATTTCACTGCCGATTGCCCTGCATCAAATCTGGCTGTTTGTAAAACCCGGCCTTACCGAAAGAGAAGCAAAATATACCATGATCTTCATCCCGGTTTCGTTTTTATTGTTTCTCGTCGGCATCGGTTTCAGTTACTTTATCTTGTTCCCAATGATGCTTGAATTTTTATCGAAGATTAATCAATCCATCGGGGCGACGGAAACTTATGGAATCAATCAGTATTTTTCTTTATTGTTTAATTTAACCATTCCGGTGGGAGCCGTTTTCGAATTGCCGGTCGTCATTTTGTTTTTAACGAATGCAGGGATTGTGACCCCTGAAAAATTGAAGCACATGAGAAAAGTTGCTTATTTTATCTTGGTGGTGACGGGAGTCTCCATCTCTCCTCCCGATTTCATTTCGGATTTTTTGATTATCATTCCTTTATTGCTTCTGTTTGAAATCAGCATCTGGATTTCTAGTTGGTCCATGAAGAGAAAACATGCAAAAAACTTGAAAGGACACATGATACATCAAAACGATTCATAATGTTGGAGGGATTTAACAATGATGAATATCGGTGTTCCAGGATTAATCATTATTTTGGTCATCGCCTTGATCATCTTCGGCCCAAAAAAACTGCCGCAGCTTGGAAGAGCTGTCGGGGAAACATTGAGGGAATTCAAATCCTCGACAAACGCCATTGTCGAGGATGTGGCGGAAGAATTTAAGCTGGAAGAGGGGAAAGAGGAAAGAAAAAAGAATACAACCGCTGTAAACTAAAATTATCATTCTGCGTTGTTATGAAATTGAATAATCTTTCCTAGTTATATTTAATTAATGACGGCCCCATCCATTTCTCATGAATTTTACGAATGCGGAATGGATGGGCCGTGTTTTTTGGCTATCAAACATCACTTATCTTTTTTATTCTGCTTGAAGACGTTTTCCCGATGCCATTTTAAATATATTCGATTTCCATCATTTATTTCGATTCTCATCTGATTATTTATGTTCAAAAACATTCTTGTTTCTTAAGATATATTAATTTAATAAAAGGTTGAGTTTGCTATTAATAAAACCTCGAAATTTTGGCATTTCGTGGTTTTGATTCCTATATGGATGGATTATATTGAACGAATAAACTCATCAAACGGCGCAGGCTTTCTTCCCAACACCTTTTCCAAATCATCGCTTGGCACATCCAGCAATCCGTTGCGGATATCCTTTTGGACGATGACGGAGAATTGCGCCGCTTCTTTCGGCAAGCCCAATTCCACCAATGTGTTCACAAATTCCTCATCGGAAACCGGATTGGTTTTCACTTCCCGGCCAAGGGCTCTTTCTGCAATCTGCGCCAATTGCTCATAAGTGATTGGTTCGCCGCCAAGCTCATAAATGGATTGTTTTGGAGCGACTCCGGCCAAAATCCGCGCAGCCGCTTCCGCATAATCTTCCTTCAACGCGTAGCAAACCCTGCCATCACCGGCGGAATAAGTGAGCGGAGCGCCATTTTTCACGGCTTTCAACATGAACACTTCATTTTCGAGGTACCAATTGTTGCGGGCAAATCCGTAATCCATGCCGGATTCCATGATGAGTTGTTCCGTAAACTTGTGGTCGGGCGCTACCACAAGCGTGCTGTTTTGCGCATTTGGAGCGCTCGTATACACCACATACTCAACCCCGGCTTCTTTTAAGGCTTCCACCACGTTTTGATGCTGCTGTTTTCGTGTCGCCAAATCGTTGGACGATACAAAAAGGACGCGATTGATTCCTTGGAAGGCTTCGACCAATGACGGCTTGTCCAAAAAGTCCGCAATCCGCACTTCCAACCCTTGATCCCTGAAAGCTTTGGCTTTTTCCTCCGACCGCACCGTTACCACAATATCAGAAACCGGAACGAAATTTTTTAAATGTTTTACGGCTCTCCCCGCCAAATCGCCTGTTGCACTGGTTACCAGATACTTCATCGATTTTCCCCCGCTTCTTTCCTTTTTTTATCATTATAAAACAGAAAGGCAATCATCTCCAAAAAGAAATCCGGTATTATCAGGAAACCATGCCGGGATGAAAACACGCATGAGCAAAAACCCGATTTGCGTAAGAAAAACAGCCTCAATTGACGGCTTTCGTTCCGCTTGCTTGTCCCATCCCCTCTTATCTGATCCGTTTCCCTGATATTTCATATTATTTTCAGAAACCAATGTTATCTTGATAATCAAAGAGAAAAGGTATCGGTTTGAACCTTTGAAACACTGACATGTAGCGGTTAAAGTTACATCTCAGTAACGGAATCCGAACCCGGGGAGGATAGGTAAAAAACTTTATTTTGACAAGGTTCTAATGATGATGGTTGTAAAAGGTTTTCTAGTTGAAAAAATATAAAAAATTAAGGAGCGGATGTTTATGTTTAAAAAAATCGCGGTATTAGGATGCACATTGCTTTTATTGGCCGCATGCAACTCAAATCAGGAAGGAATTGGAAACGGAGCGAATAATACCAATATTCCCAACAATAATTACCAAACAAATCCAATTCAAAATCCAACGCAAGGAAGTATATCCGTCGACTTTGATGTCGTAAATCCAAAAGTAACATTCTCAGAGGCATTGAAGATTTTTAATGATATTTATCCAAATGCCAACATTGAATCCGTTGATTTGGAAACCGGCTATGGAAGATTGTATTACGATATCGAAGGTTTTGATCAATCGAAAGAGTATGAACTCAAAATCGATGCCATGACGAAAGAAATTGACAAAAAAGAATTTGAAAGAACCAAAGGAACAGATGAAATATTGGATTTGTCAAACGTTATGGATCCAAGCGAAGCCATCGCGATCGCTTCGCAAGTCCGGGATGTGCAAGGACTTTCTCCAATCGGCTGGTCCCTTGACGCAGAATATGGAATGCAAATTTATAAAGTAGAATTTAGAACAAAAGCCGCAGAAATCGATGTGAAAATCGACGCAAAAACCGGAGAAATTTTGAAAGTGGATGTGGATGATTAAGGACAAAACTGAAAACGGATCTCCTTTACACAAAGCGCCAGGCCCTCCCCGGGATATCTGGCGCTTACTTTTTTAATTGAGGAAGGGGGGAATCAACACTAAATTTCTCTAAACACGCGCAACAATTGTCATCATTAATTTTCGTTTGTTTGATTTTAAACCGGTTCCCTTCAAAAAATTCTTTTCTAATTGGCTATTTGCAATATCAGTGAAATAATCAGCTTTAATCAGTTCTTCCAGAAATTCATTACTTATTTCTTCTGTTTTAGGTATTTCATTTACAATATTTTGAACGGCTGCATTGTTGGAATAACAGCTGAAAAGACCGGTCCTTCTTATTGATTGAGCTTCGGATAATCGCTCAATCGTGATCCACGCATCTAGTATATCTTTGTATTGATTCATCTCTACATCTATTTTTTGTATTAGTGTTATTGATTGTGTACGATGCGGTTTAAGATTAAAGGGTAGTTTAATTCTTCTTTTTATGCAAAACTATGTATAACTACGATAATACAAAAACAACAAAATATGGAATATCTAAGATATTTCCAAAACCCGTTTAACCGAAAAGATTGTCGGAACTTACACATTATACAAATTGTTATTTTTTTTTCGGCATCTTTCTGTTCGATTCATCAAACTAAATACTCATTTTTTCATAAAAAGGATGGTTGAGTTTATGCAAATAATGGAAGAAATCGTTTTCACAACCAATTACGAAATTCTCGATGCGGATTGCAAAAAAGGGGATGTGATTGCGCTATTGAAAGGAAAAGGGGAAAATCTTGTCCATCTCAATTGCGAAACCATCCTGCGCCTGCCAACCGGACATTCCATGATCCGATGGACGGAAAACCATTTTTGCCTTTTGCGGGGTCCAATACTTTCCTTCTATACGCCAACCGGAGAATTAATGGATGAAATGGAAGCAGGCCCTTGCATTTCGGATTTATTCCCTTTTAAAAATGGGGTTATCTGTACCTACAGCGACCAGGGGGTTTTCGGCGAAGGGATGGGCAAACATATATTAAACTATGCGGAACCGGGGAAAGGCGTCACTTCACTGGAAGATTTCGCTTTACGCCATCATCTTTTGTACGATGCCCTATTTGCTCGGTTCAAGCCTTATGCCTGCATCGATCCGTCAAAGGATGAGTTGATTTTCTTCAATCACCAATTGAAAATGGAAAAATCGTTCAAGATTCCTTTTCATACGGGAAATGTCCTTGCCTTTGCTTTAACGTATCAAAGCGGTGTCTTTCTGGAAGAAGAGCGGATGCGGATATGGAAATTCCAAACCGATCAAGTGAAGGAATATGATTTTCAATGGAATAATCATACAAGAGCCATTTACCACCGGCACGATTACTTATTTATGGACATTGCGGACCACCATATACGGGTATTTACACCGGCTGCGGAGGATTAATTGGCATTCCCCCGCAATCAAACAACAGACGCCAAAATCTCCCGCAAGATTTTGTTTGACGTCTCCGAATAGCCATTTGTGATAAAAATCCGACGTCAGGGAAAGGCTTTTGTAATATCGTTCCATAAATTCCTGGAATTTTATAAAATCAACCGGTTTCTTATGATTTGGGAAATCCATTGTTTTGGAAATAAAGACGAATCATCTGGTTCATTGCGTTTTTTTCGTTTTCTTCCAGTTTTTCAATAATGGCATAATACGTTGAATCTTCGCTGATGGGCAAGTTGGCATCACGGCAAAATTGGATCATTTCTTTTGCGCCCCTTATATCTTTCCTGAATACTATGATGACTGTTTAGGCGGGTAGTTTTCCATATTGGAAACGGAACCACT
Organism: Ureibacillus sp. FSL K6-8385; assembly: GCF_038593155.1. GTDB lineage: Bacteria > Bacillota > Bacilli > Bacillales_A > Planococcaceae > Ureibacillus > Ureibacillus terrenus. The sequence goes on from NZ_CP151968.1 coordinate 1,433,135, forward strand.
AGTGTTGCATAAATATTGTCGTAATTTTCAGTTTTATTATTTTTCCTGTTTAGAGCCAAAAAGGTAAATACCCAATTAAAGGTGACTCCATCTATTTGGAAATTTATTGACAATTAGACCTGTGCGACGACGACAATTTACTTATTAAGGGATGGCTTTTCCTTCAATTTTTCGAAGCCAGATATGTGCTGGTTTCCACAATGCAGCCCTTAAATAACGGCTAATTTGTAAGGTTTTTCGCGTACTATTTGTTTCGATTTGTGCCAGAACATGTAGGCAAAAAACAATAAGTGCGATAAATACTTGATGTTGAATCGCCCATTCACTTTGACCATAGAATTTTTTGATGCTGAGATGTTGTTTGATCCATTTAAAAAACAGTTCAATAGCCCATCGTGATTGGTACATCTCGGAAATTTCTTCGGCGCTTAAATCAAAACGATTTGTGATTAAATGGCGTTCATTTCCTTTTGAATCCATCACTGTTAGAAGGCGAAAGTCATTTTCAGCACGGTTTTGAGTGGTGCCAATCAATACCATTTGATCCGACAAAACACTCGTATCTTCGGGTAGTTTAAAATCATAAACTTCCCGTATAACAGCGTTTTTCCGTAGTCTGGAAAGAAAGAAGTAGCCGTCATCCGTCATCCGATCAAAGCGCTCATAGTCTAGATAGCCACGGTCAAACACATACATGCATTCCTTGTCATCCACCATGATGTCAAGCTGTCCACGGTCATGTTCTCTTGCCGTTGTCATCAAAGCTTTTTCAGGATAGGTTATCCCCTTTTCCATAAACACAAGGCGCAAATGCAGCTTTACACCAGCCTTTGTTTTGCGAAACTTCGCCCATTTATGATTGGTCAAATTAAGTGGCAATGTGCTTGAATCAATGATTTTTAAAGGCATGACCCGTTTTGTGTATTGTGTTTTGGCATGAATTTTTGCGACTAAATCAAGAAAAAGCTTTTGAAATAGATCTGGGTTTATACCATTTAATCGCCGTGACAACTGTGAAATACTAATAGAATGAAGGTCGATCCCTTTTTGAAGTTGGTCATCAAAAAGGCAATCGCTTAGCACATGGAGACTTTCGATTTCTTCCAATTGCGCAAAAAGCAGTAATTTTAGAAATGACTCTGTCGTTAATTTTTTCATATAGTAATCTAATTTCATCGTTTTCACCTGTTCTTCAAATAATTGAAGATTTATTGGCGAAAACCATTGTCCAAATGAAGTTTTTCGTGTAATCTTGTCCATGAGTTGGGTCCTTTTTAGTGGATTTGGACGGGTTACCACCTGACTTATCCATTATAAAGGACTTTTTCTTTTCACAAAATAAAATAAGTGAAGATTGTGAGTCTTTTTAATATTAAAATTAAATTAATGCAACACTAGTGAAAATTAGATTATCTCTCAAAAATCTTCTATTAATAAGTTCTTAAACATACAAAAAGACCGTCAAAGTGACGATCTTATAGTATTATTTAGAACGGACGCTAGATAACACCAATCATCACGAAGCGTATGGATAAAGGAAAAAATTGGTGCTGGTTTATCGCCAACACCCATTTTCTTCTTTCTATTTATTTATTATTAAAATCTAGCTCATAATACCTTTGGGAAGTCTAATATTTTTTTGATTGATTTAATAAGATTTTTCCCTTTGTCCATGTAACTTGCTTTTATAGTATATCCATCCATACTTTAATAGCTGTACCGATAATGAGAATTGCTAGAATCCACTTCAAAATAGAAGTGTTCATTTTTTTACCAACCTTCACTCCTAAAGGAGAAGCAATGATACTTGCGACAATCATAATAATGGCTGGCAAGTAATCTACTTGCCCTGTTGATAGTTTCCCTACTGCACTTCCTATCGATGAAATAAACGTAACAGCTAAACTTGTTGCAATGGTCATGCGAGTTGGTATTTTTAATACGACAAGCATTATCGGTACAAGGAGGAAACCACCTGCTGCTCCAACAATCCCTGAACCAATTCCCACTATGAGAGATAAAATCGTTGCAAGTAGTTTATTGAAAGTGACTTGTTCTAACGGGATATCATCAATTTGCTTCTTTGGAATAAACATCATAATTCCGGCGATTAACGCCAAGATTCCGTATACAATGTTAACACCTTGTTCCGAAAAATAGGATGAACCAAAACTTCCGATGATACTTCCTATTAAAATTCCACTTCCCATATAGAAAATAAGGGATTTATTTAAATAGTTACCTTTTCGATATGCCCAAACACCAGCAAGAGAAGCAAAGAATACTTGTACAGCACTTATCCCAGATACCTCATGAGCTGTAAATGCGGTAAAGCCTAATAAAGAAGGGATATACAAAAGCATTGGATATTTAATAATCGATCCACCAATTCCAACCATCCCTGAGATAAATGACCCAACAAATCCTATTGCAAATATGGTTAGAATCCAAGCAATGTCCATGTTGATACCTTCTTTCCAGAAGAGGTGACACCCTCTCCCGAATGTCACCTCTCCTTTTTATCGATTCGTTATCCCTTTTTAATAATGAATTTGATTACATCCGCTTCAATCGATTGATCTAATATTTCATGTCCACTCGATTTAGCCCAAGCAGGAAAGTCAGATAGTGCGCCTTTGTCTGTCACATGCACTTCTAACACTTGACCTGTCGCTAACGTATCCATTGCTTTTTTTGCCCGTACAATCGGGAGTGGACAAGATAATCCTTTTGCATCTAACACTTGATTGACTTCCATTTCAAACGCTCCTTTTTAATTCTCATTAAAAAGGGGGAGTTTATCATTCTCCCCACCTGTTTCATACTTAACGTACCGCACAACGGTTTGGACCGATTTCCATTTCCATTTGTTCTTCTTCGTCTGGTGTCAATTTCCCCATATTTACTTGACGAATTTCTTGGTATGCATTTGGTTGTGGTGGCAAGTTTTCTGTTACTGTCTTACGGAATTCTTCTTCACTTTCAATATTTAAACCATGGTTTTCCGCAAATAGATCCCCTAAACGTTTTGCAACTGTTCCATCTTCATTCAACTCATCAATAATCATGAAGTGTGCAGGCAATACAATTAAATCTTCCGCTAACTCACGATAACGGCGATAAAGCGTTTCGCGAAGATCGCCTACCCAATCCTCAGCACGTCCTGCTAAGTCAGGTCGACCGATGGAATCAATGAATAAAATATCTCCTGTTAATAAATACTTGTTATCTACGATGAAGGAAGTTGAACCAATTGTATGACCTGGTGAATACAGAGCGCCTACTTCAATTTTGGAATTCCCAACCTTCACTGTTAAACCATCTTCCAATGGATTATATTCATAAACCACCTCATCTGCATCTTTTGGTGGTAAATAATATTTCGCCCCTGTTTCCTTTGCAATATGGCGTCCTCCGGAGATGTGGTCCGCATGTAAGTGTGTATCAAATACGTGGGTAATTTCCACATTTTTTTCTTTCGCAAAGTTGATGAACACATCTTTAAAACGAACTGCGTCAATAATGGCAGCTTCACCATCAGAAATGACCATATAAGATAAGCAGCCTTTCCCTAGACGAACAAATTGATACAGTTCACCTCCATTAGTCAAATCACCTACTTTAATTGGCTCGAGGTAAGAGCTCCAAGCTTTCATACCACCCTCAAGGTAGTACACATCGTATCCTGCATCTGAAAGCATTTCCGCAACCATGACAGAAGAGCCCTCTTTCGCACAAACAACTAAAATATCTTGATCGGACGGTAATTTTGGAAGAATTTTTTCCACACCATCTAATAATTCAAAGTAAGGCACATTTAAATATTCAAATCGGTGTCCTTCAATTTTCCAATCTTCAAAATCATCTCTGTTTCGTACATCTAAAATAAATAATGGTTGATTTTCGATTACTTTACGAGCTACTTGTGCTGATGTCATTTTTTGAACTGCCATTCCACTTACCCCCTGCAGGTATATTTTTGTGATATGAAGTGGAAGAGTAATCCCTTCCACTAAAGAATGGAATAAAACAAATGATTAAAACGTTAATGTTGGTGCAGCATCTTTTGCAAACTCAAGGAATGTAACTGCGCCACCTACATCAATTCCATCAATAAAGTCTTCTTTCGTTAAATTCATAACATCCATTGTCATTTGACAAGCGATTAATTTTACTCCCATCTCTTTTGCCATTTCTACTAATTCCGGAATACTCGGAACATTTGCTTTCGCAAATCCTTCTGCATAATGTTCTTTTCCTTCTGGAAGTGGCAATTGTTTCATCGCTTCTTTATGAATCAAGTTCAGACCCTCAAATGTAAAGAAGATTGCTACTTCTTTCTCTGTAGCAGCTGCTGCCGTTGCGATATTAAATACCTTATATGCATCAAATAATCCACCATTACTTGCAATAATTGCAACTTTATTAGACATTTTTCAAACCCCTCCGAATTTATAATTTTTTTATTAAATCGCCTTTCCAAGCACTCATTCCTGGTAAGACGTTATAAACTTTTGTAAAACCTTTTTCTACTAATTTTTGAGCAGCTAAATCACTGCGTGTACCTGTTCGACAAATGACATAGATTTCCTTGTCTTTGTCTAATTCATCTAAACGGTCTTCTAATTCCCCCATTGGAATGGATATGGAGCCTTCAATATGACCAAAAGCGTATTCCACTTCTTCTCGAACATCTAGAAGAATTCCGCCATTTTTCACTCGACTCAGAACTTCATCATTCGAGATTGTATGTTCAAATTTCTTTTCAACAACTTGCTCATTACATTTACGAATGTAATGAAACAGCACGCCATTTTCTTCAAACATACCGATATATTGATGTCCAACGCTGTCACACCATGCTTTTAAGTCGGCAATCGAACCTTTATCGGTCGCTTTCACTTCTAATACTTGGCCTTCCTCGATTCCTTCCATTGCCTTTTTCGTCTTCACAATCGGCATTGGACATGAAAGCCCCGTACAATCTAACTGTACATGTGCTTTTATCGACATCTTAAAACCTCCAAATACCTAATAGGGTATTTTATTTTAGAAAAATTTTTTTGTTGAATATAAAATCAAAAATTTGCCGTCATGGAATCTTTTTCTTCATGTATGAATAAATATTTTATTACAGAAATTGTTTTTTCTTCTAATGTTGAATAGAACTCCAACACAAATTAGAGCAAAACTTGAATTGACAGCAATACATTATCTTAAGATAGATGATTTGAAACCTCCTTTTCCCTTTCTTTGTTACTCCAACGATATCATATACCCATTAGGGTATAATGTCAACACTTAAATATTATTTTTACTGTTTTTAAAAGATTAACTAAAATTTCCAATACTTTTGTACAATTCCGTAAAGGAAATGTAGCCCTTAAAAGAAGGGAATTCTCTATTCAAGTCGTAAAATTGTTGATGGTAATTAATTTTTGTAGTGTTTGGCAATTAAGGTTATGCATAAATTTTTGCATATTTGACGCTTTACATGGTGGTGGGCATGATAGGCTACTTTGCCTTGCAAAGTCCAAATATAATTATGGCTTGCCCCCTTTGCAAGAAATCATGCCCGCAAAGGCTCCATGTCAAGCGATTATAGATGTGAATAATTATTCAAGGTATCGAATAAATTTAATTGCCATTTCATGCATTTTTAATCGCCCAAAACAGTAAAATTGGAAAAATATCAAACTTTATTGAAAAATCATATATTTTTTAATTTCCTTTATTTATCATTCCACTTAAGGGTGATACGATTGAAATGGCTAAAAATATTACTTGCTTTAATTGTAATTGGAATTTCATCATACGGCTTAGTCACGAATGATTATTCATATAACTTCTTGTCTATTTTCTTCCTCGGGGTATTTTTCTTAATATTGGGGTTTGAAAACTTGAAGAATAAAAAAAGTCAAGGGGTTAGCATTTTTTCTATCATTGTGTCGATATTTTTGTTTTTCGTAACATGTATTTCATTCTTTTAAATTGTAAACGCTAAATCCTTTTTTATATTGACAAAAACACAATAATTTCTACGCCTTTTCTTTCACATAGCTGTCTTAATTGTGTATGGCAAAATAAAAGTGGTTCTTACGCTAATTTGGGGAAGTGACTTTCTATTAACTACACTGATATAATAAAAAGAAAAGGAGTGTATGACGATGGCTCATCTTTCCTGGTCTCCTCTCAGTCCAACTATCGAACTGCTGGATATATCTGATGTCGGTAATAGTTTGCGTTTAACGGTAAAAAGCATCCGTGAGTCTTCTCCCTGTCCTGCCTGTCATCATATTTCCTCCCGCCCGCATAGTCGGTATACACGTGTGATTCAAGATCTTCCTATCGCCGATCAGCCTGTTTCTCTTCTGCTTATTTCTCGAAAATGGTTTTGTGATTCTCCTGTTTGTCCCGTTAAAGTATTTACAGAGCGTTATGATTGGCTGGCACCGCATGGCCGCCGTACCCTTCGGGCAGAACACATCTTGCGGCAAATTGCTTTTTCTACCAGCTGTCTCTCTGCACAAAAGGTGGCGCAATCCGTCCATCTTCCTGTCAGCCATGATACATTGTTAACCATCATTCGGAAAACCTCTATTCCTGTAGAGGTGTCTCCCTTTCCTCGGAGTCGATGATTTCGCTTTTCGAAAAGGACATACGTATGGAACCATCATTTGCAATTTAGACAATCATCATCCTGTTGCGCTTTTGCCTGATCGGCTGCCACAAACACTAACCGAATGGCTGAAATCATATTCTCATGTACAAGTGATGAGCAGGGATGGGTTTACAGGATTTCGTCAGGGGATTACGAATGCCAACCCTTCCATCCTTCATGTATATGATCGATGGCATTTTACCGGGAATGCGAAGAAGAGACTGGATCTTCTTCTTTTATCGATCGTTCCCTCTGTAATGACATGGAGTGAACCTAACCCCTCTGTTCGTGAAATCGAAATGACAAAGGCAGAAAAAAGGAAAAAGCAGCGTCAGGAACAAAAATGGGCACTCATTCAAGAAATCCAAACCGCTCATTCATCAGGAAAAAGCATTTCCAGGCTCGCAAGGGAATATGAGCTGGATTGGAAAACGGTGAAAAAATATCTCCAGATGACCACCCCGCCACTGGTTCATCGGCGAAAAAGAAAAATACCGATTTCCCCTTTTTTGGACCGTGTCATTGAGTTAGAATCCCAAGGTCAAACCATCTCCTCCATCGATTCCCTTCTTCGCAAAGAAGGATATGCCGGCACGTTTTCGGCAGTGCGAACCGCCGTAGAAACGATTCGACGGAATCGGAAGAGGAATGATCCATCGACATTGGAACATCGTATCACAAGAAAACAGCTGGCTTATTGGATATGGTCGCCGTATCATCGACTTTCAGAAAAAGAGAAAATGGATCTGGAACAATGCCTAAAAACGTATCCAGCTGCTCGTCCCGTCTATGAAGTAGTGCAAGAATATCGGGAAGCTGTGGATCAAAGAGATTATGACCGTTTTCTTGTTTGGCTGCGTGGTCAGCTTTCGGATTCAAAACAGCCATTTTATTCTTATGCGAAGCGCTTGCGCAGCGATTTGCAGGCAGTAAAACACGCTTTTCTTCTCCCATACAGCAATGGGGTACTAGAAGGTCAAATCAATCGGTTAAAAACCATTAAACGAATGATGTATGGCCGTGCTGGATTAGACTTGTTAGAAAAAAGGGTTCTCTATAGACTTTAATTATTATTTTAATAAAACAATAAAAATCTCCAACAGGGATGATAGGAAGGCATTCACCAAATATACGTAAGAGCCTCGTTTGGCTGATGCTTTTAATGTTTGCCATTTCCGCTAACGCTTTGTCATTTCCTTCTGTAATAAAAGCTATTTGGTTTTTTAAATCGTCGAGCTTATTGTTAACCGGAGTAGCAGAAAGCATCAACACTTTCGTTTTTACCCCCGCTTTAATAATATCGTTCATTAGTCTTGAATATCTTGTGACGCGGTCGTTGCGCGGATCGTTGTTACGAAAGTTATGTGATTCGTCGATGACGACCAAATCGTAGTTTCCCCAATTTACATGTTCTAAGTTAATGTCTCCGCTATAGCCACGATTCCGTGATAAATCGGTATGGTTCAGCAAATCATAGGAAAAACGGTCTTCGGCTAAGATATTTCGTTTATCGTTTAAACGGTAAATCGCCCAGTTTTCTCTCAATTTTTTCGGTGCTAGTACAAGAACACGATGATTGCGCAATTCATAATATTTAATGACCGCTAACGCTTCAAACGTTTTTCCTAAACCGACACTATCGGCAATAATGCAGCCGCCGTACGTTTCGATTTTGTTGATGGCACCAATCACACCATCGCGCTGAAAATCATAAAGTTTATTCCAAATCACCGTATTTTCAAACCCTGTTCTCGTTTGTAACGCCTCGTAATCTTTCGTATCTTGTAAAAAATCTTTGAAAAGATTGTAGAGTGTAATAAAGTAAATAAACTCCGGTGAATTTTCTTTATATAACACTTCTAAACGCCGTAATATTTGTTCTTTCACATCTTGTAATGCATATTCGTTGTGCCAAATCGCCTCGAAATTGCGAAGGAGTTGTGTATTTGCTTCAATATCATCAACAATATTGTTAATGTATATATTGGATGAGTTGCTGTAGCCTAATCCCGGACTTGAGTATGGTGCTCCACCGACAAGGCCGATTTGCGTTCCGTCTTTGTTTTCGACATGATATAGTCCGCCTTGAATTCGCTGATTAGTGACTGACTTGATTTGTGCTTTTTGTTTCAACCATTTTGCAAATTCTTTAGCGATATAGGCTTGGTTTAACTCTACTTTATATTTTCGTTCTTCTTCAACCCCATACAACAAAGCTTCTTTTTTCCATTTGTTCCTTTAATAAATTGCCGCCTTGTACAAAAGCAGGCTCTGTGAAAATAAAGCGAAACTCCTCTAACTGAGAAAGCTCTTTCTTTAATTCGACAAAAGCATATAAAGTAAAATGTGCAGCAGCAACGGATAACTTACTGCCCTTTGTAATATATTCTTTTAAGACATCCCCCACTAAACCACTTTGTTTATTATCAATAATTCCTCTCGACATCTTTCGATCTGAACTCCTTTATGAAATTGTCCAACAATTCAACATGTTGGGACATAATAAATTTCTTTTATATCAATATAGTCATATTATACTAAAACAAAAACCGAAAAATCTGGGGAATTATGTCGATAAAATAGTAAAATCTCCTGTAAGATAAACAGAATCTCTCGACCTCTGTTTTTAGATAGTAACTAATGTCCCCTTAATCAATCCATCTTTCTATATTTGTCGGTATCGACAACAAAATTCACAAGACTGCTCCTTTAGGTAATTGTTCAATTAGCTTTTCTGTAGGAGAAGCAGGAGGAATGTCATCTCCATCATCTTCCATACAAGTTCGCATAAGTATCAATGCTTCCTCTACCATCTCTACCGCTTCAAGTAATGTGTCTCCATAAGTAAAGCAGCCTCAAGTGTATGGAAAATTAACGATATAACAGTTATCTTCTTTACTATTTTCAATGATAGAATAAAATTCATATACAGCCATTAAAACACATCCATTGTTGTTCGTGAAATACTTTCTATTTAATTTGAGGATCAATCTCTCTCCCCAAGATATTGTTTATATAACCTCTCCGCTTCCTCCTCCATCTCTTTCACCAGCCGCTTTGGATGCACCACTTTCGCATCGGCGCCCCACGAAAGTAGCCAGCGTACCAGTCCTTTGCTGATAATGGCTCTTGTGATTAATCTGAAATGCTCGTCATCCACCCTTTTGATGTCGGCATGGAGGCCAAAGCGGTCAATCACGGCGGGCGCCAAATTATTTTTAAAAATCACTTCAATGGATGACTCTTCCCCGCCAAACATGAAAAACAGCAGATTGCGATACTTGTTGATATCAAAGCCCGGCTGCACGGCAAATTTCTGTTCCAGCATGCGGATATCCCTGATCCGGTCAATCCGGTAATGATGGATGTCCTCCTCCATCACGTTATAGCCAATTAAATAATACATCTCTTCATTCCAAATGATTCCATAAGGATGGATGAGGTAGGTTTTGGGGTTGGGGCTTCCGGATCGCACAAATTCTTTTTCCACCGAATATCGGCCATATTGGAACTGAATGGCCCTCCTTTCCGCAATGGCCTGGTGGATGGTTTGAACCGTCTTCGCAAATTGCGGGCTGTCGATTTTCGCAAACGTATGGACCAGCTGGTTCTCCAATAATATCGCTTCATTTTCGGACACGAACGTTTTCAATTTTCCGATGATCCGCTGCGTTTCCTGTTCTGAAATGAAACGGGCCGAAGAAATCGCATCCATCAAATAGCGCAGCTCATGGATTTCAAAAAACCGGTCCTCGATCCAATAATGAATGAATTGGTTCCTTCCGCTTTGGGCCGTTTCCACCTTGATGAACGATTCCTCCGAAGTCAAAAACTTCAAATCATTCCGGACCGCCTTCAATCCGCCCTCGATTTGTTGCATCTCCAAATATTGCATAATATCTTCGATGGATTTCGGATGTTGTTTGGATGAATATTTCCATAGATATTCAATAATCGCCAAAATCCGTTTATACTTCATTCAATCACCGCATTTCTATCAATGATAAAACCCTTTTATGTTCGAAAAAAATAATGATAACTTCTTCTTATTTTCTATTATCGTCCTTTTATAATGAAACTTCCATATTCTACAAATATAAAATATCGTTATTTCCCATGATCCCTTATTGAGTACGTACAAACATTGGAAATGAGAAAGTGCCAAAATCCGGATATTTCCGGTTTCGGCACAAAGATCATTTATGAAAAAATCGAAACTATAGGTATTGTCGAAGTTTGGCGTTGTGTTCGGAAAATTTTCTTTTGTTTTGGATGAGAAAACCTAAACAATTGTTTCATGCTTCTTTAAGGATGTACAAAGATTGTTTGATCTTTTTTCATCCAAAAGCCGATCAATTAGATCGGCCGATTATTAAAACGTCACTTTTACAGGATGATCTTCCTGGTAGTCCATCTGATCCCAAGAGAAAATATGCAATGTCATTTCGAAGTTTTCTTTCAGCTCCGGGAATTCATATCCTTCGAATTCTTGGATGGTTAATTTCGCGGTGGCCGATTTGCCCGGCGCCACCTCTTGGCTCATTGTCAACAATGCTTCATCCACCATGCGGCCGTCCGCGGAAACGCTGCGCGCCTGCACTTCAATGGAATCCTGGCGCTTGTTTTGAACATCGAAAATCACTTCGATCGATCTGCCCCAAATCGGATCTTCTTTCTTTACAATTTTGACAAGGGTCGCTTTCACGTTTTCATTATCGACGATCACTTGATTGATCTCGTTTGCCCGTTCCTCTTCTTCATCCGTTCCGGTGTCTTCAGAGGTTTGTTCCGTGTTTTCCACTTTGCCGTTCACATTTTCTTCCGTCGTTTCACCACATGCGGCTAGTAAAAGGAATAACAGCAACAAAGCAATTGGAAAATAGATTTTTTTCATCATAAGTACCCCCCGGATTTTTATTTCAAGACCATCCGAAATACGGTTCTATTCCGTATCCAGATTCTCCAAATCTTTCGGAAAATTCGCTTCGCTGATGATTTCTTGAGTCGCTTCATCTTTCACCACAATGTTGACATTATAGTCTTCCGGATCGGCGCCGTTAAAAAGCTGATATAAGGCGCCCGATACCCCTAATCCGAAAACGGCGAACGCATCAAAACTGTTTTCAAACGCGTTTTTGTCCACCAAGACGGTAAATTTCGTGAATTTCTTGTTATATTGGACATCTTTAATGGATGCAAAATCTTCGCCATTTTTCAAATCCTCGATGGTCTCAAGCATGTTGTTTTCCATCTCGGCCATCATTTCTTTGTGCTCCGCTTTCGACATTTTGTAAGTCACGGAGCCGTTCTCGTTTTTCGTCACTTCGATGCCTTTCTCTTTTGCTTCCGCGATGGCCGCATCAATGTCTTCTCCTTCAAAGAAGCTGGCCGGCAATGTCACTTCCACATTCAATAACCCTTTATCGACATTGATCCCTTCGCTCTCCGATGCTTTTTCTTGTTGCTGGTCACCGTTTGCCTTGCTCTCCTCATTGGAATTGCAAGCCGTAAGAAGGGCGATGAATATTAACAATACTGCAAATGTAAATTTCTTCATGTTGTACCTCCGCTTTTCGTTTTTTATCTTGCTTTATTGGACCGGATTCACTTGGAAGCAGGATGGATTGTCTTCACCTCCCGGCATTTTTTCAGGAATGGATGGTTGGATTGCTTTTGCCCCTTGCAAACGCAAGGGCGATGCATTGGGCCTGCTTCGTTGAAAGAAGTGGAATAATCGATCCTTGCTATCATCAAGAACGATTTTATGATAACCGAATCCGCCATTTCTGAAATGCCGTTTTGGGCACTTCGGAGGGATTTTTTCGTGATGGGGGAAATTTTTCTTCACTTCTTTGGTGAGGGCTTGTCGTTTTTCCTTTATGGCCCGATTTATTAAGGCGATCGACCGGATTCAACTCCTTGATGACTGTTTAAATAATGTGAGGTTTTACAACGGGGTTGAAGGAAATTTTCAAATCCGTTGCTTGAATCACACATACAGGTATAAGAGGGCCACGACTTGTTGAGGGTGAAGTTGAATCGGAATCAAAATTTAATTTGACAGGTACAATATTTAGTTTTTCAATTGTCAAAGTAACACCTCCTCTGTCATCGATAACTCTATGTTACAGGGAGATGTGATTGATTTGTATGCGTCGTTTGATTTCGGGCTTACGATTTCACTTCTCTCGGGCTCCGGACGCAATAAAAAAAGAGTATCTGAGCTTTCCTCAAATTCTCTTTTTTCATTTAGGGCAGAATCTCTTTATAGAATATTTTCATTCAAAATCGAATAATTTTACTTGACAAGGAGCCTCTGTGGGCAGGATTTCTTGCAAAGGGGGCAAGCCGTATATACCCTCCATGTAAAGCGGCAAATATGTTTATTCTTAATTGCCAAACACTAAAAAAAACAATTCTCAGAACATATGGAATGACTAGAATTTACAATCCACATAGTTAATAGAAAACCCAATCTCTCGGTATAAACATTCCTTTCGCAATCCCATATACATTCCACATAGTTAATAGAAAACATGAAAAATATTGACGTTCTTAAAACGTTCATCCAATTTACATTCCACATAGTTAATAGAAAACATATGGAAACCGGAAAACGAAAACAACGCCGTAGAAATTTACATTCCACATAGTTAATAGAAAACGATGACTCCGTTTCCACAACTGATCGCGCCGACGATATTTACATTCCACATAGTTAATAAAGAACCGGGTATGAGTGGAACGGCTTCGATGATTTTGTCGATTTACATTCCACATAGTTAATAAAGAACTTGGAGAAGTAACTACATCTATTCCATCTGGTAAATATTTACATTCCACATAGTTAATAAAGAACTCTTTTGTCGTTTTTTATATAATTTTTGAACTTCTTATTTACATTCCACATAGTTAATAAAGAACAAGGTGATCGTGGGGAATTTATCGGCGCCTATGCAGATTTACATTCCACATAGTTAATAAAGAACATTTTTCTGAAAAGTTTATTACACAAGACTGAAATAACTTTACATTCCACATAGTTAATAAAGAACCCTAGTTTATCAGATTTCTAAAACCCTCATATATACAGGATTTATAAGCTCAAAGTTAATGTAACATTTTTAAAATTTGCAGTAAATAGGCAGTCGGGTTTTAATAAAAAGTCAAAAAAGATGCTGGAAGCCTTTATTTTCTTAGGTTTCAGACAAATATCTTAAAAAATGATCCACTGCAAAATCATCATTATTTGATCGATTCATTGTATTCAAAAAAATGGAAATAAAGAGCGGAAATTTATCTTTTCATGAATCCCCACTTTGATTTCATTATAATTTCCCTTTCCAATTTTTCCGTAAAGTTAAAGAATATGTAAAAATCGGAGTAATAGTAAAGACAATGGTTTTAAAACTTAAAATAAATGCGGTACAATGAGAAAAAAGTACGGTTAAGCGAGGGAAAGCCATATGACTACGCCTGAACCGCATAAACGTTACCGCTATCAAGACTATGAACAATGGGAAGGACGTTGGGAGTTAATTCATGGGGTTCCTTACGATATGTCTCCGGCACCAAGCACTAAACATCAAGCCATTGTAACGGAACTTCTTTTTTCGCTCCGTTCCTATTTTGGAAAAGGGGAATGCAGGGTGTTTGCCGCACCTTTTGATATCCGGTTAAGCGAATCGGATGATTATGATAACCCGGATACGGTTGTTCAGCCGGATTTATCTGTGATTTGCAATCCGGAGCAATTAGATTCAAAAGGAGGAAAAGGCGCGCCCCGTTTAATTGTAGAAGTGTTGTCCCCTGCCACTGCGTTAAAAGATCGTAATCAAAAATATAAATTGTATGAAAAACATGGGGTGAAAGAATATTGGATTGTCGACAGTATCCATGAAACAATTGAAGTGTACGGGCTGGTGGACCATCATTACGTCAACCGCGCCGTCTTTGGAAAGGAAGATACGCTGACTTCCTTCGTTTTTCCGGAGTTTCACTTGGAGCTGAAAACGGTTTTTCAATAGAAAAAAGGGGCTTCCCGCAAAGCCCCTTTTACAACACACGCACTTATAATACTTCCCGTTCCTGGAAGCTCGTCGATTCCTCCGCTTCCTCTCCCTTCTTGAATTGCACGAGTCTGGCAAAGGCGCGCCAGTAGTGGTAGACGAGGCGATCGATCCAAAGTAGCGCCTGCACTTTCGACATGGCGACTTCGAGTTCCGTTTCCCTGACCGCCGTGCGTTCGTAATATTTTCTTCTGCGGGTGCGCCTTTCCTCCGCCACCTTGTAGGCCGTTTTCTCCAGCACCTGCTCCATGGCCAGCAGTTTTTCCTCGCTGTCAAAGCTCTCCCTGATTTGCTCCAGCGTTTTGTGCCAACGTTTCATCAATTTTTCCTGATGAAAGACGCCTTCCACGTTTTGCTGTTCCCTCAATACCCGGACGAGCCGCGTGATATGGTCCAGCACGTGGATGATGGCCACATGTTGATTGCGGAGCTTCGACGAATCCGACTGCACCTCGTTCAGGAATTTGCGGATATGCACAATCGCTTCCTCGACTTCCCTCACCTTTTTCTCGAAGCTGCCCGTTGCTTTTTTCGCTTCAATCAATTCCAGCATCGCATCCGTCAGCCGCTTCATCATTTGGAGCAGCGTCTGATAAGCGACCTCAAGCGCCGCGGAAGGAACCGACACCAATTGTTCGTCAAGGTTCCGCGTCAATGCATTGGCCTTTTCCGGCAACAGTTTCGTCAGCAGCCTGGAAAACTGTTTGGTGAAAGGAACGAACAGTATGGCGCCCAGCACACTGAACAATGTATGGAACAACGCAAGCCCCACCGTTTCATCAAAGCTTCCCGTCATCGCTTTCGTTGCAAACTCGACGAATCGCAAAATGAATGGAATCAAAATCGTCACGATGACGGCGGTTGCCACATTAAACAACAGATGGGTGGCCGCCGTGCGCTTCGCCGCAACGGAAGATCCGATCGATGCGACAATTGCCGTGGCCGTCGTTCCGATGTTTTGTCCGATGACAAGAAAGACCGCCTGCCCAAAGTCGATCGCTCCGGCAAATAGTGCGGTGAGCGTCGCGGCCATTGCCGCGCTCGATGCCTGCATGATGATCGTCATCACGATTCCGATGCCGATGAGCAAAAAGATGGACCAGACCGAGTCCGTATCAAAGGATTCGAAACGGATCCAGTCCTGGGCATTTTCCATTCCTTTTTGCAAGAATCCGATGCCCAAAAATAACAGGCCGAAGCCGGTGAATACGCCGCCGTATTTTTTGATGTCGCTCGGAGCCATATATTGGATCAGTACCCCAAGGGCAATCACGGGCAAGGACATCGCCTGTAAGCTGATTTTAAATCCAAGGAGGGAAATGAGCCAGCCGGTACTCGTGCTGCCAATATTGGCGCCGATAATAATCCCGATGGACTGGACAAAGGAGATCAGTCCGGCGCTCACGAATCCGACCGTCAAGATGGTCGTCGCGGTGGATGACTGGACAAGCACGGTCATCAAAAAGCCCGTCAGCAAAGACGTGAGCGTTCCTTTTGTAAACGTGTTCATCCATTTTTTTAACGTTTCGCCCGCAATCTCTTTCAAGCCGTTTGTCAACAGCGACATGCCCAATAGAAAAATCCCGATTCCACCAATGGCATTCATCAACGGTAACACCTCATTTACAAGGCAATCCTGCATCATCATTTTTCGAAAAAACAAATTGCGTTCCTTTAAAGAACGCAAAAATGAGAAATCGCTCATGAATCATGACAAACTGAGGAAATATCAAGGAACGTGGCCGTCAGCACTGGATTAAATCCATAAATATGCTATTTCAGTATAAAATATACGATGGTTACTGCCCGGCCTCGCCACTTTTTACTCCGCATCAATAAAGAACGTTTCCACCGATTCCTTGGAAGACTCTTCTTCTTTTAAGTAAATGACCAATTCTTGATGGTATTCATTATTTTCCAAATAGAAATCAAGGGTATGGAAATCGTATTTATAAGTGCCGAAGGGAAAAGTGACATATTCGCCCTTCACCGCCGCAAGAAGCCCGGCCACATCGTGGGACACCATCTGCAACAGTTCTTGTCCTGTGGCAGTCAATACAAATGCAACTTTCATCTGTTTCACCTTTTCCTCATAAAAAAACGTTGCTTTGCCGGCAACGTTTTTTTGTGTGTATTATTCACATAGAATTATTCTACCATATGTTTGATTGAAAGAACACCGGGAAACGGTTATTCTTGCGGTGCACTTTTCGCCCATAAGTTTTTCGTTTGGCGGATTTTATCTGTATTTTGGCGGATTTCCCCGAAAGCCGCTGCCCCACAACCTTGGCGGATTCCATCCTCCCGAAACCCCAAAATCTCCCTGCTGGAAAATCCCCGCGCAAAAAACAAAAAACGGACGGGAAAACTTCCCGCTTTCCCTGTCCGTTCTTTTCATTATTCCATTCTCCCCATTAAATTGTCACGGGAGTAAAAAATTCTTCATATAATGCGCGCAAGCACTGTTCTTCATATTCTTGTAGGACGCCGAATACAAGGCTCACTTCGGAAGAACCTTGGTTGATCATTTCGATGTTCGCCCCGGTCCGGGAAATGGCTGAAGCGGCCCGTGCCGCCAATCCTTTGTTTCTTCGCATGCCTTCTCCTACAATGACAATCATGGAGAAGCCGTGGCGGAAATACACATCATCTGCATGAAGTTCTTCTTTGACGCGTTTGACAATGCGTTCTTCTTTTTCAGGCGTCAATTGGTTGGAACGGATGATGACGGAAATATCATCCACTCCGGATGGTGTATGTTCATAGGAAATGTTTTCTTCCTCGATGATTTGCAACAGTTTTCTGCCAAAACCGATTTCGCGGTTCATCAAGTATTTGGATACATATAAAGTGGAGAATCCGTGATCCGCCGCGATGCCGATGACCGGCCGCCCGTTCGGTTTGCGCGTCGGCACGATGCGGGTGCCCGGCGCCGATGGATTGTTTGTATTTTTGATGTTCACCGGGATGCCCAATTTAAATACCGGGATTAACGCTTCATCGTGGAATACGGAGAACCCCGCATAAGAAAGTTCCCGCATTTCACGGTACGTAATTTCTTCAATGCCGATCGGGTCGTTTACCACTTTCGGATTGGCAGAGAAGACGCAATCCACATCTGTAAAGTTTTCATATAATTCCGCTTTGACGGCCGCTGCCAGGATGGATCCCGTAATGTCGGAGCCGCCGCGGTCGAATGTGCGCAATCGGCCTGATCTTGTATAACCGAAGAATCCCGGGAATACGACGATCTCTTCGCCTTTTCCAAGGTCTTTCAAGTTTTCGTAAGTTTCAGGCAACGCAAACGTTCTTTCCGGCGGATCGTTTACCACCAATCCTTCTTTCGGGCTGACATATTTCGCTTTTAGCCCAATGGAATTGAAATATTCCGCCACCAATTTGGCGTTATTGTCTTCACCGCTTGCTTTTAATGTATCCATGAATAATTCTTTTTCCGCTTTTAGGGCAAGGCGTTCGCGCAAGTCGTTTTCGATGACTTCCACGATTTTTCTGTCCAATCCAAGCCCTTCGGCGATGTCTTTATAGCGGTTCACCACATTTTGCAGTTTCTCTTCCACAGCACCGTTTTGAAGTGCCGTTTCCGCCAAATCGATCAATAAATCAGTCACTTTGATATCATCGCTGAAGCGTTTGCCTGGAGCAGAAACCACCACAATTTTTCTTTTGGGATTCTCTTTCACAATATTGGCCACTTTTTGAATTTGACCTGCACTCGCAACTGAAGTTCCACCAAATTTACATACGATCATAATATCATCAAATCCTTACTTTCCAAGATTGTATTTTCCAAAAGAACATTTGACTTTTCTCAGTGTACAAATTTTATAGAAAAACGTCAAGAGCCTTTAACCAAAAAGATGAAAATATTTGAAAAATTTTATTCGTTGCTATCCTAAAAACTAGTATATGTAGGCGGTTCGGTAGAACGCTTTATCATTGCCCATTATTTTTAAAAGAAAACCGTGCACACCTATCGAAAAATAGATGTACACGATTTTGCTATGAATCCTTATGCCTACCCTGATTCATTCCATTTAAAATTGTTAGTTTTATTATATAATATTTTCTTGATTTTTCTAGATAAAATCGCAAATATCTGGACAGATTTTTGATGGAAAAATTTTATAAATTTAATCCAAAAAAGTAATGGATTAGCCGCTAGCCATTCCCCTCCTTTTATCATATTCCACACTCTTTGAATTGGAAGGTTAAAATGGAGGAATCCCCTTATTTTTGCTTTATTTCATCCGGAAATTCCATCTTCCAGCTGAAATAGTCCCCGTCCGGCTGTTTTTCGTAGCGCAATAGGGCGTCAAACTTGTTCCCTTTCTTGCTTGTCAGGCCTTTGACAAGCACTTTGCCATCTTTGAGCAGCTTCTTCACCATCGTTTTCGTCGGTTTCTTTTTCATGGCGGCGAGGAATTTATCGTTTTTCCAAATGACGAATTTGCATCCGTTCTTCCAGTTGCTGCAGCCGAAGCCTCTCTGCCCTTCAATGACGTCATGGCCGCAGAGCGGGCATTTTCCCAATGGTTCATGGGATTTCTTTTGCGCTTCATTTAAAATGATGTCTTTTTCTTGTTGAATGGTATGTACCGCTTTTTTCGTGAATTCAAAAATGAACTGCAGAAATTGATCCCGTCTGAATTTTTGTTTTTCGATATCGGCGAGGGTTTTTTCCAGCCGGCCGGTAAAGTCCAAATCGAACAGCTCTTTCACCGGGAAGGTTTCCACCAATCTTCTTCCAAGTTCTGTACAGATCAAATATTTATTTTTCGATGTGATATAGCCCGCCGTTTTCAATTTTTTGATTGTTTCCGCCCTTGTTGCCGGCGTTCCGATGCTGAAGCCGCTCAGGATGCCGGCCATGATTTCGTCGCTGTCTTCATCCTGCCCCTTCCCCTTTCCGCACGTTTCCATCACCTTCAGCAACGTTTTCTCCGTATGGTGCTTCGGCGGCTTGGTTGTATGGGAAGTGAGCTCGGCGCCGGCGACGGCCACCTGGCCATGGAGTTCCACATGGGGAAGAATCGCATCCTTTGTTGCGATGTTTTCGACCTTCCGCCATCCTTCCACGAGTTGCACCCTGCCCCTTGATATAAATATTCCAGCAATCTCATCATGTTCCACTTTCGTCGCAATTTTTGTTTCTTCGTGTTCCGCAAGCGGCATAAACTGCATGATGAAACGGTTTTTGATCGCTTCATAGACGATGGCTTCATCTTTCGTCAAAGACGCCGGTTTGACATAAGTCGGAATGATGGCGCTGTGGCTTTCCACTTTCGAGTTGTCAAAGACGCGCTTCTTCTTGGAAAAGACGATTTCATTTTCGTAAGGCAGCCCTTTTTTGAGGATTTCAAGCACCCTTTTCGCTTTTTCCGCCAGACTTTCTTCCAGCACGACGCTGGCCGTGCGGGGATAGGTGATGTATTTCTTTTCGTAAAGGGATTGGGCCACCTTCAACACTTTGTCGGACGTCCAGCCCTTGTATTTCCCCGTAATGTATCCCTGAAGGTTCGTCAGGTTGAACAAATATGGGGGATATTCTTTCTTCCGTTCGACCTTTTTCTCGATCACGCGGGCAGGCCGTCCCGTTAATGCTTGTCGGATGCTTTCCAATTGCGCCTTTGTTTTAAACTTGTCCTCCCCGTTTTCCTGGTAGGTGCCTTTGTAAGTCTCTCCATCTTTCGTTTGGAAAATGGCTTCCAGTTTGTAGTAGTCTTCCGGAACGAATTGTTCAATCTCCTTGTCCCGGTCGTAGATGATTTTTAACGTCGGCAGCAGAACCCTTCCGATGTTCAAGGGGCTGCCGGAGCCTTTCTGGTATTTCAGCGTGGCGACGGACGTCAAATTGATGCCGATGACCCAATCCGCCCATTGCCGGCAAATCCCTGCATCCAAAAGCGGCCTCATGTCGGTGTTTGGAATCATGTTTTGGAGGCCTTTCAATACTTCTTCCTGCGTCCATTCATTTTGCAGCATGCAGTATACCGGCTTGTTCGGATTCATCCGATAAATGATCGTATCGCCGATCAGCTGCCCTTCCCGGTCGTAATCGCAGGCGGAAATGATCATTTCCACATCCGGGCGGTTCATGAGATTCTTGATGATTTGCAGCTGCTTTTTGGCGCTGTTTTTGGGATCCGTTTTGATTTTGTATTGGAAGTTTGAAGGGATGAACGGAAAATACTCCATTCTCCACGTCTTCATTTTCGGGTCGTAATCTTTTGCATCGTAAAGTTCAAAAAGGTGTCCATATGCCCACGTAATTATATATCCGTTCCCTTCGAAATACCCTTCTTTTTTCGTTTTGATGTGCAGGGCGTCGGCAATGTTTTTCGCCACGGACGGCTTTTCGGTTAAGATGAGTTTCATGTTTTGGATCACCCGGTTTCAAGCAGTTTTATATTGTTTATTATAATGTTTTTTCTATTAAATGGATGGCGGAACCGTTTTGTTTTGATGACTTTTCGAGATATTTTGTGTTTTATAGAGAATTTTTTAATATTTTTATAGAAATTCCGTTCTAATATTGATATAATATTTTTGCAAAGTGGGGTGGGAGTTTTATGCAGAACATATCATACAGAACGGTTTTATGGATTATTCCCTTGTCCATTCTTTTAATCTTTTGGTATATGTACCGCCCAAGCGACGGCGATGAATATATAGCGTATATTCAGGCAGCGTCTTTGGAAGGTTCATCCGTGAATTTGGAGAAGGCGTTAAACGGCTATTGCAAAGACGAGGAATGGATCTTTTTCAAAACGAACAACCGCCAGCATGTGGTGGAGTTCAAGGGAGCCTGTCCGGTGAATGGACAAGAAAAGGCGAAGGTCAATTTGCAATTCATTGTGGAAAAGGATTTGAGCGGCTATAAGGTGGGGGCCATGCTGCTTGATGGGGAACAGCAGACATCCGAACAGCGTGATTCCTTCTTGCAGGAAGTCGCAAGGAAAAATGAAGTCGCCGCTCCGTAGGATTCATGTCGGGGCAGGGAGATCGTGATCCGGATTACCATTTTGGAAGCGATTGGGTTGAATCGTCTTTTCAGGAAAAAACAATAGATTTTGGGACCTCCTTAGGATATTATAACTTTGGGGACTTCCTTTAAGGATTTGAAAAAAGAGCGGATCGGTTGAGGATTCGCTCTTTTTTCATTTGGCTTGAGAGATATGGAATCGGATTGAGGAGATAATAGTCTGACCTGGGCAAAGTTCCTGCTTGGGCATATGGATGAACCGCAATTTGGAAAGACAAGAATGCAGCTTGAATACAACTTGGGCGAATAAGGATTCGACTTGGGCAAATAAAGAGCTTTCTTGGGCACTCGGAGCCTCAACTTGGGCAGATAGTGTTCCTACTTGGGCGCTTGAAACCTCGGTTTGGGCAGATGAGTCTTCATCTTGGGCATTTAATGATCCTCCTTGGGCAGTTAGAGTCCTTGCTTGGACGCTTAGATAATCCGCTCGGCATATGAGGCTTCAACTCGGGCACTTAAATTCCTAACTTGGGCAGATAAAACCTCTACTTGGGCACTTATATCCTTAGCTTGGGCATTTAATGATTCTACTTGGGCGCTTAGATAATCCGCTCGGGTATATGAGGCTTCAATTCGGGCACTTAAATTCCTAACTTGGGCAGATAAAACCTCTACTTGGGCACTTGAAGCTCCAACTTGGGCAGACAAAGATCCTCCTTGGGCACTTAAAGCCTCAACTTGGGCAGATAAAGCCTTTACTCGGGCACTTAGAACCCCAATCTGGTCATCCAAATTTTTTCTTATTCAGATAGCATCCCCGGCACCAAAACCTTCGTCAAAAAAAACAAAGGGCACGATCAACTCGTGCCCTTTTCCCATTTAATGAATTTGGTGATGTCCTTGAAAATTGTAGGCGGGAACTCGATCAGTTCGTGCCCTTTTCCGATTTAAACTTCCTTTTCCTTATAAACCCATCAATGCTTCCCGGCAATGCCCGGATGCGTCATTTCATACGGATTTAAAATTTCATTTAATTGCTCTTCCGTTAATACGCCATATTTGATGCAGAGGTCGCGGATGGATTCTCCTGTGAGATAGGCTTCGCGCGCCAATTTGGCCGCCGTTTCGTAGCCGACGTGCGGGTTGATGGCCGTGATGATGCCAATGCTTTTTTCCACGTATTCCTTCATGCGTTTTTCATTCGCCTGGATGCCTTTTAAGCAATATTCCGTAAAGGCTTTGAAGACATTGTTCATGATGGAAATGGATTGAATCAAATTAAAGAATAGAACCGGTTCCATCACGTTCAATTCGAATTGGCCCGCTTCGGACGCAGATGAAATCGTCACGTCATTGCCGAACACCTGGAATGCCACCTGGTTCACCACTTCCGGCATGACCGGATTCACTTTGCCCGGCATGATGGAAGAACCTGGCTGGCGGGCAGGAAGGACGATTTCCGCAAGTCCCGCGCGCGGTCCGGATGCCATCAGGCGCAAGTCGTTGGCGATTTTGGACATGTTGAGCATGCAGACCTTCAATGCCGAAGAAACTTCAGTATAACAGTCCGTGTTTTGCGTCGCATCCACCAAATGTTTGGCCGTTCTCAATGGATGGCCGCTCAATTCCACTAAATGTTTTGTGACGATTTCAATGTATTTCGGATCGGCATTTAATCCCGTGCCGACCGCTGTTGCTCCCATATTGATGTCATATAAATGTTTTTTCGTATTGGAAATCCGTTCAATGTCGCGGGCAATCACATTGGCATATGCCTCGAATTCTTGTCCGAGCAGAATCGGCACCGCATCCTGCAAGTGGGTTCTGCCCATTTTGATGACGCCGGCGAATTCATCTGCCTTTTTCAAAAATGCCTGCTGCATAGTTGTTGTTGTTTCGATCAACTGATCCAATAAACTCAACACGGCGATGCGAGTGGCAGTCGGAAACGCATCGTTTGTGGATTGGGACATATTGACGTGCGAATTTGGACTGATGACGGAGTAATTTCCTTTTTCTTCTCCCATCAATTCCAATGCGCGATTGGCAATCACTTCATTCGCGTTCATATTGATGGAAGTTCCTGCCCCGCCCTGGATAGGATCCACCACAAATTGGTCATTCCATTTGCCTTCGATCACTTCTTCTGCGGCTTTGACGATGTATTGCCCAATTTCTTTATCCAATAAGCCGACTTCCATATTGGCCAACGCGGCTGCTTTTTTCACAATGCCAAGAGCTTTGATCAATTCCGGATGGATGCGGTAACCCGTAATCGGGAAGTTTTCAGTCGCACGGGCCGTTTGCACCCCATAATATGCCTCTGCCGGAATCTCCTTTTCTCCCAAAAAATCTTTTTCGATGCGGATATTCTTATTCATCAGAAACTATCTCCTTTTCTTCGTTAAACGCTAAAAGTAACCGTTTTCATCATCGAAAATGTTAATAACATGCTATCAATTACATACTACAACATTCTATCACAGAAAGATATCAAATAGGCTCCGTTTCTCAATAGTAATTTATAATAGTATTGCGAAATTATCATAAATGTTATTTAATAGATTTTATATTGTTTTATTTCCGATTTTTCTCAATAATTCTGACAGTTTCGAGGGGAAGTCCAGTGAATTTATCAGCGATCATCAAACTGGCCGCGAGCATGGCCATTTTCGGCTCCATCGGTTTATTTACGAAAAATGCGGGGATTCCCGCAATCGAGCTCGTGTTTGTCCGTTGCATTTGCGCCACCTTGTTTTTGGGAGGCCTGTGGTTTGCGACGGGTGGACATAAGAACGAAGTCTGGAATCGGAAAGAAGTCATCCGGACTTTGCTTTGCGGGATTTTTCTCGTGCTGAACTGGGTGTTTTTGTTTAAGGCATTTGAAGAAATGTCCATTTCGGTCGCAATCTCCATTTATAATATGGCGCCGATTTTCGTGCTGATTTTAGGGGTTCTTTTTTTGAAAGAACGCATCACGGCCGGAAATATTGCGGCCATCCTCGTATGTTTTGTCGGCTCCCTTTTTATTATCGGAGTGGAGCATTTAAATTCCGTCGAAGCGTTTATGAATTCCGGATTTGTCTGGGCGGTTTTATCGGCACTCTGTTATGCGATGACGATGTTACTGAGCAAAACATTGAAAGGCTTGTCGCCTTACGCCACGACATTTTTGCAGACGATCGTAGGCATCGTGATGCTATGGCCGATGTGCGATTTTTCGGTGTTCCACGGTTTGTCTGCCAAGAATATTTTCTTTATTTTGGGAACGGGCATTATCCATACGGGATTTGTGTATTATTTATTTTTTGACAGCATCCGCAAATTGCCGACGATCCTTGTGTCCGTCTTGACGTTCGTCGATCCGGTGGTGGCCATTTTGTTGGATACGGTGCTGCTTGGATTCAGACCGGACTTGTTGCAGACTGTCGGGATTATGATGGTGTTTGGCGGCATTTTCTATACGGTCTTGAAGCCGAAACGGTATGCGCGGGTGAGGAAGAAGGAGAAGCTGGCGCAGTAAGAGAAGCTTTTTGCTTCGTGACTGGATTTTAAATGGCATTTGGATGGAGCGAAGATTCCCTTTGGGCGGGGAATCGTCGCGTTTTTTTTTCGGGGATGTGGGAAATAAAGGATTTTTTCCTTTCCATGCAAAGTGCATTTTTCCCCTTTTGGCGATTATTTTTGGAAGATTGGCGATTTATCCTTTCTACTTCGGCGATTATCTCCCCGATTTTGGCGATCCTTGCCAACAAAAAAACAATTTCCCGTTAGCCTACTTTTCCTCCAATTAGCCGATTACGCCACTCCTCTCCGATCATCACTTCATAATCCCCAACATTAGAAGCATCTTGCATTTTGAACAAAATATTAGTACAATTTAGTCATAATCAATTTTAAAAAAATTCTGCCAAGTCTGGCAGGAAATCCGCAAACATGATAAAAATTCGCCAATTTTCAAAATACGCATTCCACCATAATCAAAACATCATCCGCCAATCAAGGGATACATATTCCAAAGCGGCAATCGATCCACTGATTGTCCGCTTTGGAAATTCCGCCATAAACCTTCCTTTCCAATAATTCAATTGAATCATTACCATTCATGTAGTGGGAATCCTTCATTCCCGCTATCTTTTTTTGTGATCTTACAACAACACAGGCACAAATAAAAAGACATGCGACATCCCTATTGGCCACATGCCCTAATCTTTATTTCAATCCAAAATCCCAAATTTCCCAAAAAATCCATAAAAAATAATAAAAACCTCCTTTATCAATTTATTCCACATTGTCTCATTTTCTTAATCACAAAACTTGTCCATGTTTCAATACCGGTTTTTTATACCAATACCCATTAAAAAAGCTGATTGGAAAGTTGTTTTCCAATCAGCCTATTTCATTACTTATTTCTCTCCATCATCTGCTTCCAGACGGAGCCTTTTGCTTCTTCGCCCTGTTCGATGCGGGCGATGGCCATTTTCACCTGGAGTCTCACTTCAAATTCCGGATCGTTTTCCGCTTCCCGAAGCGCGGGGAGGGCGCGTTCCGTTCCGGATTCGTACAAAAACATCGCGGCGCGCCAACGGACAAGTTTATTTTTGTCCTTCAACGCTTCCATCATCGCCGGTTCAAACTCCACAAACCCGAGGTCGCTCATGCAGTCCCCCGCTGTGCGGCGGACGGCCGGGCTTTTGTCATTCAGCGCGCGGATCAATAGCGGCACCACCGCCCGATCTTCAATCATGCCCAAATAGACCGTCGCCAGTCTCCGAATGGACATTTGCTCATCTTCCAGCGCTTTTTCAAGAAGCGGCAAATCCTCCAAATCCGGATCCGGAATCTGGGACAGCATCTGGAAGCGCTCTTTCCAATCGTCCACGTCAAATTCTTCCACCGTGATTTTTCTTCGTTTTACCGTTTCCGGTTTTTTCGCGTTGGCCGCTTCCACTATCCTCGCAACCCGCTCCTCGGGATACGTCGCTTCGATTTCCTTCAGGACGTTTTCGGCGATTTCTTCCTTGTCGCCGTAGCGCACGCCGAAATCCGCCCATTTGCGTTCCATAATATAGTTTTCGTCGGATTTGTCGATTTTGATTTGTTGAAACGCCCTGATGAAGCGCTCCCCGGTGGAAATCCGATGTTCGCCGGAAGCATCGAACACTTTGATTTGCAATGGCAATCCCCTGTACATTTGCACATGGACAAAGACTTCTCCGTAATGGTCCGGCGTCTGCCGGTCCTGTTCCACGTTCTCCGCCTCTTCGCCAAGGGCATTGCGGACCTGGGATAAAATGGATTCCCATTGGTATTTCGGATTCCGTTCCACCGCCAAAAAGTCCGCCACGCGGTAAACGCCTTTGACCCCTTCAATCCGCAAAATCTGGCGGATTTCTTCCGGAGCCTCCTGCACATTTTCTTTTGTAAAATTAAAGCTTTTGCCAAAAGGCAGTTCTTCATCCACCACCACTTTCATCGTGTTGGGGCTGGGTGTCGGTTCGATTGTTACGATTTTCAATGTTTTCCCTCCGTTTTCCTTTTTCACCAAACTTTGTCTATTTACCTTCGTTGACGATATCGTTCAAGTATGACCACTGTTCAATCAGCCGCTCATATTCCGCGTTGAGTTCGTTCAATTTGTCCGCATATTCCTGAAGTTTCACGTAGTCCGAACCGCAACTTGCCATCCGTTCTTCGATTTCCATTATTTCCTGCTCCACTTGCGCAATCATGCCCTCAATCGTTTCCCATTCTTTCTGTTCTTTGTACGTCAATTTTTTCTTTTCGCTTTTCGGCTTTTCCTTCTTCGGTTTGACCTGTTTTTCCTCTTTTTCCCCGTTTTTTTCCGCTTCGGCCTTTTTCATCAAATATTCCGTGTACAAATCATAACTTACCTCTACATTCCCTTTTCCGTCCAAAATCCACAACTTTTTCGCAATCCGGTCCAGGAAGAAGCGGTCGTGGGAAATGGCGATGACCACGCCGGGAAAATGTTCGATAAAGTCTTCCAACACGCCAAGGGTTTCAATATCCAGATCGTTGGTCGGCTCGTCCAACAGCAAAACGTTCGGCTGTTCCATCAAAAGCTTCAACAAATGAAGCCGTTTCCGCTCGCCACCGGATAATTTCCCGATCGGCGTTCCATGGGTGTGGAGCGGAAACAAAAACCGTTCCAGCATCTGGGAAGCGGAATAACGGAAGCCTTCCGTATCGGTGATTTCGTTGGACGCTTCGCGGACATACTCGATCATCCGCTGGTTTTCATTCATTTCCGGCAGGATTTGATGGAAATGGGCGATTTTGACGGTCGGCCCGGTGATGACTTCCCCCTCATCCGGCTTTAGTTCCCCGGCCAATATTTTCAGCAGCGTCGATTTTCCATAGCCGTTCGCTCCGACGATGCCGATGCGGTCGCCCTGCTGGATGAGGAAATTAAAATCTTTCAATATCGTGCGGTCCCCGAAAGATTTTGAGAGATGGACGCCTTCGAGCACCTTTTTCCCCAGGCGGGTTGTGGATAAAGGCGCCAGTTCAAGCTTATCATCTTCGCTATATTGTTCGAGTTTCTTTTCCAATTCTTCAAAGCGCTGGATTCTTGCTTTTTGTTTCGTCGTTCTGGCCTTCGCGCCGCGGCGGATCCATTTCAATTCATTGCGGTAGCGGTTGCGCAGCTTCTCCTGTGTGGCCTGCTTGTTTTCTTCCCTTATCGCCCGGGCTTCCAGAAAATCCGAATAGTTTCCGTTATGTCGGTAAAGGGTCTGATCCGCGAGTTCATAAATGTGTGTCGCGACGGCATCCAGGAAGTAGCGGTCATGGGTAATAAAGAGCACCGCCCCTTTCAAACGGAGAATCGCCTCCTGCAGCCATTCCGTCGCTTCCGCATCGAGATGGTTGGTCGGCTCGTCCAGCAAACAAAGGTCCGCCGGTTCGATCAGCACCTTTGCCAAAGCGACCCGTTTTTGCTGGCCGCCGGATAAATTGGAAATGCGTTCGTCAAATTGAGTGATGCCGAGCTTTGTCAACGCCTGTTTGGCGAGGGCATTGACGTCCCATGCCTTTTCCGCGTCCATATGCTGCTGGAGCTGGAACAATTTGTTCTGCAACGCTTCCGATTCGGGATCGAGGCTCAATGCTTTGACCGTCTCCTCATACTCCCGGTTCAACTTTAAAATCGGCGAGTTTCCGGAAAAGACCGCCTCCAGCACCGTAACGTCTTCATCAAAAACCGGTTTTTGCGGCAAATAGGCAATATGGTATTTGTTCGGATGATCCATTTCGATGGAATCGGCCTCCTGCTCCCCGGCCAAAATGGAAAGCAGCGTCGATTTTCCGGTTCCGTTGATGCCGATCAATCCGGCCCGTTCCCCTTCGTAAATCGTAAATTCCACATTTTTAAATAACGTTTTATCCCCTACTGTTTTCGTCAAATTCGAAACTATCAAATGACTCATCGATTTCATCTTCTCTTTCAATATAGAATTCCATTCTTTATTATATAGAAATTTTGATGGGCATGTACAATATGAAGTCACTTGATGCAAATGGCGGCCCCATTTTCGCTTCCATCCCTGGACATCGCTCGTGATAAAATTATTTTTAAATAATATATTCCAAATTTTATGTCAATCACATGCATGGATGGGTTTATTGGTTGATGTATGGAGATTTATCGACAAATTATGAAACAATTATTGTCCATTTTATGAATTATTACTATTTGCATAGTGTAAACGCTTTTTATTTTTTTATTTTGATATATTATTGAGTCAAACATATTTTAGGACGTCGAAAAGGGTTTTTCTTTTTGACCATCGAAAGGAGCACTCCCATGAAACTCAAAGGAACACTACTGTTGTTACTTTCCATGCTTGTCGTCTTCCTTAGCGGTTGTGAACCTTTATTAGTGTTGGATCCAAAAGGGCCACAAGCGGAACGGCAAGCAAGCGATATTATGATCTCCATTGGTATTATGGCGTTTATTGTCATTGTCGTGATGGTTTTACTTGTATACATGCTTGTCAAATATCGTGCATCCAGACTGCCTGACGATTATGAACCCCCTCATATTGAGGGAAATCCGATTTTAGAGGGAATTCTTATCGGAGTTCCAATTATTATTGTCGCCATCCTTTCCTTTATCACAGTGAAAAGCAACTATATTGTCGAGTCGACACCGGAAGGATATGAAGATCAGGAACCATTGGTGATTTACGCTTCATCCTCCAACTGGAAATGGCATTTCAGCTACCCTGAACAGGATATCGAAACGGTGAACTACCTGTATATTCCAACCGATCGTCCAATCGAGTTCAAACTTTATTCGTTTGGCCCGATTACAAGTTTCTGGATTCCGCAATTGGGCGGACAAAAATATGCCATGGCGGACATGGTGACGACACTTCACCTGGCGGCTGAAACACCGGGAGAATATATGGGACGGAACGCAAACTTCAGCGGCAAAGGTTT